>DAIOVU010000026.1:3125-52576 GCA_036758845.1 Sediminibacterium sp.
CCATTACCGGAGCAGGTACCCAAAGCATAGGGTCGTTTACAACCACCGGATTGGTATCAATGACAAAAGCAAGCGCCACCGCTACATTAACGGGTAATGTAAATGGCGGAGCTTTTACGATGAATGGCGCGGCCGGAACATTGAACCTGGGAACAGGCTTAACGCATACGTTTACGGGAACATGGACCAATACAAGCGGCACCATACTGGGCAATACAAGTATCTTAAATATAGGCGGGGCCATAAGTGGCACAGCGATAACCTTTACAGCCAATACGGGCACGGTTAATTATACGGGGGCGGCAGCGCAAACAATACCTGCTTTTACGTATTATGATCTTGGGTTTACGGGTGCGGGAGTTAAAACGCTGTCGGGTACTACTTCTGTAGGTAATGTGCTAACGGTTAATTCGCCCAGTACCCTTAGTTTAAGTTCCTTTACGCTCAACTTAACGGGTAGTGGTACCCCATTGGTAAATATGGGCACTTTTACACCGGGTACTTCTACGGTAAACTATACCAATGCGGCATCAACGGTAATAGCAGCAGTTAATTATAATAATCTGAACGGAACAGGAGGCAACAGAACACTGGCATCCACTGGTACCATTGGCATTGCAGGCACTTTTACAGTTGGAGCAGGTGTGTATACGGTATTGAATAGTACGGTAGATTTTAATGGCAGCGGAGCACAAACCATTCCGGCTTTTACCTTTCATTTTTTAATTACCAGCAATGCCGGTATCAAATCAATCTTAGCTGCAACAACCGTTACCTGTCAAACACTAACCATCAACAATGCATCATCTGTTGAAATAAATGCAGATGGCGGAGCTAAATTAGATGTGCTGCTCTAAATTTCGGGAATAGCTCGCTGCAAAAGCTTAAATCTCTCCCATTTCACCCCTTTAACTCTCTTTTTTCCATTTGCTGTTTTGCAAGTATTTTTGCTGCCTGGTTAGTGTAAAATCTAAACCAATTATTCTATCAATCACTCATTTATTCATTAAATATGGCATACGACGTAATTGTTTTAGGAAGTGGTCCCGGTGGCTATCCCGCGGCTATCCGTGCTTCTCAACTGGGTTTCAAAGTGGCGATCATTGAAAAAGAAAGCCTCGGCGGAATTTGTCTTAACTGGGGCTGTATCCCCACTAAAGCCCTTTTAAAAAGTGCCCAGGTATACGAATACCTGAAACACAGCGCTACCTATGGCATTAATGCTACTGGTGTGGCACACGATTTTGGCGGTGTGGTTAAACGTAGTCGGGGTGTAGCCGATAAAATGAGCAAAGGCGTACAGTTCCTGATGAAGAAGAACAAGATTGATGTAGTGATGGGCTATGGCAAGATCAAAGCAAAAGGCCAGGTTGAAGTAACTGCCGCTGATGGAAGTAAAAAAGTAGTGGAAGGGAAATACATCATCATAGCTACCGGTGGACGGAGTAAGGAATTGCCTAATCTGAAACAGGATGGTAAAAAAGTGATCGGCTATCGCGAAGCAATGGTATTGCCCGAACAACCTAAAAGCATGATCATTGTAGGCAGCGGTGCGATAGGTGTTGAGTTTGCTTATTTCTATAACAGCTTGGGAACCAAAGTAACTATTGTTGAGTTCCTGCCACGCATTGTTCCTGTTGAAGATGAAGACATTTCTAAAGAGCTTGAAAAACAATATAAAAAACAGGGCATCGATATTATGACCAATGCTTCTGTTGATTCGGTTGATACTTCAGGCGCCGGCGTAAAAGCTACAGTTAAAAAACAGGACGGAACTACTGTTGTACTGGAAGCAGATATCGTATTAAGTGCGGTAGGCGTAGTGGCTAATATTGAAAATATTGGTTTGGAAGAAAATGGTATTAAAACAGAAAGAGGAAAGATTGTAGTAGATCCTTACCAGCAAACTTCAGTAGCTAGTATCTATGCAATAGGTGACTGCTCTCCGGGTCAGGCCCTGGCGCATGTTGCTTCCAAAGAAGGTATCAATGCTGCAGAGCATATCGGTTATAACGAAAAGAAACATCACCATCTGCCTGATGTGATGGATTACAACAATATTCCGGGATGTACTTATTGCACGCCTGAAGTAGCCAGCGTGGGTTATACCGAGAAAGCCGCTAAAGAGGCTGGGTACGAATTAAAAATCGGAAAATTTCCGTTCATGGCCAGTGGTAAAGCCAGTGCAGCGGGTGCTACCGAAGGTTTTGTAAAAGTAATTTACGATGCCAAATACGGAGAACTGCTTGGCTGTCATATGATCGGTATGAACGTGACCGAATTTATTGTTGAAGCAGTAGTGGCCCGCAAATTAGAAACAACTGCACACGAGATTCTAAATTCCAGTCACCCGCATCCAACCATGAGTGAGGCTATCAAAGAAGCTACCGCAGCAGCATACGGAGAAGCGATCGATATTTAATAAATTATCAATTTGATATGCAGAAGGAAGATGGGCAACTGTCTTCCTTTTGTTGTATTTACCCTTTTTGATTTTGGAATGATTTAAAATCGTTAACTTAAAGTAAGAATAGAAGTAGAGACAAATAAACAAATGGCAAATCCCCCCTTGCTATTAGATCAGAAAATACGATTAATTGCAAACCGGTATAATATTTATGAATCAGTCCTCAGTGCAAAGTTTTCTTCCCGACCGGCTTCTGAATTCAACCGTATTCTACCTGGTGGTTACTGATGCGAATGGCAATTGCCTTTATGTTAATCCCTTGTTCAGGGATCATTTCTCACATCTCTCCAAAAATTCACTGAATACACAAATTGAAGATGCCATTCATCCCTCAGACCGCATCTTTTTTTCGCAGGCATTACAAACCAGTAAGGAATATCCCGGTCAGCCCGTTTCTGTAACTGTTCGCCGTGCAGGCGTTACCGGGCAATGGATGCGATGGGAAATAAGTGCATTTAAAAATACAGAAGGTGGAATAGAGGGTATTGTTCATATCGGGCACGACAGCCTGCAGGCATTAACAGAATCGGAAAGAACTTCTGTTAGCTCAGACATATTGCTGGGTTTGGATAATGAGAAGGTGCGTGCACTTGTTAACCAGATCCCCGGAGCCATTTATCGTTGCCGCGGCGACGAATCAATTTCAGTAGAGTTTTTTAGTGATGGGGTAGAAGGGTTAACAGGCTATCCTGTTTCTTATTTTATGGAGAACAGGGCCAGCGGTTACTCAGATCTGGTATATGAAGCAGACAAGGAAATGCTTAATCAAAGCGACCGGCGTGTATTACTGGAGAAGGGAAAATTTCAAATTGAATACCGCATTGTGAACAGGAAAGGAGAAATTAAATGGGTTTTTGAAAGTGGTAAAGTGAATTACGAATCAGGTGGAGATGAGATCTTTATTGATGGATACATTTTTGATATCACCCACCGGAAAAAAGTAGAAGCAGAACTTCAGAAAAGTGAAGATGAAGTAAGACGGCTGGCATTGGTGGCACACAATACCACCAATTCAGTAATGATCACCGATGCGGAAGAAAATATCATCTGGATCAATGAAGGGTATACCAGGATAAGCGGTTATACTGCTGAAGAAATAAAAGGAAAAAAAATTGGCTATTCATTGGAAGGCGAAGAGGTAGATTCAGAAACTTTTAAGGAGATACGGAATTGTTTGGATAATAAACTGCCGTATAAAGGCGAATTTATCAGTTGTACCAAGGCCGGCGATAAGATATGGCTTGAGGTTGACTGCCAGCCCATGTATGCTGCAGATGGAAGGCATCTTGGTTTTATGGCTGTTGAAAATGATATCACCGAAAGAAAGCATACACTTAAAGAACAACAGGAATTATTGCAACGTTTAACATTAGCAACCGACTCGGCTGGAATAGGCATTTTTGAAATTGATTTTGCCAGTAAAAACGTAATCTGGGACGACAGGATGTACGAAATATACCATTGCCCTAAAGACTCCGGCCTGAACCTGTTTAAAGTATACTATAATGCTGTTCACCCGGAAGATGTGGAAAATGTTGAAAGAACAATCGATAATTTGTTGTCCGGAAAAAAAATGATTAGTGGCGCTATGTACAGGATCATCCTTCCCAATGGCAGTGTACGGCATATTGAATCTCATGTCATCATCAAAAAATCCGACAGTGGCCGGATCATTAGTGTTATTGGAACCAACAGGGATATTACAGACGATGTGCTGGTGCACGATAAAATCAAATTGCAGAATAAGGTGTTGCGTGATATTGCCTTTATTCAGTCGCACGAAGTGCGGAGGCCATTGGCCAATATTTTAGGAATGATTGAAATACTGCAGAACAGTGGTGCATTAAACGGCCTCGAAATTTTTGATCATCTCGTTGAAAGTGCCCAGGAACTGGATATTCAGATTAAGGCCATTGTTAATAAGGCGAATGAGATGGATGATGAAGTGTTTAGATAATGCGGTCGGGACGCTAAAGCGGCCTGAACGCTAAAACAATCTGGTGAATGGGCAATGGTGAATGGTGAAAAGGCAAATGATGCTGTGGTCGGGACGCTAAAACGGCCTGAACGCTAAAAAGATTTTGTGAATTGGCAATGGTGAATGGTGAATGATTTTTTGGGAAACCCAATTCAACTCAAAACCGCCTATTCACCATTGCCCATTCACCATTCACAATTGCCCATTCACCATTGCCACTAATTGCCAAACACCTTCTTCAATATCTCAGACGTTCTTGCCAACGGGTCTTTACGGATATTTTTTTCTTCAATAGCTACCTGGTAAAAAATACCGTTCAGCGCTTTGTCTGTTACGTAGGCCGACAGATCAGGGTTAACTTTTTGAAAGCTGAATTTATTATAGGTGCCGATTAATTTATTCCAGTATTTGGTGGCATCCACTTTTTGTAAAGACTGTTCGATAAGCGGTTTAAATGCTGTAGTAAGTTCTGCAGTTGTTTTTCCTCTCAGGTAACCGGTGGCAGCCGTGTCGCCGCCTTTTAAAATACCCAACGCATCCTGGAAACTCATTTGTTTGATGGCATTTACAAAAACAGGAGCGGCACTTTTACAGGCATCTTCAGCAGCGCGGTTCATGCTCAGAATGGCATTATCCACTTCTTTGCCAAAACCAATTTTGCGTAAAGTGGTTTCAATTTTTTTTGCCTCCGGTGGCATTAATATTTTAAGTGCGGCATTGGCAAAGAATCCATCAACCTGCGAAAGGGTAGTGGAACCTTTTTGCGATCCCGTTACCAATGCTTCTTTCAATCCTGCAACAATATCATCATTACTTAAAGTAGTTTGTTGGCCCGATACTGCCTTTTTTGCTTTATTGAGAAGATCTTTAAAAACCTGCGCATCCGAATGGATAGAAAATATAACTAAAAAAAATAGTGTAAAGAGTTGTTTCATATTCCTGTTTTTAAATACTGTCTAAAAATGATGCCAAACATGATAAATGACCAGTAATGGTAACAAATGTAACGGCTATACCCCGGGAAACTTGTGAATAAAATGCTATATATGATCTGCAATTGAAAAACGGTATAATAAACATCGGGTTGATAGCTATCTTCATTATGAAATCAAGGGTATGCCCAAATTAACTGCTATATGCACCGCCATCATTTTTTTGCTGGTAACTGCCTCTTCAGCGCAGGCTCAAACCAGCACTTATATCCTGCTCCGCCATGCAGAGAAAGATACCAGTTTGTCTGGTTCTACCATGATGTCTGCCGATCCACCCCTGACAAAGCAGGGAGAACAGCGTGCTCAAAGGCTGTTAACTGTACTAAAAACATACAAGCCAGACCTGATCTACTCAACCAATTATACCCGCACCAAATCAACAGTCGGGCCGCTGGCCAAAAAATTTGGTAAAGAGATCCTGCTTTACGATCCTAAAAACCTTCAGGCCATGGCAGACCAACTCCTCCAGATTAGGGGGAAAACAGTGGTAGTGGCCGGACATTCCAACTCAACTCCGGCACTGGTAAACCTGCTGATCGGGGAAAATAAGTATAAAAAACTGGATGAAAGCATCTACAACAGGCTGTGGATCGTGACCATTACGGATGGCAAGGCGGCTGTGGAAGAGATAATCTATTGACCGTGAGTCGTGAGTTTTGAGCGTAAAGTTGCCACTTTTTCACTACTGACGACTCACGCCTCACGATTCACGCCTCATGCACACAATGTGCGAACTGAGCTGCCTCCTGAATACTTCTATCCCTTACCTTTGCGGGCTGAAAAAGGAGCCGGGTAACCGCGACACAGGAATGTCAGAAAAGCTGGCTTCCTGTCTTTCGGTCCTCCGGTGTTTTGGACCATTATTATGAAATACGAGAAGGAGATCAACAGGCGTAAAACTTTTGCCATCATATCGCACCCGGATGCGGGTAAAACTACCTTAACCGAGAAATTGCTGTTATTTGGTGGTGCCATACAGGTGGCGGGCGCCGTTAAGAGCAATAAGATCAAAAAGCATGCTACCAGCGACTTCATGGAAATTGAAAGGCAAAGGGGTATCTCGGTAGCTACTTCGGTAATGACCTTCGAGTATAAAGACACCCTGATTAACCTGCTGGATACACCGGGCCACAAAGATTTTGCTGAAGATACTTACCGCACCCTGACCGCTGTTGACAGTGTTATCCTTGTAATTGACAGTGTAAATGGGGTAGAGGCACAAACACGCAGGCTGATGGAAGTATGCCGCATGCGCGATACACCGGTGATCGTATTCATCAATAAAATGGACCGTGATGGAAAGAACCGCTTTGATCTGCTGGAAGAGATAGAAAAAGAATTGGGCATTTCGCTACATCCCATGACATGGCCCATTAACAGCGGTAAAGAATTTAAAGGGGTATATAATATTGATAATAAAAGCCTGCGCCTGTTTACAGCAAGTACCAAGGCAGATGAGGAGGATGTGATTGCCATCAGCGATCTTTCCGATCATTCGTTGGATGAAAAAGTGGGCAAACGCGATGCAGATCAATTGCGCGAAGATGTGGAACTGATTGATGGCGTATACGGCAGCCTTGATGCAGAAGATTATCTGCAGGGTAAAATAGCCCCGGTATTCTTTGGTAGTGCCGTAAATAATTTTGGTGTGAAGGAAATGCTGGACACATTTATCCGTATTGCGCCTGTACCCCGAAGCAGAGAAACATCCGTCAGAACAGTTGAAGTGGGTGAGGATAAGTTCAGCGGGTTTATCTTTAAAATACATGCCAACCTTGATCCCAAACACCGCGACAGGATCGCATTTATGCGGGTATGCAGCGGTAAGTTTGAGCGGAACAAATATTTTCATCATGTTCGCCTGAATAAAGACATACGTTTCAGTAATCCTTACAGTTTCATGGCCCGCAGTAAAGACATTATTGAAGATGCTTATGCAGGAGATGTTGTTGGCTTATTTGATACAGGAAATTTTAAAATAGGCGATACATTAACAGAGGGCGAAGATTTCTATTTTGTTGGGATTCCCACTTTCTCACCTGAAATTTTTAAAGAACTGGTGAATAAAGATCCGATGAAAACCAAACAACTGGAGAAAGGTATCAGTCAGCTTACCGATGAAGGCGTTGCCCAGTTATTTACACAGTTTGGCGGTAATAAAAAGATCATTGGTTGCGTGGGCGAACTGCAATTTGAGGTAATACAATACCGTTTATTACAGGAATATGGCGCTGCCTGCGAATTCAGGTCGCTTCCTTTTTACAAAGCCTGCTGGTTAACCAGTAAGGATGCCAAAAAACTGGAAGATTTCCTTAGATTTAAACAACAAAATTCAGCAGAGGATAAAGACGGTAATCCGGTGTACCTTGCACAAAGCGAATGGTTCCTGAATACAGAAATCACCAATAACCCGGATATTACATTTCATTTTTCAAGCGAAATACATAAATCATAAAACAATAAAATAAGATTCAAATGCACTCACAGTCTTACGATATCATCATCATTGGAGCAGGCCCGATAGGACTGGCCTGTGGATTACATGCAAAGGCTAACGGACTAAGATACCTGATCATCGAAAAAGGATGTTTGGTTAACTCGCTCTTTAACTACCCGGTAAATATGACCTTCTTTTCTACTGCAGAAAGATTAGAGATAGGTAATATCCCTTTTATGAGCCGTCATCCAAAACCTACCCGCAATGAAGCGCTGGAATATTACCGTAAAGTGGCCGTTTCTGCGGGGCTCAACATTCACCTGTTTGAAGAAGTGGAAAAAATTGAAAGGGCTGATGGTCTGTTTGCGCTGAAAACAGCGAAAAGAAATTATAAAACCAAAAATATCATCGTATCAACCGGCTTCTATGGCAAGCCATATATGCTGGATGTAAAAGGTGAAGAATTGCCAAAGGTTACACACTATTACGATGATCCGCATTTTTATTCTTTCCAGAAAGTAGTGGTGGTAGGCGCCAATAACTCAGCAGTAGATGCGGCACTTGAAACATGGCACAAAGGTGCACAGGTAACCATGGTGATCAGAGGTAACGAAATAGGTGAGAGAGTAAAATACTGGATCAAACCGGATATTGAGAACAGGATCAAAGAAGGATCTATCAAAACCTATTTCAATTCAACCGTTGCCGAAATACGCGAACACGAAGTAGATATACAAACGCCGGACGGACTGGTTACAGTAGAAAATGATAAAGTGATTGCCATGACAGGTTATAAACCAGACCTGGCTTTCCTTGAAAATATGGGCATTGAATTATCGGATGATGAAATCTGCAAACCCAACTACGATGAGGATACACACGAAACAAACATTAAAGGCATTTACCTTGCCGGCGTTATCTGCGGTGGCATGAACACACATAGTTTGTTTATTGAAAATTCAAGAGACCACGCAGAAAAAATTGTTTCGCATATCAGCGCTGAGATTAACCCTCAACAACAAGCCAATGTTGCTGTTTGAAACTGAACGGCTGTTGGTAAAAAGGTTTACGCAGCATGATGCGGATGCCTTCTTCAATGTAAATGGCAATGAGCAGGTGATGCAGTATATCCGTCCTGTAAAATCGCGTGAAGAAAGTGATTCATTTTTAACTGAGAACCTCAATTTATACCAGAACGGCTCCATAGTGGGCCGTTTTGCTGTTTTTACAAGGGGCCATCAGTCTTTTGTTGGAACCTTTTCTTTTCTCTACCTCTCCGATGCCGAGAATTTTCATATTGGGTATGCACTGATAGAAGAGGCATGGGGCAAGGGCTATGCCACAGAACTGGTAAAAAACGGTATCCGCTACTTTTTTGATACCACTGCCAAAGAAACACTTTATGCCATCACAGAAGCCGCTAATGCGCCTTCGCAGAAAGTATTACTGAAAGCAGGCTTGCTGGCCAATGGCCATATTATAGAACACGATAAAATTCTGGACCTCTACACCATTACCCGAGAACAGGCAGGTGCTGTAGCTCAATGAACATTAGAATTTAATACCAGGTTCCTAACCGTGCCTTCATGCCTTTGTGTGAGAAATAAACGCCAGGAAATACTGATACACGGTTTTTGGCAGGCTTATTTGTACTTTTGCCCTCCTTATGAAAGCAAGAACGCTCAAGAAAGACAAAGTAAATATCATCACCCTCGGTTGCAGCAAGAACCTGGTAGATAGTGAGGTGCTCAGCGGGCAACTGGCCGCTAATGATATTACTGTAGTGCATGAGAATACCAAACTAGATCATAATATCTCTGTGATCAATACCTGTGGCTTTATAGATAAGGCCAAAGAAGAGAGCATCAATACCATCCTCGATCAACTGGAACTTAAGCGCCGGGGTAAATTAGATAAAGTATATGTAACAGGTTGTTTGAGCGAGCGATACCGTGAGGACCTTGAAAAAGAAATGCCCGAAGTAGATGCCTGGTTTGGTACCATGGAACTGCCTTTGATATTGAAAGAGTTTGATGCAGATTATAAAAGCGAATTATTAGGCGAGCGTTTATTAAGTACACCCAGGCATTACGCTTATCTCAAGATCAGCGAAGGATGTAACCGTACCTGCTCATTCTGTGCTATTCCGTTAATGCGCGGCCAACACATCAGCAAATCTGTTGAAGAGCTGGTGGCGGAAGCAGAAGGGCTGGTAAAGAAAGGTGTGAAAGAGATCATGCTTATTGCGCAGGAATTGACTTATTACGGGTTAGATATTTATAAGAAAAGAGACTTGCCCAGGTTATTGCATGCACTGGCAGATGTGAAAGGAATTGAATGGATCCGTTTGCATTATGCTTACCCCAGTAAATTTCCGTTGGAAATACTGGATGTGATGCGGGAACGCGACAATATCTGTAAATACCTTGATATGCCTTTACAGCATGCAAGCAATAATATGCTGAAAGCCATGCGCAGGAATATTACAAGGGAAGAGATGACAGAACTGATACATGCCATCCGCGAAAAAGTACCCGGCATTTGTTTGCGAACCACATTGATAACTGGCTTTCCCGGCGAAACAGAAGAAGACGTGGAAGAGCTGAAAGCATTCTTACAGGAACATACATTCGATAGGGTGGGCATCTTCCAATACAGTCATGAAGAAAACACTTCTGCTTACGATTTGGTGGATGATGTGCCTGCCGATGTAAAAGCAGAAAGGGCGCAGGAAATTATGGAGGTACAGCAGGAGATCAGCTACGAAAAGAACCGCGAAAAGATTGGCAAAATATTTAAAGTGATCATCGATAAAAAAGAAGCGGGCCGTTATTTGGGCAGAACTGAATTTGATAGTGTAGAAGTAGACAATGAAGTAGTGATCCACTCAACCAAAAAACTGCCAATAGGCGAGTTCGTAAATGTGAAGATAACCAAAGCGTATGATTATGATCTGGAGGGGGAAGTAGTATAAATATTTTTTCGCCACAGACCTGTCTGCCGAAAGAGGCAGGTTCACAGATTTTTTTCTGAGTTAATCTGTGAATCTGTGGCAATAAAGAAGGGCTCATAGTTAATCTCTATGAGCCCTTCTTTATTACGTATTCAAAAATCAATTCCTGCTCAGCACCAGTTTTATCTTCTGCTCAAAAAATGAAAAATAGAATGCTGCTGAAACAGACAGCAATAAATAAGCAATAAGAGCGTAATTGAACCAGCCCACATATTCATTAACGCCAAACCAACCACCAAAGAAATGAATGATGCCGATAGCAAAAGCCGCTTTGGTAAGTTCCCATATCCATGCATTAGGGTTGCGGTCCATCAGTTCTGTCATGGCATATACAAACAGAAAAATAAAACCACCGTATACAAATATGCCCGGGCTTCCTATTTTGACAATATTGCCAAAGAGGTAACTCACCATTAATATCAGCATGCCAAACTGGATCATCGTCCAGGTAGAAAACAATCCATCTGTTCTTGTATCATACTTATCGAAGCGATACACATCTTCTATTTTATACACAGGATACTTATCAACCACATCTGCCGGGCGCCAACCGGCTGGCATGAGCCAGATACGAAACTTATCTTTCAGATTCTTTGTGCGCCATGCATCTTTGATCAATAACCACAGGTGCATAAAATTTATTTTGACAGGGTTCCATGTTTGCACGGGGCGGGTAATACCATACACCGGCTCTACATCTGGCAATTCTTCCTGGAAAGTGCCGAACCATTTATCCCAGAAAATAAATATCTGCCCGTAATTCTTGTCAATATATTCTTTGTTAATAGCATGGTGCACGCGGTGATGTGATGGTGTTACAATGATCTTCTCCAGAAATCCCATCTTCTTAATATGCCTGGTATGATACCAGAACTGCGCAAACAAATGCAGAGGCGCTACTACTGCAATGATAGCAGCCGGTACGCCTAATAAAGCAGCAGGTAATAAGAAGATGGTGAACAGCCGTACAACAGATGAAATATTCTGCCGTAAAGCGCAGGCAAGGTTATATTCTTCGCTGCTGTGATGGATGATATGGCTGTTCCAGAAAAAATTATACTCGTGATCAATGCGATGTACCAGATAGCCTGTAAGATCGATCGCAAAAAAAGCAATGATGTATAATCCAATAGAAGACTGAATATGCACGATAGCCAAATGATTCACCATCCAGCCGTAGCCAAGAATGGTAATACTTAATCCCAATACATCTTTGGTTGCATTGGTAACACCGGAACTCAGGCTGGAGATCATATCCATACTTCTCACCGTATCAAACCCCTTACGCCAACCCCACCATTTTTCACAAAAAACGAGGAGCAGGAATGCCGGCATAGCAATCATTAATATTTTCCCATAAGTTTCCATAGTAGCAATAGATTCCTGAAAATAAGAAGATTAAACAGAAAAACTAACGGATGTTCATTAAAATTAGTTTAAAAAGCAGCGGGGGCCGTTAGTAGATTGGCGGATTAGCGGATTACGGATTGGCGAATTAATGGATTGGCGTAAGCCTGCTAAAATAATTACACAATCGTCCACCCAAGCCACCTTAATCCGTTAATCCATAATCCGCTAATCCGCTAATTCGCTAATTCGCCAATCCGCAATCCGTCAATCCGAATTATATACAAATAATAACTATTTATCCGCCCGCATTCGCGAAATTTGCGACTTAATTGTATTTCATGAAAGTAGTTATCATTGGCGGCGGGGTTATTGGTTTAAGCAGTGCCTATTTTCTGCAAAAGAGCGGACACGAAGTAACGGTGATTGATAAAACAGATATGATGGGCAATTGTTCTTATGGTAATGCCGGATATGTTTGCCCAAGTCATTTCACTCCTCTGGCCACACCGGGTATCGTTAAGCAGGGATTGAAATGGATGTGGAACTCACGCAGCCCTTTTTATGTACAGCCAAGGTTAAGTCTTAGTCTGATAGACTGGGGTCTGAAGTTTATGAAAACAGCAACCCCTGAACACGTTGAAAAATCAGCCATTCCGCTGCGCGATATTGCTATCATCAGTAAGAAGATGTATGAAGAAATGTTGCAATCGCCTCAGTTTAGTTTTGGGTATGAGACTAAGGGCTTACTCGAAATATTTCAAACCCAAACCGGAAGTGATCATGCAAAACATGTAATGGAGAAAGCGTATGAGCTGGGCTTAACAGATACTGTATTGCTTGATCAGCAGGCGCTGCAGGCTTTAGAACCCCAAACAAGAATAAACGCCATAGGGGCGGTGCATTTTAAATGCGATGCACATCTGTATCCCAATAAACTGATGCAGCAATTGCTTGCGCATCTTAAGCAAAGTGGCGTTCGGTTACAGGGTAATGAAGAAGTAACAGGATTTGAGAACAGCAATGGTAATATCACGCATGTAACTACCGGCAAAGCTACGTATGAAGCCGATGCAATTGTAGTAGCGTCAGGATCATGGAGCAGGGAACTGGCTGCTAAGATGAATGTGAAAATTCCATTGGTGCCCGGAAGAGGTTATTCGGTTACACTGGAAGATTCGCCTTATAAACTCAATCACCCGGCAGTATTGATTGAAGGGCGTGTGGCACTTACGCCGATGGATGGTAACAAGATTCGTTTTGGTGGAACAATGGAGATCACCTCTACCAAAACACCACCAAGGTTTACAAGGGTAGAAGGTATTTTGAATGCAGTGGAAAGATTTTTTCCGGAATTTAAAGTGCCTATGCCTTCTCCTGATAAAATATGGTACGGATACCGGCCATGTTCTGCAGACGGGTTGCCATACCTTGGCCGCACCAAACAATGGAAAAATGTGGTGATGGCTACCGGTCATGCCATGGTAGGCCTCAGTCTTGGCGCAGGCACAGGAAAAATTGTGAGCGAAATACTGAATGAAGAAAAATATAGCATGAATATTGCTCCATTCAACCCCAACAGGTTCAGTTAACAAAATAATGCTCCAAATGTTTAAATGATGAGCGGATGCTACGGTATCCTGTAAATTGTATTTTTGCCCTTCATTATGGATCAGACAGCTAACTACTTATCATACGAAAGCACAGGGTATTTTACCAGGGTTGTTTCAGATTATCTGTCCCGGTCGCCAACGCTGAAACCTTTTTATCAGCACCTGCCGGATATAGATGGCATTAAGCATGCCATCGCCGCAAGGCAAAATTTCCAAACGCCAAGGGCTTTACTGGTTGATGTATTGCAACAGCAATATGCCAACATCAACACTTCTGAAAAAGTAAAACAGCATATTCAGCTTCTTGCCGATAAAAATACATTCACCATCACCACTGCTCACCAGCCCAATATTTTTACCGGGCCATTGTATTTTATTTATAAAATACTGCATACGGTAAAACTGGCTGATGAACTGTCGGTGCAAATGCCACAATATAAATTTGTTCCCGTGTATTACATGGGCAGTGAAGATGCAGATCTTGATGAACTGGGATTTGTGAATATTGGCGGCGAAAAATTAGTCTGGGAAACCAAACAAACCGGTGCTGTTGGAAGAATGAAGGTTGATAAGGCCCTGCTTAAAATGATTGATGCCATATATGGGCAGATAGGCGGGTTACCTTTTGGCAATGAACTGATTGATCTGTTCAGGCGATGTTATAGCGAAGGCAAAACCATTCAACAGGCTACGCTTGAATTGGTAAACGGATTATTTGGAGAATTTGGGTTGGTCGTATTGATCCCCGATAATGCATCATTGAAAACAGCTTTTCACTCAGTGGTTGAAAAAGAGTTAACAGAAGGATTCTCCCATAAAATAGTAGCTGCTACTATTGAGAATTTAGAGAAGCATTATAAAGTACAGGCCGGGGGCAGAGAAATCAACCTGTTTTACCTGCTTGATGATAAAAGGGAAAGGATTGAGTTAGAAGGTTCAGCTTACGGGGTTAAGTCATTGGGGCTGCATTTTTCAAAAAATGAGATCCTAACAGAACTGGCAGAATATCCCGAACGTTTTAGTGCCAATGTAATTTTGCGCGGTGCTTTCCAGGAAACGGTTTTACCAAATCTTGCTTTTATTGGCGGGGGAGGGGAACTGGCATATTGGCTGGAATTGAAAAATGTATTTGAAGCCGTACAGATCCCTTATCCTGTTTTATTGCTGCGCAATTCTTTTATGTTGATGAAACCCGAACAGGTTACCAAGCTGCAGCAATTAGGTTTTACTGATGCAGATCTTTTTAAAGACGAACTAACACTTATCAATACCCTCGTTAAACGCGAAAGTACCAACCAGGTTAATCTTACGGCTGAACTACAGCAGGCGCAAGATTATTATGCGCATCTGAGAACAGTTACCGATGCGGTTGATAAAACTTTATCTGAACACCTGATCGCTTTAGAGAAAAAAGCATTGAAACGGTTAACTGAACTTGAAAAGAAACTCCTGCGTGCAGAACGTTCTAAATACGAAAACCAAAGAAGACAAATAGCCAAACTCAAAAACGAACTCTTCCCCAATAACAGCCTGCAGGAAAGGGTTGATAATTTTTCCATCCACTATGCCACTTACGGCAAAGCCTGGCTGCAGATGATCTATGATGTTTCTACCGGATTGAACAAAGGATTTGGCGTGGTTACCTACTAACTCTGTGGAACTCCATTGCTCTGAGTCCTCTGTGTTGAAAAAGCACTCCAAATTTCTGTACTTTTTTCAACACAGAGATCACGGAGATAAAGAGGTACACAGAGTATTATTACTTATTCATCAAACCCATTGGGCCAATCTAATTTTAGTTTGGCTACTTTCTCACTTACCTCATGCCCCAGCTCCTGTTTGTAGTGCGCAATAGAGGCTGATACTTTGGCATCAGAGGTTCCAAGAATTTGTGCAGCAAGGATACCTGCATTTTTAGCGGCATTCAACGCCACCGTTGCAACCGGCACGCCATTAGGCATTTGTAAAATGGATAAAACAGAATCCCATCCATCAATTGAGTTGGATGATTTGATGGGTACACCAATAACAGGTAAAGTGGTAATAGAAGCCACCATGCCCGGCAAATGCGCAGCACCACCGGCACCTGCAATGATCACTTTTAAACCGCGGTCTTTGGCGGTTGTGGCATAATCAACCATCCGTATTGGTGTGCGGTGGGCAGAGACCACTGTTAGTTCAAATGGAATATCGAACTGTTTCAGAATATCGGCTGCAGCCTGCATAATTGCCAGGTCGCTGTCGCTACCCATTATAATGCCTACGAGTGGGGTGGATGTTGCCATAGTTAAAAGTATTCTGATGCAAGATACTTGATTTTCCGGAAGCGTAAATAACCGTGCCTTCTCGCCCGCTAAGCTTAGGCGAGCGCGGTGTGCCTTTGTGCGTGAAAATTATCTCGCACAAAGGCACCAAGGCACGGTTTGAATAGATTAAGCTATTTAACCAAGCACGTACCTGTTCAGAAAAGATTCGCTGTTTAATACTTCTATCTCAGAAAAATGAAAATCGCCGGTATCTTCTGTAACAATACATTGGCAGCCTGCATTTAGCGCAGCGTAATACTCCAGCCCATCTTCAAAATCGAGTATTTTTTTGTGGGTGGCGGCTGCCAGCACATCGGTTTGTTTATTTCCGGCAATTTTTATTTTACCTGCAAGAATGGCTATTTTCTTTTTTGCCAGCACATCGCCTCCCTTTTTAGAGGCAAAATAAAAAGCAATGGCGAAGCAGATAGGGGATGAGTACAGTTGAAAAGAGTTATTATCAGCCAAACTCAATAACCGCGCAGATTGGGTGAATAATGGATATTCTTTATTCAATACCGAAACAAGAATATTGGCATCTATAAAAACCTTCATTTCGTTTTTTTAGATTGATAGTATGCCTGTTTCAGTTGGTTGCGGGTTTTATGTTTGGTTACATAGGTTGCCTGGCCCTCGGCTACAGCCGAAACCCAATCGGCAAGAGGGAGGTCTTCTAAGGAACGGTAATTTTTTGTAGTGATGTTGCGGTATAAGAATTCAGTAAGCCTTGACAGGCTGATATTATTTGCTTCGGCAAATTTTTTGGCCCGCTCAATGACATCCTCATCAAAGCTTAGTGTGATTTTAGCATCCATACCTTTAATTTATACGACAAAAATATTAATTCTATACGTATAATTGGTAATTTTTGCTGACAATATTCCAGTCTATTTAACAAAAAAACCGTGCCTTCTCGCCCGCTAAGCTTAGGCGAGCGCGGTGTGCTTTGTGTGCAAAAAAATCTCACACAAAGACACCAAGGCACGGTTTTATAACGGGTTGATTAATTGATATCTTTTCCTTCCTTCAACTGGCTGATTAATTTTTCTACATTGTTTTTATTCAATGCATTTGGCGCAATTGGCAAGGCTTTTTCTGCATACTCCAATGCTTTTTTATAATCGCCCACACCGGAATAGCCGCGTGCCAATCCCATAAGGGTAGTAAATTGATTCGGGTTCTTTTCAAAATTAAGTTTGAAAACATCCAGCGCTTCATTTGTTTTTTTACTGCTTAGTAAAGCACGTCCATACTGGTGTATTTGTTGCATGGTGCCCAATGGAGCAGCTTCTTTCATGATCGTTTTTGCTTCTTCTGTTCTTCCCAGTTTGTCTAACACGGCTGCTTTAGTGGAGAGAGAGACAAAATTTCTCTCACCCAAAATATTGGGGTTGGTAGCAGTATCGGCCCATTGCAATGCTTCTTCCAGGTTGGTGTTATGGTCAACACACCATTGCGCTGCAGTTTGCCAGCCAAGCCAGAAAAATCCTTTATCTGTTCTCAATTCATTTCTGAATGATTCGATCTGTGCAGCAACCAGATCTACTTCTACCTTAAACGGGAAACCAAGTTTTTCCCAAAGCAGGTTAATGGTTGCCGTGTTTTCTGTTTGGTTGGTAAACTCATATTTCAACCGTTCAACAGAGTGGTCGGTAGTTACTGGCTTTATTTTTACACGGAGTACATCTTTCTTAGGATCATAATAAAAACTGCCCCATGAAGTATTGTCTTTTGAAAAGATCAGGGTACTTTCTTCCTGTCCGTAAGCAATAAAAAATCCATACCTGCCTTTGGCCAATGGTTGCCCTTCAATTTTTACATCAGTGCTAAATTCAATGGTAGTGCATTCGTTGGCACCGGCACGCCAGGGAGCTTCTTTGGTGGTTCCAAAACCAAGGTCGGCATAGCCAACCGGCACCAATTGCCCCCATATTTTCCCTTCCCTGCCTTTTACAGCGGGCCTGTCGTAATTAATGGTAATATCTGTTAAGCCCACTCTTTCGCCAACCATGGCTTTTTTATTGCCACCGCTGGGCGTGCTTGTAAGCGGACGTTGTGCCTGCAATACAGTTCCGGTAAGCAGGCATGCTGCCAGTAAAAAATGTTTCATGTGTTTGGTTTTTAGAAATACAAACTAATGATCGCAGATTACACTGATTAGAGATATATGATTAATGGAGTAACGTTTGTGATTAGTGCAGGAATTTGGGGATGGGTGGCGGAAGGAGTCTGGAGTCTGGAGTTTGGGGTTTGGAGTTGCTTCTCTTGAACTATTTTAACTACTTTAACCATTTTAACCCTTTTAACTACTTTAACTATTTTAACTCACTCACCATATATCCCGAAATACCCCTTAATACCGGTGCCGCTTTTGAAGTATGAATAGTGATGCGCAGTTTTTGTGCTTCCTGTTTGTTGAAACGGGCTATTTTTTTGCGGCCGATGGTAGTGCCTGTAAAAACCGGTTGGTAACCGGTTCTGTTAAATGATTCAATGGTGAAGGAACTGACTCTTTGGCCATAGCGGATCATTTCTTCCAATACCAGTGTATTGATCTTTGTTTTCTTTGGGAAGGTGATAATGATTTGGGTGTTCTCTTTTTGTGATGACGCCCAATAGGTTTGGATATTGTGATCAGTCAGACTACTTAGGTGTTGGCTGGAGGTGGTATTGGTACTGAGCTTAGCCTCTTTCAATACATCGGTTGCAAAAGCTGCGTCACGAAGTTTTCTGAAACCCATGAGGGAGGCGGAGTCTGCTGCATTAATTCTTCCGGATCTGTCGGGCGGCACATTTAATAAAAGATTGCCGCCATTGCCCACCGACCGGAGATAGAGATCAAATAATGTTTGTGGTGATTTTACTTTACTGTCTTCTTTTGCATGATAGAACCATCCCGGGCGGATAGATACATCTGCTTCAGCAGGTATCCAGTTTTTGCCGTTTACATTACCTGTGTTCAAAGTATCGGTAGAGGGAGCGCCAAGGCCTCTTTTAAAACCTGCGGTGTCTAATAAATTCCAGTTAGTGCTGTTGATAGTGCCATTCTCATTTCCGCACCAGCGTATGCCTGGGCCAATATCACTGAAGACAACTAACTGCGGCTGCCATTTTAAAACAGAATCTTCAAAACGCCTGAAATCGTATTGTTGTTTCTTGCCGTTGGGCCCTTCGCCGTTGGCGCCATCCCACCACAATTCAAAATACTTTCCATAATTGGTCAGCAATTCTTTCATGGTTGAAATATAAACATCATTATAAGCAGGTGTTCCGTAAAGGAGATGGTTCCTGTCCCATGGAGAAATATACACACCCATATCAATCCCTATCTTTTTGCAGGCATCTGATAAGGCTTTTACCACATCACCTTTCCCGTTCTGCCATTTACTTTCTCTTACGGTATGTTTACTGAAATTACTAGGCCATAAACAAAAACCATCATGGTGTTTGGCTGTTAGTATAATGCCTTTTGCCCCGGACTGTTTGGCAATACGTGCCCATTGTTCACAATCAAGGGCAGTGGGGTTAAAGAGGGAAGGATCTTCATTGCCTTCTCCCCATTCTTTATCAGTAAAGGTATTGGGCCCAAAATGGATAAACAGATAAAACTCTTTCTCATGCCATTGTAACTGCTCTTTGGAAGGCAATGGGGGCAATGGTTTGATGGATTGCGACAAGATGGAGGTTGTTACAATGCAACACAGGAGCAGCAAATGGGTTCTCATAACGCTGTTTGAGAAACTAATATACGGAGGAAGTAACAGATCTTTAAATCTCTGTAGTTTACAGTAATTGACGCTTATATAGCTGCACTGCATTCTCATAGCCCAGGTAAATGGCATCGCAAACCAGTGCATGGCCAATGCTTACTTCATCAAGGGTAGGAATATGTTGTTTAAAGAATTTCAGGTTGTGAAGATCGAGATCATGCCCGGCATTTAATCCTAATCCAAGCTCATTTGCTTTTAATGCAGCAATAACATAAGGTGCCACGGCCTGCTCATGTTTACCGGCGGCGTACATACCGGCATATCCTTCGGTATATAATTCTATCCTGTCTGTTCCTGTTTGTGCAGCACCTTCTATCATTTCAATAACAGGGTCAACAAAGATGGATACACGGATGCCTGCTTTTTTAAAAACATCAATAATATCAATCAGGTATTGTTTGTTTTTGATGGTATCCCATCCATGATCACTTGTTAACTGGCCCAATGCATCCGGAACAAGGGTTACCTGGTGTGGTTTGGTTTCGAGTACGAGGTCAACAAACTTTTGTTCGGTAGGATTACCTTCAATATTGAATTCGGTAGTGATGATCTTCCTGATGGCTCTCACATCATCATAACGGATATGCCGTTCATCCGGGCGCGGATGTACGGTAACACCATCTGCTCCAAAACGCTGGGCATCTATGGCCGATTTCACCACATCAGGGTTATTTCCGCCCCGGCTATTACGCAGGGTGGCAAATTTGTTGATGTTCACACTGAGTTTTGTCATAAGGCAAAAATACGAAGTTCATCTGTAGTTTGTGGATTTGTGGTTTGCAGATACTTTGTATTTGACAATGATGATGTAGCTTAGAGGTATAAAAATCTGTTATGCAGGCATTTTTGCTGAGTGTTCTCTGGCTCGCAATTATCATTTATACGATCAGGGGTATCTTTGACCGTGATGATATGGACCGGAACACCCAATTACTCTGGACCATACTCATTGTAGTGGCGCCGGTATTCGGTTTGATCATCTATTATATTTTTGGCCACCGGAAAAGAAGCTGATCACAACTATTGTGTAAACCTTTTGATCGTATCGCATGAGCTATGTTTCGTTAGAAGAATGTTTATTGGACCTTGAAAAGAATGGTCATTTAATCCGGATCAAAGAAGAAGTAGATCCATACCTCGAAATGGCGGCTATTCATTTGCGTGTATATGAGGCTGGCGGCCCTGCATTATTATTCGGGAATGTAAAAGGCTCACGTTTTCGTGCCGCTTCCAATATTTTTGGCACGTTTGACAGAAGCAAATTTATTTTCAGGGATACTTTTCAACTGGTTCAAAAGCTCATCGCCTTAAAAGATGATCCTGTAAAAGCTTTAAAACATCCGCTGGATAACCTGCAGGCAGGGTTGGCTGCAGCCAAAGCATTTCCTTTAAAAAATCCGTTTACAAAACCTGTTTTATACGAAGAGATACAAATAGCTGATCTTCCACACATACATCACTGGCCCATGGACGGCGGCGCGTTTGTAACACTGCCACAGGTTTACTCAGAAGACATGGATCAGCCGGGTATTATGAAAGCGAACCTTGGCATGTACCGCATCCAGTTAACAGGGAATGATTATGCGTTGAATAAAGAAATAGGGTTGCATTACCAGTTGCACCGTGGTATTGGTGTGCACCAGAGCAAAGCAAACGCAAAAGGCCTGCCATTAAAAGTAAGTTGCTTTGTAGGCGGGCCACCTGCAAATGCAGTTGCCGCGGTAATGCCTTTGCCGGAGGGCATCAGTGAAATGAGTTTTGCAGGTTTGCTGGGTGGGAGAAGATTCCGTTACTGCTACCGCGATGGATTTTGTATTAGCACTGATGCAGACTTTGTGATTACTGGTGAAGTATATCCAGGTGAAAATAAAATGGAAGGGCCTTTTGGAGATCATCTGGGCTATTATAGTTTGAGGCATCCTTTTCCGCTGATGCGTGTACACAAAGTGTACGCAAAGAAAAATGCCATCTGGCCATTTACTGTTGTAGGCCGGCCACCGCAGGAGGACACCAGTTTTGGTGAACTGATCCACGAGTTAACAGGCGCCGCCATACCGCAGGAAATACCCGGTTTAAAAGAAGTGCATGCCGTAGATGCAGCAGGTGTACACCCGTTACTGCTTGCCATTGGCAGCGAACGTTATACACCGTATACACCGGCCAAACAACCCGCAGAAATATTAACCATTGCCAACCATGTTTTGGGAACCGGACAATTAAGTCTTGCCAAATTCCTGTTCATTACCGCAGATGATACCAATCAGCTCAGTACACATCAGGTACAACCATTTATGGAATATGTACTGGAGCGGATAGACCTTAGCCGGGATGTACATTTTCATACCAATACCACTATTGATACATTAGATTATTCCGGTACAGGATTGAATAGTGGTAGTAAAGTGGTGTTTGCAGCGTATGGTGACGCGAAAAGAAACCTTGCCCGGGAAGTGCCGCAGGTGTTGAAAGAATTGTCTTCATTTGAAAATGTACGGTTGGCAATGCCGGGGGTGGTTGTTTTGCAAACAGGTAAATTTGTTTCTTATGAACAGGCGCATAAAGAAATGGAGATACTGGATCAGCAGTTGCAAACAAAAACAAATGCATTGGAAGGTGTTGTTTTCATTGTGGTTTGTGATGATGCCGGTTTTGCAGCAGAAAATATCCGGAATTATCTTTGGGTAACTTATACCCGCTGTAACCCATCGCATGATATATATGGCATTAATGCCTTTACAGAAAATAAACACTGGGGCTGCCGTGGCCCGTTGGTGATTGATGCCCGAATTAAACCCCACCATGCGCCCCCTTTAGAGAAAGATCCGGCTGTTGAAAAAAGCATCGACAGGTTGTTTGCGAAGGGTGGTAGTTTGTATGGGGTAAAATAATAAGCTGTTACGAGTACAGTCGGAGAATGCGTATTTTATATTTTTCCGATTTTATTTTTCTGCCACTCTTACAAATGCGCTTCTTCTTGGGGCCGGCAATTGTGCAGTTTCGCCTTTTATACCTTTCCAAAGTATCTCATTAAATAAATGATCGTTTACTCTGTCTGCATCTGTAAAATCAAGCTGTTCAGACTTAATAGCGCTTAAGGATCTGTTTTTATTTATCTCATTCAAGTCAATATTGCATGGCAAGGGTGCATATTTTGCGAAATCAGGTTTTGCGGTAAAACTTCGCCACATCGGTGTAGCCCCGGCATCGTATTGGCTCATTGGCGGAAGTCCGAGTATTAATTCCATCGTTCTTAACATACCTGATGTAGAATACATGGTATGATCCACAAATTTTCTTTTTGTATACGGACTGATCACAAGTGCATTGGAACGATGAGCATCAACATGATCCGGGCCATTTTGAGCGTCATCTTCTAAAATAAAAATCGCACTCTCATTCCAGATAGGACTTTTACTTAAGTGTTCAACAAATAATCCTACAGCGAGGTCATTATCGGCAACACAGGCAAATGGGGAAGATTTGCCAACTGCCAGTCCCTGTGTATGATCTGCACCAAAACGCACCGAATTAAAACTGGGCACCGCGCGAATAGCCACAAGTGAATCAAAATCTCTTTTCCACTGCTGAAAACGGGTGGTGTCCCGGATATGGTTTAAATAAAAGGTAGAGAAATAACTGCATTCATGTCCTCTCAGCGCAGGAATATTTCCTTTTTCATTATCCTGAAACACGCCATAAGTCCGGTAGCTAACATTGGCTTTTTTGCAAAAATCCCAGATAAAACCATCTTTGTCATTGGCTATTTCTCTTCTGCCCATGCCTTCAGTAGTTCCGCCTCTTCTGCCATAACTGGTTGGCCATGTTTTCTCAAGATAATCATTGGCATGAGCCCCCATACTCCAGTTATGTCCGTCAGCACTTACCTCTGCGTCTACAAAAAAATTATCCAGCAATACATATTCTTTGGTAAGCTTGTGTTGGTTGGGTGTGTATTTTTCTCCAAACAAACAAAGTGAACTATCACCATTTCCTTCCTTTATATCACCAAAAACCTGGTCGTAAGTCCTGTTTTCTTTTAGTATATAAAAAACATATTTGATAGGGGAGGTGCCTCCTGCTTTCATAGGAATGGGATTGCCGGGTTCTCCCTCAGTTAGCAACTCATTTTTCTTTTTGTAAGGAGTATTCCTGTAAACATACTCTGAGTAAAGAGCTAATGTTGCTTTGCCGGGCTCATTAATGATGCTTACAGTTCCTTTCATTAAACTGCCAATATACTGAAGCCTTGTATTTTCTTTTGTTTCGCCAACATGGATACCGGATGTTACTTCTTTACTTACAGGTTGAGGGCCTGATGGATTAGCAAAAGAGCTGAACCCTTTGCCATTGGATACAAAAATTTTTCTTCCAATCACCTTAACGTTTGTTGGATACCAGCCCACAGGAATAAAACCTTTTGACCGGCTTTTGCCGGGAAAGCTTACATCAAAAACAGCCAGTGCATTATTATCTGCATTGGCAATGTATAATGTTTTTTCATCTTCGGATAAGGCCAGCCCGTTAGTAACGGAACCAACCGGAGAATCAGGGTAAAGTGCTGCATCCAATACTTCTATCGTTTTATTTGTTTTTGTGCTGATGATGGAAACGCTGTTATCCCCGGCGTTGGCAACAAAAAGATACAGGCCGTTCTTTGTGAGAGTTATTTCGTTAGGGTTATAACCAACATGTATGGTATCTGAAATAACAAGGCTGCGGGTGTTAAAGACAACTATTTTTTTTCCACCCCACAATGAGATGAACAATTCTTTTTTATTGGGAGATAGGATACAGGCATAGGCCTCGTTTCCAAGAGCTTGTTTATGAATGATATTCTTTGTGTTTAAGTCAATTACATAAAGTGTATTATTTTCTTTTGTAACTGTGTAAAGAATATGTGCGGCACCGTCAATTTCAATACCTACAGGTGATATTTTCTCCGGCCATTTTTTCCCTAAAATAATACTGTCCTTTAAAAATAGTTTATTGTTTACTACGGCATATTTGAGTATCTGATTATCATTGCCACCTGAAGCATACAGGAATTTGTCATCATTGCTGAACTTAAGTCCGTAAAATGATTTTTGGATTTCTATCTTGTCAAGTATTGTTTCATTAACGGCGTCAATTAGCTGAATGCTTTGTACACTTTGTCCGTTATTGGCTAGAGCAATTATTTTTCTCGAGGAAGATACTGCCATGTTTAGCGGAAGGTCTCCTGCTTCCAGGCTGCGGCCTGCAGGGGTTAGTGTCCAGCCATTTGGTAATAAAACCTTCTTTTTTTGCAGTAAGGGTTTAACACCATTATCCTGGGCTAAGATGCCGGTTGTAAGGCTAACAAAAAACAAAAAACAGGAGACCTTTTTCATTGCTATTATTTAACTGATGAGTTATTTTCGGGGATTACTTGTCCCACCACACTTTTGCATTACTGTTGTCTTTGCCGCCTAAAGCAGTTACAGCCGCATTATAATTTGACGGGTTTAAAGATTGCAAATAGGTTGGGTAAGGTATCCTGCTCGGGAACGGATTTTCAGCAGGAATGCCTGTTCCCCTTGGTAGTATTGGATAACCGGTTCTTCTTTTTTCAAACCACGCCTGGTAATCCACAAAAAAGTAGGCATAATATTTCTGTAGAATAATTTGCTGCAACTGGTCATCAATACTGCCGGCAGTATTGAAAATAACACCGGGTTGTGTAAGATAATTTGCCGGCATTACGGCGCCCCATTGTGTCATAGAAGCATTAATGCCATTTTCGTAATGCGCCTTCGATGTTTTGCCGGTATTAAATCCATTTAATGCCAATTCAGCTTTAATAAATTCTTCTTCAGCATATGTAATCATTACTCCCAAATACGAAGATGTTTTAAGTTCATCTGTATAACTTGAATTTTGGCCAACAACATAGGAAGTGGTGGTTGGATATCCGCTTTCAATACCCCGGTAAACAGGAACTCCGCCTACAGTAACCGGTATTGCCCAAACAGTACGGCGGGGATCATTGTCGGTATTCATTTTATTGATAAAAAATTTTGTGTAGTAATTTTCATTTCTCCAATCTAATTGCCTTGCAGTATAATTGGGATTGTAGTAAGGGTTCACATTGGGGTATCTGAAAATACCATCATCAGCGTTGCTTGTAAAAACAGGATATTTCACTGCGTCGGCCAGTATTGCATTGATCTGGCTGTTTACATCTATTTCTCCCTGACGTTTTGATAATCGTAATAAAAGCCTTAAACGCAAAGTGTTGCAGAATTTTTTCCATCGTTGTATGCCAATGTTCTTGCCACCCGAGAGGGTATTGGATGGGTACACATAATCGCCGCCGTAGGATAACGCTTTCGTATCATCAAACAGGTCATTGGCAATAATCAGATCGCCCAATATCTTTGTATAGATTTCTTTTTGTGAGTCGAACTTTGGTTGAAAATTTCCTGATTCAGCCTTTATCGCTTCAGAATAGGGGATATCTCCATACAAATCTGTCAATATTGAGTATGCCCAGCTTTTATAAACCAAAGCGATGGCTTTGTAATTTTTTTCTCCCAGTTTATCAGACAAAGAAATGATGCCTTCAATATCTGTGAGGTAGGTATAAAAACTATTCCATACCCCGGTTCCTGCTGTAATATAATACCTGTGAACGCCACCACTGTTGCTGCTCCTTGGCGCGTCAACCTGCATTAATTCATGGGTAAAGCTTCGGGCACTCCCTATGCTGCTGTTTACAATCCGGTATTGCATTTGCCCCAGCATAACACCTGGTGTAACACTTTTCGGGCGGTTTGGATCTGTGTTCAGATCCTCAAAGTTTTTTGTACATGATACAAACAGGCAACTGAGTATTGCGATTTGCAGATATAGTAATTTATGTGTTTTCATCGATGCTGATATTAAAGGGTGTTTTAGAATTTGAAAGTGAGGTTGATACCCATATTTCTTGCTGAGGGGAACTGCATTAATTCAACCCCGGGTGTGATGGTACCACTATTTAAATTGCCGCCTTCCGGATCAAACCCTGGAAATTTTGTAATATTAAACAGGTCCCTGCCATATACAGCAACACTGGTTTCTTTAATGCCGATTTTTGCCAGCAAATTTTGTGGAAGCCTAAACTCTACCCTTGCTTCTCTTAGTTTCAGATAGGTAGCATCATAGATATTCATTTCTGCATTACTGATTGCATACACGGTTTCATAATATGAACTGGCCGAAACATTTACTTTATTGGGTACATATTTGCCGGTTGCAGCATCTAATACCACACCATCACCTACAATACCATTATCGCGGCCCGGCAGTGTTATTTTGGTTTTACCCAGTGTATTTGATTTGTGGTTTGTTTGTGAATACATGCTGCCGCCATGCTGGTAATCGAACAGGATACTTACCCTGAAATTGTTAAATACAAACTCGTTCATTAACCCCGCTTTCCAATCAGCAAAAGCATTGCCCCATACTTTTGTGTTTGCATCCAATGTTGCAGGAAGGCCTGTTGAGTTGTAAATAATCTGTCCGTCTGGTGTGCGTTGAAATCCTCTGCCATACATATCTCCCATTCTGCCACCAACCCTTGCTTCAATGCTTACATTGTTTTCATGGCTATAAATTACCTGACTTGTTACGCCGTTACTTAACTCTTTTACATAACTCCTGTTGCGGCTCCAGTTGAGAGTAGTAGTCCATTTAAAGTTCCTTTTAGCTATGGGCACTCCTTTTAGTTGCACTTCTATTCCCTTGCTTTCAATTAAACCTGCATTAATCAGTGCTGATGAATAACCTGATGTAGGATCTAACGGAATGGCAATAATCTGATTGCGGTTATTGTTTTGATACGTTGAGATATCTATAGACAAACGGCTTTTGAATAGCCTCAGGTCTAAACCTGCTTCATAGCTTGTGATAATTTCTGGTTTTAAAGCAGGATTATACAAGGTTGATGAATTGGTGAAGTTATTGCCATATATCCTGTCATAATATTTTGATGTCTGATAAGGTCTGGTATCATTACCTACCTGTGCCAATGATAATCTCATCTTTGCAAAAGATACCTGAGTTGGTAAGGTAAAAATATCGCTCAATAAAAAGCTGGTACTGATAGATGGATAAAAAAACGAGTTGTTGCCATAGGGGAGTGAGCTGCTCCAGTCGTTCCGACCGGTGATATCCAAAAAGTATTTATCTAAATACGACCATTGTGAGGTTGCATAAATACTGTTAATTGCTTTTTTTGTTTTTACCGGATCAGCTACGGCCTGGTCTAAACTATTTGATATCTGGTAAATACCCGGTTGGGCCAGCTTGTCGGCATACATTCCTGCAAAATCATAAGTCTGCTTCAACGCATTGGCACCTACTGATACACTATACTTGATTTTGTTTTGGATATTGTCTTTATAGGTCAGTAAGGCATCTGTATTTATTTCATAATTAAATACATTTTGTTCCCTATAACTTCCCTGAGGGAATTTGGTAATACTGTACGGGCGTTGCTGAGAACGAAACTCGAACGACATATCTACTCCCGAACGAACCATTAATTCCAGTTTTTTGCTGATCTCATAATTTGCAGAAAATGTTCCAACTACTCCGTGTTTATTTAACTTATTGAGGTCTTCATATATGTCTATATATGGGTTGTCGGGCCCGCTATAAATAGGGCTCCTTTGCTGAATACCCTCTAATCCGGGCATCCAATATGGTTTAAACCAATTGTGATCTATATTGGGTGCTGTTCCAATAATTAAAAAGTACATGAGTGTTTGGTTATTGTAACCGGCAGAAGGAAGGTTGTCGCTTTTCTTATTTGTATAAGTTACTTTCCCGTTGATCTTTAATTTATCTGTTATCTTTTGGTTTACCGATAAGGTTGCGGTTAATCTTTCATAACCTGTGTTTGGTATGATCCATGAATTCTTTAGGTGAGACACCGATAAACGTGCTGAACCTTTGTCTGATCCGCCTTCTATTGAAACGTTGTTTGAAAATGTTAACCCTGTCTGAAAAAAACCTTTTATATAGTCGGGATAAGCAACCCAGGGCGTTCGTTGGGTTGCTTTATTATCGGAGGTAAAAGGATCAAATTGAAAATAGGATTGCCCATTAAATTTGGGTCCCCATGCCCTGCCTGCAGCTGCATTAGTGCTTGTGTTAGGTCCATCTGCGCTGTTGCCATAAGAGTAGTATGCATTTGTTCTGCCTTCACCATATTCGTATTGATAATCTGGCCAACGGTTAACCTGGTCAATACTTATGTTTGTGTTATAGGTAATGCCTAAGCCCTTTTCTTTTCTGACACCATTTTTTGTGGTAATGATTAAAGCGCCATTTGCTGCACGACTGCCATATAATGCAGTTGCTCCCGGCCCTTTTAATACAGTAACACTTGCAATATCATCCGGGTTAATATCTGATAAATCTGAACCATAATCTACTGGACTATCAGCTGCCAGATGCGCCTTGAAACCGGTGCCGGTTATTTTACTGCTAACCGGTACACCATCAATAACGATCAAAGCCTGGTTATTATCGAGATTCAGTGAGTTCTCGCCACGTAAAGTAATCCTTGAAGAACCCATGGGCCCGGAACCGGTTCCCTGTATATTTAATCCGGCCACTTTGCCTGATAAGGAATTAACCCAGTTATTGGTCTTGGCATCTTTCACTGCGTTTTCATTAACAGATTGTGCTGCATAACCCAATGATTTCTCTTCTCTTTTAATACCCAAAGCTGTTACTACCACTTCATTTAAAGAGGAACTAACACTCCTGAGCTTGATAAGAAGCGAATTATTTTCATTCTGTTTTACCAGGTATTTTTTCACAATGCCTGTTTCATAGCCTATATATGTAACTGAAAAATTGTAAGTATTACCGGAAATCAGCTTTCTGAAAATAAAGATTCCTTTATCGTCTGTGGTTCCCGTATAACTTTCTTTAGTGGCTGTATTGGTTACCTGAACTGCAACACCTTGCAGGATTTCGTTTTTTTCATTGATCACAGTTCCTGTAACAACCGATGTTTGTTGTGCGAAAAGCGCAGCTACAGAACAGGATAAAGCAGATGCAAAGAGAAATGCCTTTACAGTTTTTCTGAGTTCCCCGTGAAATTTAATTTTCATATTTAGTTAACTTTTGATTTGGCAATAAAATATCTGTACACTTCTTCAGTGAATTGCAATCCTTTTAATACGTGATTTTTAGTTAGGCTTAACTATCGTAAATCCTTCTGTTGTTTTTTTAGATTCTAATCCATTCATTAATGCAATTACTTTCAATACGGCTGCTATATCATCCATGCGATTGATTGTTCCGCTAAAATTCATTTTGACAATATGCTCTGCTGTAAAATCAATCTTCACATTGAAGAAAAGAGACAGGTCTTTCATTACCTCAGGTAAGGAAGTATTGCCAAATTTTATTTCCTGGCTTTGTGCCTGAATAGTATTAGATTTTAATCTGGGTAACTGACTGTTAATGTCATGGAAATTTGTTACAACCGCCATAGTTCCCGCTTCCCGGTTATATAACATTTGCTCACCAGGATTGAGTAAAATATCTTTCCCCCAGTTTTTAAGTTTTTCAATAGCCCTGATCACTACTTTTCCGGTATATAATTTTACCTGAATATTTTTTGTTTCTTCCGTATCAAGCGTAACCCTGAATGAAGTGCCCAGAGCCGTTGTAGATAAGCAGCCTGAATAAACCGTGAATGGTTTTTCTTTGTTTTTTGCAACTTCGAAAAAGGCATCACCTTTTAATTTGACCTCTCTTTTATTATTTGGGAAGGTTTCGGGAAAACTGATAGAACTATTCTTATACAGTTTTGCTGTTGAGCCATCAGGCAATTCTATTTCTTTGGGAGAACTATTTGTATTGATTTCTATTCGCCATTCCGGAAATTCGTTTTTTGCCTGCCTTGCATTACTGCTCTGGTTATTCCGGGTACTGGTAGCGGCAATATCTTCATTTCTAAATAAATGGGTTTGTGTAATAAAGCTAAGCCCCGCCACCAGTATCAGCGATGCAGCGTCAATCCAGTACTTTTTCTTTTGAATTATAGTTATTACTCCTGCCTGCGGTCTCCCGAAAATGCTTGATTTTACTGCTTTGTATAACTTTTTCGAGGTTTCCGTATTAAGTTCTTCCTTTACATTTATACTATCCCATTCTTCTTTGGTAAGGTATTTATCCAGTTCCTCAGCATGCTCAGAAAAATACAGAGCAATCGCCTCAACTTCTAAAGAGGTGCATTCGTTTGCAAAAAATCTATTAATCAGTTCTTGTGTTACCTGCATAAAAACGTATACTATCCTGAATACGTTTGTTAAAGCCTTTTACCACTGTCGGTAACATTTACTTAATATAGGCAAATGAAAGTTCTCTGAAGATCAAGCGGAATAAATCAATAACAGGAAGGTTATTGATTTAATATGTCTGACAGCTTTTGTCATGTGGTCTTCCACTGTATGAATAGAAATTGATAAGTGATTGGCAATTTCCTGGTAGCTAAAACCCTGTATACGATTGAGGATGAACACTTTTTTTCTTACAGGCGGCAGTGTTTTGATCGCATGGCTGAAATAGTCTGATAATTCGAAACTATGGTCGGGAAGAATTGCCTGATTTGAAACTGTACTAATTTCTAAATCGGTCATTTTTGCATTTTTGATTGATTGCTGACGGATAAAATCAATCAAACCCGTTCTTGCTATGTTGAAAAGCTGGGTGTCTAAAGTATATTTTTCAGTTAATGTATGCCGGAATCTCCAGAGTTTGATAAAGGTTAGTTGAACCAGTTCAGATGCTATATCATCTGATTTTGTTTTTTTACGAAAGTAATTATACAGCTTTACATGGTATTGGGCATACACCTGTGTGAACGCTTTTTCACTTCCTTTTTTTATGGTTGTAATTTGAATCAAAACTATTCAGGATAAGTTTGAGATCTTCAAACGGGGTACGAAGTGACGGAACTGAAATAAATTCTGTATTAAGTGATGATTAATTAATTGTTACAAAAGATATTGCATCTATAGAACCATTATATGTAATTTTAATATTCAGATTATAATCTTTTGTAAGGTTTGGGTATTACTCCCGTCTAATTATTAGACTAATGTTTATTGTCATAATTTAAGTTTATGAAGAAGACCTTTTTGCCCATCTTGTCCATTGTATTCTCAGCCGTTTCAGTATTTGCCCAACCATACCCAAAAGGATTATCTGTAGGAGATAAAGCTCCTGTGTTTACTGCTAAGGATAGTAAAGGACAGCCTTTTGTACTTGATCAGCAATTGAAAAAAGGAGAGGTGGTGCTGATTTTTTATCGCGGACAATGGTGCCCTTTCTGTAACAAACAATTGAACAGCCTTAACGATTCATTGCAACTGATTGCTTCCCAAGGCGCAACTTTGGTGGCCGTAACCCCTGAAACGACTGAGAATGTTGGCAAAACCATCGGTAAAACCCAAGCATCATTTTCTATTATCAGTGACGCGAACCTGTCTATCATGAAATCTTACCAGGTAGCTTTTGAGGTTGATCAGGCTACACAGGATAAGTATAAAAAATATGGTATTGATTTCAAAGTTGCCAACGGCAGCAATGGTGCAAATTTACCGGTACCCGCTACCTATATCATTGGTAAGGACGGAAGGATCAAATATGTTTTCTTCAATCCTGATTACCGGTTACGTCCTTCAGTGAAGGATATTGTTGATCATTTATAATCTAAAATGCTGCAAGATGAAAATGATTATTCAAAAACTTAAGGTAGTTGCTTTTGGAGTATTACTGATTGTTTCTGCATTGATGCTGGCCAGTTCACAGAAAAAATCTATCAATACTAAACCAAATAATGTGTCAGCCACTAAAGGTATAGCTGTACTGGAATTATTTACCAGTCAGGGATGCAGCAGTTGCCCGCCCGCAGATGCATTGCTGGCCGAATATGCAGACGCACATAACGAACATATTATCCCTTTGTCTTTTCATGTTGATTACTGGAACCGTTTGGGATGGGCAGATCCTTTCAGCAATAAATCATACAGCGAAAGACAGCAGTGGTATAGCCAATACCTGCACAATGAAAGTATATATACTCCGCAACTTATTGTGAACGGAAGAAAAGAAACAGCAGGAAATAACAGGAATGCGGTAAACAAACTTATTCAGGATGCATTGCTGGTAGAGAAGCCTGCCACTATTTTAGTAGAAACAGTTTCAGTAGATAAAAATCTGATCGGGTTTCATTATAAGACAGCTAATACAAACCGGAACGACCTGTTAAATATTGCATTGGTTCAAAAACAGGCCACTACGCATATTAAAGCGGGAGAGAATAATGGCTTAACCATCGCCAATCATAATATTGTCCGCTCATTTGCAACACAGGCCATCAGTAATGAAGGCGAAGGGGCCATCAATCTTCCTGTTAGCTTTAAACCTTCGGAATATGCATTGGTGGTATATGTTCAAAACAAAAATGATCTTTCAATAATAGCTGCTGCCAGTAAAGATCTGTAGTAGAGCAATCAATTCTTATTTACTGATTTCTGATTTTTAATTAAGAATTGATCTCCACCCATGTATGGTCTGCCAATAATCTTGCGGAAGAAATAAATTGTTTAAATGGTCCGGCGCCGCCCCACTCATGCGGTGCTACCAATGATAACATATGCGTGCCATTTTTTTTTTCGTATAAATGATAGGTATGCCCGATCTGTGGTTTGAAGCTTAATCTTGCTTCATAGATCATCATGCTTAGTTCTTTTCGTTTGCGTATTTCCTGCGCCTGTTTTGCCAATAACTCAATCTGCTGCCTGATCTGGTCGAGCTGCATATTGGTTTGTTCTTCCATGGCAGAAAGCGCTTTGTGTTTGATCACTCCTTCTTTGGTGGGCCTGATAACCACGCTGCCAACTGATGAAGCATAGGGAAGGATATTCATCTGTTTATGATAGATCTCTGTATTTACAAAAGGTTCGCCCTCTTTGGTAGTTCCTTTCTGTGTTACTTTCATATAACCATTGGGTAAGATCTCATTGGTTACTTCCAGTATTGTTTTTTCTTCTTTGATGAAAATGGTTTGCAGGGTAGAAGCATTGAGGATGCCGGATTTGATCGTATCGGCCATATCCTGATTTTCAAAAGGATGCAACTCCTCATCCGGCACCATCTCGTATTGCGAGTAGAAAGCTTCATTATCAAGACTAACCCAGTTAATACTAATGCTTAATGCATGACCATTACGGATACTTTCTATTTTATAGTTGCCGCTTTTTGGGGTGAGACCATATTGGAAATCGCATTTCTCAGGAAACAATTGCCAGCCGGCTAAAAAATTATAGGCTTGTACCATCTTTTTTCAAAATCAATCTTGTGGGTTAATTGCAAAATACCTGTGCAAAGTTGCTTTTTTCACACAAATAAATAAAAGACAACTTCTGTTATATCAGTTTGTGACAGCAAAATCAGGCCTTTTAATCAGTTGGCTTATATACCTGAAGCGAAGGTCTGTATTAAATGTGATGTTCCATTTACTCATGGTTAATGTGCCATAGGTGCGTGGATAGTAATAGGCCTTCAGTTCCATGGTTCCGAATACCAGGTTTTCATTGCGGGTTCGTGCACCGCCACCAATGGCAGCATATATCTGCCCGTTCTTAACCAAACTGCCAATGGGTTTTAGGTAAGAGACATTGGCAAATACAAATGGCGCAAAACTAAACCCAACAAATCTCCATGTATTATAAAACACAGACTCCCCGTTAAAACTAATGCGTGTTGATGCTTTAATATCGGGGTTGTTTAACTGGGGAATACCATAGTCGCTGGATAAACGCAATGGGTCGTTCATCTGCGTTTTTAATAATTGTGTGATGCTGCCACTTAAAAAATGACGGAGATACCAGCGGCTTCTGCCCAGTTTACGGAGCTTGGTAAAATATTCCAGGCTGGTTAACATACTGATATCTTCCAGGCTCCCTTTGTTAAAGAAAGTTCCGAGGCGGATATTATAATTCAGGTAATTGTTTTTGTTGGAGAAATAATTACGCTGGTAATCAAACCCAACATATGGCCTTGATACAAGGTTACGGTTACTCCAGCCCGAAATAAATGAAAGGCTGAAACCTTCCGGTATATCCTCGTTTCGGCCGAAGCCGTATAAGAAATTGGTTCGGTAAAAATCCTGTTCAAATATGGTGAATGAACTGAGTACTGATACAAGATCAGAATAATTATAGTTATAATTGGTTTTGTAAAGATCAGGTACATCCTGAAAATTTTTATGTATGGCACGAAGAGAGATAACGCGCTTATACCTCGATTTAAAATTCTGCTCCAACTGCCTTCTTGCCCCAATATTATAGCCGGCCCATACATCAAACACACGGTATTTATATTTGAAATCAGAGCGGTATAAGGAATCAGATACGTATGCGTTTTGCGTAAAATGAGTGGCTATCTCAAATGCGCCCGTCCAAACATGGTAGGGACTTACCAGTGGGAGTTCGCCCTGCAGGTAAAGATTTTTTTCTTCCCTTCGTCCGCTGTTAAAAGCGGGTGTCTGGTTTTGATAGCCTGCAGCAAGGTTAATAAAACTGCCCAAAACATTTCTTTTTAAAACCTCAAAACCAATTCCATAATTGGGATGCCTGTTTGCGTCAAACAGGTTTCTGACCTGGATACGATTACCTGTTCCCAGGAGATTATCGTCGTTAAATTCATAACTGGCTATTTTTCCGGTAACCTCATCTATGCTGCCGCCTATCGGAAATACGTCTTTACTCAGAATGATCACATCTACAGAATCTGAACCGGGGGCAGCATACTTCACTACTATTTTCGCATCCTGTAAAAAAGAGAGTGCACGCAAAAATCTTTCATTATCTGCCAGCAAATAAGGGTACAGTGTGTCGCCGGGCGTAAAAAAAAGATTGTTAAGGATTGTTTTCTTCCCGGTAGTGGTATGCAATGCATCGCCTACATTGGTAAAAAAATTTTTGATCACCCTTGTTGTATCATTTATCGATCTGTTGAAACTGATCTTCTGTACAGCTACATGGCGAATGATCTTTCCTCTGTAAGGGTTAAACATTTCTTCATTCTTAATAACACCATCGCCTGGCAGCACGGGTTCGGGATTATTTACAGAGAGGGCCCGGCCTAACCTGCCCAAAAGGCCTTTTTTCTTTGCAAGAAAAAAAACAGTATCCGTTGGCTCGGTAACCTGTGCAGGAAGATCCTCAATGCTGATACCTGCCAGCAAAAGCCATACTATCGTTTTAATGATATGTTGTATGGGCCGTTGCATCATTAGAAATCAGTACTGAGATTAGAAAACAATCTGAAGGTAACTAAATCATCTGTAAATCAGCAGAGTATCGGTTTGCGTATTGTTAAATCCGGTAGAAGTACAGTTAATCCGTTTTCTATAGCGTTTTTTCCATTACAATAAAAAATAATGGCTGCTTGGGCAGACCAAATTCGGGATTGGCAGGGAAGGGCTCTGTTTCTCCGGTTGGCCGGTAACCGTGCCTTTCGTACCAGCCTATAAGTTCATGCCGCACCGCAATAACGGTCATGGTAATGGTTTCACAATTGTTTTGCTTTGCATGATGTTCTGCTGCGGCTAATAATTGTTTGCCAATCCCCTTTGCCTGCAGGTTGGGCGCAACAGTTAACATACCGAGATACATTTTGTTCCCTTTCTTTTTAAGATATACGCAGCCGGATAATGCATTGTTTTCATCCCTGGATAGCAATATCACCGAGCCTGGCTCTTCTATCTGTTTTTGTAAAATGCCTGAATTGGTGCGTAAGCCTCCCAAAAGGTCAGCCTCGGTTGTCCAGCCCTGTTTAGAGCTTTCACCACGATAAGCACTGTTGACCAATACATCAATTGCTGCAATATCTTTTTCTGAAGCGGGGCTGATTTGTTGGGATGGGAACATAGCTGTTTAAGCGATTGATTTAATGACAATATCACCCGAAATTATTTCAAATAAAATAAATAGAACAGGAAGTAGGTAATCGTTGAATATTCAAAAGCAAGAAACCCCGCTATTAAACGGGGCTTCCTGGATTGATTTTCTATCAGTCTTGTTTTAGGATGGTGGATTATTGGGGGTATTTGAATACCCATCTTTTAAAAAGGTATCATTAAAGTATGGTCAGCCCATCCATTCTGAATGGATCCAGTATTTTATCATTAGGTTCGAGTTCGGTGATAAGGATATCAATATCATTAACCCCGCAAACCCTGATTCTTTGGTGGGAGTTTAATTTTTCTGAGATCGTCATAACCACTGTTTTAGAGGCAGATTCTACCATGGCATTTTTTAGCTGCGCCACGTCCCAGTCGTTATCTGTGATCCCATGCTCAGGGTCTATCGCGTTAATACCGAGAAAACATAGATCGGCCTTAATATGCCTGATCTTGTTGATGGCTTCCCCACCCACAGCGATCTGTGATTTTTTTGAGATCTTATCACCAATAAAAATGACTTCTATATTCGGGTGTTGCGAATACTCAAAAGCAGCGGGTATGCTGCCGGTAAAAAAAGTGGCTTTCAGGTTTTCGGGCAACAGGCGGGCCATTTCTACAATAGTGGTTCCGCCACCGGTAAGTACAAACATGCCATCTTTGATAAGAGAAGCGCCTTTTTGTGCTACTATTTTTTTACTGTCAACATTATATACATCCGACCGCAGGTAGAAGCTGTTGAACGACTTGGATAGGGCCCCCCCATGCACTTTTATCAGTTTGCCGCTTTCTGCCAGCTCGTTTAAATCGCGACGGATAGTATCTTCAGAAACGTTCATAGAAACGCTGAGATCAGCCGATAATACACTGTTATGCAGGCTTACCTGGTGTAAAATGTATGCCTGACGTTCTTTTTTAAGCATGAAAGCACGTTATTAAAAAACTAATTTCTACTAAATTCTTTATAAAACAAATAAAAAACCGCAAATTGTTGCACGGCTTGCCAATAAAGTCAACAAAAAGCCGCAAAAATGAACAAAAATTTACATAAGTTATGCAGCATCGGCTCTGGTGATTCCCGGGTTATTCTGGGATTAATGAGCGGTACTTCTCTCGATGGACTGGATATAGCCTTATGCCGGTTTACAGGCAGCGGACGGGCAACAAAAATTGAATTACTTCAATTTGATACAGTGCCGTATGAAAATGATTTTAAAGAAGAGATCAGGTCCGTTTTTTCGAAACGAAACGTAGATCTTGAAAAAGTATGTGTGCTTAATGGTTGGGTGGCACAACAGCATGCAGCAATGGTTTTGGCATGTTTGAAGAAATGGAATATCACTCCGGGTGAGGTTGACCTGCTGGCAAGTCATGGACAAACCATCTATCATGCCCCCAAATCATCCCGCCCCGTAGACCGCTTTGATAACGCCACTTTGCAGATTGGAGATGGCGACCGGTTGGCTGTTTCAACGGGCATTATAACACTTAGCGATTTCAGGCAAAAACATATTGCGGCAGGAGGAGAAGGCGCACCATTGGCGGTGTATGGCGATTATTTTATGTTTGGTAAAGAAGGTGAAAACCGCATCATGCTGAATATTGGCGGCATTGCCAATTTTACTTATTTACCAGAAAACCTTGATGCAACATCGATTTTTAGTACCGATACCGGTCCGGGCAATACCTTAATGGATGCATATATCCGGCAACATTTTCAATTGTCATTCGACAAAAATGCAGCAGTGGCAAGGCTTGGCACGGTAAATGAAAAATTACTGCGCCAGTTATTGCAACATTCATTTTTTGAGAAAGGGTTCCCCAAAACAACCGGGCCTGAATTATTCAATCTTCGCTACATAGATAATGCTATATCAGCGGCCGGCATTAATTCTATTTCTCATTTTGATATGATGGCCACCCTTAACCGTTTCAGCGCAGTAACTATTGCAGAAGCGATAAAGCGGAGCCTGCAAAAAAATCAATCCTATGCCATCTACACCAGTGGAGGCGGTATGCATAATCCTATTCTGATGCAGCATTTACAGGAATTATTGCCGAGTTACAGTTTTCATACTACGGAGGCATTGCAAATTAATCCCGATGCAAAAGAGGCCCTGCTTTTTGCCGTATTGGCCAATGAATGTGTGGCAGGAGGTAATACACCCATTGGTAATGGTACGGCAGATATTCCTTCGGTAAGTATGGGGAAGATCAGTTTTCCTTCTTAACACAGTCATATAATTACCTAAAATACCCTCTACACGGTATTGTGAAAGGTCTATTAAATAGTCTCTTTGTCTGACTAATTAATAAGACCCAAATGAAAAATTTCTCAGTAAAAATTTGTACCGGCCTTTTAAGTGTATTGCTTAGCCTGGCATGGGTTATACCTGCCAATGCCCAAAGCAGAATTGGAATAAAAAAAGTAGATGTCTGGGCCTCTCTTGCTTTTGCAAGCCCCAAAGACGCTTTAAAATCAAGCTATTCATTCGGCAATGCCATGCAGTTGTATTATGGAGTGGATCTGCCATTTGTTTTTTTGGATTATGGTAAGAATCAACAGCATGGTGCTGTATTTGCCGCTTTCCTCGATCATGAAAAAGCAAATTTCACTGATGATGCGTTTATTACGGATGGGTTAGATGCCAAATTTACTTCCGCCGGTTTAAGGGTGTACCCCTTTGCTTCTAAACAATTAAGTTCTTTAGCTGACCCCAACCAGGTAGATAAAAGTGCTTCAAAGCTTGGTCAGGATGTGGGTTTTCTGGCCAAACTTGGATTGGTCATTTTGCATAGTTCCTATATTGATCTGGGCTTCGCACATGCTGCATTAATTGAAAAGCCTACACCCGATGTAACAAGGACCGCTACCGTATTTGGCTATGGCTTAACTCCGGCATTAGCTATTGGCAGAAAAACAAGTTTTCATCTCGACGTAGGATTCAGGAAATATTCTTGGACCAATGGACTTAACACAAAATCTTCTGTTAACTCCTTCCGTCTTGGGTTTGGGCTGGGTATTAACCTTTAGTGCCTGAATCATCAAACATATTCTTTATTCAAAAAAAATAGATCATGAAAAAGCAATTAGTATACCTGATGTGTTTGTTGTTGTGTGCCAGCGTTTCTTTTGCACAAAGCAAACAAAAAACAACTGCAAAACCTGTTCCTTCAGCGTTTGAAAAAGTATTGAATGATATAGGATTTGAATATGAAAAAATATCCGATAGTCTTGCTGAAATCCCTGTTGAAGGCACCAATATCCCCTCTATTAAAGTTCGTCTGGGTAAAGTGGATGATCTGTATATCATTTATCTCAATTTAACCAAAGCGCTGCCGGGTAAGCTTGATGAAACAAAATATCAATACCTGCTTCAAAAGAATAATTTTTTTGATGTGGTTAAGATCTCGCTTGATAAAGTAGATAAAGCCCAGGATTTTTTCTATATCAGGGCCGAAGTATATGCATACGGTGCAAAAGCGGCCAATCTTAAAAGAATCGTCATACAGGTTGCAGATGCTGCTGATATTATTGCGGGAGAATTAAAATAATGTAGCGGCCCGGGTAAAAGATCAGAAAGCAAATTTGCCAATAAACTGCGCCTTCGCGCCTTTGCGTGCAAATCATTTTTACACTGAACCACAGTATCATCTCAATAAAACAGGTTACCAATGAAATATTTTTTCTTTTTTCTGCTTTTGATCAGCGTGTATTCATGCAAACCCAAACAGGGAATGCATGAGAATGATCAGGCTATGTCGGCAGAGCAAAAACAGCAATTAGAAAAGAAAAGACTTACTTATTTATACCAAAACAATTTTAACAGCCTGCTTGATTTTGCTGAAGGGCTGGCCATTTTTGAAACTGATTCCTCTTGCGGTGCCATAGATACTTCAGGTAAGATTGTTTTTTCTGTGCAACATGCTGATCTGCTAAGTTCTTTCAGCAATGGATATGCGGTGGTAACCTATCCCGGAGATGACCAGCGCCAGGCATATCTTGATAAAAAAGGAAATATTGTTTTTGATGCTGCTGCGCATGGGATGACTTATATAGACATATTTGATTCTTTTGGCCATGCGGTGTTTAAAGATAAAAACGGGAAGTATGGTTTGCTGAACCAACAGTTTCAGGTAATGATTAAACCTGTATATAAAAGCGTGCTGGTTGTTGACAGGAACAAGTTTCGGGTAATTCAGGATGACAAAGCCACACTCATTGATTCGTTAGGAAATAACAAGCTAGCAGGTTTGCAGTTCGACCTGATTGAAACATATACCACCGATAATAAAATGTTTTGCATGAATAACGGTGTATGGGGAATCTATGATTCTACCGGGAAACTGTTACATACCTACGATGCAAGCCAGTTGATATACCTATCCGGATTAGCGGCTATATCAAAAATGGATGAACAGGAAAATTATGTATGGGCCCTTGCCGATACAGCCGGAAAAATGGTAGTTCCCTACGGCAGGTATAGTGATTGCAGCAGCGCAGTTAACGGGCTGGCAATGGTTTACAATGAAGAAAAACTGCATTTATTTTCGGATGAATTTCAGAGGAAACTGGGGTATGTGGATGTTTCAGGGCGTGAAGTAATACCCCTGCAATATGAAGACGGATACTCATTTATAGATGGTGTAGCCCTCGTTAAAAAAGGAGGCCTGTGGGGATATATTGATACAACAGGAAAAGTAATCCTTGATTTTAAATACGAAAACGCCGGCCAGTTCAATAACGGATATGCAACGGTAATGTATCAGGGCAGAGAAATGGTTATTGACAAAACCGGGAAGGAGTTAACGTTTAAGTAAACATAGAGATGAGAATATTGATCGCAATACCAATAATTCTGTTACTGTTAGCGGGATGTCATCAGCAGGATGCTGAGAAGAGCAAACATAGCTCAGCAATGCCTCTTGCAATAGATGATTCAACTGCATCGGAGCTAACTAAACCCGCTAACCGAAAATTTATACGCTCAGCAGAAGTTAAATTCAGGGTGGAAGACCTGCACAAAACATCCCAGGCTATTGAAGAAATGGTTAAGGGAGAAAAAGGGTTTCTTATCTACACCAACTTTTCTAATACAGTAGATAATACCTCTGTTGTTTCTGTAAGCAGGGATTCTTCATTGGAAACAGTTTACTATACCATTGGCAACACCATTACGTTTCGTGTACCAACTGTGCGTTTTGATACCGTACTCCGACAGGTAGAGGCATTGGCAGATTTTCTGGATTACCGCATTGTTAAAGCGGATGACGTGTCTTTTCAGATGCTTTCCAATGATCTGGCAGTTAAGCGATCCGTTTCCGGAAATAAAAAAAATAACCGGGAGCAGGCAGATAATGCGGCAGTATCCAACTTATACCTGAACGACCAGCTTTCTTACAGCACAGTAAGCCTGCTGATCTCTCAACGGCAATCTCTGAAAAGAACCATGATAGCCAATGCGGCTAATATAAAAGCGTATACACCGGGCTTTGGCACAAAAATGATCGATGCTTTGCTGGAAGGATGGAGCAGGGTAGAGGAATTGGCTCTGTTTATTATCCGTTTTTGGGCGATCATCGGATTAGTACTGGGTTTATATTTTTTCTACAGAAGATATGGACACCGTTTACGTACCCCGTTAAAGAAAAAATCATAGTTGATCCATGAATACGATCGATACGCATACCATATTACCAGTAACAGAATCTGATAAAAGTCTGCTGCTGATTAAATTAAAATTATCAAAGAGCGAGTTCAGGTTGCAGTTTATCATTTTCTTCATTATCTGGCTAATATCACCTTATCTGGGTCATATAGGCAGCAACGATGCGCTGATCAATGATTTGAGTTATGGGATAGCATTGGTTTATATGAGTTTCTTTTTTATTGGGTTCATGGCAATTGACTATGCCAGAACGGTTTGCAGAATTTCTATGGCCTGTAAAGCTGATTATAAACGCAGTGTATATACGCTGGTTGTACGAAAAAAGCGAAGACCTGTATTTCATAAAAAAGCGTATTGCCTTGTTGTATCCGACCCCGCAATTCATAAATTATATTTTCCCCGCGAAGGGTTTGATCAATACCAGCCAGGTGATATGCTGTATATTGAAATTAGCGGGAAGGGAAAGCAGGTCCTTTGTATTAAAAAACCGGGCAGAGAAGATATTTAGCGTTTCTGACTTATATTTAAACAGTTAAATACACCAGATCGATATCATGAAATTAGCCGGCACATTTCTCTGTATTCTTTTTATTCAATATGCAGCCTGGTCTCAAAACAATATTGACAGCCTTTCATATTATGCAGCACATTCGAAGGGTGATACTGCTTCACTTAACCGGCTGATCAATTACTGTTTTATGCACAGAGAAGAAATGCCGGATCAGGCATATGCTTACTCTAAAGCGGCCATCAGTACCAGTAAAAAACTCGGTTCAAAAAGATCTGAAGCCCGTGCAATCACTAACCTTGGGGCCATCGAAGTACAGAAAGGTAATTACCCCGCTGCTCTTGCCCATTATATGGAAAGCCTTGCTATCTGGGAATCACTGCAGGATCCACGGGGTATTATGTTGAGTAAAAACAATATAGCCCAGGTATATGGACATTTGAAAAAAACAGATGCCGAACTCCGGTTTTTAAAGGAAGCAGAAGCAATTGCAAGGCAATATCAGATAGAAGATGAATTGGGGCTTATCAAAACTAATCTCTCTGTTTATTATTCCAATAAAGGCAATTTTAAACAGGCTTTGGCAGAACAGTTGGAAGCCCTGGCAATTAATTTAAAACTTGATAAGGTGTCTCTTGCCTCACTCGATTATTCCAACGCGGGTGCCTATTTATTTTATCTGCATAAAATGGATAGCGCTATTTTATTATACAGGCAGTCTAAATACATAGGCGAAAAAATACATGACCAGCGTACAATTGCCATTAGCTGGGCCAACCTGGCGGAAGCCTATGGCGTAAAGGGTATGACAGATACAGCTATTGCTTATTACAATAAAGCCATCAGTATTGCCGTACCCATCGGGCTAAAAGATATTCTTTCCTTCAGCTACGCACAACTTGCCGGATTGTATAAACAGAAAGGAGATTATGTGAAAGCGCTGCATTTTACAGAATTACAGCAGGTGGTAAAAGACTCTATACTGAATAGCACTGCAACGAAGCAGCTTGCAGAAATGGAAACAAAATATGAATTGTCCAAAAAAGAAAAAAGAATTGTTGAGCAGGAATTGGCAATAAATAAACGGAATAGTTTGATAGTTGGCCTGTTTATCTTTTTTGTACTTCTGGGACTGTTGTTTTTTGTGCTCACCTATCGAAAAAAACTGAAAAGAGAAGCTGAAGTGCAGGCTACACTTCGGAAAGCAGAGGAGCAGGCGGCCAGGGCCGTAATGGAGGCCGAAGAAAAAGAACGGATAAGAGTGGCGGTAGAGTTACATGATGGTGTGGGACAGATGATGAGCGTGGCTAAAATGAATTTAAGCGCAATAGAAAGCGAAATCCTTTTTGTAAATGAAGATCAGAAAAACAGGTTTGATAAAGCAATTTTATTGGTGGATGAAAGTTGCAGCGAGGTAAGAGCCGTTTCCCATAACCTCATGCCCAATGCATTGCTGAAATCAGGGCTGGGTACTGCTGTGCGCACTTTTCTCGATAATATGAAGGATGGTTCTATCCGTGTGAACCTGTATGTTGACGGGCTGGAAGAAAAAATAGATTCAAATACAGAAACAGTTCTGTACCGGATAATCCAGGAATCAGTTAATAATGTGATCAAACATGCAGCAGCCAGTCAGTTGGATATTTCTCTGATCGGGGAAGGGGATACCATCAGCGCTACTATTGAAGACAACGGGAAAGGGTTTCTTGTTACGGATATTGCGGGGAAAGACGGTATCGGGCTAAAGAATATCCAATCCCGTGTTGCCTATTTAAAAGGAACGGTAGAATGGGATTCCGTGCCGGGAAAGGGCACCGTAGTGGTAGTCAACATCCCTTACGTAAAAGCTGTATCTTAGTGGCAGTAATATGCCCCCTGTTATTAAAATAGCTATTGTAGACGATCATCAAATTGTGATTGATGGTATTCTTTCTCTTCTGGAAAATAATCCCGGTTTTTCAGTTGTTGCCAGCACTACCTCCGCAAAAGAGATGCTTCAGCTATTAAAGAATGTTACTGCTGATATACTGATCACAGATATTGTTATGCCCGAAATGAATGGGCAGGAACTGGCGAGAGAAGTAAAACGCTTATTTCCCTTGATAAAGATATTTGCGTTGAGCATGAGCGGCCAGGGCGAGATCGTGAACGAAATGATCAACCAGTCTGATATTTCGGGCTATGTGTTAAAAAATATTGGCAAAGAAGAACTGGCAACCGCCATAACAAAAATTGCATCCGGCGGCATTTACTTCAGCACATCTATATTAGACGAATTAGCTGGTTATGATGAGTTCAAACGCAAAGAACAGGAGATCCATATCACAGCAAGAGAAATAGACATTATCAGGCTGATTGAAAAAGAGTTTTCAAACAGGCAGATTGCAGAAGAACTCTTTATCAGCGAGAGAACGGTTGAAACGCACCGGAAAAATATTATGCGCAAAACAGATACCAATAATGTGATCGGTATTATTAAATATGCCTACAGGCATAAACTTATTTAATCATTGTTTTCAGACACACAGATACATAAAAAAGTCCCGCGCAAGAACGCCGGACTTTGGATATATATAGAAGAAGGACTGGACTACTTCTTGCCGGAAGGGAACAGGCTTACCATACCGCTTTTGGTAATTTCCACTACAACAGTTTCGCCGGATTTGTTGAATGATACATAATAGTTCTTCTCATTAGAAGCATTCACAAATTCAATACAGTCTTTCACCTGGTAAACCGGGAAAGTGTATTTGGTAGTAATGGTTTCAATGGCAGCTTTGGGTAATTTATCAAAAGCAACGTTTTTGCTGGTGCCAATCAGTTCGCCACCCAGGTCGTAAAAGGCGTTCACTTTTTCATTGCCCAGTTCAAAACTTACTTTTTCGTACCTGCTGTCCGATTTCCAGGATACATTTTTTGCTTTACTGAATGAAGCGGCAAAATGCTCAGATACTTTTAAATTCCTGGCTTCCGGAGATGCAAAAGCAGTGCTTCCAACTGTGAGGGCTATTAAAGCCGTGATGAATAATTTTTTCATTGTGTTTGTTTTAATGTTATGATGAATATTGTTTTTGTTTCAATTTGGTAAGTCAAAAATAGAAACGAACAATAGCCAGACGAAACACATTGTGATTAGTTACACCCTCGTATAAAGCCATATTATGAGCGGTGTTAAAGTGAATGTTAATGCTGGCTAAATAGTGCCTTAAATTCAATACCATAAAGGGTTCTGGCAGATTTCTTAATGAAATCATAAAGGCCTTTTCTGTAGGATGGACGAACTGACACAACTGTCCGCTTTCGGATGAACGGTCAGCCCATCGGTGAGCAAAATCGCGGATTACACGGATTTTTTAAAGATGGGGATGCTTGCCATAAATAAAAACCCCGCTTCACAATATGAAACGGGGTTTATTGTTCCCATCTATGCAGATGTCAGATATCATCTATTTCTGCTGTATCGCAGGATAATGGTCTATTGTTTCAAATACATTTCTTTTGTCGGCTTTCAGGATAGAGATAAAGCGGCTTAATGAATCAGCAAACTGCTTTTTCTCAAATAACCTGTCGTGAGAAAGGATTACGATGGCGTTTTGTTGATTGGTGCTTCCATCTTCAAATTTCTGGTTAACCCTTTTTACCATTTCCTCCGCACTTTCTTTTGGTTCTTTCTTTTTACCCTGCTGGCTCCATTCCAGGTCCCATCCAACAATCTTATACCCTAAGGAATCCAAACGCTTTACCAACTCAGAATTTGATTTTTGTCCCTGGATATTACCATTAGAAGCCCATGTATTATTACCCGGGAGGCGGATGATCTTAACGGGAACTCCCAGCAGTTTTTCATTTTTCAGAAAATCGTTCAGGGCGCTGTCGGTCATGGCAGGGTTGTAGAACTTGCTGTATTTATCATTAAAACCATGACTAAAGCTATGGTTGGCCAATAAAAACTGCGGATAACCATTACGGATAGAATCGATCAGACGTTTTTTAAATGGCCCAACCTGGTTAAAGCCTACAGAAAAGAAAGTGGCTTTAATGCCTTCGGCCTGGAATACTGTTTTACAGTTAACTGTTCCGGGCGGCTGGGGCGAATCGTCCCATGTGAGGTAAATATATCTTTTAGAACTGTCAAGTTTAATAGCTGTACCCGGAACCGGCTTGGCAGCAACTGTTTTAGCAGAATCTGCACCCTGTTTGCTGTCTGATGAATTGTTTTTACAGCCTGTTGCTGCAAGTGCCAAAACACATATCCCTGTGCCGGCAATGGTTTTCAGTAAATTCATAATAAATACATTATTTCCCTTCAAAGATAGGCAGGGCGATAATTGTTACAACCGCTTATTTATCCTCAAATGTGGAGAGGCGTTATGGGTTTAAGCATATTTGTCCACAACCGGAACCAACCTAACCGTGCCTTGGTGTGCTTTTTCTCACACCAAGGCACAAAGGCACGGTTTGAGGGGTAAGATAATTCAAGCGGTCTGAACTGAACGCATCTCTCATTCTCTCATTACCTATCTAAACCTCTCCGAAACCGTATAACAAACCTTATCATTGATCCTGTGGAAAATATCATCATTGATCTTTCTCAGTTTTCTTAAGCGCCTGTTGGCTAATAACCGCCCCTCACTATCGTAATACTGTGGCTGCGAATAAAAGGTGAGGATATAATATTTTTCGCTGGTAAAAGGCAGGTGAAAGGAGATATGCCTGATAGACATAAACACCATCGACTGCTTTTGGTTATTGGTATAGTAATCAAGGTTATGGATCCAACTGCACTGGATAGAACGCATCTGCATCACAAGGTTGATCACCTCCGGTGCGGGAAAATTGTATTTTATCAATGTGTCATGCAGTTTGTTTTCCCTGATATCAAATTCATAAATGTATTTGATCGAATCTGTGAGGATCTCGAGGGAGATATAATTAAACGACCTGTCTGTAAAAGCAACAGAGAAATGTTTATGCTGGTAAAGTTTTTTGTACGATTGCTCAATACTGGTAAGTACTTTTTCGTTTTCGTAATAATAGTTGGTGGTAAAAACTTTCCGGGATGCGCAGGAGCAAAGGAGTATTGCAAAACATAAAAAAGGCAATATGGTTATCCGTTTACCTGTCATCTGCTGTTTTTTTAGTGCAAAGCGCAATGCCAAAAATGAGTTTTTTCAGGAATTTTGGTGATAGGATCTGCCTGCTTTTAAAGCCATAATCCCAATAGGTAACCGCAATTTTATCATCATCCACTTCTTCCACATCCAGTAAGATCACAAAATGGGTTGGGACATCTATTTTTAAACTTGTATGATTTTTTTTGTACAGGTCAAGATTATTCACAAATAAAGCCACTGTGCCTTTTTGCAACCTGTCTGATAAATACTCAAAAATATCCCTGATGCCCGGCCTGAACAGGTCTGAGCCCACAGCAACAACACGGTAATTAAATAGCCTGCGTATCATCCGGTTAAATTTGGAGAAATTAACCGCGGCCCACAGCTTGTTTTCATCGCCACTGTTATAATTCTTGTCGAAAAAATTCAGATACCCTTTAAAATGATCTGCCAGCGCCATAAACCAGAGCTGGTCTGCGGGCCTCACATCCAGTTCGCCTTTAAAGGTGAGTGTGCCTGCGGCTAACTTTACTTCCCTTGAGGGCTCAAAATATTCTTTGCCATACATCGCCTTGCCGTTCCGGTATAATTCGATCATAAAGATGGTATAACCCAACGGGTCGTAGTGCAGCGGTAGATAGGAGAGTGCCGCATAGGCACAAAAATTGGTACTTCTGCCTTCGTAAATACCTATCGGGTTCTCAATATTGTTTTTCAGGTTTTGTACAAAACGATCAGGGGCTACATTGAGCCAGTAGTTGCTTTCAGGTAATTGCCGGTGCTTTGCCAGATAATCAAGTGCTGCTTTTTTTGTTGATACCGGCGTTGTATCCATATTCCTTGCATCATCAGCAAAGGCCGGCGTACCACCCAGACATATGATACAAATAAGTGTAACACAAAAAACGGTTCTTATATATGGATGGGATAGTGACAAATCATTATTTCTGTAAAAATACACATTAGGAGACATCGAATATACTGCTGCGTTAAGCTTAGTTAGCCGGTAATTTGTGAGTGGTGAGTAGTCAGTGGTGAGTAGTGAGTGGTGAGTGGTGAGTGGTGAGTAGTGGGGTAAATGCCGGTAACCGATTAACTTACTCACTACTCACCACTCACTACTCACGATTAACACTGAAATGTTATTTCTCTGTCCAACTAAACAACAGACAAACTCCTTATTCAACATTCAATATAGGCTTAGGTAGAATATGCGCAAATCTGTTTACAGATAGCGATTA
>DAIOVU010000027.1:0-48411 GCA_036758845.1 Sediminibacterium sp.
TTGCAAAACCAATAAGTATAAAAGTAAATTGACAGTTTAAATAAATTAAAAGGCTCGCTGCACAAATAGAAGCTATTCATGCAACAAAGCCGTTAGTAATTAGTAATTAGTAATAAATAAATGAAACCTTATCATTTTGATGGAACAATTACTAACTACTAATTACTAATTACTAATTATTAATTACTAATTAATCACCTCACCCTCGTCCAAACCTCCGTCCTCCCCAGCAAAGAGATTCCGATATATCCACGCAGGCTCAGTGTTTTTGGGTCTTTTAATTTTATGTAGCATTTGTAGTCCTTGCCATTTTGAGGATCGTAAATGCGGCCACTATTCCATTCGCCGTCATCGTATTTGAAATTGCGGAGGATGAGAGAGCCTATTAGGGGTTTATTTTTTTGTTGAGGATCGGGGTTATTGGCATCCAGTTTGGGATTGCCTTTGGGACCATTGGGCTCTTTCAGCCAGTATAATTTTCCAAAGTACTTGTCGCCTTCTTTATAAATCTGTATTTGTCCCTGCCCGTTCCCATTCAGCCAGATTCCAACAATATCATCGGGATTGATATTGGCAAATGCAGTGAGCCCGATAAAGCAACTAACAACCAAAAATAATTTCTTCATAAAGCAATTGAGTGGTTAGGTTCAATAAAAGATAAGCGGAGAAGGTGTAAGAGAGTATTCTTCTTTGCTCTTTTTCTTTGTTTTTCTCTTATCGGAATATTTAATGTGAATTATTTACATAGATAGCACCATCCTTCATCACCAGCACTGTTTTACGCACATCGGAAATATGTTCGGCAGGGTTGCCCTTTACAGCAATGATATCGGCCAGTAATCCTTTTTTAATTCTGCCGATCTTATCTCCGTATCCAAACATATCTGCATTAACAGAAGTGGCGCTTTTTAATACATCAACTGGTTTCATGCCATAGGCTACCATCGCTTCCATTTCACGTGCATTATCTCCATGCGCATATACACCCACATCGCCACCCATACAAATGGTAACGCCTTTCTGTAATGCAATGGAAAACGCTTTTTTCTTGATGGTAACTCTTTCAGGTTCCGGCATGCTGTCTTTTTTCCATCCTTCGTACGAACATAGGGCTTCTGTGGCACTGAGGGTTGGGCAGTAGGCTGTTTTATTGGCAACCATCAGGTCAAATATTTCTGCTGTTCCTTCATCTCCATGTTCAATGGTTGAGATGCCCGCCAGTACTGCTCTGCGCATACCTTCCTGTGTACTGGCATGTGCTGCTACTTTTCGTCCGCTACTTGCTGCCGCTGCCACCACTGCTTTTAACTCTTCCAATGAATAGGTGGGTTCAGCAATTTTTTTATCAATTCCCCAGCGATAATCGGCATACACTTTTACTACATCTGCGCCTTTGCCTATTTGTCTGCGGGCCTCTTTAATCAGGTCATCAATACCATCCGCTTCCGCGGCCCCTTTTATCAGTTTATTCATGGTATTCTTTGCCCTTGGCCCATAAGTGCCGGTTGCCACAATGGCACGTGTAGCTGCAATAATTCTCGGCCCCGGCACGATGCCTTTTTCTATGGCTGTTTTTAAACCTGCATCATCATAAAACAGACCCTCTGTTCCAAGATCTCTCACAGTAGTAAAACCTGCCATCAATGTTTTATTGGCATGTACCACCGCCCGGGCATTCCGCTCGGCCCTGGATTCATTAACAACCTGTTCATCCCATCTGGTTTCATTGTAGGGGTGCAGGAATAAATGCGAATGGCCTTCAATTAAACCGGGCAATAAGGTGGTGCCTTTTAGTTCGATAGATTTATAAGGTAATGCGGGCCTGAGCGAGGATGTTTCGCCCACTGCAATAATTATATTGTTTTGTACAAGTACCGACCAGTTATTGTGCATTTGCTCACCGTCAAATAGTCTGTCGGGTTTTAACAGCAGGCCAGTATCGGCTTTTGGGGCCGAAATGGATTGGATTACCCATAGCATGAGCCATAGGAAGAAGAACTTGTTTCTCATAGCAGATAGTTGGCATGAAGTTAAGACAAGTAAGCGCAAGCCAAAAAAAATTTGTTTATAATGATTTTCTCCCCCAAATTTGCAGCAATGAATCAGGTAACAAACAAATATTGGTGGTGGCATACAAACTCCGTTCGGGGATTGTAATGGCATAGCCAGTACTTTTTGAATTATATTCAGAACCCCGACAGAGATTGTCGGGGTTTTTTGTTTACCACCCCCCAGACCCCCTGAAGGGGGAGATAGAACAGACGAAGCATTTTTTGCGGATTTGTTTAGGGGGAATTTTTAATCACTTGCTTTAGGCTTTTCAGATGGCTGAAGCATAAACCCCCTTCCGGGGAATATGGTATGAAGAAAATAGAATTACGGACAGAATGCAAAAAAATGCTGGCGGATGTATTTACACCCGTTGGTATTTATTTAAGGGTGCGCGATCGTTTCAGGGATACGGTGTTGCTGGAAAGCACCGACCACCATGCCGCAGAGAACAGTTATTCATTTATCGGCATCAATGCCATCGGAGGTATTGAAATAAGCTCTACCAATCAGGTTGAGTTTAAATTGCCCGGACAGAAGCCGGAAAGAGTATCCATCAAAAACACTGCGGAGGTGCCCGGCCTGCTCTGGAATTTTATGCAGGGCTTTGATGTGAAAGTGCCTGAGATGAAAGAAGGCAAATTTGGCCAGGGATTATTTGGCTACACCTGTTTTGATGCGGTTCAGTTCTTCGATACCATTACCCTGCAAACAGCAAACAGCGAAGCACCTGTAATACCGTTGATGCGCTATCGCCTCTATCAATATGTGATCGCATTCAACCATTTTAAAGATGAACTCTTTATTTGTGAGAATAAATTAGCAGGCCTTGAATCAGATATTGCTATTGTAGAGTCGCTGATCAAAAGTAAAGATGTGCCTGTATTCCCTTTCCGTGCAAAGCGGGACGAGTCGTCTAATATGACGGATGAAGGATACAAAGAAATGGTGCAGAAAGGTATACAACGTTGTTTGCGTGGCGATGTGTTCCAGATTGTGCTGAGCCGGCGTTTTAAACAGGGGTTTACGGGCGATGAATTTAATGTGTACAGGTCCCTGCGCAGTGTAAATCCTTCTCCTTATTTATTCTTCTTTGATTATGGCGATTATAAACTGATGGGATCTTCTCCCGAGTCGCAACTCATCATTGAAAACGGTAAAGCCATCGTTCACCCCATAGCCGGAACTGTTAAAAGAACCGGTGATCTTGAAACCGACCGGCAGATGGCGGAAAATTTATTGAAAGATGCCAAAGAAAATGCAGAACATATTATGCTTGTTGATCTTGCCCGTAATGATCTGAGCAGGGCCTGCGATAATGTGGTAGTAAGTCATTTCAGACAGGTGCATTATTACAGCCATGTGATACACCTGGTAAGTGAAGTAACAGGCAAAGTAAAAAAAGACCAGAACCCATTTGAATTGCTTGCTAAAACATTTCCTGCCGGAACATTGAGCGGCGCGCCAAAATTCAAAGCCATGGAAATTATAGATGATTACGAGCCAACAGCCCGTAGTTATTATGGCGGTGGTATTGGTTTTATGGGGTTCGACGGCAGTTGCAACCACGCCATCATGATCCGCACCTTCTTAAGCAGAAACAATACGCTCACTTACCAGGCAGGCGCCGGTATTGTGGCTGCAAGTGTTCCGGAGAATGAATTGCAGGAAGTAAACAATAAATTAAATGCTTTGAAAAAAGCGATCGACCTGGCAGAAAATATTTAGCAGCACACCCAGTAAAGAAACAGCAAATGAAAATTTTAGTTTTTGATAATTACGATTCCTTCACCTATAACCTGGTTCACCTTGTTGAGAAGATCACGCACGGTAAAGTGGATGTGTTCCGCAACGACGGGATTCCGATGGAAAAAGTAAAGGCTTATGATAAGATCATTCTTTCTCCCGGTCCGGGCATTCCTTCTGAAGCAGGCATGTTATTGCCGATGATCAAAGAATATGCATCCTCCAAATCTATACTGGGCGTTTGTTTGGGACACCAGGCCATCGGAGAAGCTTTTGGGGCAACGCTTTCCAATTTGTCAACAGTGTATCATGGTGTGGCAACGAAAATTGAGCTCGTCAGTCGTGAATCGTCAGTCGTGAGTAAAGGAGCAAACACAAGTCCCACGTCTCACGATTCACGAACAACCCTGTTCGCCGGCCTGCCCAACGAAATAGAAGTTGGCCGTTACCATAGTTGGGTGATCAGTGAACAAAATTTTCCTGCTGAGCTGGAGATTACGGCACGTGATGCCAATAATTATATTATGGCTTTGCAACATTCCGCCTTCGATGTGCAGGGTGTACAGTTTCATCCGGAGAGTGTGTTAACACCTGACGGAGAAAAAATCATAGGTAACTGGTTAAAAAATTAAGTATGAAAAAGATCTTGCAATATTTATTCGAATACAAAACACTGTCGCGCCAGCAGGCAAAAGAAGTGTTGATCAATATGTCGCGCGGACAATATAATGATAGTGAGCTTTCTGCTTTCATCACCGTATTCCTGATGCGCAGTATTACTATTGAAGAGTTACAGGGATTCAGTGATGCCTTGCTGGAACTCTGTGTAAAGATCGATCTGAATGGGTACCAGGTAATGGATATTGTAGGCACCGGGGGTGATGGAAAAAATACATTCAATATCTCCACACTCGCCTGTTTTATTGTAGCCGGCGCCGGACAAAAAGTTGCCAAACATGGTAATTACGGGGCAACATCTATCAGCGGTTCATCCAATGTGATGGAACAATTGAGTTACACTTTTAAAAATGATAACCAGCGTTTGCTGAAAGAAATTGAAGCGGCCAATATCTGCTTTCTGCATGCGCCTTTATTTCATCCCGCATTAAAAATTGTTGGACCCATCCGTAAAAACCTCGGTGTAAGAACATTCTTTAATATGCTCGGGCCAATGGTTAACCCTGCTGCACCTGCTTTTCAGTTGGTAGGCGTATATAACCTGGAAATGGCGCGTATTTATAATTACCTGTTACAGCAAACAGGCAAGGCCTTTACCATTATTCACAGCTTAGATGGATATGATGAGATATCACTTACCAACGATACCAAAGTGATTACCAACGAGGGCGAAAAAGTGATGACACCGGAGCAATTAGGCAAACGCATGGTAGCAGCAGAAGATATTTACGGCGGTAATACCGTTGAGGAAGCTGCAAAGATCTTTAAGAAGATCATTAAAGGAGAAGGAAGCTGGGCGCAAAATGCCGTGGTGCTTGCCAACGCTGCCATGGCTTTAAATTGTACCGGTAATTACAGCAGTTACGATGATGCCTACCGTGCAGCAGTAGAAAGTTTGGAAAGCGGTAAGGCTTACCAGTCATTACAAACATTAATCAGTCTCCAGTAATTATGAATATTCTTGATACGATAGTTGCACAGAAAAAAATTGAAGTGACACTGCGAAAGCAGCAAACCACTGTTGCAGAACTGGAGAAAGGCAGGTTCTTTGCCGATGAAACTTTATCACTAAAAAAGTTTCTGGCCGATCCTGCCAAAACAGGCATTATTGCTGAGTTTAAAAGAAAATCGCCAAGTAAGGGAATTATCAACGATCGTGTTACGGTAGAAGAAGTTACTACCGCTTATGCCAAATATGGTGCATCCGGTATTTCTGTTCTTACAGATGAGCCATTCTTTGGCGGTACATTGAATGATCTTTTGGCGGCCACTATCAACAAAGTGCCCCTGCTGCGTAAGGATTTTATGATAGATGAATACCAGCTCATCGAAGCCAAAGCTTTTAGTGCATCGGTGATCCTGTTGATTGCGGCCTGCTTAACACCCGCAGAAGTGAAGAAAATGGCCGCTACAGCAAAAAATCTTGGCCTGGAAGTTTTGCTTGAAATACATAATGACGAAGAACTGGGCCATATCTGTGATGAGGTGGACCTTGTAGGGGTAAATAACCGTAACCTGAAAACATTTGAGGTAAGTATTGAAACCTCGCTCAATCTTATTAACAAGATACCCAGCCAGAAGCCCGCCATAGCTGAAAGCGGTATCAGTGATGTGGATACTATTGTAACTTTACGCGGTGCAGGTTTTAAAGGATTCCTGATAGGGGAGAACTTTATGAAACAGCCCAGCCCTTCGATTGCTTTTGCTGATTTTGTCAATCAACTAAAAGCAAAATAACATGCGTATCAAAGTTTGTGGCATGACAAGTACCGAACAGGTAATGCAACTGGATGAGATGGGAGTAGAATTTGCAGGTTTTATCTTCTATCCCAAATCGCCCCGCTATGTATTCAAATTCATGCCCAGACCCGAGATAAAAAAAATAAAAGGGAAAGGCATTAACAAAGTAGGCGTGTTTGTAAATGCACCGATAGAAGAAGTGTTGCAAACGGTAGATGACTGTGGATTATACATTGTGCAGTTGCATGGTGATGAAACACCAAAGTATTGCGAGAAGATTGCAGACTATGTAACAGTAGTAAAAGCGTTCCGCATGCGTGAAGATGATAATGTATTATGGAAAGTGAAAGATTACCAGGATGTGGCCGACATGTTTCTTTTTGATACAGAAGGCGCGGGCTATGGCGGTACGGGAAGAAAATTTGACTGGAAAATGTTGCATGAACTGACTATCCGTAAACCATTTTTTCTGAGCGGTGGCATTGATCCGGACGATATTAACAAGCTAAGGGAGTTTGCAAAAGACCCTGTTGCTAAGGATCTTTTCTCAATTGATGTGAACAGCAAATTTGAAGTAGCACCCGGAGTGAAAGACATGCTTAAATTAAAAGATTTTGTTACATCAATCAAACAGATCTGACGAAAAAGAATAAGATGACAAACAAACAAACGTATCAAAACCCCAATACCCATGGCTATTACGGCCAGTTTGGCGGAGCATATATTCCTGAAATGCTGCACAGGAATGTAGAAGAATTGAAGGCAAGGTACCTGGACATAATGTATGAACCTTCTTTTCAGCAGGAGTTCCAGATGTTATTGAAAGATTATGTAGGAAGGCCAACACCTTTGTTCCTGGCTGAAAGACTGAGCAAGGAATTCAATGCGTCTATTTACCTGAAGCGGGAAGACCTTTGTCATACAGGTGCCCACAAGATCAATAACACCATCGGCCAGATTTTATTGGCGCTGAAATTGGGAAAGAAACGCATTATTGCCGAAACGGGGGCAGGGCAGCATGGCGTTGCCACTGCAACAGTGTGTGCCTTAAAAGGAATGGAGTGTATTGTATACATGGGCGAAAAAGATATTGAACGCCAGGCACCCAATGTGGCAAGAATGAAAATGCTGGGTGCTACAGTAATACCCGCCACCAGCGGAAGTAAAACGCTGAAAGACGCTACCAATGAAGCTATCCGCGACTGGATCAATAATCCGGTGGATACGCATTATATTATTGGCAGCGTTGTGGGCCCACATCCTTACCCCGATATGGTGGCACGCTTCCAGAGTGTGATCAGTGAGGAAACAAGATGGCAGTTAAAAGAAAAAACAGGTAGCGAATTACCAACGCATGTAGTTGCCTGTGTTGGCGGGGGCAGTAATGCCGCCGGTGCATTTTATCATTTCTTAGATGAATTAAGTGTACAATTAGTGGCAGTAGAAGCTGCAGGTTACGGTGTGCATAGCGGCATGAGTGCAGCCACCACACAATTGGGTGTACCCGGCATATTACACGGAAGCAAGAGCCTGGTAATGCAAACTGCAGATGGCCAGGTGGTAGAGCCACACAGCATTTCAGCCGGATTGGATTATCCCGGTGTAGGTCCCATGCACGCTAACTTATTTGCCAGTGGCCGTGGTACTTTTCTGAGTGCTACCGATGAAGAAGCTTTACAGGCCGCATTTCATATCAGCAAAACAGAAGGTATTATCCCTGCACTTGAAACAGCGCATGCGTTTGCCGTTCTGGGTAAACTGAATTTGAAAACAACAGATAAAGTAGTGATTTGCCTTAGTGGCCGTGGCGACAAAGATCTCGCAACGTATATGAAAGCAATGGATATTTAATTAACTGATAAAACTTCGTGCCGCTTGGTGGCTTGGTGTCTGAGTGGTTCAAAAAATATATATGAGCAGGATAAAAAAACTATTTAAAAGAAAAAATAAAACTGTACTGAATGTATACTGCACGGCGGGCTACCCGCAGCTTAACAGCACACGTACCATATTAAAATCTTTACAGGATAATGGTGCAGACCTTGTAGAACTGGGCATGCCCTACAGTGATCCATTGGCTGATGGTCCTGTAATACAGGCCAGCGGCACAAAGGCATTGGAAAACGGGATGACTATTGCTGTATTGTTTGAACAATTGGAAGGCTTCAGAAAAGAGATCAATGTGCCGGTAATATTGATGGGTTATATGAATCCCGTACTGCAATATGGTTTTGAAAAATTTTGTGCAGATGCCGCTGCTGTTGGTGTTGACGGATTGATCTTACCCGATTTGCCCGAGTACGAATTTGAAACTGAATATGGTGCCATCATTAAAAAACATGACCTCGATTTTATTTTCCTCCTAACACCAGAAACATCAGAAGAAAGGGTAAGAAAATTAGATAAACTGAGTACCGGATTTTTATACGCTGTTAGCTCATCTGCTACAACAGGTAAGGATAAAGATTTTAATGCGGTTGAGATCTATTTGCAAAAATTGCAGTCAATGCAATTAAAAAATCCTGTATTGGTTGGTTTTGGTATTAAGGATAAACAAACATTTCAGTCGGCCTGCAAATATGCAAATGGGGCGATTATTGGAACAGCATTTATAAAGGCATTGGAAGCTGCCGGGGATATTCAAACGAGTACCAAAAAATTCCTGGGTAGTATTTTCGAATAAAACCTGCGGGAGATTTTATATAGAGCGACAAACGGGACTCGAACCCGCCACCTTCAGTTTGGGAAACTGATACTCTACCGGATGAGCTATTGTCGCTTTTGAAACTAAATAAAGTTAAGATGAAACTGGTAATTATCAAATACAATGCGGGCAATATTCAATCGGTATTGTATGCGCTGGAAAGGATAGGTATGGAAGCCGTGGTAACGGACGATCATGAGCAGATCAAAGCCGCGGATAAAGTGATTTTTCCCGGCGTTGGCGAAGCCAGCACAGCCATGAATTACCTGACAGAAAGAGGATTAGATACCGTGATCAAAAACATGGAACAGCCTGTTCTCGGCATCTGCCTTGGCATGCAGCTCATGTGCGCCTACAGCGAAGAAAACAGTACCCAATGCCTCGGCATCTTCGACGAACAGGTAAAATGGTTCCAATCCTTAAAATCAGACCCATCATCAGCGAAATCCGCGCTTCCATCAGCGAAATCCGCGATCAAGGTACCCCAGATAGGCTGGAACAATATCTATAACCTGAAAACAGGTCTGTTTAAAGGAGTTCCCGAAAACAGTTACTGCTATTTTGTACATGGTTATTATGCAGCTTTAGGAGAACATACCATTGCAACAACAGATTATATACAGCCCTACAGTTCTGGGTTGCATAAAAATAATTTTTATGGTGTACAGTTTCACCCGGAAAAGAGTGCGGCAGTGGGGGAGCAGATATTGAAGAATTTTATCAACCTGTGATGGGTAAATTAAAAATTAAGAATTAGAAATTATGCAGATCATTCCCGCAATAGATATTATAGATGGAAAATGTGTTCGCCTTACGCAGGGTGATTATGGGCAGAAAACCATTTACAACGAAAGCCCGCTGGAAGTAGCCAAAGAATTTGAAGCTGCGGGTTTAAAACGTTTGCACCTGGTTGACCTGGATGGTGCAAAAGCAGGAGCTGTAAAAAACTGGAAAGTATTGGAATCTATTGCTGCCAACACCTCTCTGGTGATTGATTTTGGAGGAGGCATTAAAAAAGAAGAAGATCTAAGAATCGTATTTGATTCAGGCGCTGCACTGGCTACCATTGGCAGTCTGGCTGTAAAAAATGAAAGTCTCTTTGTTCAATGGCTGCAACAGTTTGGGCCAGATAAATTTCTTTTGGGCGCCGATGTAAAAGATGAAAAGATTGCAGTGGGTGGATGGTTAGAAACAACGGAAATAAACATCTACGATTTTATAAAAAAATACATCGGTCACGGCGTAAAACAAATATTCTGCACCGATGTAAGCAAGGATGGTAAACTGGAAGGTCCATCAACAGTGCTGTATCAAAATATCATTACCCGTTTTCCTGATCTGTATTTTATTGCCAGTGGTGGTGTTAGCTCTATCGCAGATTTAAATGATTTGAGAAAGATTGGCTGCAGCGCCGCCATAGTAGGGAAAGCGATTTATGAAAACAGGGTATCACTGGATGAATTAAAAATTTTCTAAAAATTGCGCCTTAGCGCCTTTGCGAGAGAATTAGCCCGCAAAGGCGCTAAGGCGCAAGAAAAAATAATATGCTTACAAAAAGAATCATTCCCTGCCTTGACATTAAAGACGGACGAACCGTTAAAGGTGTCAATTTCGAAAACATCCGCGATGCCGGTGATCCTGTTGAACTGGGGGCCTTCTACGCACAACAGGGTGCGGATGAACTGGTGTTTCTCGACATTACCGCAACTGTTGAAAAACGTAAAACACTAAGTGACCTGGTTAATAAAATATCCCATCATATCAATATCCCTTTTACCGTGGGCGGTGGTATTGGCAGTGTGGAAGATGTAAGCGTATTGCTGCAAAACGGTGCCGATAAAATTTCTGTGAATACAGCCGCATTTAAAAAACCGCAATTAGTGGCCGACCTGGCAAAAGAATTTGGCAGCCAGTGCGTAGTGCTGGCTATCGACACCAAAAAAGAAGCAGATGGCGAATGGTATGTGTACCTGAATGGGGGGCGTTTAAAGACCGATACACGCTGTATTGACTGGGCCAGGCAGGCAGTAGATGCCGGCGCAGGTGAAATATTATTAACTTCCATGAATCACGACGGCACCAAGCAGGGTTTTGCATTGGATATTACCGCAACTTTGGCAACGGAATTACCGGTTCCGGTAATTGCCTCCGGTGGGGGTGGAACTATGGAACATTTTGTAGATGTGTTTACCAATGGAAAAGCAGACGCTGCATTGGCTGCAAGCATTTTCCATTTTAAAGAGATAGCCATACCGGAACTGAAAGCATACCTGCACAAAGCAGGCATTGAGGTGAGGATTTAAAAAAAAGTTGAGAAAAATTGTTGCGGCTGAAGTGCGCGACGCAACAACAGATCATTATTAAACCGAAAGCTGGAAACATGAAAATAGATTTTAAAAAATATCCCGATGGGTTAGTACCCGCCGTAGTGCAGGACTATAATACACATGTTGTACTGATGCTGGGTTTTATGAACGAAGCCGCATTGGAAAAAACAGAGCAAACAGGTAAAGTGACTTTTTATAGTCGCAGTAAAGAACGGTTATGGACAAAAGGAGAGCAGAGTGGAAATTTTCTGGAACTGAAAAGTATTGCTACTGATTGCGACCAGGATACTTTACTCATTAAGGCGCATCCGTTGGGGCCGGTTTGCCATACCGGTGCCGATACCTGCTGGAGCGAGCGGAATTACAGTGACAATTTTTTACTGTACCTCGAGGATATTATCCGCCTGCGTAAACAGGCTTCGCCAGAAGAATCTTATGTGGCAAGACTGTTTGGAAAAGGTATTAATAAAATTGCCCAGAAAGTGGGCGAGGAAGCCGTTGAGCTGGTGATTGAAGCCAAAGACGATAGCGAGGACCTTTTTTTGAACGAGGCCGCCGACCTGATGTTCCATTATTTGCTTTTACTTAACGCTAAAGGGTATAATTTGCAAAATGTAATTGATATATTGCAAAAACGTCATTCGAAATAATATGAAAAAACTTTCTCTGATCATGTTTTTGATGCCATTGATGGGTATGGCACAAGTAAAAACAGGGTTTACCATTAAGGGCACGGTTAAGGGCATGGATGCGCAGGTTAGTTTATTGTCTGCCGTTGATGGTAAAACAATCACTACCGATAAAGCGGCAAATGGTGTGTTTACCCTTAAAGGAAAATTAACTGCACCTAATCTTTTACAGATCAATTTTGCCGGCAGTAAAGAAGGCATCGATCTGTTTATTGGAAATGATGAAATAACCATTACGGGCGACCTGGCTGATCTGAAGAATGTGAAGATCGTCGGCTCTGCTGTTGAGAATGAATACCTTGATTTTAAACAGGAATTCTATCCCTTATTTGAGAAGTTGAACACTACCGGCAATTTGCTGAAAACAGAACAGGATGCCGCTAAAAAGAATGGATTGATGCAGGAGTACACTTCATTGCGCACCAATATCCTGACTGCTTCACAAAAATTCATCACCGGTAAATCTGCCTCACCGGTGAGTTCTCTTTTGCTGGTTGCGATTATACGGTTATTTGAAGGGCCGGATGAACTGGAAGCCAAATATGCACAATTGAAGCCTGCTGCCAAAAGCGGCCCTTTTGCCGCTATGATCGAAAAAACGATCACAGATGCAAAAACGCCACAGGTAGGTGCCGTTGGGACACAGGCGCTTGAATTCACACAGAAAGATGTGAATGGCAAGGCCGTATCTCTGGCATCATTTCGCGGCAAATATGTATTGGTAGATTTTTGGGCAAGCTGGTGCAGGCCATGCCGCATGGAAAATCCGAATGTGGTAAATGCCTACCAGGCTTATAAAGACAAAAATTTTACGGTATTAGGCGTATCGCTTGACCAGAGCAAACCCAACTGGCTGGAAGCAATCAAAGCCGATAATCTTTCATGGACACATGTAAGTGATCTTCAATACTGGAACAATGCGGTTGCGCAGTTGTACCATATTCAAAGTATTCCGGCAAATATGCTGATTGACCCTGCAGGCAAGATCATTGCAAAAGACCTGCGTGGTGAGGCATTGAATCAGAAACTGAAAGAGTTGCTGAAGTAATTTTATAGGTTGCTGATTTTTAAGCCACAGATTCGCAGATTAGAAAAATAATCTGCAAATCTGCGGCTTAAATTTTTAGCGATCAACAACTATTTTTTAAAAGTTTTTTGATACTGTTCTTCATCAAACCCCAGCACAATTACTTTATTGCCCTTTTCGATCAACGGCCGTTTAATGGCACTGGTATTGGCAGCCAATAATTGTAAAGCCGCTTTCTCGTTGGTGATGGATGCCTGTGTTTTTTCATCCAGCTTGCGCCAGGTAGTTCCTTTTTTGTTAAGCAGGTTTTCCCAGCCCACCTGGCTGCTCCACTGTTTTAATTTTTCAGCAGTAATGCCCAGTTTTTTATAATCATGAAACCCGAATGCGATCTTGTGCTTCTGCAGCCAGGTAACCGACTTTTTTACTGTATTACAGTTAGGTATTCCGTAGAGTGTATACATAGTTAACCGATTATGTTTGCAAAAATAGCCATACATCTATATTCTAAGCCAAAAGTCATCTGTATAAACTTACTTTGCTGTTTAGCAATTGTACATGTATAAATTCATAGTCTTAGTTTTTCTTTTCTCTATCCATACTTCGCTAAAAGCACAGATTAATAATAAGCCTAAAGCAATCATGGGTAGCATTACGGGTAATGTGCTGGATAGCAGGTCTGGCAAGCCATTGGCATATGCCAGTATAAGATTATCGGGGCATGCAGATTCTTCGCACCTCATTACCATTATAGCGGATAAGAACGGAGCATTCGAATTTGAAAAGTTACTGCCCGGTTATTACAGGATCACCATTAATGTAGTGGGTTTTGCTAAAACGTATATGGATAGCATACACATATACACTGAACGCTTAGACATTAATCTTGGTGAGATCAAATTAAATGATGCATCTGCCACACTTGCCGAAGTAATTGTATATGCAGAAAAACCGTTGATTGAGAACAGGGATGGAAAGGTTATTTATAATGTGTCGGAAAGCCCGCTAAGCAGTGGTGCCAATGCTTCCGAGATGCTCCGTAATCTTCCATTGATGAATGCCAATCCGGATGGCACATTGCTGTTACGGGGCAAAGAGCCTTTAATTTTGATGGATGAAAAACCGGTTAACCTTAGCGGCCAGCAATTATCAGACCTGCTGGAAAGCTTACCGGCAAACGTTGTAGAGAAAGTAGAGATCATGACTACCCCGCCCCCCGAATATGCCACTTATCCGGGAGGGGTGATCAATATCATCACTAAAAAAGGCAGGATAGGCATTTACAGAAGGATAAGCATGAGTGGTGGCACAAGAGGTGAAGCCGCAATTTCGGGCAACTTCAATTACCGAAGCAGTAAGTTTAATCTTACCTCCAGTATCGGCATGGGCAGATCGGAGTCGAAAGGCAATTCTTATTCACACAGGCAGAATATCTACCGCGATTCTGTTAACTATTTTTATACGGATGCTTCTTTCCTGAATAATAGCCAACACCCCAATGCAAGAATACAAACCGATTATGATTTCAATAAAAAAAGCACCGCCAGCTTTGTTTACCAGGGTAACCTGAATTATTTTAATAACAGTTCTGATGTGCTGTATTCTAACCGCGACAGCATTAAAAATATATACAAGGCTAGTACACGGGCCAACCAATATGATGGCAATGGGTACAGTCATGGTTTTTCCGCTTCCTATCAGTGGAAAGGGAAGAACCCGGTTGAGAAATTGCAGGTGTATAGTGGCATCAGTTTTAGCAAAAACAATAACGACCGTGATTTTTACCAGCAATTTCTGCAGGCTAATTTTCTGCCTACGGGCCTTGATTCTACGCAGGTACAGTTAACCGATAATTTTATCAATTCCTTTTATATCAACAGCAACTACAACAAGCCCTTGAATGATACAGGCACTGTTTATCTTACCATGGGTGCCGCCTATTCAAGCAATACGTATCACAATATTTTAAGCACCAGTTTTCTGCGCAAGACAGACCAGGTGTTTGTTGGCAACGACCTGCTGAGTAATAATTTCTATTTTCATCAGTCCATTTTTACCGTAAGGGCAGCATTGGTGCTTAGCTTGCCTTTTCAATGGCGGTTGATAGCTGGTGCACAGGCAGAGCATACACTATCGGATTTCAGGTTTATCAAGGGCAATTCTGCAGATGCCAATAATGCTTACTGGCGCTTATTGCCCAATCTTACTTTGCGTAAAGAATTCAGCAAGGAATTGAATATGGCATGGGTTTTCAGAGAAACCATCAGGCGGCCGGGCATCACAGAACTCAATCCCAATATAGATTACAGCGATCCGTATAATATCCGTTTTGGTAATCCTTTTATACAACCTGCTTTAACTGATAACTATGATTTCAACATCAGTTATGTAGAAAAGAAATTCAACATCAATGCCAATATTGGTTATAACCGGATCAAAAATGTATTTAATTCTATCCGTACACTGATCGACAGCGGTAAAACACAGATCACTTACCAGAATATCTCCGATCAGGAAGAGTTACAGGCCAGTTTATGGACAGGCATCAACATAACCCGCAAATTCAAAATCAACATTAGTGCGGGATACAATTTTAATAAGTACAGTGAGAAAGAAAAACTGTTGTACAGGTATATTGACGGAGGAACTTTTTATACCACTTTCAATTACAGCTACGCCCCGGATAATCTAACGGTAATTGAAGCCAATAACCGCTATAGCAGTTTTGCTAATCCTCAGGGCAAGTCGCGCAGCAATATTAATATGAGCATCAGCGTGCAGCGGCGATTTTTTAGTAAGCGATTGATGATAGCACTCTCTGCTATTGACCCGCTTGGGTTACAGGTATACAATGGGTTTACGTATGGAACGAATTTCAATATTGAAAGTCATAGCCAGAGTAATACCCGGAATTTCAGGTTATCGGTAAGTTACCAGTTAAGTAAAACAATGATCAGGAGTAAGCTGGATGATAAGCAGAAGAAGGAAGCCCTTGATAAGCTGATCCAAAAATAAACTGCGCCTTAGCGCCTTGGCGAGATAATTTATGCACGCAAAGGCGCTAAGGCGCAATGTTTTTAGTATGGTGGTTTATGCAGGCTGCTTCGTAATTTTCGCGGCCAGCCAACTATCTTTAACAGGCAACATCCAGTTTTTAAGAAGAGCGGCCTTGTTAGATACCAGGTTATTGAAGTAAATGGTACCGGGTGTAATAAACCCGTTATCCATTGCGTAATTCAGTTGAAACATAGGGAGGGTCTGGATCTTGTTTTTCACCACAAATGCGAGGTTCTGGCGGTTAAACAGGTCTACTTTAAATAACTCTTCCATTTGTTTAATAATTCTTACCGAACTGTCGGTGCTGCATCCGCTTACACCGGTAACTGTTTCATCGGCCATTAAAACAATGAACTGTCCGAATAACAGGTTGGCATATCCTTTTACGGGTGTGCCATGTGTATTCCAGTTGGCAACAAAATTATTCAGCATCTCTTCAATCTGCAAAGCTTCGCTGACAAAGAACAAACGGTTGCTTTGGTAAATCCAAACACGGGATGAAGGGCTGAAATCTTCGGGGATGAGGTGCTGGTATTCGAAATTCATAGTGCAAAAGTACAGTTTTACCTGAAATGCTGAATGCCCTTGTTGGTCGCCTGACCAACAAGCAGTTATACCATACTTGCCGCAATCATTTCGGCTATATCCAGCACGGCCACCTCATTTTCTTTTTCCCGGTTTTTAACACCATCGGTTAACATCGTATTACAGAAAGGGCAGGCGGAGGCAATAAAAGAAGCGCCTGTAGTTAATGCTTCATCGGTACGTTCAATATTAATGCGTTTATCGCCGGGTTCATCTTCCTTAAACATCTGTGCGCCGCCGGCGCCGCAGCATAAACCATTGCTTTTGCAGCGTTTCATTTCAACCAGCTCTGCATCTAATGCTTCCAGTACTTTTCTGGGGGCTTCGTATAGTTGGTTGGCGCGTCCGAGATAACAACTATCGTGGTAAGATATTTTTTTGCCTTTAAAATTGCCGCCTTCTTTCAGTTTGATCCTTCCTTCATCAATCAGTTGCTGCAATAAATTGGTGTGATGGATCACTTCATAAGTGCCGCCCAGTTCGGGATATTCATTCTTTAGTGTGTTAAAGCAATGCGGGCAGGTAGTTACAATCTTTTTAATACCATAACCATTCAATACCTGGATGTTCTGATAGGCCATCATCTGAAACAGGAACTCATTACCGGCACGCCTGGCAGGGTCGCCGGTACAGGCTTCTTCTTTGCCAAGGATAGCGTATTTGTACCCTACTTTGTCGAGGATGGCAGCAAATGCTTTGGTGATTTTTTGTGCGCGTTGATCGAAGCTGCCGGCGCATCCTACCCAGAAAAGGATTTCAGGTGTTTCTCCATTCATCATCATTTCGGCCATGGTATTCACTTTCATATACGAAAGATTTATACGAATGTACGGTGAAATTTGGATAGCCCGCCGGGAAGGAGGAAATATTGAATATTGAACGCTGAATATTGAATGACGAAATATATTAGCCCTTCAAAATTCAATATTCAGCGTTCAATATTTATCATTCAAAGACTTGTTGTAATTTCATCACACTATGATCTATGTTGCTTTTATGGGTTTCCTGGTCAGTTTCCTGGGGCAGTTGCCTTTGGGGAATATGAGTTTTACTTCTACGCAGATCTGTATACAGGAAGGCTTTGCCAAAGCCTGGCAATATGCAATAGGCGTAGCTATTGTAGAAATGATTTACCTGCGCCTTGCTTTAACAGGGATGGATTGGGTGGTACGGCACAGAACACTGTTTTTAGCGCTTGGCTGGTTAACGGTGGTATTGTTTTTGGTATTGGGGGTGATGGCATTCAACACAGCCCGCAAACAGGAAACGGAAAAGAAAGCTTTATTGCTGGATAATAAACTAAACAGGTTTCTTTTAGGATTAACCATGAGCGCCTTAAATCCCGTTCAGATCCCTTTCTGGTTTTTATGGACATCCACTTTAATCCAGGCCAAAGTAATTGCAATTGCATCAGTGCCATTCAACGCATTTACCATCGGCGCCGGAACAGGTACTTTAACAGGCCTGGCCGTGTACATTCATGGTGGCAACTGGCTGGTTAATAAAATGAAGACCAGTAACCGAACCCTCAATAAAGTAATGGGGATCGTGTTTATGATCACGGCTTTGATTCAGTTATACAGGATGTTGTATAAGCCGTGGATTTAATTTAAATAGAATTAGAATTTAATGCCCCAACTGAATTCGTACAGATACTGCAATGCGATTATTTTTCAGTGAAGCAAATGCATTGGTGCTTATGTTACCGGTAGGTGAATAAGATAGATAATAATTCAGCCGACCGGAGATGATACCGGCAATTAACTGTCCGGTTATGAGGCCTTTTGCACCAGGCTGGTCTTTAAGCGTAGTTGTTAATCCGCTGGTGAGATTCTTTTGTATGATTGAATTGTTTGAAGAGACCAGGCTTATAACCCGTAACCCTGCGCCAACATAAAATTGTGTCGGCGATATGGGCGTAAATATGTAAAATGGTGTGGCTGTAAATTGAACATACGTATTCTTAACATGAATTTCGTGAGTAACATCTGAGAAAGGAGTGCTATTCCCTGTTGTGTTAATAGTAGTAACACCAAGGTCAAGCATTACACCTGTCCTTGATTGATTGCGGGTTGAAAGAATAGTATAGTTTAAAGCAATTAATGGTGAGATAGTTGTTTTAGCAGTACCACTAAACGAGCTTAACCCATTAAATCCTGAAAAACTGTATTGATCAAGACAAACTCCTGCAGTAATGCCCCAGTTGCTTTTTGAACGTTTGATAATCTTTCCGTTAAATCCATTCATTTTGTTTAAATAGTTACTAAGTTCATATTCAGTATATCTGAGATTTTCAGGGATGGGTACTTTTTGGGAGGTAATCTTTTCAACCAGTGCGGATAATTGGTTTCGGAAAGTGGTTCTTTCCAGGGAAAGAGTTTTGCCGTAGTAAGATGTTTGTAAATACTTGTCGCTGGTATATGATTTTATTCCTTTATAATAGACCAGTTCCTCTGCGGTAGTGCCTTCTATCGAATAGAAATATGGGCGTTCCGGCGTTCTGAATTCTGCAAGTCCGTATCCACCATCAATGATTATCCGTAACCATTCGGAAGAAGTAACAATTGAATCTTCGTTATCCGGAATGTTATCAGCGTCATTCATAGGCAATGGGTGTCGTTTGATAGCAAACCGCTGATATGTATCCTCACCTGGTACCCCAAATGCTTTAAGATCGCCAATCTTATAAGTAATCAGTTTATCAGTCTTGCAATCCAATTTTTGGGGATTGACATTCCATTGTTTATAATTGATTAAACAATTTATTGTATCACCGGAATTTGTTACTACCCACCCGGTTTTCATTGTATTCTGTGCTTTGATCGTTGTAGATATAATAAAAAGGGAAAGTGAAAAACTGATTATTTTCTTCATGATATATATTTAAACGAATATATAAAAAAATAATTCGTTATCAGTCCACAATAAATATCACACATCCATCTTTCGAGAATGTCCGGTGCTCGCCACAGTTGTCTCCAACGGAGTACATCAATCCTTTGCTGAGTAAATGTTTGCTCCCATCGTTTAACTCGGTTTCCATTTCGCCTTCCACGCAAAAAATAATATGCCCTTTGCTGCACCAGTGATCAGCTAAATAGTTGGGAGAATAAGTAACCAGCCGGATCCTGATATCATCCCTGTGTAAGGTTCGCCATTCTGCATGCCCGGTAATACCTGTATGCATGGTGGGTTCTATTGTTGAAAAATCAGTAATCGAGAAAGGAAAAGGAGAAAGGTTCATTTAAGCTTATTTTTTTATTGAATAATGCATCCAACACAAATGTGGTTGCTTCAATATTCACTCAATATTCAATATTCCTTGTTCAATATTCAACATTTCCTACGCTTCCACCGCCCACTTGTCCCTGTCGTCAGGAGAAAATTTCCAGGGTGCGAAATTGTTTTCAATATTGCTGAAAGTGCCATTCCATTCCTGCGGTGCATTACTTTCTTCCATGATAAGCGAACGGCGCAGTTCTGCAATAATTTCAAGCGGTGAAATACTTACTGGGCAGGCTTCCACACAGGCATTGCAGGTGGTGCAGGCGCGTAGCTCTTCTACACTGATATAATCGTGTAACAAAGATTTTCCGTCATCAGCAAATGCTTTGTTTTGGTTGATGTTTTTGCCAATATCTTCCATCCTGTCGCGGGTGGCCATCATGATCTTTCTCGGACTTAATAATTTACCTGTAAGATTAGCCGGGCAGGAAGCGGTACAACGTCCGCACTCTGTGCAACTGTAAGCATCTAATAAATTTTTCCAGCTCAGATCAAAAATATCTTTGGCGCCAAAGCGCGCGGGTGGTGCCGCATCTGTTGGGGCAGTTTCGGGCTGCATGGCATAGAGTACCTCGTTCTGAACAGCCGGCATGTTTTTCATTTTACCGGGCAGTTCCAGCCTTGCATAATAGGCATTGGGGAAAGCCAGCATAATGTGCAGGTGTTTGGAATAAGGCAGGTAGTTTAAAAAAGCAAAAATGCCCGCAATATGCAGCCACCAGCAAGTTCTCTCTATGGCTATAAGGCTGCCATCACTCATTCCGCTAAAGATTGGCATGAGCAGTTTAGAAAAAAAGAAAGAGCCGGTTTGATGATAATGTTCATTGCCATTGGCCTGCAATACCTTGTCGGTAGCATTCATGGTAAGAAACAAACTCATTAAAATGATCTCGGTAAAAAGAATATAGTTGGCATCACTGCGAGGCCATCCGTTCAGATCTTTATGGATAAAGCGTTTCAGCTTAACGAAGTTTCTCCTGCAGAGAAAAGCGATACAAACAACAATTACACCCGCTGCTAAAAACTCAAAGCCATTGATCAGCCAGTTATAAACAAATCCAAGATAAGGGAAGAAGAGACGATGGGTACCCAATATGCCATCCAGCACAATTTCCAGCACTTCCAGGTTAATGATGATAAAGCCCGCATAAACCACCAGGTGCATCAATGCTACCAGTGGATTCTTAAACATCTTTTTCTGCCCCAGGGCCAGCAGTAACAGGTTTTTGAAACGTTGGGAGGGATGATCGTTCAGGTTCTCATCTTTCCCCAACAAAATATTTCTTTTGATCTCACCGGCTTTTTTGGCAAACAGCCAGATGGCTACTCCGGAAAGCAACACAAACAGGGCCTGCTGAATATACTGCATAAGTAATCGGTTATTATGCTAAGGTAACAGTTTTGGATTGTTGTAAACCCGATTGCGGGATGCTTTTATTGTTGTTATTTTGGGTATTATAATTGCGCCTTTGCGCCTTTGCGAGAGAAAAATGCTCGCAAAGGCGCAAAGGCGCAGGAAAAGACTAATGCATATTGTATCAACTGAATGACACATTTTATTTAGTAAGACCAATCAAACCTCGTATGGAACAAAAAAAATATATCCTCAGTAAAGAAGAAGCTATCCAGAAACTGCACCGGATGGCGCTTGAACTGGCAGAAGAATTGAACGGAGACCATGTTCCTGTCATCATCATTGGCATCCGCAACAGCGGAACCGTTATTGCCGATATAGTGGGCGGGTTTCTGAAAAAATATGTAACCAATGATATAAAGATCATCTCTGTTACCATGGATAAATCCCGTCCCGTTAAAGTAGAACTAAGCGAGCAGATTGATCTCAATAACCTGCACGTGGTGGTAGCCGATGATGTAACCAATAGCGGCAAAGCTTTATTGTATGCCTTAAAACCACTGCTGGAATTTCATCCCAAATCTATCCAGACATTGGTATTGGTTGAAAGAATGCACAAACTATATCCCGTTAAACCGGACTATGTAGGCCTGTCTGTTGCTACCACTTTACAGGATCATATACAGGTAGAAGTAAAGGATGGAGAAGTGATGGGAGCGTATGTGGAGTAATTAAGAGTTTGGAGTTAGGAGTTAGGAGTCTGGAGTAATTAAACCCCAAACCCCAAACCCCAGACTCCAAACTCCAGACTCCAAACTCCAGACTCCAAACTCCAAACTCCAAACTCCAGACTCCTCAAAACTTCCCCCAGTTCCATTCAACACCTTTCCTGGAAAGGCCAATAGAGGGTGCGGGAAATTTGAATGAGTTGAGGAGAAAGAAGGTGATCTTTAAAAACCTGCTTTTGGTTTTGATCTTTGTGAGATCAATATCGGGGGAGAGATACCATTTCCGGTAACGGGGGATATCCCGCCGGTCGAAGATGATATTGCCATTGGCATCTTTCAGCAGATTTTCTGTTCCGCCAAACATGCCTTCTGCACCATATCCTACTGCAATATTCAACCAGGCAGGCAATCTGGATTGTTTGGCAAACGATTTCAGGTTCACACTTAGCCAATAGGTTTGTCCATTATAATCTTTTAGCATCCGCTCCGTAAACCGCCTTCCAAAAATCGCATCGGCCCGTTGGTTTAGTTGCGGATTCCCGTAATCATTTGTATGGAAAGAGAATTTAGCCTGTATCCTTTGCTCATCCCATGCCAGCTCCTGTGCAATAAACAAACCACTGCCAACAAGGTTGGCCGAGATATCGTTTACGCTGAAACCCCATTCAGATGAAAACCCATCAAGAATTTCTACAACCGTCATAAATGCGGTGCCGCTTAAACCTCCTGTCCAGATCCGCTTCTTTCTCGATAAACCTGCCCAGCGCCAGAGTTCCATATTCATCCTTCCCGCAGTATAAGCGCTGAACATATGTCCGGCCTTATCCATCTGAAGCCAGTCGTTAGTATCATTAAAAAAATGAAAAGACGATTGCGGATAATGATTGTACCATGCGTTGGATAGTGCAATCAGGCTGCCCCCGTAGCCAATGGCGCTCCCTAAAGCAGACAGGTAAATACGCGTTTTAGTTTGCGGGCTATCGGCCTTCCATGTTATTGCAGCGTACTTTCCTGTTGTATCCTGGCAAAGCAACGACTGGCAGAAAAAAATGGGTGCTATCAACAAGGTTTTCTTCACTACCTCAAACATAACCAGTAAATAGGCAGACTTCTGCCGGTTGAGGTTGAAAATGTAAAAAATATTCATAAACTTGTCCTATAATCGCGTAAGGATCAATAAAAAAAAATAACTATGGACGCTGCCATTCAGGAAAAGATCAATGTCTGGATTAATGGAAATTACGACCAGGCCACCAAAGATTCCATCACTAAATTACAGGCCGAAAACCCCGATGAATTAGCCGAAGCTTTTTACCGTAATCTCGAGTTTGGTACCGGGGGACTAAGGGGTATTATGGGTGTGGGTACTAACCGCATTAATAAATACACCATTGGAATGGCTACCCAGGGTTTTGCCAATTATCTTAAGAAGACTTATGGTAATGATGAAGTAAGTGTAGCTATTGCACACGATAGCCGCAACAACAGCCGCTTTTTTGCCGAAACAACAGCCAATGTATTTGCTGCCAATGGCATTAAAGTATTTTTGTTTGAGTCATTAAGACCAACACCAGAATTAAGTTTTGCGATCCGCACCCTGCATTGCAAAGGCGGCGTGGTTTGTACCGCATCGCATAACCCCAAAGAATATAATGGTTACAAAGCTTATTGGAATGATGGCGGACAGCTTGTGCCACCGCACGATGTGAATGTGATAACAGAAGTAGAAGCCATTACAAATGTAAATGATGTGAAGTGGGATGGAGGCAGTGCCAATATTACCATCGTTGGCAAAGACATGGATAATGGATACATGGAAATGGTGAAAGGCTTAAGTGTGTATCCGGATGTGATTGCCAAACAGCACGACCTGAAAATTGTGTATACGCCAATACATGGAACCGGTATTACACTGGTGCCGGAAGTATTGAAACGTTTTGGGTTTACTAACGTTACCATCGTTGATGAACAGGCTACACCTGATGGGAATTTTCCTACAGTGATCTATCCAAATCCGGAAGAGAGTGAAACGATGGGCATTGGCCTGAAAAAAGCAAAGCAGCTTGATGCTGATATTTTATTGGGCACCGATCCTGATGCTGACCGCGTGGGTATTGGTGTAAAAAATCACAAAGGCGAGTGGGTATTAATGAACGGCAATCAAACCGCCGTACTCGCATTTAGTTATATGATGGAAGCCCGCAAAGCCAAAGGCATAGCGCAACCCAACGATATGGTGATCACCACCATTGTAACCACCGAAATGATCAATGCAGTAGCCAAAGAAAATAATGTTGCCTGCTACAATGTGTTAACCGGTTTTAAATGGATTGCCGAGAAGATCAAAGAACTTGACGGACAAAAGAATTATGTAATTGGCGGAGAAGAAAGTTTTGGATTGATGATAGGCAACCAGATCCGTGATAAAGATGCCGTAAGCGCCGTAGCGCTCATGTGCGAAATGGCGGCCTACGAAAAGAACCAGGGCAAGACTTTGTTTGATAAGATGATCGAACTGTACATTCAGTACGGCTTCTTTTACGAGAACCTGATCAGTATTACCAAGAAAGGTATGAACGGACAGAAAGAAATTGCTGATATGATGGAAGGCTTCCGCAACAATCCGCCTAAAACCATTAGTGGCGCGCAGGTAACTACTTTGCTGGATTATCAATTACAGAAAGGAACCAACCTTGTTACCGGAGAAACATGGATCATTCAGTTACCTAAAAGCAATGTGCTGCAGTTTATCACTGCAGATGGAAGTAAGATCTCCGCCCGCCCTTCAGGCACAGAGCCTAAGATCAAATTCTATTTTAGTGTAAATACCAAACTGGCGAATAAAGAAGCGTATGATGCAACATTTGCTTTATTGGAGAATAAGATAAAAGCAATTATTGCGGATATGAACCTGAAGTAATATTTTGCCACAGAAGACACAGATTAACACAGAAATTATCTCATGCCGTTGTTGGTCGCCGACCAACAACCATCGTTATTTGATTTATTGTTGGTCAGGCGACCAACAACGGCATCAGAGGCGACAAACGATGGCATCTGCGAATCAGCAGCTTGTACATCTCATATACATCAACCTGAAAATCATCCCACCCTGAATAACTTCCTCCCCACATTTTCTTTTTGCACCACCCCGATCCGGTATTACTCTGTTCTTTCTTAGATGTATATTCGCTATGCTATGAGAAAATTTGAGGACACATACCAGCACAAAGGTCTCCGTAAAAAACTGGTTGATTTATTAAGAGAGAAAGGAATTACCGACGAACAGGTACTCACTGCCATTAACACCATCCCCCGCCACTATTTTCTTGATTCGGCTTTTGATAAGATTGCCTATGAAGACAGGGCTTTCCCGATAGGGGAGTCGCAAACCATTTCGCAGCCTTATACAGTGGCTTACCAAACCCAGTTACTACAGGTAAAAAAGTCTGAAAAAGTGCTGGAGATAGGTACCGGCAGTGTTTACCAGTCAACCGTTCTGGCAGAACTTGGCACAAGGGTGTACACCATTGAACGGCAGAAAAAATTATATGATCTTCAGAAAAATTATTATTTCAAAAACAAATATCCCAATATCAAATTCTTTTTTGGGGATGGGTTTGAAGGACTCCCCACTTTTGCACCTTTTGATAAGATCATCATCACTGCTGCAGCTCCTTTTATTCCGCCCAAACTGGTACAGCAACTTAAACCCGGCGGAATGATGGTGATCCCCGTTGATGAAGGCGAATCACAAAGAATGCTCCGCTTAACCAAACTGGAAGACGGCACCACCAAAGAAGAAGCCTTTGAACAATTTTCTTTTGTGCCTATGTTGACGGGGAAGAATCGATAATTAGTAATTAGAAATTAACGCGATGTGCTATTAAACACATAGTTACATAGGTTAGGAAACAGAGCATATAGTTCAAACGCTATGTTTCTTTTTTGTTTCCTATGTAGCTATGTGTTTTAAAAGTGATTTGAAATAAAGGATAGTCCATTATTAAATACTTTTAAGAGCACAACACATTAGTGCCATTGAATAGAGTAGTGTATTTTGGTTGCAATAAGAGAGAAACGAAGAAAAAGAGTGCGCCCGAATTTCAGAGACGCTCTTTTTCTTCTGTCTTTCTTTTATTGAAACATTTTTTAACGCGATGGATGGGTTGGCGTACTTTTAGAGATACTTAAAAAACGAAAAGCAAATACGTGTATCTACTCTGTTGAGTTGGATTTACGTATGTTTTTAGAGAGTTTTTCGTAAATTGAAAAGTTAGCAGCAATTTTAAAACAACCTAAAATATGACTTTAACAGACTTTTTAAAAGACCCAGAACAAAATCGAGAAAATATTACCAATATTTTTAGAGATGAAATAATACCAAGAGCAATAGAACAAATTAACTTGTCTTTTTCACCTAGGCGACTTTCAAAGCAATCAAGAGAAATTGAAGCTTTACCAACAGACCAAAAGCAACTATCTTCATATAGAACTAGACTTGGAACCATGCTTGAGTATGGACTAAGTACAGAAATGGAAAACATAATGAAGGAAATGTTTGGTGATGATTTTTTCTTAACTTTTGCTGTAGCGCATGAATTTCCTGACTTTTATTTACGCGACAAAAACCGAGCACGATTGCTAAAAATAGAAATGAAAGCTGTGGATGCAGATTCTGATGAACAGGCGGCCAGGTTTGACATTCTTCTTGAACATCTTGACCAACATCGAGATTATATTCTTTTCATAGGATGGAAATGGGAAGAACAATTAACTGAAGGACATCCTTGGGAAAGTCCCCAAATTTTTACTTTCGCTTTTGTTTCTGCTTACGATTTAGGTGTTGTCAGGGACGCTCGACTTATTGCAACGGGAGGTAAAATAGAAAATGGCGAAATTCTTGTTCCCTCGACGAAAAAACCTGGAACATTTACAAAAGATCCAGGGAATTATGGTAAACTATGGAGAATTATTCAAAGGAAAGAAAGGTCAGAATCTAAAGATCTCAGTCCACATGCCTTGGACTTTTTAAGATTTCTGAATGATGTGAATACTCATGCTCCAAGAAACAGAATGAACCCAAAGACTACTGACACAGAGTAGTCCCTATTTCTTCAAAACTCTTTCTCACAATACTATCAGCTTGCTGCTGTAGCATTTTACTTTTCTCAATCAATAAATTTCTATTGCTTTCGTGAGCATTAAAAATTCCAATTATTTCTCGTTGTTTTTCTATAGGGGGGACTGGAATTTTTACGCTTAATAATTCCTCTTTACCAATTCTGGGTCTTCCTAAACCAGTTACTTGAAAAATAATCTGACCAAATACTAAATCACTTCTTAAAACAAGGGCAAGATATTGTGGTAAGATTTTATTTCCTGCTTTAAAAACATAACACTCGGAAGAAACAAAACCAGATTCTTCACTATCGGAGATATAAATGACTTTTCTCAATTCTGGTCTCATCTTTGAATATATAACGGTATTCGGTTCAAACATTTTGACGGCACTTTTAATTTTTTCTCCCAATATTTCAGAAATATAATATGTTCCGTCAAATGAATTTATATTCGCCAACCCAACATATCTAACAATATCCTCTGTCATTTCATGCTGCGGAACAACCATTCTATTTATTATACTCACTAACTCAGCAATTCTATACAATGGATACTTTGTATTAGATAAAAATTCATGTGCTATTTGCTTAGAAGGATGATGAAATAAAGTATCTAATCTTTCAATGGAATTATTCCTTCCAGTTTTTGTTACAAAATATTTTTCAGTCGGATTTTCTAATTTACCTGTTCTGACAAATTCCCGGTACATACTTATCGCTTCAGGAAAATCAGAAACCAATTTAAGTTTACCTTTTTCATTTCGTTCGTCAGAATATATTGGATCGCCATTTGGACCAAAACCGATATTCTCAATATTACACATCAATATTTTTCCATCCTGTTTTTTTATCGCCTTTTTCTTTGAGGCGATAAGAATTGAGGTCTTGACCGTAGCATATGGCATAAATGTAGAATCTGGTAAAGATATTATAGCTTCAATCGAAGAGTTATCTGCTAAATATTTTCTTACATCCTCATTACTTGAATTGTTCAAAACACTCTCCTCTAAAACAATCACAAGCTTTCCATCATTTTTTAGCAAGTCAAAACACTTTTCAACAAAAAGCACTCCTCTTCTCCTAGATTTCCTACCTTTTCCTAACTCAAATTTATTTAAGTCTTGTACTGAATCAAAATCACTCCCAAATGGTGGATTCGTAATTACTATATCATAATAATTGGAAGGCAATTTCTCAGTAACTTCCTTACTATGACTTAATGAGCCACCACCTTTCAAATATTGAATTGATTCAAAATGACCACCATGTAGTATCATATTCATTTGGGCAATCCAAACCATTATAGAATCAATTTCAACACCAGTTAAATTATTCTTGGAATAATCTAAATAGTTTATATTGTAATTATTCTTGATGAATTCCAATGTTGAAATTAAAAATCCTCCACTACCGCAGGCTGGGTCACATATTTTGTCCTTAATCTTGGGCTCGACTAATTCAATAATAAATTCAACAATGTTTCTAGGAGTAAAAAATTGTTGATTTTCATTTTTATCTAAAGTATTTTTAATTAGTTCTTCATAAATTTTCCCTTTTATATCAGTGTTGATTTTTTTTAATTCATAATTTTTCAAAATTAAAGCGACTTGACAAATTGCCTTAACATCGTTCGATAACTCTGCTCTTCCGTTAACAAAAACATTGGAATGCTTCTTTATAGCAGTCGAAAATAGACTACTTATCTTATTGTAAATTAATTCGTCTGAAAGCTTTCTGTCAATTTCAGTAAAAGTCTTATTGTTATTAAATTCTTCATCAAATATTTTGCAAAAAAGCAATTTTGAAATTTCTTCAAATCGATCAAGAAGGCTGCCACCCTCTGAATCTCTAAATGACTTACTCATACTCTTTATTGCTGCCTTCAATGAAGAGCCATCATCAAAAAGGCTTAAGTATTCACTATGGCTTTCAGCAACCTGACTATCATTTGCAAGGTTTTGCAGTTTTTCCAAATCATAGAGCCTATAATTATTCATAGGATTACGAGTAGCCTTTAGCTTTCCCTGTTTATCCCAGTTTCTCATTGTTTCAGGAGACACGTTTAGTATCTTTGAAGCAGCGTTTAGGCTGACATAATTTGACTTTTTAATTTTTTTTGCCATATCTTTACTAATGTTTAAAACCTTGGTAAAGGTATATAAATATTTTTAATAGCCAAAACTGCTGCTAACATTAGCATTGGCATTATGGCGGCTGACGGAATGCAGGTACCCAGCAGCAGCAAGAAATCAGCTATAGTTCCAGCTTGACGTTATAAATTTAGCAACAGAATAAATCATCAACTTTTGTTTTATCTTTAATCTGCAACAGTTCTCGGCTGACGGATCACGGAATTCCGCCACAACGCCAATGCTGGGACGTTAGCAGCAAGCAGTTGACGACATCAAAACCAAAGCGAAAATATTGTTACCCACTACTTTTGACGAAGACACAAACTGTTCCCGTCCAAATCTTTTAGCCAGGCAAATTTCCCATAAGGTGTATCGTCAATTTTTCCAACTTCGATTCCTTTTGTTTTCAATTCTTTGACTTCTTTTTCAATATTATCCGTTTCACAAATAATACCTTGAAAACCTGCAAGCGATATAGTGGTGTTGCTATTAGGGAAACCCATTTGTATCCAGGTTTCACCGTGTGGGCCGGGTGCTTCTACAACGACTTGAAAACCGAGTTTCAAATAAAACTCCTTTGCCTTTTGTCTATCCTTTACAGGAACCATAATAATTTCTACTGATTTCATTTTTTATTATTTTAGAATTACGAATTAATTTTCAATACAAAGTTATTTGTATTATTGACCAGTAGCACTTGTAAATACGACAATCTTACCCGTTGATTGCGACAACCAATTTTTCTACATTTGCAATATGAAACATATTTCCATCTTGCCTCTTTATGACGCAACGCTAACAAGCATTGACAGCAGTCATCAACTTTTCTCACGAATTAATGACTTTATGAAATATCAAGGGAAGCCTCCTTTTTATAATGTAGAGATAGTAGGTGTAGAAAAGAATATAAAACTTAATAACGGGCTTTACAATATTAATACGGATAAGACAATATATGAAATCGAAAAAACAGACGTGATAGTCATTCCGTTATTATGCAGCGATTTCCCTAAAGCAATTTCAAAAAATGAAAAGTACAAAGAATGGATAATAGCACAATATCACAACAATGCAGAGATTATATGCCTTTGTGTTGGTTCATTTTTTCTTGCATCGACGGGACTTTTGAAAGACAAAAAATGTGTTGTGCATTGGGCTGCAAAAAATGAGTTTAAAACTATGTTTCCCGGCATAAAAATCATTGACGACACAATTATTACGGACGAAAAGGGAATTTATACTTGTGGTGGCGGATTTTCATATTTGAACCTTCTACTTTACATTATCGAAAAACATTTGGGTAGAGAAATTTCAATCCTTGCATCAAAAATGTTTGAGATTGACATTGAAAGAAAAAGTCAAAATCCGTTCATTATTTTTATGGGACAAAAACAACATGGTGATGAAGTTGTTTTAAAAGCACAGGGATTTATAGAAAATAATCCGACCGCTACTTTTACAGTTGACGAAATTTGCGATAAGTTTGGTGTTGGACGAAGGACATTTGAAAGAAGATTTAAGAAACACACAGCTAACTCAATAGTAGAATACATACAAAGAGTAAAAGTTGAGTTTGCAAAAAAACATTTGGAGACAGGAAGAAAAACTGTAAACGAAATTATTTACGAAGCAGGCTACAATGACATTGATGCGTTTAGAAAAGTATTTAAAAAGTTTACCGACTTATCGCCTATTGACTATCGTAGAAAATATGCAGTGTAGAATGGTCGGACAAGAACTTAGATGACCGATATGCCAGCCGCTAACATTGCTTGGACGTTGGCGGCAAACCAAAACATTCTCTAAAAGCTTATACAAAATGACGAAAATTAAATTTATTATTTGCTTGTGCTTAATTTCCGAGTTTTATAAATGGGCAGACTTTGTTAGGCATAAAACCGTCATTCGGTTTTAACTTATCTAAATCGAAAAAGTGGCAGGCAAAATTTCATACATCAATATTTTTAATCGGGACAAGGCAACAAAAGAAGATTTCGGTTCTTTAAGTTTAGCAGTTGTACTTAAAATGTTTTGACAGTACAGTACAAAATACTTCTCCCAACCCCCTGCAAAAAGAGCCGCCTGATCAAACTCAAGCGGCTCTTCAATTACTAACTACTAATTGCTAATTACTAATTATTAATTCCTAATTAACCTACTGCTGCATCATATCCTGTCCGCCACTCTGATCTGCCTTGGTGTTTTTGCGTTTGAACAGTGTTGCATCAAACTTGCCAAAACGGTAGCTGAAATTTAAACGTAAGATCTGCGGATCCCTTCTTCTTTCACTGTTTTGGGTGAAGAAGGTACTTTCAGAATACGATTTGAAAACCTGCGTACGGAAAACATCATTCATGCCTAATGTTAATGAACCGCTTTGTCCGTTCTTCCATGTCCAGTCTTTACGGATGGCAAGATCAAATCCATACCGCGGCAGGTTATAACCCTGCGAGGTTGATTGCGGTCCGCCAAACATCATACCACCACCACCGCCCATACCGCCACGTCCGCCACCAGAGCTGGGAGGTAATACACTCTTAGCCTGGTAATCTCCGCTAAACTGAATGGATAAACCTTTTGCTATTTTAAAAGTGCTGTTCATTTTTGCAAACCAGCTCACCAGCGAGTTACTCAAAGTTTGTGCAGGCGTTGATCCTGTGGCAGCAGTTGTAGCATTGATCTGCGAATAAAACAGGTTCGCATTCAACGTTAAATCCCACCATTTGGTTACCGGCATTTTATTTGTCAGTTCCAGTCCGGTTATATAACTGTTATCTGCATTAATATATGTGTTAAAATAAGCACTGTCGCCATTGGTCAGTGCATTCTTGTCGCGGTACACATACCTTGTTATCAGGTTGGTACTGTGTTTAAAGAACAGGCTGGCTAAGAAATTAGCGCTTGGCTTGTAGGCATTGTTGTATGATATCTCAAATGAGTTGGTAAACTCCGGTTTTAAACCTGCATTACCTATATTGATATTCTGCGGATCAGAATAATCAGGGAAAGGCATTAACTGGAAAAAATTCGGGCGGTTTACGCGACGTGAATAGTTAAACTGGAAATCCTGCTTATCAGTAACCTTGTACGTAATAAATGCGCTGGGGAATAAACTTAATGGAAAGCTTACTTTATACGTTGCAGAATCGGCTCCTTTTGCATTTAATAAAGTACCGGTATACTGAGAACTTTCTGCACGCAAACCTAACTGGTAATTCAGTTTACCTGCTTTAAAAGTATAGGTAGAATAAGCGGCATATACCTGGTCGTTAAACTTGTACCTGTTGCTGATGATGGGAACGAGTTCATATTGACCGGTGGCATAATTATACCTGTACTGATCGCTGAGGTTGGTAAAATCCCTGACAGCGCCTCTTGCACCGGCTTCAAATTTCGAATCATCCTTGATGGGATTTTCATAGTCTGCCTGGAAAGTATAAAACTTATTGGTGCCCGATCCCGCTGTTTGTTGCAATAACGCCTGGCCCTTTGTGGTATTATCAGCGTTATAGGTTTGTGTGCTGATGGATGAATTATTGGAATTCCTGCTCGAATTATAATTCACATCCGCTGATAGGTTATGACCGTTCTTGGCAAAATTATGTTTGTAACTAAACTGCCCGCCAACGTTTTCAAAATGCATGCTGCTGTTGGTAAGGATATTGTTATACGATGTGAAAACAGATTTGATAGTGGAGTCTACTCTTTGTGTTTGCTCACTACTAAATGTTCCTCTTACATAGTTCCCGGCGATAGAAAAAGTATTGCGGTTGTCAACAAAATAATCAAGTCCGCCGCGCAGGAATTTGAAATTACCGTTACTGGTTCCGTCGGTGCTGTTATATACTTTACTTGGGGTAGTTAAAATATTTGCCCTTTCGGTGATGCCGGTAGAAACAGATTTTCTTTCGGCAAAATTACCATTTAAACTGATGTTCACTTTGTTCTGGCGAAGGTTCAGATCACCGCCAAAATTTATTTTGCCTCTTGAATCAATTCCGGTTCTGATACCGCCGTTGTAACCTGTCTTCTTGTTTTTCTTCAAAACAATATTCAGGATACCCGCATTACCGCCCGATGCATCGTATTTGGCAGATGGATTGGTGATCAGTTCTACCTTATCAATAATGTCTGCAGGAATTTGGTCAAGTGTTAAGGTGGTGGGCCTTCCATCAATAAAAATAGTTGGGGCGGCATTACGCAGTGTAACATTCCCGTCAATATCCACATTCAGCGAAGGGATATTTTTCATGATCTCGGTAGCCGTTTGCCCGGTACTTACTAAGTTCTTATCTACATTAAATACTTTTCTGTCGATACCCAGTTCAAACTGCGGCCTGGAAGAAGCGGTAACGGTTACATTGCCAAGATTAGTGGCATCTTCTTCCATTTTAATATTGCCCAGGTCTTTATCTACCATGCCCAGCAACTGTTGCATATTGTTGCCTGCCTGTCCGCCTCCCTGGGGCATTTTAATACCAAAGCTGATCTGTTTTTGCAGCGCCTTATAACCCAGTGAACTGGTCTTTAATTTAAAATTGCCAAAGACAGTCAAATTATCAAAGCTGAAATCTCCGTTTGCCTTGGTGATCATAGTGCTTAAAATAACTTCTTTCATTTTTTTGGTGGCCGTATCAAATTTGTTGCCTAATAACTGAACGGTAACTGATTCCAGTCCTTTGTTGGTCTTGCTGTCAACTATTTTTCCATAAAAATGACCAATATTCATATTCTGACTGCCGCTACCCTGCCTGATTCCACCGGTAGGCATTTGCGAAAAGGCCGTGAGGCATATTAAATTCAAAATAACAACTGTAAAAATATTTCTCATGATAGGGTTTCTATGATTGTATGATGCAAAGTTCAGATGTAACCAAGCCTGCCATACTTTCCATTACACCAACGGTAATATGACAAATCTGAGTGGGTAAAGTTGTAACATGGGGGGTAGAAACAAGCGTTTTGTCGGTGATCGCCTGATTTTATCGGTGATTATTGCAGCCAGGTAATTAAAACCTGCAATAAGCCGATCATAAAACCAAGTACCCCGCCTATGATTTCTACGAAGAAGAATTCCTTCGACATGATGCCATTTAAGATCTCTTCCAGTTTATCAGAAGAAAACCCGGCTACTTTTTCAGTAACTATTTTTTCCAGGTCAAGTTGCTGCTGCAGGCTGCTCATATAGTTTTTCATAATTACCGGGAAAAGCAGCTCCAGTTCGGCTGTAAATACCGTTTTTAATTCGGCAATCGTTTTATCGCCTATAAACATGCTGATCATGGGCATCTGCTGCGCCAGTTTTACGCGTAGAAACTCGTCTATATGCCCTTCAACCAGAGGCATGATCTTTTTCAGGTTCTCAGGGTGGGTGATCTTTTCTTCAATATCACTGAAAGAAAGTAATTCGGCGCTCACTAATTTCCCCAGTTTTTCGGCAAATTGTTTCTGCCTTTTTGGGAAGATCCCGTGTAAAGTAACCCCCAGTATTTTCCTTGGCTCACGGGGGTGAAACAGCATTTTGATGGCTATCCAGTTGGTAAACCAGCCAATAAAGGCCGAAATAACGGGGATCAGGAAAAATCCATAATGCATTGTCTTAAAATTTAAAAACCTATCCCGCTCTAAAGGCGGGATAGGTTTTATCAGGGAGAACGAGGGGTCTCGAACCCCCGACCTTTAGTGCCACAAACTAACGCTCTAACCAACTGAGCTACGCTCTCCGTTTTATTGGACGGCAAAAATAAGGCAATTCAGCATCATGAAAAACTGATTTTTCAACTCTTTTTTGGATACCACCTATCAAAACCTTTGTTAATTGGGGTCAAAGGGTGATGGGCAAAACACCTTTTTAGGTTATTTTTGGTACTTATCATGCAAAAATTTACGCAATTTATGAGGAGTAGAAAAGGTCTATTGTTGCTGGCCATTGTTTTATTTGGCGGCTTGTTCTTTGCTTTTAAGAACTCAGGATTCGGGAATACCGATATTGTGGTTACGCAAAGACAAAGGCTTTTATCCAGCGTGGGATCGATCCTGGAGGATCTGCATTACAGTCCCAAAAATATCAACGATGCCTTTTCCAAACAGGTGTTCAAAAAATTCCTGGATGAACTGGATGGCGATAAAAGCCATTTTCTTCAGTCTGATATTACCGGCTTTCAGAAATATGAAACCACTATTGATGATGAGATACATGGCGGCCCTATCGAATTTGTACCTGCAGTAAGCGCAGTGTACGATAAAAGGATCACTGAAGTGATGGCTTTATACAAAGAGATCCTGGCAACACCGTTTGAATTTTCTAAAGATGAAACTACCGTGCTGGAAGGCGATAAACTCGCTTATGTTGCTACGGCAGAAGAACGCAAAGAAAGGTGGAGAAAAAAACTAAAATTCTTTATACTTGAAAGATATGTTGACCTTGTTGATACCCGCGAAAAAAACAAAGACCAGAAAGATTTTGTTGTAAAAACCGACGCGGAACTGGAGAAAGAAGCCAGGGCCAGGGTTTTAAAAGTGATGAACGAAACTTACGAACGTATCCAGAAAACCTTTAAGGAAGATGAACGGTTCAATTCATTTGTGAATGTGATCACTAACCTGATGGACCCGCACAGTGATTATTTTCCGCCTGTTGAAAAAAGAGGATTTGATGAAAGGATGAGCGGTGAATTTTATGGTATAGGGGCTCAACTGCAAAAAGATGATTATGGTATTAAAATAGCCAGTATTGTTCCCGGAGGCGCTGCATGGAAATCGGGAGAAGTAGTAGTGAATGATGTGATCACCAAAGTGGCACAGGGTAAAGAAGAACCGGTAGATGTATCAGGTTTTGATACACAGGATGCGGTAAAACTGATACGCGGTAATAAGGGAACAGAAGTGCGGCTTACCCTGAAAAAACAGGATGGGTCTATTAAAGTAGTAGCCATGACCCGCGAAAAAGTAGTGCAGGATGAAGGCTATGCTAAAAGCGCTGTGATACAAAATGGCGCCGACAGGATCGGGTACATTTCTCTGCCTGATTTTTATGCCAATTTTGAAGACGCCGATGGCCACCATTGTGCAGATGATGTAGCCAAAGAAGTGGTAAAACTGAAAGCGGAGAATGTAAAAGGCATTGTAATAGACCTGCGTAATAATGGTGGCGGTTCTTTGTATGAAGTAGTGAAAATGGTAGGGTTGTTCATTAAAAATGGCCCTGTGGTACAGGTAAAAGAGAGAAGCGGTAAAGTTGATCAGAATACATGGAGAGATAATGATGAATCTGTTTTATATGATGGCCCGCTGGCTGTAATGGTAAACGAATTCAGCGCATCTGCGAGTGAGATATTTGCCGGCGCTATCCAGGATTATAAACGCGGTATTATTATAGGCAGTACGTCAACTTATGGAAAAGGTACTGTGCAAAGACAGATCCCTTTTGGCAACCGTAACGACCAATACAGCAACCGCACCGATCTGGGTGCTATGACGCTTACTTTCCAGAAATTTTATCGTGTAAACGGAGGCTCTACACAACTGAAAGGTATTACACCTGATGTGGTTTTACCAGATGCTTTGGAATATTATAAGGGCCGTGAAAAAGACAACCCCGAAGCATTGCCATGGGATGAAATTCCTAAAGTTTCATATAATGTATGGCAGAATAGTACAGGATATGAGGCAGTAATCCGTAAAGAGAATGACAAGATCAGGAGCAACGCCTCACTTAACCTGTTGAACAGCAACCTGCAGTGGCTGGCTAAAAATGCAGAGATGCCGGTAAGCTTGAATATTACTAAATACCGCGATCGTCAGAAGCAGATCATTTCTACCGTAAACCAGAACAACAGCCTGCTGAAGAGCAAAGAAGAAATGAATGTGCAGTCGCTGGAAGCCGATAAAGACAAATTCTATAACAACCCGGATAAACAAAAAGGTGAACGTTACCAGGCATGGCTGAAATTATTGAAATCAGACATGCATATTAACGAGTCTGTATCTGTTGTAAGCGATCTGGTACACGCCCAGGTACAGACCGTGCTGAAATAACACATCAGGTTAAGAGTACAAAGGAATGCTTACTTTTATCAAAATTTGATGCACAGATGGAGCCTGAGAAAAAATGGTATGCCTTATATACAAAACCGAGGTGGGAGAAAAAAATAGACGTTGTACTGGTGAGGAAAGGAGTTGAGTGCTGGTGCCCTCTGCAGAAAATTGAAAGGCAATGGAGCGACCGTAAAAAAATTGTGGAAGAACCCCTCTTCAAATCATACATATTTGTGCGGATAGATACTACTGAACGCACAAAAGTTTTAATGACCGACGGTATCCTCAACTTTGTTCATTACCTGGGTAAACCTGCCATCATCAAAGACGATGAGATCAATACCATTAAAAAATACCTCGACGAGAAAGATGCCAGTATTTATATCCTCTCGCAGGAAGGATTTAAAGAAGAAACAAGAATTAAAGTGAATCATGGTGTATTCATGGGCAATGAAGGCACGGTATTAAGAGGCGGCAAGAAAAAAATATATGTAAAATTAGAAAGCCTGGGGCAGGTGATGGTTGTTGAGTTTCCCGCCGAGTATTTATCGCGGATTTAATATGATTAGTGGTATGATTTCGCGGAGGGGAAGTAGTGAGTTGGCAATTGTGAATTGTGAATGGGCAATTGTGAATCGATATAATTAATCCCATCTATTGCCCATTCACCATTGCCCATTCACAATTGCCAACTCACTACTTCATTCGCCCATTCTTTCCTGTGTGGTGTAACAATGCGGATATAATTATCTGTATATCCTTCCATCATCCCATTTTTATTAAACGCTTCAAACAATACTTTTCTTTGCTGCCCGCTATGCTGTTGGGTAAAGTATTGCATCTTCATGTAAGAAAGGTTGCGCAGTGTTTTATTTCTCTCGTTCCTCACAGATATGGGAACTATTGGTTTAAGCTCAAGGGCTTTGGTATTATCGCGCTCAGAGTAAGTGAATACGTGTAAATAAGATACGTCCAGCGAATGCAGGAAGTCGAAGGTTTCTGTAAAATGGTTATCCGTCTCACCCGGGAACCCCACTATCACATCTACCCCAATAGCACAATGCGGCATCAGGGTTTTGATAAGTTGTACTCTTTCTGCGTATAATTCCCGTTTGTAACGTCTTCTCATCAGCGCCAGCATTTCATTGCTGCCGCTTTGCAGGGGAATGTGGAAATGCGGCATAAACTTATCGCTGTTGGCCACAAATGCTATAATATCATTGGTAAGCAGGTTGGGTTCTATAGAAGAGATGCGGTAACGCTCAATCCCATTAACAGCATCCAGCGCTTTTACCAGGTCGAAGAAGTTTTCTGCGTGTTTGCTTTCGCCATCCGGGCCCTTACCAAAATCGCCAAGGTTAACACCGGTTAATACAATTTCCTTTACACCGTCTGCCGCCAGTTTCTCTGCATGCTTTACCACATTGCTCACAGAATCGCTGCGGCTCTTGCCCCTCGCCATGGGAATGGTGCAGAAAGAGCAATTATAATCGCAGCCATCCTGCACTTTTAAAAAAGTACGGGTACGGTCGTTTTGCGAGAAAGAAGCGTTAAATCCGCTCACTTCCTCAATATCACAACTGCATATTTTAGCCGCATCGCCTTTGGCTAATTCGCCAATATGTTGGGCAATATTGAACTTTTCAGCAGCGCCCAGCACCAGGTCAACCCCGGGTATAGAAGCGATCTCTTTGGGCTTTAATTGGGCATAGCAACCGGTGATCACCACAAAACTATCCGGCGCTTTCCGCTGGATGCGCCTTACCAGGTGGCGGCATTCCTTATCGGCATTATCTGTAACAGAGCAGGTATTGATCACGTACACGTCGGCCATGTCGTCAAATTCCCGCTTTTCAAAGCCCTCCGTTTCCAGCAAACGGGAAAGGGTAGAGGTCTCCGAAAAATTTAATTTACAACCCAGGGTATGAAAGGCTACGGTACGCTTTTTTTCCATAGAAGGGGCAAAGATAGTGTATCGGGGGTAGTTTGTAGTCTGTGGTCTGTGGTCTGTGGTCTGTAGTCTGTGGTTGTTATTGGTTATACTAACCACAGACTACAGACCACAGACCACAAACGTTACGCATGCATAACGTTTTCTTAAAAATCAGTTTTCCCTCATCTCCATTTTCCTTTTTACGATTAATAAGGTATGTTTGCCAGTCTTAAAAAACCAAAACCAATGCAGTTTAAGAAGATCAATAACCTTGTTGGATGGGTAGTTTTCCTGATTGCCTCCGCCGTTTATATTTTAACCGCAGAAGCCGGGGGTAGTTTCTGGGATTGCGGTGAATTTGTAAGCAGTTGTTTTAAATTACAGATCCCCCACCCGCCGGGGGCCCCTTTATTTGTTATGCTGGGCCGCCTGTTCATTGTTCTTTTTGGCGATAACCCGCTCACTGCCGCAAAAGCCGTGAATGTGATGAGCGCCCTGGGCAGCGGTTTTACCATCCTATTCCTTTTCTGGACAATCACTCACTTTGCACGGCGCATTGTGAATGTAAAAACAAGTGATGCTGTCACTACTTCACAAATATGGTCTATCATGGGTGCCGGCGCCGTTGGTGCTTTGGCCTATACTTTCAGTGATTCTTTCTGGTACAGCGCTGTTGAGGGCGAGGTTTACGCGATGTCGTCTTTCTTCACAGCTATCGTATTCTGGGCCATCCTTAAATGGGAAAACCATGCCGATGAGCCGGGTGCCGACCGCTGGATTGTTTTGATATTCTTCCTGATGGGATTGTCAATAGGTGTTCACCTGCTGAACCTCTTAACCATCCCGGCTATTGTGATGGTGTATTATTTCCGCAGAAGAGAAACATTTGATTATGCGGTAATCCGTAAATGGTTTCTCCGTGTGGCCATTATTGGTGGCGTACTTGCTTTTATAGGTTCCCTGGCAATGGCTGCCGGTGAATCGAACGAGAATATTCCGCTTGATGGAACCATGGCCGGATTAGTATTCTTTGGTACCCTTGTTGGTATCGGACTTTTGTTCCTGATAGAACGTGTTAGTAAAGAGAAGAAGGCTTACCATGGCGGCACCTATATTTTCTTAGCCATCGGCTGTGTGATCACCGGTTTGGTACAGGTAGGTGTGATACAATATTCAGTAAAACTGGCGGGCACTTTTGACCGTTGGTTTGTGAACGATTTTGGCCTGCCTTTCTTCTCAGGCTTTACTTTCTTCTTTGTATTAGTAGGGGTATTGATCTGGTATGGACTCAAATTTGCCGCTAAAAAATCATGGGCCTATCTCCGTTTGGGAATCTGGTGTTTTACATTTATGCTGGTTGGTTACAGCACTTATGTAACAACGATGATACGCAGTAATGCCAATCCTTCTGTAGACATGTATAACGTGGATAACCCTATCAGCCTGGTAGGTTATCTGGGTCGTGACCAATATGGTGATTTCCCGTTGTTCTATGGACAGAAATTTACTTCTGAGGCGGTGGACCTGAAAACCACCGGTATGCGTTATCAAAAATCAAAAGATAAATATATTGAGCTGGGGCCCGACAGGCATTATGTATTTCTGCCCGAAGATAAAATGGTATTTCCGCGGGTATGGGATCCCAGCAACGAACAGAATCATGCCGACTACTATGCATATTACCTTGGCATCAACCGCCTGAAAGATGGCAAATATGAAAGGGCGCCAACACAGGTTGATAACGTTAAATTTTTTATGGGATACCAGGTATACTGGATGTACTTCCGCTATTTCATGTGGAATTTTTCCGGTAAACAAAACGATAACCAGGGGCTGTTTGCAGGCAATGTGCGGGATGGCAACTGGATCACAGGTATCCCACCGGTTGATAATCTTCTGTATGGTGATCAGAGTGCGATGCCTGATAGCCTGAAAAATAATAAAGCCAATAACAAACTGTTTCTGTTGCCATTTATTCTGGGATTGCTGGGCCTGTTCTATCAATTCAAAAAAAGAGGTGATGATGGTACGGTAAGTATGTTGCTGTTCTTCTTTACAGGCTTTGCTATCATTCTCTACCTTAACCAGGCGGGCTACCAGCCACGTGAGCGTGACTATGCTTATGTTGGAAGCTTTTATGCTTTTGCTATATGGATAGGATTGGGTGTATTAAAAGTGCGCGACTGGTTAGGATCAAAATTAGCGCAAACAACTGCAGCTTCATTGGCAACCATTATATGTTTGCTGGCGGTACCAACACTGATGGCGCAGCAGGAATGGGACGACCATGACCGCAGCCAGAAAGTATTACCAAGAGATTTGGCCAAAGATTACCTCGAAAGCTGTGCGCCAAACGCTATTCTCTTCACGTATGGTGATAACGATACCTATCCTTTGTGGTATGCACAGGAAGTGGAAGGTATCCGCCCGGATATCCGTGTGATCAATTTTAGTTTGTTGGGCATCGACTGGTATATTAATGAACTGCGTTATAAAGTGAACCAGAGTGATCCGATTGATGTGATCTGGACACCGGAACAAATAGAAGGCGGTAAACGCGATTACATTTTATACCATCCGCAGGAAACCATTCCGGAAGACAGGTATTATGACCTGTACGACCTGATGAAAAATTATGTGGGCAGCGATGACCCTGCCAAAATGGATAATACCCGTGGCGGTGATGGATTAAATACCTACCCTGTAAAAAAAGTGTCTGTTCCGGTAGACAAAGCATTGGTATTAAAGAATGGAACGGCTAATGCTACTGATAGTATTGTTAGCGAAATGCGTTTTGATATTTCTAAAGGGGCATTGGTTAAAAATGATCTGGCCCTGCTGAATATTATTGCTGCAAACAAATGGAACAGGCCGATTTATTTTACCAGCCCGAGGGCAGATCTGGGTTTCGACCGTTTTGTACGCAGGGATGGATTGAGTTTCCGCTTAGTGCCTGTAGAAAACAGTCGTGTAAATACAGACTGGATGATGGATAAGGCGATGAACAAATTTGGTTTTGGTAATGCCAATGTAAAGGGTGTGTATTTTGACGAAGAAAACCGCAGGCACCTGAACACCATCCGTACCGCTTATGCCGAACTGGCCATGGACCTCGCATCAAAAGGACGTAAGGAAGAGGCCAGAAAAGCGCTGGAAAAAGCAGATAAGATGATTGATCAGTCAAACTTTGCCTATGGCATGACGAGTCGCGGTAATATGCACAATGCCACTTCACTGGCATTTTTGCAGGCCTGTTATATGGCGGAGGATAAAGCGTTGATTGAAAAAGTATCCGCTTCGGTTAAGAAAGACCTGCAACAGCAGATCCGGTATTACAATACATTGAGTGGCGAAAAAGGAGATAATATGGCCGAAGAAAAAAGATCGGCAGAAAGTTATCTTCAGAATATCCAGCAAATCGAAACCATTTTTAATCCGCGTATCCAGATACCGGGTAAATTGATGGCGCCTGCAGATTCAGGGAAGAAGTAAGGGGGTAAGAAGAAATAAGAACTTATAAAAATGGCCAGACAATTTTGTCTGGCTATTTTTATATTGTAACTTTAATCTATATGATACGTCGATATTTCATTTTATTAGTAATATGTGGTTGTTGCAAAACGATTACCCCCCCGATAAATCAACAGACAAGGGTTAATGTCAGAGATTTTGGTGCCGTTGGGGATGGTGTTGCGGATGATACCAGGGCATTTGAATTGGCTATGAATAAAGCCGATTCAATCAAATTGCCAGTGTATGTACCAATCGGAATCTATAAAGCCCGCGTACAACTCTCTCATGATGGGTTAGCGATTATTGGAGAACAGCAGCCCAATGCTGAGGTTACAACCGGGTCAATTATTCTCGGACTGATTGATTGCAACTATAAAAAAAATGTCATCATTAAAAATATTGGGATCGATTCAAGAAATCAGTTAAAAGCCACTGATGATGCAGCTTTGATTTCAGGTGTAAACTCCGACACACTTGTTTTGCACCAGCAATTTAGAAATATCAGTATTATCGGTGATGGATATATGGCATACAAACATGGCATACTTTGTCAGACCGGATCCGATATAGTAATCAGAAATGTAACAGTGTCCTTGTTCTTTCATGGCATTGCTATCCGTTCAAGCAATGTAAGTATTGATAGTGTTTATGCGAATTATTGTGGATTCACTTCTGTTGTTGTTAAATCAGATAATGGACATAATGAACATACCGAAAATGTTTCTGTTAACCATGTTACAATAAATGGTGACCCCTCCAATCCATATAACCGTGGTGGTATGGTACTTGTTATTTCATATGGAGGTAATGCCAGCAGAACCAATCATATTACAGTTCAGAATGTTAATAGCAAATATGGCGGAGAAGCCTGTGTTTCTGTTCAACAGGTAAAGGGAATTGTAACTGATGTATCGGTATCGAATTGTTTTTCTGATGGCCAGGGTGATAGCCCTTCAAGAGCCTGTTACGATGTATCTGGCGGAAAAAATATTAATTTTTATAATTGTACAGCTAATAATTCGGTGGGGTATGGTTTTAGGTTGACTAACAATGCAACAAATGTTAAAGTGGTCAATTGTTTTGAAAAGAATTCAAACGTAGGTGCCTGGATCGGGGCCTTTACTTATTTGCAACTGAATGGAATAGAAATTATAAAATGAGGAGCGATGGTTGGTATAACAAGTTTTTTTCTGGTTACATTAAGCTTAATCTGTCGCTGATTTGTGAGAAATGAGTCGTCAGTGGTGAGTAAAACTGGTAACCAATTAACTCACTCACTACTCACGATCAACATAACAATAGCTGATTAATTGGTTATTTGGGTTCATTCCCTTTTATTTCCCATACCGCAAACCAAAACCCCGCTACTTCGTTAATATTGTATTTACCATTTTTTAGTAGTTTACAACAATGATCGGCCACCGGTTTACCCATTTTGATCCCAATGCAAACGGGAAGAGCAAATTTGAACAACTGCTCGACCTGTTGATGCAACTACTCACCTACACCAACGGAGATGCAGGCGAAGCATTGCAATGGCTGAACGAATTAGATAAAAAATACCAGCTCACCAACGATGATTACGGCATGGGCGATTTTATTGATGAGCTGAAAGAGAATGGCTACCTGCAGGAAAATCCGCAGGATGGAACGCTCTCCATCACCGGGAAATCGGAACAAACCATCCGCAAAAAAAGCCTGGAAGAAATATTCGGGAAACTAAAAAAAACAAGACAGGGCAATCACCAAACCTTTAAACCCGGACAGGGTGATGAGGTGAACCCGGATACAAGACCCTTCCAGTTTGGTGATATGACGGAACAGATCGATTTTACAGAAAGCATACGCAATGCGCAGATCAATCATGGCGTGGAAAGTTTTTCCATGCAGGAAGATGACCTGCAGATCAGGGAGAGCGATTTTAAAACACAAACTTCCACTGTACTGATGATCGATATTTCTCACTCCATGATATTGTATGGTGAAGACAGGATCACGCCCGCCAAAAAAGTAGCGATGGCTTTGAGTGAACTCATCACCACCAAATACCCCAAAGACACACTGGATATTGTTGTGTTTGGTAACGATGCATGGCCGATAGAAGTAAAGGATCTTCCGTATTTGCAGGTGGGGCCGTATCATACCAATACCGTTGCAGGATTAGAGCTGGCCATGGACCTGCTGCGCAAAAGAAAAAATTCGAATAAACAGATCTTCATGATCACAGATGGGAAACCCACCTGTTTGAAGATTGGTAAGCGATATTACAAAAACAGTTTTGGCCTCGACAGGAAAGTGGTTAACCGCTGCCTGAACCTGGCAGCACAATGCAAGAAATTAAAAATACCGATCACCACATTCATGATCGCCTCAGATCCTTACCTGCAAAGTTTTGTACAGGAGTTTACCGAAATGAATAACGGCAAAGCATTCTTTGCTTCATTAGATAAACTGGGAGCCTTTGTGTTCAAAGATTTTGAAAACGGGAAACGGAAGACGGTGTATTAGGGGGTGAGTGGTGAATCGTGAGGCGTGAGAGATGAGTGGTGAATAGGCAATAGGCAATTGGCAATGGTGAATGGTGAATGGTGAATGATAGATCTCATATTGCCCATTCACAATTGCCCATTCACAATTGCCCATTCACAATTGACAATTCACAAAAAAAACATCATGGACATACAGAAAATAAAAACCTTAGGTCAGCTAAAGAAAAGCGGTTACCGGCCTAAAACGGTAAAGGAAGAGATACGCGATAACCTTATTGAGCATATCCGCAATAAAGAAAATCCTTTTACGGGTATTATGGGTTATGAGGATACAGTGATACCTGATACAGAAAGGGCCTTGCTTAGCAGGCATAATATTCTGTTTCTTGGATTGCGCGGGCAGGCCAAAACCCGTATGGCGCGGCAGATGGTTGATCTGCTGGATGAATACATTCCTATTATTGCAGGCAGTGAGGTAAATGATGATCCACTGAAACCATTGAGCAAGTTTGCAAAAGACCTTGTTGCAGAACATGCGGATGAAACGCCGGTTCAATGGATTCACCGCTCGGAGCGCTATGGCGAAAAATTAGCAACACCAGATGTAAGTGTTGCCGATTTGATAGGAGACATAGACCCCATTAAAGCTGCCAACATGAAGCTTAGTTTTGCCGATGAAAAAGTGATCCACTATGGTATCATCCCGCGCAGTAACCGCGGCATTTTTGTGATCAATGAACTGCCCGACCTGCAGGCAAGGATACAGGTGGCACTGTTTAATATTTTGCAGGAAGGTGATATACAGATCCGTGGTTTCAAACTGCGCATGCCTTTGGATATCCTGTTTGTATTTACAGCCAACCCGGAAGATTATACCAACCGCGGAAGTATTGTTACACCATTAAAAGACAGGATTGAGAGCCAGATACTCACGCATTATCCAAAAGATATTGAAACATCGCTTGCCATTACAGAACAGGAAGCCGAGATACCGGATGCACAAAAAGAAAAAGTAGCGGTGAGCAACCTGATCAAAAGGCTGATAGAGCAGGTGGCTTTTGAAGCAAGAGCCAATGAATATGTTGACAGGAAAAGCGGCGTAAGTGCCCGTTTAACCATTGCTGCGTATGAGAATGCTATCAGCAGTGCAGAAAGAAGGGCCCTCATTCATAATGAAGCTGAAACACAGGTTTGGATCAGCGATCTTGCAGGCATTATTCCTGCTATTACCGGAAAAATTGAATTGGTGTATGAAGGCGAGCAGGAAGGCCCTTACCAGGTGGCGGTAAACCTGGTTGATAAATCTATCAGAACACAGTTTATCCAATATTTCCCAAATCCTGAACTGGCAAAAAAGAAAAGAGCTACCGGCAAGAAATCAGTGGAAGAAAAAGAAGTGGAGAGCCCTTATAAAGCCATCACCCGATGGTTTGACAGTGGTAATCACCTGGATATATTACTTGATATGAAAGATGCAGATAAAATAGCCACCCTGTATAAAGTGGATGGACTATATGGTTTTGTAAAAAAATATTTCCCGCATGCCAATCCAAAAGAGAATGCATTGCTGATGGAATTTGTGCTGCACGGCCTTTCTGCTTATTCTATCATCAGCAAAAAAGTAGTGGATGGAAAAACAGAGTTCAAAGATTTAATAGGCAGTATGATGAACTTAGGTTCCCTAAATCTTGACCTGGAAGGGGATGAGTTTAGTGATGGGGATTATAGGTAATTTGAAAATGAGAGGATTTGAAAATTTGAAAATGAAGGATGCCGGCTGTTTGCAATCATAGTGTACAGTTTAAGTTTCCGCTCAGCCTATCGAAAATTTAAAAAATCAATTTCCCGATTTCCCAATTTCAAAATTTCCCAATTTCTCTCCAGCTAAGCCGGGGGTGGTTAGAAAGTTAAACCAAGCGATAATCCGCCGTAGCCGAAATACATCTTTTTTTGAACAAAGAAAGGGGAAAGAAATATCCTGAATGCAAATCCTTTTTTAACCGGCTGATAACGGTAGCCAACTAACAGATGGCCTACTGCTTTGGCTGATGTTACATCAAAAGAATAATTAAGATTTGGGTCTGATAAGTTCACTGCTGTAACACCGGCGCCAAACTCTGCATAATTACCTTTAGAACCGGCAAGATAATTTAATGCTACAGGAAAACTGGCAATAAGATGACTGCCGGCACCTTTACTGGAAATGGGAAGCATACCTATTCCACCCCTGAAGCCCAATCCTTTTTCTCCTTTAAAGCGCTGATCGTAGTTGACGGAAATAAACCCCGGCCCACCCAATTCGAGGTAAACATTTTTAACTGCACGCGTATCAATTTTCTGCGCCTGTACAGCAACCAGAAAAGCGCTGCAAAGAATTAAAAGTGACAAATGTTTGGTATTCATTGGTACAATTTAAATTTTAAGCCAACCTACCCTGCATGCAGGCAGCCCGGTTGCTCAATTTCCCAATTTCCCAATTCCAAAATTCCAAAATCAAATAAGCTCCTTCAACTTCTCCACCACCGCATCAATTTCCTTCGTGGTATTGTGTTTACTGAAAGAGAACCGTACAGTAACCTGGTTAGGATTATTATTGATAGCCCTGATTACATGAGACCCCTGATCAGCACCGCTGGTACAGGCGCTGCCGCCGCTGGCGCATATTTGGTTGATGTCGAGGTTAAACAGGATCATCTCACTTTTTTCTGTTTTAGGGAAGCTGACGCTTAAAACCGTATATAAACTTCTGCCCAGCGGATCGCCGTTAAAAGCTACGCCTTTGATATTTTTTTTCAGCTTATCCATCATATACACTTTCAGGCTTTTTACATAAGCACTGTCGTGTTCATAATTGTCTGTTGCCAGTTGCAGGGCTTTGGCAAAACCTACAATACCATAAAGGTTCTCTGTTCCCGCACGCATATTCCTTTCCTGGCTGCCACCGTGTACAAAAGGTTTGATCTTTACATTCTCATTAATGTATAACAAGCCCACACCTTTAGGGCCATGAAATTTATGACCGGCACCGGTAATAAAATGCACCGGCGTATTACGCAGGTCAAAAGGAAAATGTCCAACAGTTTGTACGGTATCGCTATGAAAAATGGCATTGTATAATTTGCATAACCCGCCCACTGCATGAATATCCAGCATATTGCCGATCTCGTTATTGGCATGCATCAGGGTTACCAGGCATTTCTCTTCGCTTTCGGCCA
>DAIOVU010000028.1:0-48075 GCA_036758845.1 Sediminibacterium sp.
CGGTAAAACCAGAAATGATTGTATCAATAGCTAATTTTAATAGCACAACACGTTAGCAAGTAGCCAATAGTGAGTAAATCTCCATAACCGACTAACTACTCACCACTCACAACTCACGATTAATTTAACACTAGTTAATTCTAAGTCAAATATTCATTAAACAACAGGAATCCTTACAAAAAATTCCGTTCCGCTCTCCGGAGTAGAAGTGAACCCAACAGTTCCCTTTAAATATCTTTCTGTTAACAGCTTAATCGAATAAGTTCCCAAACCACGGCCATTACCTTTGGTAGTGAACGATCGCTGGAAAATCTGTGCCTGCACATTGGCAGGCATACAACCCTTGTTATGTACGGAAAGAATTACACTGTCGTCATCTTTTTTACAATTCAGCAATATTTCGTCACCATCAGAACTGGCTTCCAGTGCGTTTTTCAGCATATTAATCATCACCCGTTTTAATAAAACCGCATCGCTTTTAACTGTTACGGACAATGCATTTTTATCAACAATAATATTCTTTCCACGGGAGATGGAATGGTGCGATAAATAAGTAACCGTATCAGTTAAAACCTGTAGAGTAGACACATTTGAAAACACAGGCTGTAACTCATTATTTTCCGCATTCGCAAGGGCGCGCTGCGACATAATCTCTTCCAGCAACTCCTTGCTCATCTCATTAACCATACCAAGGTATTCGCTGGTTTGTGCGTTGTCATTTCCAGACTCGCTCAATACCTCTGTAAGTCCTTTTAACCCGCCGGCAATATTGATGATATCATGAAAAAATATGCGCTCCAGCATACTGCGCCGTTTGGCATCACTGATATCATCAATGGTTATAATAGAGTAGGTTTGATCTTTAAAAGTAAATGGAGCAGAGGTCAACTTTAGATCTAAGAACTCACTGCTGCCTATCGCTGATTTTGAAATAATACGACACTCTTTAGTTACTTTCTGCATGCTGAGCTGGCTTTCCCAAATAGCATTGGTTACCCCGCAATAGCGGCATTTTTCTGTTGTGCCGCAGCCGCCTTCCGTTAAACCGGAGTTAACGCATTTAAGGGCCTCGCCAACACGCATCCCTATAAATTCCGATTCCTCATCTATCCCTAAAAAACTCAGCAGCTTTTTATTGCCAAAGATGATCTGTCGTTCTTTATTAATAATGGCAACTACCTCTGGCAAGGCATTGATAACGGTATCTAGATATTCTGCGCTATCTAAACCGGAAAACTCAACTTTCAGCACTTCAGTAGTGGCACGTTCGGCAGGAGCAAAGAATGTTTTTTCCATAACCTCAGATTAGATATACAATCGTCTAACAAAGGTACCATTTGTTGCAGTAACTAATAGGTTATACGTTAATAACCTGAAATATTAATCTTCCCTTTCTGTATCTTTTTCCGCCCGTACTGCAGATTCCCAAAAGCTGCAAAATTAATAATGATCATAACCAGCCCAAACATATACAACCCCATAAAAACACCAATCAATACATGCAGGATCACAATATTCCAAAGCCAGAAACGGCGGGTAGCCTTGGGCCAGATAAATACCATATAAAGGGTTTCTATCACTAACACCCACCACGTGCTTACCCTTGCCAGCAAAGGCACTTTAGACAGCCACTGCATGCCCACATTGCTGTAATTGGAATTGGCCAGCGTATACCATACCGCTTCACCGGCGCGCCAGTCAATGCCTTCCATTTTGGCAATGCCTGCATTAAAATAAACGATACACAGATGTATCTGCAAAATGCGCAATACAAAATTGGCCATCACAGATGGCTCAGGAATTTTTGATTTTACCAGGGAAAAATAATTGCCCGAAGGTGCGAAGATGAGATAGAACAGCCCGATATGCGTAAACGTTTCCACACCATACCCAAAAATAATGGCCGTATTGTTCAGCACAAAATGCAGCAGGCAGGTAATAGCGGCCATCAACCTCGGCTGCCAGCCGGATAATAAGCCGATAACAGACGAAATGTATAATCCGGTAAATACATACAACACCTGCTTATCGGTAAACCCATATTTGTTCAGCACATCAGCCATGTCCATGATAGTAGGGAGCGATTTAATGCTGAACAGTTCATTACTGATAAACCATTCTACATATCCTTCACTGCCATATAAATAATTCCAGGCGGGCAGGAGGAAAGCCAGTTGTAAAAAAATAAAACAGCAAAGCAAAACCCGCAACACAGCAAAGGGATAAGAAGTGCCGGGTTTAAAAAAGTAATCATTTACCGAATGATACATAGAAATACGCAGCGGCTGAGTTTGTGTTTGCATAGCAGTATGGTTAAATATCAATGATGGGTGTTAAACAAAACATCGAGCACTATTTCAGGATTGGCGCGTACACCTTTCCGGTAATCAGCCAGGTCTGGTTGTTTTTTCCTTTGCACCATTACCCTGATAAATTTTGCTTCAGGATGTTCGTCCAGCACCCGTGCCGCCCATGATTTGGCAATGATCTGTTGCAGATCACCGGGAATGCGTTGTATGCCAAGCAAACAACTGTGTAAACGTTTATCAACTTCGGTATTGGGTATGGGCATAGCAACGGCAACCCAATGCCCGTCTGGTTTTTGCAGGCTTACCAACATAATAAAATCAGGCGCTATATTGGGAGAAAAAAAACTATAGTCGGCCTGCATCACCGCCAGTTGGGTATAATATTCACCGGCCTGTACCACGCCGGGCATATGCGCATTTAACACGCGGAACATACCATACTCCCTGAATGATTTCTGGCAGATAAAATAAAAATGAATGAAAGCTGCAGCAACCAGCAGTATTTTCAAATTGTTTCGCATAGGATAGGGGTTGTAGTAAAAAACAGGCTATCCCCCCGGATAGCCTGTTGTATAAAGAGAAATCAATTAACGCATAGCAGCGCTTCTCTCCAGAATCTGGTTGATCTGCCGAACCTTTTCGGGGTAAAGCTGACTAAACTTGGAGGTCCAGATTGTTTTTACATAGTTATCAACTGTGGTAAGGATCTCATTGGCATACTTGCCGCCCCTTGATCCCAGTTGACTGTACCCTTTAACAGTGCTGATCTGCCTGAAACTGGCAGAACCCAAACGTTGAACACTCTTGCCATTGACAGAGTAATCAAAGTTGTACGTTTCCGGACTGGCACCGGCCAGAATGGTTTTAATACTGTCGACCGCAGACTGGCTGACTTTTGCTTTTTTAATAACAACTTTTGGTCTTGGCTGTGCCAGCACAAAACTAAAAGTGATCATTGCGGCTACCGTGAGGGCAGCAAAATACATTGTCTTTTTTTTCATGAGCCTGGATTTTTAAATGATGAAAAATAGAATTGAAATGAAAAATATATTCTTTGCCGAGAAAACATAGTAGGTGAAAATTTTGCCGTGTAACTGTTTAATGCAGTATTTACGGGCATTTCAGCCAGTTGTATAGAATAAATATCCTGGCAGGGAAGGGGGGACTACTACAGATGATTAACCTGACAATCAGAACAGTATATTTTTATTTCTGCTAAACAGACTACAAACCGACTCCTTATAATACTACATAGCCTGCAAATGCATATTTGTAGTAGGTTTTCTGTTTCAACTACCTGTGATCTTATTTGTATAACACCCGTATTGCTAAAAAACGGGAAATTTCCCGTATGGGTTTTGTGGGAAAATTTTATGCGAGGTTCAAAAGGAGACGTTGCGCGATATTGCAAGTAAATACATTGTGATGCGGAGTCTTCGCTTTGATAAATTGGGTGGGTGCCTGAAGGGCAGCACAATACTAATTTGTAGAGAATAGCTTTGATAGACGACTTATCTTTTTAGCAGTTGGACTCGAAAGCGGGAACGATTCGTCGAGTTTTAATATCAAAGAATGATATTCATTTCCTTCTACTGGGTCATATTTAGCAATGGCACCAGCTTTTTTCACGTCTTCGCAAGAAATGTATACAACACCCGCATAACTATCTTTTCGTTTACGTAGAGTAGTAGCACTCTCTTCAATAGAACGGGTGCCTTGTCTATCAACTGATACCCCAGAAGAATCCTTAAATGCGGCAGATGAGATTATATTCAACTCAGAATTCCACCACTTATCAATAAATGCGCGAAATAGATTTTCAAAAGGATTAATTACCTCATCTAACATAGAACGCAATAACTTGTTCTTGAATTTGAGTAGCATTTTTTATTTTAGACTCAACTTCACTATCCCCAATCATTGTCAAAACGTTCATTGAATCGTCAGAGAATATCTCTATCTCTAAATAATCTGAATTTCTTTTTTCATACTCAAGTTGAATACTATTCCGACTTGTAGGAAAAATGTTTGGTTGTATTGTAAGAGATGATACAATTTTTATAACTCTATCAATAAAGTCAACATCAAATTTTTTTGCATTTTTAGAATCCCACTTGTCATTTAAATTTTTAAAATCATTTAATAATTTGATATTGTTATTTAATTTTAAATCGATATTAAATGCTGGAACATAAGCTACATTTTCTCCAATTCTGTTCAAACAGATGAGGTGCGGGAAATAGTCGTCATTTATATTCTCTATTTTGACAATAGGACAGAAGATACCCCCAAATTGTATTGAATTTTCACTTTGAATTGTGGGTATCAATCCAGTCTCAGAAGTTTGTACTATATCTGTATTATATAAAACCATTTATTTTGTAATATCCTTTTGAGCTTCTAAATTATTCTGAATAAGAGCAATTTGTTCACCAAGTATTTTATGTATTTGTTTTGCTTCTTGTAATGATAAGATAACTCCAGATGTAACCTTTCTTACAATAGAAATAGTTCCATTGTCAAAAGGTTTAGGCATTCGTTCATTCAAAAGTTCTCTACCCATTTTACCTTCGATTAGTTCAAAAACCTGAGTAGCTGGTATTTCGGCTGATTCGCAATAAAAATGTATTGTAATTTCCGCTTTTCCGCTAATTGAAGCTATAGCACCGTTTGCATACGAAGGGTAATAGCTCTCATCCTTCAAGTATTTTGCTTTCAATTTTTTAAATTGATTCGCGGTAATGGGGACATTGGCTACTTTAGGCTTATCTACCATAATCTATTTTAATTGCTGTAAAGGTACGGAATAAGGCATTTGAACACAATTTAATGGAAATTGGTCTGAAATAATTAACTCAATCTTATGGGAAACTCCGTCAGGGGACTATACGAATCTAAGTCCCCAATGTTATCTCGGTTATGAGTTTTGTTATCCGTTGTTTTATCCATTTATTATAGATAAGGGGTTGTTATCTTCCTTTAAGCATCCGCACCGTTCCAAAAGAAGCGTGAGCAGAAAAAAAGAAGTTTTCTACATATTACTTAACATAATATTAATTATAGGCAAATCAAAAAGTCAATTTGTCAGTACCCATGGCGAGGGTCAACAGCAAGAATAATGGCCATAATGCTCTGAATATCATCCCTATATCTTTACAGGTAATTCAGCCACCATTGCTGATGTGTTCTTTTATAGTTACCAAACCATTTGCACGGCAGGTATAAAACAGCCACTATTAATATCCATAACAGGTATACTTCCGCCAGGTTTACACCAGACCCCGCCGGGAAAAAAAGATAATTTGGATACACAGGATTTACGGCAATCTGGTCTGTGCCATACCCCGAAGCAAAAAACAGCGCAACGCCCAGTAAACGAATCAGGTAAAAATGAAGTATATAATAAAAGAATGGCACGTTGCCATATACGATACAAACAGCAGTCAGCTTATTCTGAACCTTCTCCACAAGCGCTAAAACGATCAGCGCCGGCCCTAATGTCATACAGAGATATAATAAGGATGCCGGGTATTTAGTCGTATTCAAAAAAGAAAACAATGTATAGATCGCATTCTTCTGGGTTGACCATGGCGCGGCATCACCATACACATTAAAGCCCCGTAAAAAAAGGAATAACCCGATCAGCGAAAACCCCGTTACCTGCAAGATCATTTTTCGCCTGCGTGGATCATATCCTTTCTGGTAAAGCGTTCCAAAAACATATCCCAACAGCATTACGCCTGTCCATGGCAACACTGCATACCTGTCAATAATATAGTGATCAGCGTTGATGGGTAAAATATCAGCATGTGCCGTTAAAAATATTTTTTGCAAAACACCTAACACACCAACCTGTGGCAAGGCTACCCCATCGAACAGATTAAGGCCCAAAAAAAGGAGTATGCCGATAAAACCGATAACGTTGATAGATAATGTGCGTATTAATAAGCCCAGGATGATCATACTTACACCAATTGCCCATATAACCTGCAGCACAATAGCATGGAAAGCAGGATTTAGTGTAACAGCAAAGGTTCTGATAACCAGTTCAACAGCAACAAGCCACAGTCCTCTTTTGATAAGGAATACACTTAATTCTTTTTTGGTACGCCTCGTACCGGCAAGATAAACAGATACGCCGCTTAAGAAAACAAATACCGGTGCACAAAAATGTGTGATCCATCTGGTAAAGAATAAGAAACCTGTTGTGGTAGCAAAATTGGTTGGATCAGGAACGCCTTTATGAAAGAAATCACGCGTATGGTCTAATGCCATTATCACCATGATCAACCCTCTTAAAATATCTATCGAAACAATCCGTTGTTTAACACCGTTAGCGGTTGACAAATTCGTCATTACAGTTTATAAGGTTTTTCATTAGAAACTATCAGGGGGGTTGCGTATGATACGGAGGATTGAAATAAAGGTTGCTTATTCAAACAAACTGGCGACCGATATTTTATGAATGGTTTTTCGGGTGCCTAATTATGAGAAAGTACCTTGCTTTATTCTATATGCCTGCTTTGAATGCTTCCAATAAACGGATCTGGTTCACAGCCCTAACATAATTATGGCCGGGATAGCGGCTTCCGTAATAAACATCATTATTCAGATGATCAGTTAAAAAACGTAGCGCCTGCATATAAATTAATACCTCACCCGAAAAAAAGAAATGATCCTTTTCAAAAGCACTCAGTGCCGTTTCCATGGTTGCCAGGTAGCCTTCCCTGATGGCATTGAGAAAATCTTTGCGCACATAAATCAGGTCAAGATCTTTTTCTTCTTCAGAAACCGGGCAAACATAGGTTCGTATCATATCGCCCACATCACTTAAAAAATAGCCGGGCATTACGGTGTCAAGATCAATTACGCAAATACCTTTTTGCTTATCATCAAACAGAATATTACTGATCTTGGTATCGTGGTGTGTTACTCTTTTATGTGCGCCAGGGTACACTATAAAAGTTTCATAGCGTTGAACGATCTTTTGTTGCGCCTTCAGGAAATGTATCTCATCTGCGGCATCATTAATGCGCTCACTGTTGCCGTTCTGCAGCGCCTTTTCAAATTGCCTGTAGCGTAGACTAAGATTATGAAAATCGGGCAATGTGATATGCAGGCGTTCTGCGTCAAATCCTTTCAATAAAGAAGTAAAATGCCCAAACTGGCTGGCAGCTTCATAAGCCTGCAATGGTGTTTCCACCACATCAATGGTATGCGATCTCTTTACCCATTCAAATACGCGGTAAAACTGATTATCAATACAAACAAGCGTATCGCCCGTAACCGTTTTTACAGGAGCCGTAAACAGGTAACCCGGTGCATGCTTTGCCAAATAACCGGCCAGCATGGCCAGGTTGTCATCAATCCTTTCAGGATGTCTGAACACCTGCGTATTGATCTGCTGGCATATATATACCTGCCCATCCGCTTCCACTTTATGGGTATGGTTGATCAGTCCGGAAGCAACCGGAAAAAATTTTGCTTCTTTCCAGCCATATAGGGCTTCTATGGTATGTTGCAGGCTTGTGTTCATGATGGCTATGCAATTTATTCCATTCATGTATATATTCCATTACTACTTCCGGCCAATCCTTAACTTTAGGATATTGAATATTGAACAGGGAATGTTGAATGATGAAGTATAGAAACAATCAACATTGTCTATACCGTGGTCAATATTCAATATTAAATTCTGCCGCTATGCATGTGTATGAAAACCTTGTGGATGCTTTAACTGATCTGAAGCAACGTGGATTTATCACCGACTTCAATCTTGCATTTGATACGATTGCCTGTAAGCAATCGGGTATATGCCTTACTCCTGCTGAATTTGAGATTGTAGAACATTACCGTTTTGAAGGAGATACAGACCCGGATAATTCAAGCATACTGTATGCCATCCAATCGCACGATGGCAGTATCAAAGGTGTGCTCATTAACGCTTATGGCGTGTATAGTGATGCAGTGAGCGACAGAATGATACAAAAACTTGGGGTGAATGAATGAAGGATAAAGGAGTTAAAGTAGTTAAAATAGTTAAAGAAGTTTTTGAAAGATGACTTTCTTTTTATTTACCTATTTACTTTTAAACTATTTTAACCTCTTTAACTATTTTAACCTCCTTAACCATTTTAACTACTATAACCATTTCAACCTCCACAACCCATGCTCCACCGCAGACGTTTTCTCCAACTCAGTTCATTAGGACTCACTTCTTTTTCATTCGCCGGTTTTTCGGCTAACAATGCAGAAGTCCGCAAGCCCATTGTGATCTCAACCTGGAAAGAAGGTATCAACGCCAATAAAGCAGCATGGAATGTATTACGTTCCGGCGGTCGCGCTTTGGATGCAGTAGAACAAGGCGTGATGGTTACAGAAGCATCGCAGAATTGTTGCGTAGGACTTGGCGCCAATCCCGACAGGGATGGATTTGTTACCCTCGATGCCTGCATTATGGACGAACACGCCAATTGCGGCAGTGTGGCATTCCTGGAACGCATCAAACACCCGATTGCTGTTGCCCGCAGGGTAATGGAAAAAACACCGCATGTAATGCTTGTAGGCAGCGGTGCACAACAGTTTGCGGTAGCAGAAGGTTTTCCGCTGGAGCCTGCAAAACTATCTGAAGATGCAGAAAAGAATTATAAACAATGGCTGAAGAAAAGCGAATACAAACCAGTGATCAATATAGAAAATTCAAATAGCCAAACTGCATTTGCGCCAACGCGTTTTGCTAATGGCGATTGGAACCACGATACCATTGGTATGGTTGCCATGGATGCAGCCGGGAACCTGAGTGGCAGTTGCACCACCAGCGGTATGGCTTTTAAAATGCGCGGCAGGTTAGGCGACTCCCCTATTATTGGCGCCGGTTTATTTGTAGATAATGAAATAGGTGCTGCTACCGCTACAGGCCAGGGTGAAGATGTGATCCGCATCTGTGGCTCGCACCTTGTTGTAGAATTAATGCGCCAGGGCCTATCGCCCGAAGACGCCTGTAAAAAAGCAGTAGAACGCATCATCAAAATAAAAGGCGACAAAGCTAAAGAGATTCAGGTAGGCTTTATCGCCATCAACAAACAGGGAGAATATGGCGGATACTGCATTCAGCAAGGTTTCGATTTTGCCGTATGTTATGCAGATGATAAAAACTTTCTGGTTGAGGGAAAGCATGTGATATAGTTTGGAGTCTGGAGTTTGGAGTTTTTTAATAGCAAATTTTATCAATAAACAATGAGTGATCATTTATCATCATTCCCCCTTCAGAGCCTGTCCCGTCAAGACGGGAGGGTTAGGGGGTTAGAAATAGCCGTATTCAATATTCAATCAGCCATATTAGCTGCCGGTGCAGGTGCCGACAGGTTAGAGTTGTGCGGAAATCCGGCAGAAGGTGGTACTACCCCATCGTATGGTATATTGAAAATGGTGAGAGAAAAAATATCAATCCCTGTTTTTCCGATCATACGGCCGCGTGGTGGTGATTTTCTTTTTACGGATGAAGAATGGAGCGTGATGAAAAAAGATATCGGCCTCTGCAAAGAATTACAATTTGAGGGTGTGGTGATTGGCTCGCTGAATGAAAACGGAACCATCAATACTGAACAAACCAAACGCCTGGTTGATGCGGCTTATCCGATGGAAGTAACTTTTCACCGTGCTTTCGACAGGGCCGCCGAACCCTTACAGGCATTGGAAGACATCATTGCCTGCGGCTGCAACCGCCTGCTTACCAGCGGCCAGGTGCCTGATGCATTTGATGGAAAAGAGCTCATCAGAACATTGATCGAAAAAGCAAACAACCGCATCATCATCATGCCCGGCAGCGGAGTACGAAGCACAAATATTGTGGAACTGGCACAGTTTACCGGCGCAACAGAATTACATTCATCTGCCAGAAAAATGCAACCCTCTGCCATGACCTATCATCAAAGCTCTATGCAGGAGGAACTATCTTCTGTAACAGTTGATGCTGAGGAGATCAGGCAGATGAAAGCGTTATTGGGGAAGCTGTGATTGACTTTATTGTTTAAAGTAATTGAAAAATAAATGGTAAATAGAGTAAATAGGGTATATAAAGTAAATTGGTAAATAAAATGTGAAGTCATTCCTCAAAAACTTCTCTACCCCCCTATCTACTCTATTTACTTTATCTACCCTATTTACTTTATCAACTCTATTTACTTCACCTCTCACACTGCAATGATCATCAAAGACGAAATACTAAAAGAGCACTCCAAAACTCAGGCATTAAAAATTGCTGCATACGCATGCACTTCTAAAAAGAATTTTAAGGAGTTGATGCAATGTTTCATGTCTGATGAATATCGCTTAGCACAAAGAGCGGCATGGAGTGTGAGCCGGGCGGCAGTAAAAAATCCGGAAATGATCAGGCCTTATATTAAAGACCTGGTATCGCAAATGCAAAGAACAGATGTACATGATTCTGTGATCAGAAATTCAGTAAGGGTTTTAGAATTGACAGAGATCCCCAAAGAATTTCACGGAGAGGTGATGAATGCCTGTTTTCATTTTATCGCAACGCCATCAACGCCTGCTGCCATTAAAGCATTTTCGTTAACCACACTTTTCAATTTATCAAAACAATACCCCGAAATACGATCAGAACTCAAACTCATCATCGAAGAAAGATGGGACACAGAAACCGCAGCGTTCAGGAGCAGGGGGAAGAAAATCTTGAAGGAGATAAAATAATTAGCGGATTGGCGGATTACGAATTAGCGGATTATGGATTGACATTTAACATGTAAAAAATACGTCAATCCGTAATCCGCCAATCCGCTAATTCACAATCCGTAATACTAATACAGCATCCTCACCTTAATCGTAGCCTTCACTTCTCTCAACAATTCCACGGCTTTATTAGACAGTTTTTTATCTATATCCAGCACCACATAACCAATAGCATCATTGGTTTTCAGGTATTGACCAAGGATATTGATATTGTTTTTAGACAATGCCGTATTAATGGCGCTCAACACACCGGGAACATTATGGTGGATGTGCAAAATACGGTGTGCATTTTCTACCGGAGGTAAGCCAATGGCAGGGATAGTATGTGATCCGTTGGTGATGCCTCTTTCAAGGTATTGGAATAATTTAATGCTCACATCTTCACCAATATTCTGTTGTGCTTCTTCAGTTGATCCGCCAATATGCGGGGTGAGGATCACATTAGGTAATCCCTGTAAAGGCGTTTCAAACCTGTCGCCATTTTTTTCAGGCTCCCACGGATACACATCAATAGCAGCGCCACTCAGATGGCCTTCCTGCAAAGCTGCAGCCAATGCTTTCAGATCAACCACTTCTCCCCTTGCATAGTTAAGAAGGATAGATCCTTTTTTAAATGATTTGAGCAGGGCTTTGGTAATCAGGTTCTTTGTTTGTGGTGTTTCAGGAACATGCAATGAAACGATATCTGCCTGCGATACCAGGTCTTTCAGACTTTTGGCAGCAGAAGCATTGCCCAGCGGAAGCTTTGTTTCAGTATCATAAAAGATCACTTTCATGCCGAGGCTTTCGGCCAGTACACTTACCTGTGAACCAATATTTCCGTAACCGATAATACCCAGTGTTTTACCGCGGAGTTCGTAACTGCCTTTGGCTTCTTTCATCCAGATGCCTTCGTGAGCGGCTTTGTTTTTGTCGGGTATTCTTCTGATCAGCATAATGGATGCGCCAATCACCAGTTCTGCCACACTTCTTGTGTTACTGTAAGGGGCGTTAAATACTACTACACCCGCCTCGGTAGCGGCTTTCAGGTCAACCTGGTTTACGCCGATACAAAAACAGCCAATTGCCTGCAGTTTGGTGGCTGCCGCTAATACTTTAGCTGTAATCTGACTTTTGGAGCGGATGCCCAGTAAATGGACGTCTTTGATCTCTTTGATCAGTTCTTCTTCGCTTAAAGCGCCCCCAAGGCGTTTAACCCTTGTATAGCCATTCTGGTTGAACTGATTTACTGCTTTTTCGCTGATATTTTCCAGAAAAAGGATATTGATCCTGTCTTTTGGATAACTGGTGATTGCCTGTTTGTTCATGAGTGCGAAAATAAATGTTATTTGTTTTCCAGCCATGCACTTAGTTTTCCACTAAGGTTGGCAGCTCTGATACCTCAGCCTATATTTGCCACTTTAGTCTAAAACAGTGCCGATGCTAAGACCAAAAATTGCCCCTTTTCTTACTTTTCTTGCTATAGTAGCCTGTGGCTCTAACCCCTCTACGGATAAAAAAGAAGTTGTCAGGAATAATAAACCTGTTAATTTCTCTTCAGTATCTGCCCGGGAAAAAGAGTATTATGCCAATGCTATCGCCCCTTTATACCAGTCGTTGTTGCTAAAAAGCGGCTTTAACGGCAGTATTTTGCTGGCTAAGAACGGAGAGGTTGTATTTGAGGACTATCGAGGCCTGATCAATTTCAAAACCAAAGAACCTATTACCGCTAATACACCCTTTCATATTGCCTCGGTTTCTAAAACCTTTACAGCCGTTGTGATACTGAAACTGATGGAGGAAGGAAAACTTAACCTGGAAGATGGTGTTGAAAAATACCTGCCGGTTTTTCCTTACCCTAATATCACTATTAAAGACCTGCTTACGCACCGCAGCGGTTTGCCCAAATACGATCATTTCATGGATGGCTCGCGTACCGAGGTTGTATTGGTAAAGAACAGGCGTGGTAAAATGGTAAAGAAATACCGCGTTGTAAAAGCACCTGTTCAGGTTACCAGTTTACCCGGAAATAATGAGGTGTTGCAGTTCATGATCAAATACAGGCCTGCACTGGAAGCTTCGCCTAACCGCCGTTACAGCTATTGCAATACCAATTATGCCATGCTGGCGCTGATTGTGGAGAAAATAACCAATACCCCCTTCCCTGAGTATATGCAGGAACAGGTGTTTAAGCCATTGGGCATGACAAGCACTTATGTATTCAGCATCAAAGACACGTCAAAGTATATCCCTTCCTATAATTATAACAATGCACCTTTCAAATTGCAGAAGCTGGATTGTATTTATGGTGATAAAAATGTATACAGTACCGTAAGGGATTTGTTGCTCTGGGATAAGGCCCTGTATATGGGAACATTGGTCAGCACCAAAACACTGGATATGGCATTCCAGCCCTATAGTAATGAAAACAGGGGTTTTAAAAATTATGGAATGGGATGGCATTTATTGATCAAACCACCGGATCCAACAATCGTATACCATAATGGCTGGTGGCATGGGAATAATGCAGTTTTCAAAAGGCTGGTAGCCGATTCTGCAACCGTGATCATACTGGGTAATAAATTCAACCGAAATATCTGGGCCGCAGGGAAAATGAGTTCTGTTTTTACAGGCCATCCCGACACAACCCAACTGGAAGAATAAATACCTGAAAACCAATAGAAATCCTTCAATAGCCATAGAAAAAATCAATGCATAGGGTTTTTGCCCAAAAGCCCTATTTTTGCTGACTTTTTATATAAACTGAGATACAAATCGATTTATGAACAATTCCTTGTTTTATGCCGTCCCGGCAATGGGAGCGATAGGCCTCCTTTACACACTTGTTAAGTTTTTATGGGTTTCTAAGCAGGATGCGGGAAATGACCGCATGAAACAGATCAGTACTTATATAGCTGAGGGTGCAATGGCTTTCTTAAAAGCTGAGTATAAGATCCTCACCTATTTTGTAATTATTGTAGCCCTTTTGTTGGGCTATATGGGATATTCAGATACACATAGTCACTGGAGTATTGCCGTTGCCTTTGTACTTGGTGCATTTTTCAGTGCTTTGGCAGGTTTTATTGGTATGAAAGTAGCTACCAAAGCAAATGTTCGTACTGCACATGCTGCAAGAACCAGTTTAAGTAAAGCTTTGCGCGTTTCTTTTACCGGCGGATCTGTGATGGGAATGGGCGTTGCGGGATTGGCTGTTTTAGGATTAGGTAGTCTCTTTATTATATTAAAAATGATTTTCGCTCCAACTGCTGCGGTAGACAGTGAGGAAATGAAAAGAGCGATTGAAGTATTAACAGGTTTTTCTCTCGGTGCAGAAAGTATTGCTTTGTTTGCACGTGTAGGCGGTGGTATTTATACAAAAGCTGCCGATGTAGGTGCCGACCTGGTAGGTAAAGTGGAAGCGGGTATTCCTGAAGATGATCCCCGCAACCCTGCAACCATCGCCGATAACGTAGGTGATAACGTGGGTGATGTGGCCGGAATGGGAGCCGATTTATTTGGAAGTTATGTTGCCACTGTATTGGCTACAATGGTATTGGGAAGAGAAGTAACCGGCACTGGTGGTACTGTATTGATTGATGGATATGGCGGTTTGTCTCCTATCCTTCTTCCAATGCTCATCGCGGGGATGGGTATCATTTTCTCTGTTATTGGAACATTCTTTGTAAAAATATCCGACAGCGCAGGTTTAAGTACCCAAAAAGTACAGAATGCCCTTAACATGGGCAACTGGGGATCTATTGCATTAACTGCTGTTGTTTCTTACTTTTTAGTAAACTGGTTATTACCGGAGCACATGCTGTTAAGAGGTTTTGATTTTACGCCTGGTAAAGTATTTGGCGCCATCATGGTTGGTTTGGCAGTAGGTACTTTAATGAGTATGATCACCGAATATTATACCGCTATGGGTAAACGTCCTGTAATGAGTATTATTCGCCAGTCTTCTACCGGTCATGCAACCAATATTATTGGTGGCTTGGCTGTAGGTATGGAAAGTACTTTATTACCAATATTGGTTTTAGCTTCCGGTATTTATGGCTCATATTATTGTGCCGGTTTATACGGTGTGGCCATTGCTGCTGCAGGTATGATGGCAACCACTGCTATGCAGTTGGCTATTGATGCATTTGGACCAATTGCGGATAACGCAGGCGGTATTGCCGAAATGAGTGAGTTACCAAAAGAAGTGCGCGAAAAAACAGATATACTGGATGCAGTAGGTAATACCACAGCCGCAACAGGTAAAGGTTTCGCCATTGCTTCTGCCGCTTTAACGGCGCTGGCTTTATTTGCAGCGTTTGTGGGTATTGCAGGTATTGATGGTATTGATATTTATCATGCCGATGTACTGGCCGGTTTATTTGTTGGTGGTATGATCCCTTATATCTTTTCTTCACTGGCTATACGTGCGGTGGGTGAAGCTGCCATGGCAATGGTGGAAGAAGTTCGCCGCCAGTTCCACAATATTCCGGGTATCATGGAAGGAACCGGAAAACCAGAGTACGATAAATGTGTAGCTATTTCAACTGAGGCTTCTTTAAAGAAAATGATGTTGCCGGGTGCCATCGCTATCTTATCACCACTCATCATCGGTTTCATTTTCGGACCGGAAGTATTGGGTGGATTCTTAGCCGGTGCAACCGTTAGCGGTGTGTTGATGGGAATGTTCCAGAACAATGCAGGTGGTGCATGGGATAATGCTAAAAAATCTTTTGAATCAGGCGTTGAGATCAATGGCCAGATCTACTATAAAAAATCCGAACCACACAAAGCCTCTGTAACAGGAGATACGGTGGGTGATCCTTTTAAAGATACTTCAGGACCGTCTATGAATATCCTGATCAAACTGATGTCGATCGTTTCATTGGTTATTGCTCCTACCCTTGCGCAACTGCACAAAACAGATGCAAAAACCAAGCACACTATCGAGCAGAAAATGGAGATCAGGGTATCAGATACTGATTCTACCAAAGTAAACCTTACACTTACCGGTGGCGATGGAGAATTCAAAGCGCTGATTGATGAGATCAAAAAAGATGGTCTGGCAGCGGATGGTAATGTTACTGTTGAATATAACGATGGTAAACTGACCATCAATGGCAAAGAACAATCAGCAGATGCGGTTAAAAAATATGAGCCTTTCTTCAACGGAAAAAAGAGTATCCATATCAGCCTCAGCAATACAACTGAAAAGAAATAATCAGGCAGATATAAATTTTATAAAATCCCGATCAGACATGATCGGGATTTTTGTTTATTACAACTAAACCGTGCCTTTGTGTGGAAAAATTTGCGCACAAAGGCACCAAGGCACGGTTTGATGGGTCTTGGATTGAAACCTGCTGATTCTTATTTTTAGACAATGAAAAAAATCCTGATACCTGCCGCTATACTATTGTTTGCTTCATGCGGGCAAGATGACAATACTAATACGCCTGCTTCAGACACCACCATTCTTATCAAACACGATACTGTTCCTGAAATAAGAAAATCTGTAAACCCCAATGCGGTTGCCGGTTACAGTGAAAAGATTAATGATGAGTTGAACGACTGGAAATTTGCAGTATCCCTGTATGAAACAGAAAGGACCTTCCATTACACCATAAAAATGCAGGCCAAGGAAGTAAGGGTGAACGATTCGCTCACTATCCCCAACTTTGGTATTACCCCCAAGCCGGAATTGCGTAAGGGCGTTGCCCCTCTAACCTGCATCATTGGTTTCCTGGATAAAAAAGGCGTATTCAAAGAGTATAAAAAAGTAAGTTTTCAAAATAACCACCTGCGGATAACTACCATCAATACCTATTATGTAGCGGCCTACAAAACAAAAGTGCAATAAGGGAATATTGAATATTGAACCCCCGTCCCTGCATTTAACCGTTTAACAAAGTTTTATTTGGCCTCATACGACCCGGTTCGTAAATTGCTTACGAATAAAATCGTAGCAATGGCAGCAGCAAAACACATTAAGCCCACTGAGAGTGAACTGGAGATATTGAGGGTACTTTGGGATAAGGGCACCGCCACCGTAAGAGAGGTGCACGAAATACTGAGTGAACATAAAGACGCGGGATATACCACTACCCTCAAACTGATGCAGATCATGTTTGAGAAAGGCATTGTAAAGCGCGATGACAGCAGTAAAACCCATATCTACCGGGCAAATATTACCCGCGAGAACACACAGCAACAGATCGTTGGTAAAATGATCAATTCCTTATTTGGAGGCTCCTCAACACAACTGGTGATGCAGGCCCTTGGTAACCACGCCCCCAACAAAGACGAACTGGAAGAAATACAAAAACTACTGGATAACCTGAAAAAACAGTAACTCATGCAATCCGTATTTCAATCAACTTTTCTGCAGGCACTGGGTTTTGCCATCGCCAACAGCTTATGGCAGACTGCATTGGTATGGCTAGTTTTTATGAGTGTGAACAGCCTGGTGTCGCTGAACGCTGCTGTTAAATACCGGTTGGCTGTTGCTGCACAGCTGATCAGTTTTGCATGGTTCATCATTACACTGCAATTCTATTACACACAATACAGCCAGGCATGGCAAAATACAGCCACTGTAAATACGGGCATACAAAGCATCCTTCCCGCAGGTAAAGACCTTTCTTCACAACTGATCTACTGGATGGTAAAAGCAGAACAGTTTTTGCCTTATGTATCCATGGCTTATCTTTTATTAATGTTATTCCTGAGCATCCGGTGGCTGCTGGGTTACAGGCAAACACAAATGATACGTAACAATGGTATTCATAAAATATCAGCCGAATGGCGTGTGTTTGTAAAAAGGGTTGCTGAGCAATTAGGTATTAAAAAAGATATCCGCATTTTTCTGTCGGATACGGTTCATACCCCACTCACCATCGGTTTCTTTAAACCAATAATACTGATACCTGTTGCCAGCATCAATCACCTCACCACTGATCAGTTGGAAGCGGTACTGTTGCATGAACTGGCGCATATCAAACGCTACGACTACCTGGTTAACATGATCCTGTCGGTAGTTGAGATCACACTATTCTTTAATCCTTTTACGCAATTGCTCAGCAAAAGCATCCGCAAAGAAAGGGAGAATAGTTGCGATGACTGGGTACTGCAATTCAAATACAATGCATCTGTTTATGCTGAGGCATTGTTACGTATTGCGTACCTGCAACCCGCGCCGGCATTTGCTATGGCCGCATCTGGTAAAAAAAATGATCTGTTGTTTCGTGTAAAACGGATGATCGATAAAAAAGAAGACAGGCTTAGCTACAGGAAACAATTACTGGCATTTGTTGTGGTAACAGGTATGCTTAGTTGTATAGCATGGCTGAACCCCATAACCTCTCCCCTCAAACAACAGAATACTGCTGCTGCAACACAAAAAAAACTTCCTCTCCAAAAAATACAACCTTACGCTGTTGAGCCAATGACGGTAAGTGTTGACAATCCATTGTTCAACCCTGTTTTCTTTTTATCCAAACCGTTGAAAGCTGAAATGAAAAAGAATATCGTTTCTGCACAAAAAGAACTGGACAGGGAAAACTTTAAGGACGTAAAAGAATTTGGTGAACTGATTGAATCAATCCCTCCTATGGTTGCAAATGCCCTTGAGCAGGCTTCGCATGAATTGACAAATCAAAAACAGAACTGGGTAAAAAATCTGGCTAATATGGATTTAGCGAAATCTGAACTGGAAAGAAACTGGAGCAAAGATACTGCTGCCTTACCTGCCAAACTGAGAGCTCCTTATGCAAAAGAAATGACGCTTAACCTGAAACAAATGAATGAAGATATCCGGAAAGCAAAACTGGAAATGGAAAAATCATTTAAAGGGCAGAGAGAGATACACCGGGTACAAATAGACAAAGAAAAAATTCAAAGAGAAATTGCTGAAGCATTAAAAACAGTGAACAGCATAGAGCTGGAGAAACTGGTTACAGATGCGATGAATATGACGGGATTGGTGTTTGCTGAGCTGGATAAACAGGTTCGGCATAAAAGAATTCAGGCGCCATCTTTTCCAAAAGAAAAAGAAATTTTGCGATTGATGAACAATAAAAAGTTCAAGGAAAAAGAATCCCTCAACCCCTTAACAACAGAAGAAATAGAAGTTGCTGATACAGATGTGGATGAGAACATAGACGTTCATGCCATTACACTTCCGCAACCACCCTCACCACAGGAATTTGAAAAAATAAAAGCCGAGATAACAAGAATTAACCGCCTGAGGGCATCGCAGCTACTAAAACAGATGAAAGAAAAATCAATTAAAATAATCTCTGTAGCCACTACCGACAAAACACCCGAAGAAAATAAAATCGTAATCCGGATCCAATAAAAAATCTTTTCATTCTCTCATTGTTCCTCCTACCACAAATTCCTCGGACACCAATCTCCATACCTGTTTCCTAAAAGAAATCCGATAAGTATTTCATGTGTACCCTTGCTAACGGTATTCAATGTAGAAGTCTGCACATCGTATGAATAACCGATGTTGATATTATGATTCAGATTGATGCCTACCAATCCTGCAAACCCGTCTTTATACCGGTAAGATGCGCCAGCCCAAAGCAGGTCCTGATACTGGAACTTTGCATTCACATCAAACCCTAATGGCAATGGGCTGATATACCGGATTAATGTTGAAGGAAGGAAACTGATATCTTCTGTTAACTGCATGCGATAACCTGCACTTAAGAAAAGATGAGGTAATAATTTTCCGCTCTGCAGATACACGGTATTATCTGAAAAAGCAAGTTGTTGCGGAATAATTTGTTGTGCAGCCAATCCCAGAAAATAATCTTTTGAATACAGCCACAACCCGGCACTGATATCGGGCTTTATCCGGTTGATTACACCACTGCCAGCAACGGCAGGATCAACTGTTGTATTACCAAAATTCAATTTGCCGGCATCAAGACTCATATTGGTGATACCTGCAGATACACCGGCTGCCAAACTTGTGGTAGAAGAAAGACCTAAATGATACGAATAAGTACCATACGCAGCAAAACGGTTTAACGGGCCAGTTCTGTCGTTCAGTATCGTAAACCCAATACCATGATGCGGTTCTGCCGAAGTATAATCCTGCCAATAAGCCTGCCCTCTGGGGTTTTGTCCGCTGGCATGAAAAGTAGTGGCCGATTCCCTGTCGTAGTCGCTTTTATGCAGCGGTCCATGCATTGTTAGATAGGTTGTTACCGGTGCATCCTGCAAGCCCACCCATTGTAAGCGGTGACTCGCTTTTACATCCCAATAGTTCTCAATACCGGCTACCGCGGGATTGATGATATAATTGTTCATGATGTATTGCGTATAATAAGGCCGCTGTTGAGCTGACGCCACTGTGCAGGTAAATAAGCCGATCCATATTATCAACTGTCTAACGCTCATATAACTACTTTATAATGGTAACTGATCCGGTAACAATCTGCCGGCCATTTTTTGGATTAATGATATAATAATACGTACCTACAGGCAATGGCTTGCCATTATAGGTGCCGTTCCATTCCACCTCATAGCCCAGCGATCTGAATACGATCTGTCCATATCGGTTATATACATCCACTGTTGCCCCGGGGTAACCATCAAGGTATTTAATTCTCCAGGTATCGTTGATACCATCACCGTTGGGAGAAAAAGCGTTGGGTACATCCGGCGCTTTCAATACCCGAATATAAACAGTATCGCTCACGGTACAGCCACCTCTTGCTGTTAAAGTAAGTTTATACGTGATATCATCTTCAGGAAGAGCCTTAGGCATAGCGGCGGTATCGCTGTTAAGATAGGTTGATGGTGTCCAGAGATATTGCAGGTCGTTGCCATAAACCAATTGCGGAACAATGGTAACCGCCCCTCCAACCAATACCTGCATTTTATGCGTTAATAACAGCACAGGGTTTGGGTATACGGTTAATGATTGAGAAACCGTATCACTCACACAACCATCAGCATTGAAGAAATACATGCTGACGGTAAGCAACCCTGAATCGTTGAATTGTTTGGATGGATTTTGCGCAGTTGATCTGTCGCCTTTCCCCATATCCCACACCCATGAGGAAGCAGCACTGGATACCCCGTTACTTTTATCAGTAAAACTAACTGTTTCACCAAAACATAACTGGCTGGCCGATTCTGCGAATGCCGCTTTAGGCTGCGGATATACACTGATGGTTTTGGTAACAAAATCAACACAGGTATTACCACCCGAATAGGCAACCAGTTTTATCGTATATGATTGCGCTGTGGGTAATGAAATAGCAGGATAGGAATGCGGATATATTTTTCCGGGTGCCGGCGTTTCATCAATCTCTTTAACGGCTGGATTATTAACAAGATCCCAATAAATCTCAAGCTTTGTAATATTGCCAAAATCAACCGTAGAATTATTTTTAAGCTGCACCGGCTTTGTGCCACAGTAGGGTGTTGGGCTGATGATATCAAATGCGGCTTTGGGGTTTGCACCATTAACGGTAAAGTCCTGCACGTTAGTGGCCACACATCCCGCAGCAGAACTAATAGTTAGCGAAACTTTATAGTTTGCAGAATCTTTATAAGTGACCAATGGATTTTTCAGCGTGCTGGTAGCAATATCAGGACCTTTGGTTACAGGAGGCGTTCCTGCATTAAAATTCCATAAATAAGCAGCGATGGCACCTTCTGCTATACTGGAAGTATCTGTAAATAAGGCGTTGGCATCACTCAAACATACTTCCGGCAAAATGAAACCAACATCTGGCAATGGATGTACTTTAAAGCCGGTTGGCACAAACAGGTCGCTTTTACAACCGGTTGAGGTTTCAACCTGCAGGTTAGGACTCTTGTTCCCATAAACAGCATATTTTGTTTTGGGAGAGACATTGGTTGTATTGGTAAATGCTCCTGCCCCGTCATCAAGATTCCATGTCCATTTAGTAATTGTATTTGTTGCTGTAGTAGAAGCATCTGCAAAAACAATATCGTTGTTTGTACAGGCAATGGCTGTGTAACTGAATTTAGCGATAGGTTTAGCAGATATCTGTATGTTCTTGGAAACCTCATCAGAAACGCAGCCAATATCAGATACAGACTGCAGTTTAATAACATAATCAGCTCCATTAGAATACTTGATAGAGAATGGTGTACCAGATAACCGGTCAGCAGTATTACCATCTCCAAAATTCCAGAGCCATCGGCTAACCGCCCCGCTGTTATTAATGCTTTTATCAGTAAGTAACACAGAATCTGTAACGCAGCCACTGGTAGTAAACGTAAAATTTGCCACCGGCCTGTCGTTTACTTTTACAGGAATAGTGTACAACTGGTCGGTACTTCCGCACCCATCAGGTGTTGCAGAAGTTGTATAAAGCTTGATGGTATCCTGCAAATTGGCTGTGCTTGTATTGGAGAATTTAAAAGTTTGTCCGGGACTATAGTAATATAATGTCTGTCCATTTACATCTCTTACCGTATCATATACCGGCGAACTAACAGGGCCAATAATAGTATTGGGAGATATACCCGGAGCCGATGAAAAATCCCATTTCACACTTGAAGGCTGGAAATTTAATGGTATGCGAAACTTAACCGGCGTATTGATACAGGTAACAGCCGAATCTATTGTCAGATACGGATTTAGAAAAGAAGCTACCTGCGTAAAATCTTTCACATTGGTGCCCGCGTTGTAGCCATAAGACTCCACCCCCCCAAAACCATACGCTATGGCGCTAAAACTTGAGTCGGCTGAAAGGGTTTGAACAGGATTGGTTTGTGCAATGGCAGTAACTTCTTCCTGCAAATAAGAATAAGCCGTGCCTGGAATTGGCAGGAATGGAGCTGCAGGTGCATTCCCATTTATTTTGAAACCGGAAGTAGCGTTGCTCTTAATGATCACGTTAAGATAACAGTTGGTTATAGAGCTCTGATTGGAAGGAACAAAATTCTTATGCGCAGAAAACACAGTGATATTATTGATGGTTTGTTCAACAGGATTCAGAACAACCATTTCCGGGTCTCCCAGTTGTGCCCCGGTTAAACAGGCCATTGTTGTAAAATATTGAACTACTGAGGAAGGCTTGTTTGTTTCAATAAAGGTAGGATTACCTGTTGCGTATTCATAAAAGGAATTATTTACCAACCCGGTTAAGGTAGTGGTTACGCCATTCTCGGTTTTTTTCACAACCGTTGCGGGGTCTGTAACAAACACCCTGAAAATATCTGAACCGCGGGTTTTAGCAGGTGCCGTTAAGAAATTTTTGCCCCATGCCCCGGTAGGAAATAATTGCTGGTATAAATTATCGCCACTGCCGGTAACCGCAGCCTGGCATCCGAAGGCCGACCAACTGGTACTTGAAAAAACAGCAATTTTTTTGCAACCCCCACTCCCGGATGCAAACGACTGAACCGTTGTACCCGAAATATCAAGGTTTTGTTTGAACTGGATCTGGTAAACATCTCCCGGGTTAGCCAACGTTATCTGAAAAGGCACATTTGCAGGCCTTGCTCCATTTTTGCTATCCACCGATGGTGTAATCTGAACAGTTGTATTGGCTTCTGCCGCCACAACGGTTATCGCGCCATAACCATAAGGTGTATTACTCTGCCTGCCTGCATTGCCATAGCTTGAAACAATGTATTGCTTCCCCCATACTGCTGATGGCAATACCAGGGTAGCCCCGGAACGGGATGTTTTAATAATATGGGCATATACCACCACCGGGTTATCTGCAACCACATGTATGGCTCCTCCGGCAGTAATACCATCGTCCTGTGGTAAATACACACCCGTACTGAGCGCATCGCATGAGGTGCAGGTAGAGCCTCCTATGAACTTTTTTGTTACTGTATTGGCAGTTACAGTAAAAGGCAGGGTTTGGGTTCCTACTGTTACCGTTCCTGTAGCATTTACATCTGATGTAATATAAATTCCCATCACCGAACTGGTGCCATCAATGTGCATGGGATAAGTGATATAGAAATCCTTCCCTTTATTAGAATAGTTCTGCCCATTTACCATCACATACCCCATCAGCAATGCAAAGGCAATCAGAAATCTGAGATTCTTCATCTGGGGGGTTAATAGAAGTTAAACTATCGGCAGTTCAGAGGAATGGAAGCAATGTTTAAAATTACGCCATATCAAAATAACCACAAGCTTAAAGAGCCATTAAAACGTTAATTTGTTCTGTTCCAGCAGTGTTTTTGCCTGGGGTCCGCAGCAGAACAATAAATCAAGAATGCTCAGATTGGGAACAAAACCAATCCTGTCTTCAAACACCTGGGTATACCTAAATCCCATCGGCTGCTCCTGGAAATTTCTTGGCAAAAAATGGCTCCTTAAATCCATCAGCTCCGGACCAGTTGTTTTTTGATAATGCTCCGTGAGCGAAATCTTGCCCGGAAATTTCAGCGTTTTTTGGAGCCATTCCAGGATAGCCATGTTCATGTCGAGCAGAAAGGTTTCCTTTTTCTGCAGCAGTCCCCAAACACCATCCCGGTAAAATTCGAAGAAAGGCGAGCGACTGTAGCAGGATTCAATCGTTCTCCAATGACTGGTTTGCCAGTCGGTAAAATGGCTGATCCTGACATCCTTCATCAACTGCCGCTGGTTGCGTCCGTTCTCTAAGGGAACCGATAAATGAACCACCCCATTACTCCCCGCCACCATGCATCGGTTACGAAAACTCATTTTTTGATAGCTTTCATATTGTTCAATTTTAATATATGAAAATTGAAACAAAGTGTTTATATAATTAACACATGGAAAAAATTGATTTTCAACCAATAACGATTCAATATTTTGTCTATTTCTATTCATTATCGAATTCACTCTTTCAATCTGCTTTTAGATCATTTTTAGTGATACATAATTATCAGTTATTATAATTCAAAGCATTGATTATTAATAATTTAGATAAATAAATTGCAGCTAAATAATTTAGATACTCAAAAAGCATCCTTTTTTGTATTATTTTCTAACTATTTTAGTAACGAATATAAACAATTTAAGGCTACGATATATGAGTTCCCACAAGACTTCCCTACCCTGATTAGCAAATGAAGTTAAAACGTCAGGATGGGGCTTAAATCCACAAATAGTTCACATTACCCTTTTTGCTAATTCTGTTCGCAGAGGGTTACGGGTTACCTAAATGATCGGTTCGGTATAAACCCTTCCCCCGTTTTTGGTGGGGAGATAAAATGAAGGTTTATGTTTTCAGAATTTAAAAACTTACTGAAAATGACGAGACAGCTTTAAAGGAGTGGTTAGCAGAACGTAGCCCATCCGCAATAGTTATGACAGATGCCCATTTAGGATATGTTGGGCTTAATGAAGAGTTCCAGGCACACGAATTAGTAAACCACCATAAAATGGGGTTCAGGCGGAGTATTTGCCTATACTAATTCAATTGAAGAGTTTTTCTCCGTTTTAAAAAAACAATATTCGGCACGTACCATCAGATTTCACCCAAGCACTCCCTCGGTATTGTGCGGAAACATCCTACCGATTTAATGCTCGTAAAATAACCGATGCAGAACGATTTAAACACTTGATTATAAGTTAGATTTTATTCTCTCACATAAACCGTGGTTTTCACTTCCTTCTTTGTCCCACCTGTTTGCTATTATCGAATATAATTCATCATCTCCTTGTTCGTAATGCTTGAAAATGGCATAAGCTATAATATCTGCCAATTGTATTAATCTTGATGCCTTTGAGTCTAGAAACAAGGGGACTTCTGCCATACTTTTGATAACTCCCCATGAATGGCCAATAGTTCTAAAATCAGTTGCTAAATTTTGAATTGTAGTTTCGTAGGTAGATTTGTCGAAAATTATTATCCCTTTTTGCATACTTCCACCATTGCTTAATCTCCTCAAATAGTAATCGAATCGGCTTGATAATTGCTCGAAAGAAAATTCTACTGGGTCTTTAGATATTATTGATTTCCTGACAACACAGGCAAACATTCGGTTAGTTTTATGAGAATTAGCGAAAACATGTAAAGCATCTTTTAATGCTTGATGGCGATCCGATTTGGTAAAAGCCCTCCATTTCCCCTTTCCGTGATACATTGGACTTGCATGTAGTTCTATTAATGATGGATTATCCGGATTGAATCTCGCAGCTATTTTATCAAGTTCTGCACTCACCCAATAAATTTGCCTTTCAAAAATGCTAACACCAGCTAAAACAAAAAACATTTGATGTGGGTCAGTAATAGACCCTGCTTCATCCGCATATAATAGTGTCATAGGCAGGTATGGTATATAAAAAAAGACAGTCAAGGAGAAACCAAGTTCTCACGGACGCCATAGGGGCGGCCTCTCAACTGTCAATACAAATGTATATACAATTATTGTTCCGAGGTACTAAAAAAGTGGTAAAAGGTGGTTTTAAGTGCTTTTACGTGTAACAAATACTATTTTTTACATATTTATAAAATAGAACAAAAGGGGGGGGTATTTCAAATAAAATTTGAATGAATTTTCTAATTATCTACGCATCTTTTCTTAATCGTTATAAAATTTCGTACAGTATTGACTTTTGTTTAATTTGTTTTATAACTGATTGATAGTTAGTTGTATTGGTCGTGGGAAGATGTATATCGTTACCAATTTAACAGAAGCTAAAATGGAAAATCGGTGAGTCTCCCCTATTTTGCAGCCCAAATCATTCATTTTGAAAAGAGCCCTCCTATTCGCTTTATTTGTCCTTTTACTGGCATCGTGCAAAAAACCACAGAGCTTCGATTACAGGGATGTTAAAAACATCCATATCGAAAACATGGGGTTTGATCAGACTGTTCTGGGAATGGAGTTGGTATATTATAATCCCAACGGATTTGGGGTTGACCTTAAAAAAGTGGATTGCGAAGTGTATATTGATAATACCTATCTCGGAAAATACCAGCTAGACACCCTCATGCATATTCCCCGCAAATCGGAGTTCATGCTCCCCTCTCGTATTGCGGTTGATATGAAGGCAGTTTTAAAAAATGGCTTAAACCTGCTTTTCAGTAAAGAAGTACTGGTTAACGTAAAAGGAACCACCCGCGTAGGCAAAGCCGGGTTTTACATGACCGTTCCTTTCGATTATGAAGCAAGGCATAAGCTGAGCATGTTTTAAATGATAAAACCGTGCCTTAGTGCCTTTGTGTGATATATTATTCCCACACAAAGGCACTAAGGCACGGTTTTTTTGAGGCTCTGCCAGGCAACAACGCCGCTAATAATTTACCGGCTGCACATGGCAAGGCTTATTCTTTTGAGGGCCACCGCCGTCCTCGGCGCGTTTACAGATGGCGGGAAGTTTTTTGTAGGCTTCGGGGTCAGCTTTTTCATTATCCGCATCAAAACCCGCATTGTTTAAGGCTGCACGGATGGTTTCAGGACTGGCACGGTCTGGCAGATACTGGAATTTGATCTCTCCCTGCAGCAAATTGATCTTCCACTGCATTAGTCCGCTTTCCATATTGGCCTTATTCTCCACAATCAGGTAGCGTTCTAATCTTTCTTTGCATTCCCAGCACCGCAGGTTAGCCGATTTTACAGTTAACCATTGTGGCTTGGGCTGCTGCGCATGAACATAAGAAGCAGCCACCAGGACAGTTACAAACAGGAAGATTTTTTTCATCTATATGAGGTTTGATTAAATAGCTCAAATTCCCTGCCAGTTGGCGGGGTCGGTTCTCCAGGAAAGTAAGAGTTTCTCTGTTTCAGCGCTCACCTGTCCTTTTTCAACCGCCAGGCTGATCAGGTTCTGGTAATTGGTAAGCGAACGGTATGGAACCTTTGCATCGGCAAAAGCCTTATCTGCCTTTGCAAATCCATAAGTAAAAATAGATACCATCCCCACCACTTCAACACCTGCATTACGCAGTACATCCACCACCTGCAGGCTGCTTTTGCCGGTAGAGATCAGGTCTTCTATCACCAATACCTTTTGTCCCGGAGCATAAAATCCTTCTATCTGGTTACCCAATCCATGTTCCTTGGGTTTGGGACGAACATAGATATAAGGCAGTTTTAGCTGATCAGCCGCCATAGCCCCCCATGGAATACCCGCGGTAGCCACGCCTGCCAGCACTTCGGCCGTTGGAAAATGTTCAAACACCACATTGCACAGTTCGCTTTTAATAAAATCGCGCACAAAAGGAAAGGACAATACCCGCCTGTTATCGCAATAAATAGGGCTTTTCCAGCCACTGGCCCAGGTAAAAGGTTTTTCAGGACTCAATTTTACGGCTGCTACCTGCAGTAATTTCTCAGCAACGGCTTTTTCGTTTGTCATGATGCGAATGTAGAACCATTTTGAAATTTTGGAATTGGGAAATTGGGAAATTGTATTCACATTTGATGCACGATGGAGAAAAGAACAATTAGTGTAGAACCATTTTGAAATTTTGGAATTGGGAAATCGGGAAATTGTATTCACATTTGATGCGATGAAGAAAAGAACAATTATTGCAGGCGGCGGACTGGTTTTGAACGATAAGGGAGAATTATTGATGATCTACCGCCGAGGTAAATGGGACCTGCCAAAAGGAAAGCTGGATGATGGCGAAACCATTGAAGATTGTGCAGTTCGCGAGGTGGAGGAAGAAACAGGGGTTAGTAATATTGAACGGGGCAAACTGATCTCTATTGGCTATCACGAATATTTTGACCGGTACCTTGAAGAAGACGTGATCAAAGAAACGCATTGGTTTGCCATGAAGGCGAAAGGCGAACAGGCGCTGATACCTCAAACAGAAGAAGATATTACAGAGATCAAATGGGTTAGCGGGGCCGAACTGGAAGCGTGTTTAAATGATACTTACCCGAATGTGGTGGATATTGTGCGGAAAGCAGGGTTGTAATTTATTAGCCACAGAAGGCACAGACAAACACAGACTTTTCTGTGCCTTCTGTGGCTAACAAAACTATCTTTTTTTCAAAATTGCTACTGTAAGCCTGCTGATGCAAACTAATTTTCCGGCTTCATCGTGGATCATGATCTCCCAAACATGCGAACTGGCGCCGAGGTGAATGGGTGTTGCCGTTCCAGTTACGTAGCCGCTGCGTACACTGCGGATATGGTTGGCGTTGATCTCCTGTCCTACACAAATAAAATTATCCTGGTCAATCACCAGTGCTGACCCTACACTACCAAGCGTTTCGGCAAGTGCTACAGAGGCACCACCATGTAATAAACCATAAGGCTGCCTGGTACGGTTATCAACGGGCATAGTGGCTTTGAGGTAATTATTGCCCAGTTCCGAAAAACGGATACCGATATGATCGCCCATGGTATCTTTTCCCAATAAAGCAAAATCAGAAAGCGTAAGGTCTTGTTTATGCCAGATATGCATGAAAGTCTATTTGTCGAGAGATTGTAAAGAATGGTTTACCGCATCAGGCAGGAACGGTGAGGCATCTCCCCCGTTGCGGATGATATCCCGTACAATGGTAGACGCTACAGAAGTATATTTAGGTTCCCCGGTAAGGAAGATCGTTTCAATTTTACTGTCGAGGGTACGGTTGGCATCGGCGATGGTTTTTTCATATTCAAAATCGCTTACATAACGGATACCACGGAGGATGAAGGTAGCGCCAATGACTCTGCAATAATTCACTGTGAGTCCATCGTAAACCACACTTTCTACTTTGGGTTCTCCTTTATAAATTTCCCTGAACCATTCCATCCTTTGCTCTGCGCTGAACATTGGGCTCTTGGACGAATTGATACCGATACCAACATAGATCTTATCAAATAAAGGAATGGCGCGGTTGATGATATCAACATGCCCCAGTGTTACCGGGTCGAAGGTGCCGGGGAAAAGACAGATTCTTTGCATAACATAAATTCAAGTATGAATTACGAAGTACTAAGTACGAACTAAAATATGAGAAAACCGCACTTCGTACTTCGTAGTTTGTACTTCGTACCTGGTCTTAGTTTTCTCTATTGGCCAGCAGATACAATACAGCCATTCTCACGGCTACGCCATTCTCTACCTGGTTTAAAATGATGGAGTATGGTCCGTCGGCCACATCACTGTCCATTTCCACTCCGCGATTGATCGGGCCGGGGTGCATGATCACAATTTCTTTTCCAAGGCTTTCTAATAATTTTCTTTTGATGCCATAGGCCAGGTTATACTCGCGCAGTGATGAGAATAATGGCTGGTTCTGCCTTTCAAGCTGTATGCGGAGTACATTGGCCACATCGCACCACTGAAGAGCTTTTTTGAGGTTGTATTCTACCCTCACACCCAATGCTTCGGCAATATATTTAGGGATCAGGGTTGGAGGTCCTGCCACAACTACTTCGGCGCCCATTTTACGTAACAGGTACATATTGCTTAATGCCACGCGACTGTGCATGATATCACCGATGATGGCCACTTTCAGTCCTTCCAGTTTACCCAGTTTTTCGCGCATGGAAAATGCATCCAGTAAAGCCTGTGTGGGGTGTTCATTAATACCATCGCCCGCATTTACAATGGCTGCAGGAATGTGTTTGGCAAGAAAATGCGGTGCACCGGAGGCACTGTGGCGCATTACCACCATATCCACTTTCATGCTCAGGATATTGTTCACCGTATCAAGCAGTGTTTCGCCTTTGGCAGAAGAAGAACTGCTTAGTGCAAAATTGAGTACATCAGCCGACAGCCGGCGCTCAGCCAGTTCAAAAGACATACGGGTGCGGGTAGAATTCTCGTAAAACAGGTTTACAATTGTTATATCGCGCAGCGAAGGAACTTTTTTAACGGGCCTTTGTAAAACTTCTTTAAACTGTTCGGCGGTGGAGAGAATTAACTGGATATCTTCTCTGTTGAGATCTTTGATACCAAGAAGATGTTTGGTAGATAGTTTCATTAAAAATCAAAGATAAAAGATTTTAGCTATCCAAAAGTATTACTTCTTCACTTCCGTCCCTTTCCTTCCAATTTACAATCACTTTTTGTGAAATAATGGTATCGATTGTTTTGCCGGTATAATCGGGCTGGATGGGTAACTCGCGGTTAAAGCGCCTGTCAACCAGTACACAAAGTGTTACTTTAGATGGCCGGCCAAAAGCCAGCAGTGCATCCAATGCAGCGCGGATGGTACGGCCGGTGTATAATACATCGTCTATCAATACCACTTTTTTATTTTCTAAACTGAATGGGATATCGGTGGCATTGGCTATATGCAAACTTTTTCTAACATCATCCCGGTAAAAAGTGATGTCTAATTTACCGTATTCAATAGCGGAAGGTTCTACCAGTTTTTTTAGTTCCTGCACAATACGGTTACTGAGCCAAACCCCTCTGGGTTGCAGCCCGATGATGGATGTATTGGTTAGCGAAAGATTGTTTTCTAGTATCTGGTGTGCCAGTCTTTTAACAGTAAGCGCCAGTTGTTGTTCGGATAGTATCGTCTTCAAAACCGAATTTTTAATAAAAATAAATGCTTTCTGCCATACTCAACATGAATTATTAAGGAGGTTCTGGTTTAATTTGCCCGCTCAATGCTCAGGCTTCAATCCATATCGTTGGTTCAGTTCCGCAATTATGTGCAGCAAACCTTTTCTTTTACCGAAAGGGTTGTTGGCATTTGTGGCGCCAATGGTACCGGCAAAACCAACCTGCTGGATGCCATTTATTACCTGAGTTTTTCGAAGAGTTATTTTTCCAGGCCCGATAGCCAGAATGTTCACCATGGTCTTGCGGGTATGCGGCTGGAAGGGTACTACCAATTACAGCGCGAGCCACGACACCTTGTTTGCATATTGCGTGAGAATAACCGCAAGGAGCTGATACTGGATGATGAGGTGTATAAAAAATTCTCCGACCATATTGGCATACTGCCATGTGTTATGATTGCACCGGATGATATTGTGCTGATTGCCGGTGGCAGTGAAGAAAGAAGAAAATTTATTGACACGCTTCTCTCACAGATCAACAAAGATTATCTGGCCAGCCTGATCGATTATAATAAAATCGTTCAGCAAAGAAACAGCCTTTTAAAACTTGCCGCAGAAACCGGGAAAACCGATGAGTCATTGATGGATATTTTAAATGATCAATTATGCACATCGGGCAATTATTTGTTTGGCGAAAGAAATAAATTTCTGAAAGATTTTCTGGCTCTTACCGGATCTATCTATCAGCGGATAGCCGGGAAAGACGACGGCCTCTCTCTGCAATACACCAGCCAGTTATTAACGGATGGATTTGATGAACTTTTAAAAGCATCCAGACAAAAAGACCTGCAATTGCAAAGAACCACGGCCGGCATTCATAGGGATGATTTGGTGTTTTATATGGATCAGTCCCTTTTTAAAACAGAAGCCTCGCAGGGACAAAGAAAAAGTTTACTTTTTGCTTTAAAGCTGGCCGAATGGCAAACATTAAAAGAAAAGAAAGGCTTCACTCCTATTCTTTTACTGGATGATGTGTTTGAAAAATTAGACGAACAAAGAATGTATCAACTGCTGCATTGGGTGTGTACAGAAAGCGATGGGCAGGTTTTTATTACAGATACACATGCGGAAAGGTTGCAGAAGCAACTGGCAGAGATAGATGTTACTTACCAATTGGTAGAGCTGAATGCATAGAATGCAGTCTGGAGTCTGGAGTTAGGAGTCGGTTAATAAAATTTACTCCAAACTCCAAACTCCTAACTAACTCTTACCTTTACCCCATGTCAGAATTTCATATAGGCGATGCAATTAAAGGGTTCCTGAACAAGAGCCACCTGCGCAATGGGATCCGTGCCGTGCAGATTGAAGAGATATGGGAGAAACTGATGGGTAAAACAATTGCCAAGTACACAGATAAGATCCAGATCATTAACCAGAAATTATTTATTCATACAGAAGTGGGGCCATTGAAGAATGAATTGATGTATCAAAAACCACAAATCATTGAGCGGGTAAATGAAGCATTTGGAGAGAAAGTGATTGATGAAGTGGTGATTCAGTAGCTAAATGGTTAAAGAGGTTAAAATAGTTAAAGAAGTAAATACCAGCTCATACTCTTTTAACCTCTTTACCTATTTTAACCTCTTTAACCTTTTAACTATTTCAACTAATATATCCCCCGCCCCTCACTGCAGTTTCACCCTCGGATCTACCACTCCGTATAAAACATCTGCCAGCAGGTTTACCACAATAAAAAAAGTAGCGGTTATCAGCACGCTGCCCATCACTACGGGGAAATCTAATTTTTCTAATGCATCAACGGTTACTTTACCTATTCCTTTCCAGCCAAAAATATACTCAACAAAAAATGCACCGGCAAGTAGTTCTGCAAACCAGCCTGTAATAGCCGTGATCACAGGGTTTAACGCATTGCGCAGGGCATGCCGGAACACCACAACTTTTTTGCTTAATCCTTTTGCATAAGCTGTACGGATATAATCCTGGTCCAGCACATCCAGCATCGAACTTCTTGTTAACTGGGTAATGATGGCCAATGGACGAATGCCCAGTGTAATTGCCGGAAGAATAAGATTTTTTAATTGCAGGTTCTTGCCGCTAAACGGATCGGTATTGAACAGGCTGCCGGTCATGTGTAGTCCGGTATAACGGTTTAACACAAAACCAAACAGGTAAGCCAATACAATGCCTGTAAAAAAAGATGGCGCTGAAATGCCCAGTACACTGGCAAACACAGATGAAGTATCCATCCATGTATTTTGTTTAACAGCAGCCAGTATGCCTAATAAAATACCAACAACTGTAGCCAGCAACATGGCAGCAAGGGCCAATACCAATGTTCCCGGTAAGGCTTCCATCAATACTTCGCCTACTTCTTTTTTGGTTTGATATGAACGGCGCAGGTAGGGAATTTTAATACCTAATTTATTTTCACCACCGATGAAGAACCCCCTTAGTTGTTTTTTCTGAATATCTTCCTGCGTATGCACAGCAACAGGAGAAACATCGTTCAAATACATCACAAACTGTTTCCATTTTGGCTGATCAAGCGCCAGTTCTTTACGGATATTTTTGATGGTGGTACTGTCGCCTGATTGCCCCAGTACCAAACGGGCCGGATCGCCAAAGCCCTGGAATAAAAAGAATACCATCACCACCACTCCCATCAGTACCAATACGCCGTACAGGATCTTTTTAGTGATGAATGATAGCATAGCACATTAATTCAGGTTATTGATTTGTGCCAGTATCTTATCGAGGTCTGCATAGCTTTGTTTGCCGGTAACAACCGATTTTTTCATAATGAAATAAGTTGGTGTAACCCTTGCGGCTGTTTTTAAAACAGTAGCATCGCATTTTACAATGGTGGTATTTTTAAACAGGTTTACCGCATTATCTGCATCGGCTGTTACTACAATAACAGATAGTTTTTTCTGTTGCGCAAGTTGTACAACTTTTTCAAAACCCTCAGTCCATTTACCTGTATTGTCCATATCTTTTGCCATCAGGAGGATGTAAGGATTGGCCTGTGCAAAAATTTCCGCAGTAGTATCAATGCCGGAAAGTGTTTGCAAAGAGAAGTCCAGTATTTTGGCCTGTAAACCATTACCTTTTTTTACCAGTTTATCTTTCCTGTCAACATATTCATAAGTAGAATCAAAATCAGCCGGAAAATGCGATTGGTCAAATGCTATATTCTTTCCATTTTTCCGGTACGTAAACACGATCGAGTAAATATCAGGAATGGCTCCTGCAGGTGTTTTCATTTGCTCCATAATATCATTCCCTTTTTTATACGGCAGGCAATCTACTATGGGTAAGTGTTTTAAAACATATCCCTGTCCTGCCGACGCAGCAATAACAACCGCCAGTAATAATGCAACAGCAGGCACCGGTTTTAAAGAAGAATGAATTTGTTTTTTTGCAGCAAATAAAATCAGGATCAGAACGAGTAAGGCGATATCCTTTCCAAACGACTGTGCAGCTGTTAACGGCAGGCAATCGCCAAAGCAGCCGCAGGTTTTGATCTTACCTGAGAACAAGGCATAGCCAGTTAAGAAAGTAAAGAAAATGATCAGTAACAATAAAAGCCAGCTAAACAGTTTCATGCGCCAGCCAATAATTACGGCTACGCCGGCCAGCACTTCAAACACATTCATCACCAATGCAAAAACCAGGGTGTAATTGTTCAGTGCCTCCCAACCCCAAACCTCGAAGAACTCCTGCATTTTATAGCTAAGCCCTGAAGGATCGTTGGCCTTAATAAGACCCGAAAAAATAAACAGCAGTCCCACTACCCAACGGATGATCAGCAATAGTGTTTTCATATCAATACATTAATGTTTGCCTTCTTCTATGAGTATGAGGGCAAAAACGGAATAGTTTATAATATCTACATAATTGGCATCAATTCCTTCACTGATCAGCGTTTTGCCATCATTGGTAAGGATCTGTTTGATGCGCATCAGTTTCATCAGTATCAGGTCGGCAAAGCTTTGCTGACTCATTTCGCGCCATGCCTCGCCGTAATCATGGTTTTTATCCAGCATGGTATTTTTGGCAAAAGCGATGTATTTGTGGTATAAATTATCTACCTGCTCAACGGGTAATTCTTCCACCATCGGCTGGCCCAATTCCAGTTGCATCAGGCCTATCACTGCATAATTGATGATGCCTTTAAATTCGGAAGGAATATCATCTCCTACTTTCTGGGTATTCAGGTCCTGTATGGTTCTGATGCGCAAAGCTTTGATAAAGATCTGGTCAACCACCGAAATAGTACGCAGCACGCGCCATGCGGTGCCGTAATCTTTGGTTTTTTTTATAAAGATCTCTCTGCACTGCTCAATTGCCTGGTCGTATTGCTGATTCGTATTCGCCATTATTCCATGAATGCTTTAATGCTTTGGTAATATCTTTGAAGTAGCTGCAAGATAGGGCAAAGAGAAATTTGAAAATTTGAAAATTTGAAAATGACGAAGGATAATGTTTACGTTAAACTGTAAGGGAAGGTTATTGGAGATCAAAGCGCCCATTGTGATGGGGATTATTAATGTTACGCCTGATTCGTTTTACAGCGGCAGCCGGCATACGTCTGTTGATGAAGCACTGGAAAAAGCGGAGATCATGCTGCACCAGGGCGCTGCCCTGCTGGATATTGGCGGACAAACCACCCGTCCGGGCAGCGTGATGGCCGGAGCAGATGAGGAGCTAAAAAGAGTGATCCCGGTAATAGAAGCTATTTCGAAGCGGTTCCCCGGGTCATTCCTGTCTATCGATACTTTCCACAGTAAAGTTGCCAAAGAGGCGGTAGCGGCAGGGGCCGTAATGGTGAATGATATTAGTGGCGGCACCTTTGATAATGCCATGCTGAATACTGTAGTCTCCTTGCATATACCTTATGTATGCATGCACGTAAAAGGTAATGCTGAAACCATGCATGAACAACATTCGTATAAAGATATTACCAAAGAAGTGCTCGACTATTTTATCAAACGTATTGCTGATTGTACACGTGCGGGCATCCATGATATCATTATCGACCCGGGATTCGGGTTCAGCAAAAACATTGAACACAATTTTGAACTGTTAAAGCAACTGGAAGTATTTAACATACTCCGGAAACCTTTGCTGTTGGGTGTTTCCAGGAAATCGTCCATTTATAAAACATTGGGGATTACTGCAGAAGAATCGCTGAATGGCACAACTGTATTGAATACGGTTGGTTTAATGAAGGGAGCTTCTATTTTGAGGGTGCATGATGTGAAGGAGGCGGTGGAGGCTATTAAGTTGATAAAGTATATAGTGTGAGAAAAGTAGATAGCGTAAATGAAGTAGATAAAGTAAAAAAGAGGCCTTTTTAGGGGCCTCTTTTAAAAAATAGTATTTTTTAGTAATGATTATCTGTGCGGATTCTGGGGCTGGGCTGCGGGGCCTGCTGGTGCGGCTGGTTTGGGAGCCGGTGTGGTCAGATCCAATATTTCAATTTCAAATACAAGGTTTGAATAAGGCGGGATGGTTGGAGGATAACCGTTCTGGCCATAGCCCAACATTGCCGGAATAAAGATCTTTCCTTTACCACCTTTACCAAACAGGCGCAAACCATCGTCCATTCCTTTAATAACACCATTGGTACCTACTACAACTGTGAGGGGCTGATTATTAGGACCGTTCTTATCCATATTTGAATCGAACACCTTACCACCTACAAAAGAGCCTTTGTACAGGATCTGAACCTGTTTGCCTGAGTCTGCTTTCTGCACATCACCGGCATTGGTAATTTCTACCAATACACCGGAAGCAAGAGCCTGTGTTTTAACACCCTGCTTTGCAGTAAATGCCTGCAGGTCTTTCAGTTCTTTAGCTTTCTCTGCTTCCTGTTCTTTAGCAAGATCAGCCTGTGCTTCAGCCTGGGTGGCAAATGTTTTAAGGAACTCCAAACGCCCTTTGATCATATCTTTTGCACGGAAAACATTGTTGTATTCAACCATACCCAGTTTCTTCAGGGTATCTACACTCATTGCAAATTCAACCTTATCGCCAACGGCACATTTGGTGATGATCTCAAGAAAACTATGCTTGCTGATCCTTGCTGTATCAACTACCAGGTAGGCAGGGATATGGCCATAAGATGAGTTAAGGACAGAGTCTTTTGGTGGTATTTTATATTCCACGTTGAACTTTACAAACTGTCCCTGTTTCAGTTTCTCATTGCTTCCGCCTTTTGTGATCTTATAAGAAAGACCGGAAGGTGTTTTTTGGTATTGATTACAGCTTGCAAGCAATACGATAGCTAATAAAAGTGTGGTAGTTGTTCTCATTCTTTTGTTTATTGTAGTTGATTTTGATATTCTTTAATAACCTGTTTAAATTTTTGTACAGTTGCCTCCAGGCTGTCGCTGCTTCTTCCACCGGCGGCATTCAAATGCCCGCCACCTTCAAAATGATCCCGGGCAAAAGTATTCACATCAAAATTGCCTTTGCTTCTAAAGCTCCATTTTCGCTCATTATCCCTGTCTATCACCAAAGCGCCGAATTTAATGCCCTGTATCGTTAACAGATAGTTCACCAATCCTTCCGTATCACCTGTTTTAATATTATAGCGTTGCAGATCTGCCTTTGTAATATACATGAATGCGGTATTATATTCATACAATACCTCCATTCTGTTCATTAAAGCAAAGCCGATAAAACGCAGGCGGTTCTCCAGAAAGTTATCGTAAATATGATCATGCACTTTTGTATGCAGTAATCCCTTCTCTTTTAAAACAGCCACCATACGGTGTACCCCTGCGCTTGTGGCAGGAAAGCGGAAAGATCCCGTATCCGTCATTACACCGGTATATAAGCATTCAGCAATTTCGGGGTTCAGGTTGTCTATATGGCCCGAATCAACAATAAAATCATACACCATCTCGCAGGTAGAGCTTTTGGCAGTATTGCTTATTCCGTAAGTAAATGCTTCTTCCTGTGGTTGCTGGTGGTGGTCTATCAATACCTTTGTGCAGTCGGCGTCTGTTAGAGGCTGCTCCATATTTTTGGTACGGTGCAGGATATTAAAATCGAGGCAAAAGATCACATCAGCACTGCTGATAATCTGTTTGGATTTTTCTCTTTGCTGCTCATAATCAATCACCGCATCTACCCCCGGCATCCAGTTCAGAAAATCGGCCCAGTTGGTTGGGGATATCACCGTTGTTTCATGTCCCAACCCCTTCATAAAATGGTATAATCCAAGGGCCGAGCCCATAGCATCTCCATCTGGCTTTTGGTGCATGGTAATCACCACTTTGGCAGGTGTTTCTAGTGTGGGGTAAAATTGGTCTATTGGTAGCATATAAGGCGGCAAAATTGCGGTTTCCGTACTATTATATCAAATCAATTTATATGGCTTTAACAAAAATCAGGGCATAATATCCGAAAAAGGCGGGTCTTATCCTTACTTTTGCGGCCGAAATTGAAAAGATATTATGAGCAACAGAACATTTACCATGATTAAGCCGGATGCTACCCAGAAGGGCTATACCGGCGCTATTTTAGACCAGATCGTAAAAGCGGGTTTTTCTATAAAAGCCATGAAATGGACCCGTCTTACCAAAGAACAGGCTGGCTTATTTTATGAGATCCATAAAGAGCGGCCTTTTTATGGAGAACTGGTTGATTTTATGAGCAGCGGCCCAATTGTGGCGGCTATTCTTGAAAAAGACAATGCAGTGGCTGATTTCAGAAAACTGATCGGCGCTACCAATCCTGCCCAGGCAGAAGAAGGCACCATCCGTAAATTATATGCGGCTTCAGTTGGCGAAAATGCGGTTCATGGCAGCGATAGCGATGAAAATGCAGCTATTGAAGGCGATTTCTTCTTTTCTAAGCTGGAAAGGTTTTAAATAAACCCATTTGCAAATAATGAAGCCATCCCAATGAACCGGGATGGCTTTTTTGCTTATAACGATTGCTCAATTTTAACAGATCATACGCCAAATGGATACGTTTCCGGCGCCTGGTGCGCGTCTATATCTACATGCAGGGGATGCAGTGCATGTGTTTCGTTAAGGTAAATAAATGCATCATACCGTAAGGGCAAAATAGTGGGCACATAATTCCCATACTGCTCGTATTTCGGATTATATACTACTCCCACTGCCCTATGACCGATATGATTTTCCATAAGCATATCGTTATTTGCAAGATCTTCCATCAGTAATAATTTATTTTCTTCACTTGCTTTGTGCAACATGTATTCCCAACTGCCTTCCCTCGCTTCCGGCAATTCCATGGTTTCCATTTTTGCCCGCCAGCTTTTGCCTGCTGTTACGGTGCCTTTGTACGAACCAAATCCTACCAGTACTACCCCTTTGTCGTGATGCTGTATCCTGGCCAGTTCACCTATGTTAAACATTCCTTCATCCGTCATATCGGTTGCCCTTGCATCGCCAATATGGGTATTGTGTTCCCATACTATCACTTTTGAATCTTCACCATGAAAATTCAGTAATCGTTCAAGGGTATCGGCCATGTGCCTGTCTCTTACATTCCAGCTATGCGGGCCGCCATGTATCATGGCACGGTAATATTTTTCGGCGTTTACGGCAACGGTTGCATTTTGTTCGGCACTGAATACATTTTCGTGATCGGTATTATAAGTTGGCATTTTCCGCTGCACTTCTTTCAACAGGTTCAACACTTCTGTTTCGCATACTTCGGGTACAAACATGGTGGCTTTGGCGTAGGATTGGCCTTCGTCTTTACGATAAGGCTCAAAACAGCGAAACGCTTCTTCGGCCACTTTTAATGCGGAGATATCTGTTTTTTTCAGGTACTGCACAATGCTTTCCAGGCTCTCCCAAAGACTGTAAACATCTAATCCATAAAACCCTGCTTTTTTGTTGGCGGGCAGGCCTTTGTTGTGTCTTTGCATCCAGTTGGATAGCGCCAACACTTCCCAGTTGGCCCACATCCATGATGGCCACCGGTTAAAGGCATGCAGCACATTAAAAGCTCCTTTATTATCAGCATCATAGCCTTTCACAAAACGGTTAACCCGGTAACAATCGGGCCAGTCGCCCTCAACTGCAATAAAATTGAAGCCTTTTTCCTCGATAAGTCGTTTTGAAATATGTGCCCTCCATGTGTAGTATTCGTGTGTGCCATGACTTGCTTCGCCCAGCATCACAATCCGGGCATCGCCTATGCGATCGAACAGTGGTTGCAGATCAGCCTTACTTTCTAAGGGATAGGCCCATTGTTTAATGGAGCTGACCACTTCATGCTCATCCAGTATGGCGTCTTTTGTAAAATAGCGTCGCATACATTATGTTTAAAATTTCCGACCCTTATGAACAGACTGAACAACATCACAAAGCAAATACATTTCAATTCATCTGTAAATGTTGGCCATCAAGACTTTTGCTGATAGTTGTCATGAAAATAACTCCCGGAATATGCCGGTACCAATACCCTGAGAACTGTCAAAGATTGTGATGATGGTGGTCATAACTGCCCAAATGCAAACCGGGTAATTTTGTGCATCCACTAAAATTCAATAATCATGATCTACGAACCATATCAAAAAGAAGTTAGTATCCCTGTAGGAGAAGTTATCTTGCAGGGCGAGTTAATTATTCCGCAGGAAGCAGAAGCGATCGTTATTTTCTCGCACGGAAGCGGCAGCAGCAGGTTTAGTGTACGTAACCGGATGGTGGCAACCCATCTGCAAAAAGAAAATTTTGGCACACTGCTGTTTGATTTGTTGACGGGTGAGGAGGATGAAGAATACAATAACCGGTTTAATATTGACCTGCTCACACAAAGATTAGCTGGCGCAACACTTTGGCTGGAGGAATTAGCTGTGGCAAAAGATCGTCATATTGGTTATTTCGGAGCCAGTACCGGTGCCGCTTCTGCGTTAAAAGCCGCTGCTCTTTTACCCCAAATCGGAGCTGTGGTATCGAGAGGCGGACGGCCCGATCTTGCAATGGATAGCCTCCGAATGGTGAAAGTGCCTACCCTGCTGATTGTTGGCGGACTTGACCGGGATGTTCTGGAGCTGAACAAAGAAGCTTTTACGCAATTAGGCGGAGAGAAAAAACTGGAAGTTGTAGGCGGTGCCTCGCACCTGTTTGAAGAATCAGGCAAAATGGAAATCGTTTCTGCTTTGGCCGCAAACTGGTTTGAGAAATACCTGGTGCCGGTTAAAGCTTAAAGAAGATAAAAGTCAGACTATTTTAAAATCTCTAAATTACTGTTGTATGTTTCATGACAGGATAGACGCCGGGTTGCAACTGGCAGCAAAATTGAAAAAATACAAAAATGATCCCGGCATTGTATTGGCCATACCCCGCGGTGGGGTGCCTGTGGCTTATGCCGTTGCCAGGGAATTGAATTTTCCGGTTGAAGTGATACTGACAAAAAAAATCGGTCACCCAATGAATAAAGAATATGCCATTGGCGCCGCCAGCCTCACCGACTATTTTATTGTACCACACGATGATGTTAGCCAGGAATACATTGAACAGGAATTAAAAAAAGTAAGGGCCAGGCTGAAAGAAATGTACACCCTGTTTATGGGCAACGCAGCGCCAGCAAATTTGAAAAACAAAACAGTGATTGTGATTGATGATGGTATTGCAACCGGCAATACGTTGATGGCAATAATAAATGTGTTACGCAAAAGCAATCCGGCTAAGATCATCATAGCTGTTCCTGTAGCCTCAAGAAGCGCTGTGCTTAAATTAGCTGATATGGTGGATGAAGTAGTAGTAGTATTGATACCCGATGAATTCCGCGGCGTTGGCGGATTTTATGAAGACTTTAAGCAGGTGAGTAATGAAGAAGTATTGGACTACCTGACCAAACTGAGGCAGTTAAACAAAGCCTGATTTAATTATCCTGCTCCACCTGTTTTGCCGGAGGTAGTGTTTCATTTCCATAATTCATACATCAAATCACACCTTAACCGTACTGGTAACAGTATCAGGGATCTCTTTGCGGTCCTTTACCTGTTTCTTTACTATCTTTTTTAATTCTTTAAGCGCTTCTTTAACAGATTTATCAAAACTATCTGAACGGGTATGGATAAAATGATCATCACCATAAACAGTCAGTATCATTTCGCAGACTTTGTTTTCTCCGGGCGTAATGGCCTCGCTTTCTTTACACAACACTTCTGCTCTTGATATTTCCCTGTTAATGTGAGAAAGGTCCAGTATTTCTTTCCTGATACTATTGATCAGGTCTTCAGATACTTTTCCATACGGGGTGTGGAATTCAATTATCATAAAAATTATTTTAATGCTGAACCCAGCTATAATTAATTATGATAAAGCTACAATGATTCAACAGCAACAATTATGACACCTGTCATTTAAAAAGATGATATTCATTGGGTAAACAGAACGTGTCGGCTATTGCGGAATCAGCAGGTAATGATGTGTTTAATAATACAACACTTTAAAGGATATTTCAATAAAAGACAGACGAAGAAAAAGAGCGTCTCTGAAATTCGGAGGCACTCTCTTTTTCTTCGTTTCCGGTCTGCCAACAGGCAGGTCCTCTTATCTAAGCCAGTAGGTATCTACATGTTTAATAAAACAACACGATAAATAAACTCATTTCTTAAGCGTGCCCGACAGAAAATGATAGCAGTCAAACTTCACATCAATGTATTCTTTTTCTGTAGCCTGCATATGGCTGCGCAGTGCGGCCTGGCGCTTCTCAGTTTCGGAATTGATCTTGGTATCTTCAATTAATGTATCGTCTATTTTAAGGGCTGTTTCCTGCTGCTCAATTTCTAATTGCAGTTTGCGGAACGTATCCTGTAAACTATTGATCTTGTCCTGCTGCAGTTCTACTTTTTCTGCGATACCTGTAATGGAATTACGGCTGATCACTTCAGCCAGCTTCTCTGTTAGAAGGTGCATTTCACTGTAATTAAAATCAATGGAATGGGTCCAGTCAACCAGCTCGTCTGAATAATATTCTGCTTTAATAGTAGGCATATACTTGTTTTAAAATGGTATTATAAAATCTCGTCCCCTTCGTCCCTGTATTCCGAATCCGGTTCGGAAAGAATAAACTCGTCTGAGGCATTGCGCGACAGTTCATTCAAATCCTTTAGTGTGAAATCATCCATGGCGGCAGCCTGTTTCCAGTTATTTTTTTCTTTTCTTAAGATCTGAACAGATAGTCCAAACCTTTCCAGAAACTCCCGTTCTACTTCTGCTATCCTGTATAATGGTTGAATTTCGAGTACGGCAGACAAATGCGTTTTTTTGATATTACCGATCGTTTTATAATGATCGATCATATCATCCTCTTCCGACATTTCGTGCTTTTTGTGCGGGGTGTTGAAAAACTCGATCTGCAGGTATGGATAATAATCTGAGAACTTCTTCCGTATTTGCCGGAGCGTTGTGTTATCATTTATTTCCATATGCATACCGATCCAATTTTAAAGGGCTACGAATGATATTCTCAAAGGTATCTTCCCCTCATTACCTCATCAATGACCACCGATAGCCTCTTTCCTGACGGTAGTCAACACAATCTGTCTACTGCACACAAATTTTACAGGCTTTCATATCATAAATAATGCCCTGCTGTAGTACCTGCCTGTCTTTTGAATGATTACGAAAAATGGTGATCCCCTTTGCTTTTTGTATCCATGCCTGCTTATAAATATCAGCCACTTCCTGTACAGAAATTTCTTCAGGAAGGTTGATGGTTTTAGAAACAGCATTGTCTGTATGCTTCTGAAAAGCGATCTGATGCCGTAAATGCCAGTGCGGAGATATTTCCAATGCAGTTTTAAAAATATTTTTTACTGCCGGCGGCAATCCCGTTATCCGCGCAGCAATGCCTTCCCTCATAAACTGTTCCAACACTTTTTCTGAGTATAGGTGGTGTGTTTTAAGGTATTCAATAAACATCGGGTTGCCGGAAATCAGTGTTTCATCTTTCAATACATGATCTCTCCGGAAGGCCAGCGCAAACAATGGTTCTATGGAAGAAGAGGTATCTGCGATAATTGATATAGTTCCTGTTGGTGCAATACTGGTTCGGGTTGCATTACGGATGCGTTCAGATGGGAAGTAAATGCTTTTCTCCCAATTGGGAAACACGCCTCGCTCTTTAGCCAGTTCTATGGAAGCATCTTTTGCTTTTTGCTGAATAAACTGCATCAGTTGTTCTGCCAGTTGCACGGCCTGTTCCGAACAGTAAGGTATCTCAAGCAGTATCAGCATTTCGGCCCAGCCCATCACACCTAACCCAATTTTTCTGTTGCCCAAAGCCATTTCCTTTATTTCGGGAATGATATAGTTGTTCACTTCAATCACATTATCCAGAAAACGGGTTGCGGTATTAATCACTTCTTCCATCTGCTGCCAGTTAACCATTTTATTCTTTACAAATTTTGAAAGATTAACCGAGCCCAGGTTACAGGGTTCATACGCAAGCAATGGCACTTCGCCACATGGGTTGGTGGAGATGATTCTTCCTAAAGCGGGAGTTGGATTGGCATTGTTAATCGTATCCAGAAAAATCAGGCCGGGATCTCCTGTTTCCCATGCACATATTACAATATCGCTCCATAATTTTTCTGCAGCTACTTTTTTTACAACAATATTGGTATTGGGATGCAACAGTTCCCACCCAGTTTTCTGCGCTACCCTGTTCATAAAAGCATCAGTTATTCCTACGGAGATGTTGAAATTAGTGAGCACACCTTTTTCGTTTTTGGCCGAAATAAATTCTTCAATATCCGGGTGATCAATATTCAGGATCCCCATATTGGCGCCGCGGCGTTTACCACCCTGTTTAATATGTTCGGTAGCGGCATCAAATATTTTCATGAACGAAACAGGGCCTGAGGCAGTACCACCGGCTGTTTTAACGGGATCACCTTTGGGCCGCAGATGTGAAAAGTTGAAACCCGTTCCACCCCCGCTCTGCTGGATTAATGCTGCATTTTTTAACGTGGTAAAAATGCTCTGCATGCTATCTTCCACAGGTAATACAAAACAGGCGCTTAATTGATGGGTGGCAGTTCCTGCATTCATCAGCGTTGGAGAGTTGGGAAGAAACAGGAGTTCACTCATCAAACTGTAAAATTGCTCTTCCCAATAGGATGCACTGTTAGTGGAAGTCCAGCGTTGTTCCGCAGCAGCAACAGTTTTGGCAACCCGATGAAAAAGTTCATCCGGCGATTCTGTAACAACACCTGCAGCATCTCCTCTCAGGTATCGCTGTTGCAGAATCTTCAACGCGTTATCAGAAAGATGGATCATCGCCACTATAAAGTTATCACAATCCTGGTTGCAACAACTGATTATAAACGGGCATAAAAAATGGAACCGGGAGTTCCCGGTTCCTCGATACAGTAGTGTTCCTGCTTCTTTACAAGTAGTATCGTCTACTTTAATCTCACCGGCTACAGGGGCTACCTGAACACCGACTGAAACAAATGTACTACCGATACGATGCCGAAAACAATGAATATAATCAGCGATTTTGCTGATTGTGGTCATTTAACCGGCCGGTAAAGGATTGCAACTTTGTACTATGAATGATCAGCAAAAAAAAGCCCCCGGCACCAAACCTTCAGGTAAACGGTTTAAATGGTGGTGGATATACCTGGTGATACTGTTGCTGGTATTTTATCCTTCTATGGTAAACTACTTCTCTACTGCAAAAGAAATTACCTGGCAGCAGTTTGAAAAAGATATCCTGAGCAGAAAAGCCGTTGAAAAAATTATTGTGATCAATAATGAAAAAGCTGATGTATACATCAAAAAAGAGAGGGCAAACGATAGTATGTTTAAAGAAGTTTTTAAACCATCTGTAGGCAGGAGCAGTAATCCCGGCCCGCACTATTCCTTCAATATCGGCTCTGTAGAATCTTTCGAGCGTAAATTGGACGAGGCAGAAAAAACTTTCTCTCCCGGAGAAAAAATCCCGGTCAGTTATACCAAACAATCAAACTGGTTATGGAATATTCTTGGCTGGGTTATTCCGTTCGCATTACTTTTTGGGATCTGGAATTTTATGCTAAGACGTACCAGTGGCATGGGATCAGACGGGTCATCTGTTTTTAATTTCGGAAAATCGAAAGCTACTTTAATTGATAATGAAGCAGGCAAAATAACGTTTAACGATGTGGCCGGACTGGAAGAGGCAGAAGCAGAAGTAAAAGAGATCGTTGATTTTTTAAAAAATCCTGAAGCCTTTACCAGGCTGGGTGCAAAAATTCCCAAAGGCATCATACTTGTGGGACCCACAGGCACGGGTAAAACCCTTCTGGCTAAGGCAGTGGCCGGAGAAGCGGGGGTTCCGTTTTTTTCCATTTCAGGTTCTGAGTTTGTAGAAATGTTTGTAGGTGTTGGCGCATCAAGGGTGCGCGACTTATTTAAACGCGCCAAAGAAAAAACACCCTGCATCATTTTTATTGATGAGATAGATGCCATCGGCAGATCAAGGGGCAAAGGCGCTTTTTTAACCGGCGCCAATGATGAAAGAGAAAGCACCCTCAATCAATTATTAACAGAGATGGATGGCTTTGGCACCAACAGTGGTGTTATTGTACTGGCCGCCACTAACCGCGGCGATATGCTTGACCCCGCCCTGCTCAGGCCGGGAAGGTTCGACAGGCATATTTATTTAGAGCTGCCAAATATTAAAGAAAGAGAAGAAATTTTTAAAGTACATCTCCGTCCTTTAATATTGGATGACACCATTGATCCCCGTTCACTTGCAGAACAAACCCCGGGCTTCTCAGGTGCCGATATTGCCAATATCTGCAACGAAGCCGCATTGATGGCAGCAAGAAAGAAAAAAGAAAAAATAAACAAACAGGATTTCTTTGATGCTATTGACAGAGTGGTGGCAGGACTGGAGAAAAAAAGTAAGATCATTTCCCCGCAGGAGAAAAAGATCATCGCCTACCACGAAGCCGGGCATGCTGTAGTGAGCTGGTTATTGAAGCAGGTTGATCCACTGATTAAAGTTTCCATTATTCCGCGCAGTAAATCGTTAGGCGCTGCCTGGTATCTGCCGGAAGAAAAACAATTACGGAGTGAATCTGCTTTTACGGAACATTTATGCGCCACACTGGGCGGACGGGCGGCAGAAGAAATTATTTTTGGAGAAGTATCATCCGGTGCATTGGATGATCTTGAAAAAGTGACCAAAGAAGCATACATGATGATCGTGTTCTATGGTTTCAGTAAAAAAATAGGCAATATCAGTTATTACGATTCAACCGGCCAGCGCGATACCGGACTGCAAAAACCATTTAGTGAAGAAACGGGTAAATTGATCGATGAAGAAATACGAGACCTCGTTAAAGATGCCTACCAGCGAACCAAAGACATTCTGCAACAAAACAAAGAAACCCTGACCCGCGTAGCGGAAGCATTACTTACCAAAGAAGTTTTATACAGGGAAGATCTGGAGCGTATTTTGGGCAAACGCGTTACCGATCCGGCCATTGCCGTGATAAAGCAGGTTGAAAACTAATAACTCCCTTTGTTTATTATTGAGATAGTAGCATATGATACTATCATTAGTTTTTATGTGTAGAAGTTGTTTAAACTTTTTTCGAATGGTATAAAATAAAAGATAACTCCCTGTAGT
>DAIOVU010000029.1:0-47821 GCA_036758845.1 Sediminibacterium sp.
GTATCTTAACTTTTATCTCAAAGAACTATTTTACTTACTTTGTAAACATAGGAGATACATAGGAAAAACAAAGAGGGAACATAGCTTTCAAACTATATGCCCTCTTCCCTGATCTATGTAACTATGTGTTTATTAGCACAACGCATTTAAAAAATCGCCAGCATATCATCTTCCGTAAGCAGTTGCCCGCCGGATGAATATGATCTTTGGGGCAAAGCTCTTCCCTTTTCAATTGCCAACTGAACAATCTGGTAAGTATTCTGTGCCAGCGTAAGTGGAACTATTGAAGTTGCATTAAGCCAACCTGCAACTTTTGTATGAAAATTTTCTGCCAGTTGATCAACTACCATCACTTCAAAATCTTTTAGCGCTGCCGCATTACACAGTTGCTCATACTGGCCTTTAATTGGCAATACCAGTAACTTTTTACCAAGATACAAAGCTTCGGCAGGTGTTTCAAAACCGGCGCCGGTAATTACCCCATGCGAATGAATCAGGCTATGTGTAAATCCTTCATTACTGATGGGCAATAAAGTAACATTCGCAGAAACCGTTGGCTGCTGCACTTTTTTTGAAAAAACTTCAAAGCGGATATCTTTTACTTTATGCAGAGCCTTCAACACCACTTCATCGCTGTAATGAGAAAGATACACCGTAATATGCCCTTTATCTGTTGGCTCTGCCTGAAGAATATCCTGCTTAATTACAGGCGAATAAATGAAATCATCATACTGTTTAAAATGCAGTCCTACATAATCTGCAGCAGTAGCATAGTGTTTTAAAATCAGCTCACCCCCAACATCGCTTTTATTACTCCTTGGTGTAAACTTACTTTGAAAACTTGCCTGGTGTCCAAACCCGATAGACGGTACTTTTTTTAACCTGCAGGCCAATGAGGTAATGCTTTCAAAATCGTTCAACACCAGGTCATATTTTTCTACCGGTAATGTTTTTGCTTCATTCCAAACTCTTTTAAGGCTAAGTTCTTTCCACATGCGCAGGTAATCTAATCCGCCGGTATTACCATAAAATAAACTAAGTCCTTTGCTGCGGTATTTTACGGGCAGGTTGGGTTGCAGGTGGCTGTTGCTTCCGCTTAAAAAAACATCCACTTCGCCATATTGCTGCAGGTATGGCATGAGTTCCATTGCACGGCTGATATGGCCATTACCTGTTGCCTGTACTGCATATAATATTTTCATTAGTTAACGGCTAAAGAGTGAAGAAATAAAGCGATCTCATCTGTTACCACATTGAGTTGTGGTAATTTCTTCTCCATATAAACCACCGGGGTGTTTACTGAAGCAAATTGTTTTTCATCGTATTGGTAAATAGACCAGTCGTTGTTATTGTATTCCAGGGCAGTCAGGTTCTCTATCCAGTCGCCGCTGTTCAGGTACATCACGCTGCCATTCTTTGTTATCACTTCTCTTTTTTGCGGTTGATGGATATGTCCGCAGATCACATAATCATAATTTTTCTCTATCGCCAGTTCTGCTGCTGTCTGTTCAAAATCGCCGATCCATGCCACTGCTTTTTTAACACTGTTCTTTACTTTTTTGCTAAAGCTCATTTTCTCCCTGCCCATTGCTTTCAGGCACCAGTTAATAAAGCTGTTGAGATGAATCAGCAGATCGTATCCATGGCCGCCAAGTTTGGCTAATAATTTAGCGCTGCCCTTGGTAGTTGCATCAAATACATCGCCATGAAAGATCCATGTTTTCTTACCGTTTAGTTCCATCACTACTTTATCTGTGAGCTGAAAATTGCCCATTTCAATATCACTGTAGCGGCGGAGCGACTCGTCGTGGTTGCCGGTAATATAGATTACGCGTGTGCCTTTGCTGAGCAGGTTCATGATTTCTTTGAACACCTGCATGTGTGCAACAGGAAAATATCTTTTATTGAATTGCCAGATGTCTATTACATCTCCATTAAGAACAAGAATCTGTGGCTGAATACTTTTCAGATAATTAACGATCTCCTTTGCGTGGCAACCATAGGTGCCTAAATGAAGATCACTCATTACTACTACGTCTACCGGGCGTTTTTCCATACTGGAGGTTTAGCAAAATTCCTTATCCGGTATGAACTAAACGTTAGTGCAGTGTTATGGTAATATGATTTGTGTGTGAAGGAATTGTTATGGGATTCGCGAATTCGCGGATTAACGGATTAACGCATTGGAAATTTAGCGGGATAAATTAATCCGTTAATCCACCTGGATTCCTCAATTTCCCAATTTCCCAATTCCAAAATTCCAAAATCCTACAAATCTCCAAACTGCGGCCTTACAACAATATCTTCTACCACCGCCTGCGGCGATAATTGTGAGGAGGCATAAACCATTTTTGCAATATCTGCTGCTTCCATAATACGTTGGGGATCTACTTCAAAGCCATCCCAACTGGCGCTCATGGTAGCGCCCGGACAAACAGCCGTTACTTTAATGCCATGTGGTTTTAATTCTTCGCGCAGGTTTTTACTAAAGCCCAATAATGCAAATTTACTGATGCTGTAGCTACCGCCATTGGCATAAGCATGTAAAGATGCAATGGAACAGATATTAAAAATATGTCCACCCCTTGCCGCGATCATGGCGGGCAATATGGTTTTGGTAAGATGATAGGCGCTATACAGGTTCACTTCAATCATTTGTTCCAGAACACCCTCTCCTTCTTCGTGTATACTGCCTGGCAAAAACTGCCCGGCATTATTGATCAGAATATCCGGAACACCAAACTCCAAACACCAAATTCCAAACTTCTTCACTTCCTCTTTCACCCTCATATCTACCACCTTCGCTTTTACTGTGCATTGCGGATAGTTGGTTTGTAGATAAGCAACCGTATCATATAATTGTTTTTCGCCACGGCTGCAGAGAAACAGGGTATGCCCTGCATTGGCAAACTGTTCGGCAATGGCCTTGCCTATTCCTTTAGATGCGCCTGTGATGATGATATTCATAAGTAGGAGTTTAAAAGTACGAAGTTAGCAAGATGTTGTGCGTCACTTTTCATAATTGCTTATTATCGAAAAAACAAGTTTCTAAATTTGGAAACTATCCCTATCTTTGCCGAAAGATACCCTTTGCAGTATTTTCAAACCCGATTTTTAGAAGAAGCAGATAAGTTCATCGCAAGTTTTGATTCCAAGACTGCCAGTAAAGTCTTCTATAATATCGACCTCGCGGAACAAACAAATGATCCGAAGCTTTTCAAAAAATTGCAAAATGATATTTGGGAGTTTCGCACCAGATATAATGGATTACAAATCAGGCTACTTGCTTTTTGGGACAAAACAGATGGAAAAGAAACACTTGTTTTGGCAACTCATGGCTTTAATAAAAAAGTTGACAAAGTACCCTCGAACGAAATTGATAGAGCAGTAAAAATCAGGGCTAAATATTTTGAAAGCAGATTTAAAAAATAGATTATGGCAAAAACAACAATGAAATCATTTTCACTTGCTGAGATGAAAGATAAATATATTGGCAAAGTGGGTACTACCGACAGAGATAACTATGAATATGAGTTGAACATGGATATACTAAGCCATATGATAAAGAAAGCCAGGCAAGAACGCAATTTGACCCAGGAACAATTAGGGAAACTTGTTGGCGTTCAGAAAGCTCAGATTTCGAAATTAGAAAGTAGTGCAAATAGCGCAACAATTGATACTGTTCTTAAAGTATTCAAAGCCTTAAAAGCAGATATCCACTTCAACGTAACTATTGAAAAGAAGCAACTACAATTATCATAGTTGCTATAGCGAACACACAACATTGCATCATGAAGTATCGCCATTTATTCTTTGACCTCGACCATACCCTTTGGGATTTTGAGACCAATGCCAAGCAAACCCTTTCACAGCTTTTTCTGACCAATGAACTTGCCGCAAAAGGGATACCCGATTTTGAATTGTTTTTTGAACGATACAGTTATCACAATGAACGCCTCTGGGACCGCTACACCAAAGGTTTTATTAAACAGGATGAACTGCGCTGGAAAAGGATGTGGCTGGCCCTGCTCGATTTTAAACTGGCCGATGAGCCATTGGCAAAATTAATGGCTGTGCAGTTCCTTGATCTGCTCCCAACCCGTAAAAGCCTGTTTCCCTATACCATCGAAATATTGCAATACCTGCAGGGGAAAAATTACCGCATGCACCTGGTAACTAACGGATTTGAGAATGTGCAGTACAACAAAATTAAAAATGCCAATCTCAGTCCTTTTTTTGAACAGATAATCACTTCAGAAGCCAGCGGCAGTCTGAAACCAAATAAAGAAATTTTTGATTACGCCATGCACAAAGCCGGCGCCGGTGCCGAAGAAAGCATCATGATAGGCGATAACCTTGATGCAGATATTCAGGGTGGCATTAATGCAGGCATTGATACCATTTTTGTAAACCATCTGAATGTAGTACCACATATACAACCAACGTATGTGGTGTATAACCTGAAAGAGCTGGAAGATATTCTTTGAGTTTATTGCATAAAAAAGCCCCGCAGTTTGCAGGGCTTCTTTATATTTTCAGACTAAGATTTGATCTATGCTTTAGTAGCAGGCTTGGTTGTTTTGGTTTCTTTTCCGTCTTTTTTCATGTCTTTGCAATCCTTCATATCCTTACAGTCCTTCATGTCTTTCTTGCAATCTTTTTTGTCTTTGCAGCATTCTTTTCCATCTTTTCCTTTGCCGCATTTTTTACCATCACCTTCATGTGCAAATGCAAAACCGGTTACCAGGAAAGCTGCTGTTGCTAAGAGAAATACTTTTTTCATATAGTGCGTTTTTTAAATGTTGACAACTAAAATACTACAAATGCCGCTTACTTATTGTTCCGGATTGTTAAAAATTGCCGGTGGTTCCGCTTTTACCAGCTTGCCAAAACAGTTACGCCGCCTTTTACTACCTGGTTCAGCGCTACTTCTACTTTGGCATTTAGGGGTAACAGCACATCTACCCGGCTGCCGAATTTAATAAAACCATACTCATCACCCTGTTTAACCTGCTCGCCCACTTTAGTATAATTACAGATACGTTTGGCCAATGCGCCGGCAATCTGCTTGTATAAAATCTCTCCGTGATTGTTTTTTGTAACCACACTCCACCTTTCATTTTCGGTAGATGATTTAGGATGCCATGCCACCAGGTATTTGCCTTTATGATATTTATTATATATCACTTCACCGCTCATGGGGTTCCTGTTTACGTGCACGTTGGCCGGACTCATAAAAATACTAACCTGTATGCGTTTGTCTTTAAAGTATTCTACCTCGGTCACTTCTTCAATTACCACTACTTTACCATCTGCCGGGCAGATGATCTTGTTATCATTGATAGTGAGTTTCCGTTTAGGGATCCTGAAAAAGGAGATCATGAATAAAAGCAAGCCGAGTGTTATCAGAAACACCACAATAGCCAGCCATGGTAAGGAGGCGCTTAAAAAGGTAAAAGAAATTACGTTGAATAAGCCGAATACAAGGGCAGAAACAGCTATCGTTTTATATCCTTCTCTGTGAATGGTCATTGGAGCTAATTGAACTGTAAAGGTAAAACGGAATGTTGAGAAAGAGATAGCCTTTCGGAGATATTATGAAGGGGGCACGCTAAGGCGCAAAGGCGCAGTTTTAATTTGCGCCTTAGCGCCTATGCGTGCCTTTCTCATCACTAATAAAAGAGATAAAATATAATCCATACTGTTGTGGTTGCCAGCAGTAAAGAATCAAACCTGTCTAAAAAACCACCATGGCCGGGCATGATCTGGCCACTATCTTTTACATTGGCAAGCCTTTTCAGTTTGCTTTCAAACAAGTCGCCTAATGTACCGGCAATGGCGGCTGTTAAAGAAATAATGACCAATGGGGCGATGGAAAAATGAAACGCATAAAAACCAATCAGCACTACTACCAGCACAGCCAGTATAGCGCCGCCAATGGTTCCTTCCCATGTTTTTTTGGGCGAAACAGGGGATAGTGGTGTTCTGCCTATCATTGAGCCCACCAGGTATGCCATTGTATCATTGATCCAGATAGAAGCGATAAGCAAAACAGGCATTGTCTGGTTTTCTCCTGCAAAAACCGTTTGATGCAGATTACCCCATAAACGCATCATCAATCCCCAGCTTAACGAAATATAAACAAGACCTAAAATAGAATGCGCCCATAGCCTTGGTTTAATGCTGTTGCTAAGTATAAATTCGCCCAGCACAAATACAATAAAACTGATGGAAAAGATCCACCACCCTGCCACATGCACACTGATATTGCCGATCTGGTAAGATGAGTCTGTCATCCATAACACAATACCCCATCCTGCAAACATCATCCCATACCTGTGAAGCGGGGTGATCTGTGTGTAATCATTATCAATTAATCCAACCAGTTTCTGGTATTCAATCCAGCAACCAAAATGAATAGCAGAAAACAACGCCAGGAAACTCCATTGGTTCCATAACAAACCAAACAACATCACCACCACAAAAACAATGGCTGTTAAAGCACGTGTTCTGAAAGTTTGAAAGTTAAAAGCCATGTGGCAAATACAGTTTTGATAACACGAAGTACGAATGTCTGGAGGAGATCACCAAAAAGGATAAAAATCGTGAGGCATCAATCGTGAGGCGTCAATCGTCAGGCGTGAGGGATGAGAATTGAATATTTCTTAGACACTATCTCAAATCTTTTTTTGAAACACATAGGCTCATAGGGAAAACAAGAGGAAGCATCGTTTTTGAACTATCCGCCCTTTTTCCAGACCTATGTAACTATGTGTTTAATCGCACAACACATTATGATCTATTCACGATTCACAACTCACGTCTCACGATTGACGCCTCACGATTCACGTCTCACGCAATTTGAGGCCCCTAATTCAACAGGTTCTTCTCAACTAATTGTTTTGCCATTTCAAACAAATGCCCGGGCACGTATAATTCTATATCTCCAAAGTTGAGGTAACTGCTGTCCTGCTTGTTCATGATCTGTACGGGCACATTGTTTTCTTCCAGCATGCCTTGTATAATGCTTGCTTCTGCAGAATTACGGGTTGCATATACTTTTTGCCAGGGTTCCATCAGGAGTGTATGTTTTCGGGAGATGAATAAATTTGCTGTTGATGCGCGGTAAGTACCAGTTTGGTTTCTTTTTTAAAAGACCGGAAGAATATAACCAGCAGGCCAAGCGCTACAATACCCCACCATACCGGCACACTTTCATCCATCGTTTTTTCGAGTGAACGCCCCATTCTTGAAGCAAGGTATAATTGTGTTACTACAAACGCGTTGTTCAAAAAATGCAGGAAAATATTTAACCAGATATTTTTACTGTATAAAAAAATCAATCCCAATATCAGCCCCAAAGCAAACCTTGGCAAAAACCCAAAATACGAAAAATGAAAAGCGCTGAACAGGATACTGGTAATGATGATGCCTAACCATTTATTATTTGTCCAGCCAATAAACACCTGCTGAAATCCGCCCCTGAACAGGATCTCTTCAAACATAGCGGGCGCAGCAGCCAATACAATCAGCGACAAAATATAGTCGGCCCGTGTTTTCATATTGGCCAATGACATCATGGAAGCTTTGTACTCATCTTCCAATGCTTTGGCCCGGGCATACCATCTGGCGGGCAACGGAATTTTTTCATTTAGCTCGCCCAGTGCACCACTGAGCATGATGCCTGCAAACATGATCAGCAGCACCCAAACAACCTGTTTGGCGCTCACAACCGTATTAAAACCCAGATAGGCAAATGGTTGTTTACTTACCAATCTTGCCAGTAACAAGGCCGGCAATAAGAATACCAGTAAAGAGGCCAACGTATTTAAAAAGCGGGAAACATCGGTGTTTTCGGGCCTGTTTAATTGTGATGTTACCTGCATAAAAGGCGTATGCAGCATCAAACTGCCAATAAAAGGCACCAGAAAAGCCGTTAAAACAATAAAAACACCCATCAATCCCAGTAAAAAAGCAAATTGCAGGGGATAATTGATCGCGGGCCTTTGGTTCATGCTATTGAAAAATAAGATTGTAAATTTGCAACTTCTTTAAAAATAAAGGACGGTTAAAGGATAAAAGGCAATAAATCCTGATTCCCCTTTCCTGTCCGATACAGGCACAATATGGTTAAAATAGGCGAGATAATATTACCCGATTTCCCATTATTGCTGGCACCCATGGAGGATGTGAGCGATCCGCCTTTCCGTGCCGTATGTAAAGATAATGGCGCCGACCTGATGTATACCGAATTCATCAGCAGCGAGGGCCTTATCCGCGATGCCATTAAAAGCCGGCATAAACTCGATATTTTTGATTACGAACGCCCCATTGGTATCCAGATATTTGGAGGCGATGAAGAAGCCATGGCATTAAGCGCCAAAATTGTAGAAACCGTAAACCCCGACCTGGTTGATATTAATTTCGGCTGCCCTGTAAAAAAAGTGGTGACCAAGGGTGCCGGCGCCGGTGTATTGAAGGATGTGGACCTGATGGTTCGCTTAACAGAAGCAGTTGTAAAAAGTACCAAACTGCCGGTTACTGTAAAAACAAGGCTGGGTTGGGATGATAACACAAAGAATATTGAAGAAGTTGCCGAACGCCTGCAGGATGTTGGCATTAAAGCTCTCGCCATTCATGGCCGTACCCGCTCGCAGATGTATAAAGGCGAAGCCGACTGGTCGCTGATTGCAAAAGTTAAAAACAATCCCCGCATAAACATCCCCGTATTTGGTAATGGCGATATCGACAGCCCGCAAAAAGCGCTCGAATATAAAAACCGTTATGGCATTGATGGTATCATGATTGGCCGCGCCGCTATTGGTTATCCGTGGATCTTCCGAGAGATCAAACATTATATTGCAACTGGTGAGTTGCTGCCTTTCCCTACCCTGGAAGAACGCGTGGAAGTGGCCCGCAAACATCTGCGCAAATCGCTTGAATGGAAAGGCCCTGTTGTTGGCATCAACGAAATGCGCAGGCATTATGCCAATTACCTGAAAGGTTTACCCAATATTAAAGAATACCGAAACAAACTTGTTACATTAAAAACAATAGAAGAAGTGGAAGCGGTGCTGGACGAAGTAAAAGTACACTACCACGGATTTGAGATTGAGCGTACACCGATAGAGTTGATCAATTACCACGAAAAATGTCCGGTGTAGGGGGCAATGAATGACTGATAGAATGTTTTATACATCTTCTCTTTTGCATTCTATCACTCTATCATTGAGCACCGATAGCCTCCTTTACTTTTTCGTCCGTTGGTGAAATCATTTGCGAGAAAAAATGCGTTAATACGCCCTCTTCATTAATCACATATTTACTAAAATTCCATACCGGCTGCTGATTGCACCAGCCATTTTGTGAGGCGTTGGTTAACCATTGAAACACGGGGTTTTGTTCAGCACTTTTTACTACATGGCTTTTCCGCATCAAAGGAAAACTGATGCCGTAATTGATTTTACAAAAAGAAGCAATAGCTGCATCGTCTTTCTTTTCCTGTTCCTTAAAATCGTTGGCGGGGAAAGCCATCATTACTAATTTGTCTTTGTATTGCTGGTGCAACTGTTCCAGTTCATCATACTGCGCTGTAAAACCACAATCGCTGGCGGTGTTAACGATCAATACTTTTTTTCCTTTAAACTGACTGAAGTCTACCGTGTCGCCATGATTGTTAATGGCTTTTAATGTGTAGAAAGAATTGATCGGTTGTTTTTGGTCTTTATTTACCTGTACATCTTTTGCTCCCGGAAATAATTTCCCTTTCAGCATGATCAGGGGATAGATTGCTTTTAAAATAGATTGTCTCCATGTCATGTCTTTTCTTTTAATCAGAAACAGGGCTATAAGAATAAGTACAAGTATGATAATTGTTTTCTTCATGTGATTGGCGGATTGCGAATTAACGGATTAGCGGATTACGGATTGGCGAATTGAGTTAATCCGTTAATCCGTAATCCGCCAATCCGCTAATCCTATATTAAATTAATCGTTCTACCTGATAATCCATTTAAAAATCCCCAGCTTACCCTTTAACGGCGGGTATTTTAAAGCAGGATCAAACCAGGTGGGGGTTTTCATCACTGCTTTTTTATGACTGAAGGTTTCAAATGAATATCTTCCATGGTAAGCGCCTGTTCCGCTAAAACCGCGGCCACCAAAAGGCAGGCCCGGATTGGTTAAATGCCAGCTTGCATTATTTACACAGGCCCCACCCGAAGGCACTGCATCTAACCATTGTTTTTCTTTATCACTGTTTGAGGTGAATACATAAAAAGCCAGTGGGTTGGGATGGCGTGCAATAATAGCCAGCGCTTCCTCCATCGCATTAAAACTAAGTATGGGTAAAACAGGACCAAATATTTCTTCCTGCATAACAGCCGCATCTACGCTCACATCATCAAGTAAAGAGGGTTCAATAAACAGTGTTTCTTTATTGTACCGCCCGCCATGCAACAAATGGCCCTGTACTAAATAATTAACCACGCGGTTAAACTGTTTTTCATTGATCAGTTTCCCATAGTTCTCACTCTCTTCCGGCTTATCGCCAAAGAACTGTACAATCCTGTTTTTTAATGCAGCCACCAATGCTTCTTTTTTTGATGCATGCACCAGCACATAATCAGGCGCCACGCACATTTGTCCGGCATTGGAAAATTTGGTCATCACAATCCGCTTGGCGGCAATATTAATGTTAGCATCGCTCTCCACCACACAGGGGCTTTTACCGCCCAGCTCCAGTGTAACAGGCACCAGTTTTTCGGCAGCCATTTTATAAATGATCTTTCCAACAGCAGTACTGCCGGTATAAAATACATGATCAAACCTAAACCCATTCATCATTTCAGGAACAACCACAGCGCCATCGCCGGGTACAAACAGGATGTATTCTTTGGGAAAAACAGATTCAATCATTTTCTGCATCACCAGGGCAGTGGCAGGTGCAAATTCGCTTGGTTTAAGCACCACACAATTACCGGCAGCAATAGCGCCCAGTAATGGGGTGAATAATAACTGAAGGGGATAGTTCCACGGACCAATCACCAGCGCCACACCAAGGGGTTCATGCATTACACGGCTGCCCGATGGGAGATTGAGTAAATTGGTTGGCACAGCTTCCGGTTCCATCCATGCACGCAGGTGGCGCAAGGTATCATTGAGTTCTGCAAGAAAAAATCCATTCTCGGTAACCCAGCATTCTTCTTTGCATTTTTTCAGATCGGCATACAATGCAGCATATATTTCTGCCTCATGCGTTATCACTGCCTGTTTTAAAGCAAGTAATTGTTGTTTGCGGAATGCGTAGGGTTTGGTAGCGCCGCTCTCAAAATAACGGCGCATAGCAGTAAGGCGCTGAAGAAGCTCTGTTGGCATAAGCAATAGGTTAAAGGAACAATTACAAGATACTCATTGTTTATACTTCTTCCAACAAAGGGGGTTGGGGGTTTTTAATCGTTAATTCTTTATCCCGGTTCTCTGTTTATAGGGAAACGATTGTTTCTGAAAGCTAAAAACAAACAATGATCTGATTAACGGGGAAGTAGCCTGGCTTTGGAAAGCAACTCATTAGCCCTCGCTAATTTCTCAGGAAACAAAGTGTCTTCCGGTGCAGGATAAGATTTAGCAATAGCTTTTATAGCTTGTTTCTTCTTAGAAGCTTTAGGGGTTATATGTTTTGGGGTTGTTGCCATCAGATTCAAATTTAAGTTTTTCTTTCAATAAAAAAAGCCAGGTACGGTTTAAACCCAATCGGATCGTACGCCACTTCTATAATTTCAGATCCCTGCTTAATTAGCCCGGTTATTTTAAACTCCCGGCTAAACTCTGCGCAATGCATTTTAAGTATCCGGTTATACATTTTTGTTCTTGCTGAAGAACTGCCACTGAAGAAGATCTTCAGAAATGGATATTTCGCGGTAAATTCAGTTACAATTTGAATAACAGTTGCAAACACTTTTACCATATCACCATTGTCGGAAATAATTTTATCATCTATTTTGTCATGAGGCAGGAGATCTCCAAAACCCAGATTATAGATATTAGGCTGCCCGGTAGGTGTAAATTCTACCAATTTTACAATTAGTCTTTTCCCCTCGCTGGTAAAACGGTATTTCCTTGGGCCAATAATATTATATAAGTAGGTTTCATGTGTAAGAAAAAGTTAACATGCTAATGCTTACAAAGTAAAGAGGGCCTCAACGGTTTTCCATTAGGTATTTACCGCAAAAACTCACGCTTTTATTACCTTACACTATGACTGATGTGCATACCAAAGCCCAGCGTAGTTATAACATGCCTAAAAAACTAAATGATTTTATCACTCTTTTGGAGATTATGTCTGGCGCACAATAATTGAATGTTTTCAATTCTAAGTGAGGTCCCACCTTTGGCATAAGGAAGAATATGATCAAAGTGTAAATTATCAGTACTCCCGCATTGTGTACATTTTCCTTTGTCTCTTTTCCAAACTGCCAGCTTCACAGAAGTTGGTATTATTCTGTTATGATCAAGTTCTTGTATTTCTTTCTGTCGTCTTTCTTTTAAATCGATAGTTCTATCGGTGATTTTTAGCTTGAATTTAAACACCTTTCGATTATCAGAGTCTTCCAACCAAGAATCTAATAATTCAAATACACCATTATAAACCCAAATACCATCTTTTATCTTTTCATACACTTTTACTGGCTCTGGGTTTTGCAAGCCTTTTTTATATTTTTGAGCAACTTCATGAAACTTTCCATTTTCCGTTAATGTGCCCACAGGGCTATACATTGGCTGATCCATTTCTTTTGGGATTCGGGCCCAGTTTTTTTGTGCATCATGCCCTTCATAAATTAGTATTTGGCCATTTTCTTCAACCCGATCAGCATAGGGCGCACCTTTTCGCAGAGACATTAAAAAAACACATACACCCTCATTCACTCTAAAATTCATTCCCCGCTGAAGGCTATATCCTTCTGTTTGGCACATATCAAAATAAGAGATGATATCGCCTGGATGAATTAATTCCTTCATTTCTTAAACTCTTTAGAATTAAAGAATTCAGAGAAGGACACTTCAAGTGCAGCGATTAATCTTTCTAAGATTTCAACAGAAACATTTCTTCTTCCATTCTCAACATCTGTTACATACGTCCTGTCAACTTCTGCTTTATAGGCTAACCCTTCTTGAGAAAGTTCCAAGACCTTTCTCAATGTTTTAATCCTTTGCCCAATTTTTAACTTAATGTCCATTTAGGAAAGGTCAACAAATGTGGCTTTTAAGTCAACGGACTTTAAGAGTCATTTAAGTATATTTGAGAAAATTTTTACCGTGAAATTCATTAAATCTATAGAGGAACTTAAAAAAGTTGCCAACTTTGATGATCGAAATAGTTGTACAGAATTTTATATTAGGCTAAATGGATACGCTCGCAGTAGCAAAAGGATATTCTATTACCCAAGTACTAACACTTTTGACATTTATAATGCAATAGACGATTTGTTTCAAGATGATCTAACCGAAGAGCAATTAAGAAATGAAACAATGATTGTAGAAGCCATTGAAAAAGGAGCTTTTTATCAATATGAGTTTTAACGAAATTGCATCACTATATACTTCATTATAACAAGATTGCACCACAGACTGCTTCGTTCCTCGCAGTGACGTCATGCGTTAAGCGTTAAGCGTTCAGCATTCTGCGTTAAGCGTTTTGCGTTTAGCCTACAAAAAAACTGCCTATCCCCAAAAGAACAGGCAGTTGAAAATTGGATTCATACTATCTGTAAAAACGTTGATAGCATACAGAAAGTTGCGTTGATGCAAAAAAATTAACACAATTCCTCCCTCCATTTATAAAATTGGGTGTTTTAACGGTAGGCCGCCTCGAACATTTATCGTTTTTTTGCATTGCAAATTTTATTGCCACTTGCAAAAAGCAGGTTATACACTGCTAATCAGTTGCAATGTGCAATATTGCAGAACACAGGTTGCTTGGTACCTCGCAGTAACACTTGCCCGTAATCTCGGGGGGGATGCTGGGAATAAAGTTGTTATCGCGAGGTACAAAGCCTTCTGTGTTAGTAAGATAAAAGTTGTTGTTTCCAACACAACTGTCAACATCCCCCTACAAAACACTACCCCCTTTTTTGCTTTATGTAATAAATCCTTCCGTTCATAAAAAAAATGGGGGGATAAGCAACGTTATTTAACCTGGTTGCGTCAAGCTATGGTTAGCCACATGAATATGCGGTTGGAAAAAAATTTCTATACCGTTACTTTTGCGGCGTTCTATGTAGTGCATTTAAAACCAATATCTATATGCGTATGCGTTTAGTAATTCCTTTTGCCCTGTTCCTGTTAGTATTTGCAGCCTGTAGTTCTTATCGCCCAATGGCTCATGTAATTGTTTATAACAATAGTGATACAGGCATCCCCATCAACCTATCCATCAGCCATAGAAATGGCGAGTCAAGGGCTCAAACTGTTAACACTGTTATCAAACCGGGTTTTCAGGAGCTGGATGCACGTAAGTTTTCAAAAGGTGCCTATCATATTAGTGCTGCAGCCAATAACGGTACAGTAGCCATCCAAAAAAATCTGGCGCTTGATACTGACAGATGGATCATCATCACTTATAATTACAGCGACTCTCTTAACCTGCAGAGAACATACGGTTATGTAGACACCACAGTGCTGAAAAAAATTAACGGTAAATATGTCGGCCTCGATATGTATATCGAAAACAGGAAACCACCAACCATCGGATTATAAACTTATGCAATTTTATATGGCTGCGTAAAGATTTCAATAGTAGAGAAACGAGGAAAAGAACTTATAGAAGTGGGGGGCTTCCTTCTCTTTTACTTCGTCTTCTCTTATTGAAACAACCTGCAGCAACCTCTATCAACAGAACAGCCCCTCCATTCCGGAGAGGCTGTTTGCATTGGATCGTAAATCAGTTATGAAGATAATCATTCCGTTTCCGTTTATACAAAAATGATTCCGCCACTCGTCAATCTGCAGGTGCATTAATTGAAATATTTGTATAAATTCAGGTTCCATATTTTATACACCTAACAACCAATGATTGACTGTATGAAAAAGAACCCCGTTAACAAAATACCTGAGTCAGGTAATCAAAACTCAAGGCGAAACTTTATCCGCAATGCTGCTTTGGCCGCTGCCGGTTTTTACATTATTCCACGTCATGTAATGGGCCGTGGTTTTACCGCACCCAGCGACAGGCTTACCGTAGCCGGTGTAGGCGTAGGCGGTAAAGGCGAAAGCGACCTGTGGGCTTTTTACAACAGCGGCAAAGCCGATATCGGTTTCCTTTGCGATGTTGATTCGCGTCAATCAGCAACCAGCCGTAAACGTTATCCTAAGGCAAAGATCTATACAGACTACCGCGAAATGCTTGATAAAGAGCACAAAAATTTTGACGCCGTTTCTGTGGCAACACCAGATCATATGCACGCTGTAATTGCCATGGGTGCCATGCAGTTGGGTAAACACGTATACGTGCAAAAACCACTTACCCACGATATTTATGAGGCCCGTATGCTTACCAAAGCTGCGCACGATTATAAAGTGGTAACACAAATGGGTAACCAGGGTGCATCGGGCGATGGTGTTCGGCAGTTGCAGGACTGGTACAATGCCGGTATTATTGGCGATGTGCATACCATCTATTGCTATACTGACAGGCCTGTTTGGCCGCAGGGCATCCCCTGGTCTGCCAACAAACCACCTGTTCCTGCCGAACTGGATTGGAACCTCTGGTTAGGTACTGCCCCTTACCGCGATTATGTAGAAAAATTAGTTCCTTTTAACTGGCGCGGCTGGTGGGATTATGGTACCGGCGCCCTTGGCGATATGGCCTGTCATATTATGGCGCCCGCCTTTGCTGTACTTGGTCTTGGTTATCCAATTTCCGCAGAATGCAGTATCGCCACTCCCTATATAGAAAACTGGACACGCGGCGTGTACCCCGATTCAGGACCGGTAGCATCTTCCATCACCTTAACTTTTAAAGGCATGAATGGCAAGCCCGATGTTAAACTGCACTGGATGGATGGTGGTATTCAACCCGACCGCCCTGAAGAACTTGGCCCTAATGAAATAATGGGCGATGGTGGCAACGGTACCATCTTCCTCGGTACAAAAGGCAAAATGATCTGTGGCACTTATGGTATGTTCCCGAATTTATTGCCTACATCACGCACCAAAGAAACAATGGTTCCGCAAACAGTGGCACGTGTTCCTAAAGGCGATGGCGGACACTATGCTGCATGGGTAGAAGCTGCTATTACAGGTTACGGATCTGAGCAGGCTAAACACCTCAGTTCTAATTTTGATATTGCAGGTCCATTAACTGAAAGTGTGCTGATGGGTAACCTTGCTATCCGCAGTTATCATATTTCACGCAAAGATGCCAACGGCAGAAATAGTTATCCCGGCCGCAACATTAAATTATTATGGGATGGCCCTAATATGCGGATCACCAATTTTGATGATGCCAATCAGTTTGTGAAAAGGAAGTATAGGGAAGGATGGAGTTTAGGGGTGTAATCAAGGCTTAGCCCAGTCTTACCCCCCAGCCCCCTGAAGGGGGAGTTAGGGAGATTTTATTATGAGAAGCGGTTCACATTAGATGAACCGCTTTTTTTGTTGGCCTGATTTTCGTTCCCCACGGCTGCGCTTCGCTGGCCACCCCTTCAGAGCTTGTCCCGGCTTTGCCGGGAGGGTTGGGGATGGTGTACTTAATAATTCAACCCCTTCATATACTTCGCATCCGCTGCGGCGCTTTCTAATGGATTGGTGCCGGTGAAAGCTTCCTGCTCAACAATATGATACTTCATACCGTTGGCTGCGGCCGCTTTCAGGATGGATGGATAATTGATAGTGCCTTTGCCTATTTGAACAGACTCATGACCGGTAGCCGTTTTTCCCAGGTCTTTTACATGACAAAGTTTGAAACGGCCGGGGTGCTTGGCAAACCATGCTTTGGGATCTTCTCCCGCTGCAACCACCCAATAAATATCCATTTCAAAATCTACCAGGTTTTTGTCGGTATTGTTCATCATCACATCCTGCGGTACTTCTCCATTGATGGGTTTGAATGAGTAATCGTGGTTGTGGTAAGCAAAGCGGATACCGTTCTTCTTACAGATCTCACCCGATTTATTAAACTCATCTGCAAACCTTTTAAAATCATCAATTGATTTTTGAGGGCCTTTGTACGGACAGATCAGGTATTTCATTCCGATCTCTGCGGCTTCTGCAGCTTTACGCTCAAAGTCAACCGTGTTATTGCAGTGAGATGAAATGATGTTCATACCCAGATCGTCCATGTATTTTTTGAACTCAGTATGCTTCCATCCCCAAAACATTCCTTTCTGTCCTTCAAAACTTTCGATCAGTTTGTAGCCATAAGAAGAAATTTTTTGCAGGGTATCTTTTGCATTGGCACCCATATCTTCTTTCACTGTCCATAACTGAATCCCGAATTTTGGAATGTTTTTAAATCTTGCAAACTCTTCCACAAGGGAAGACTTTCCTGCAAACGGAATGCTTAACCCCAATGCCGCAAAAGCACCGGTACGTAAAAAATCTCTTCTGTTGGTTGACATAGCTTTCAATTTGTAAGCAGTGTGTTCACTGCGTTCATGTAAAATTCAAGAGGTATTTTAAGTTTGTGGTTTGTAGTCTGTGGTCTGTGGTTATTTTATTTCAACTACAGACCACAGACTACAAACTACAAACCCTCTACGTTGCCCATGCTTTATCCCCTTTTTTGTAATCGATACAACCTTCATATTTACCCGGAACAGCTACATAGCGCAAGGCTTTGGTAGCGCCTACTTCAGAGGTGAAGTAACCGGATAAAGTTAATTCTTTCATCATGCGGAAATAATGGGTAGCATCGCCTTCTTTCCTGTTTTTCTGGTATTCTTTCTGTTCTGCATCAAGAGCAACTAACAGATCATGGCGCTGTTGTGGCGTACTGTCAATAAAAGATTTACCATTTTTTGTTTTACTGGCTTCATCCAGTTTTTTCATGCCATCCATAAACACTTTCTGGTCTTTCTCTTCATAACAATCACGCACCATCACGGTCATGAACTCGCCCACTTTGGCGGCTTTGGCACCGGGTGTGCCGGTGGCAGGTAAAATGGTTTCGGCTACTTCATCCAAAAAAGAAATGTCGCCGGGTGAGAAACTTACGCCTAATTCCGACTTGGTTTTACAGCCCGACAAAAAAGCTTCGGCGCCCAAAATAGTTCCACCCAGGAGCAGGGCTACACTGGAGATGGCTTCTCTTCTATTCATGAGATTGTGTTTTTAAAATGATGATTTAGTGAGTGGTCAGTGGTGAGTAGTGAGTGTTGGCTTTACTGCCTACTCACCACTCACTACTCACCTTATAAATTATTTTTCTTCAACTCAGCCACCGCATGATCCACTGCTCTTGCAGTAAAGGCCATGTAAGTGAGCGATGGGTTAACGCACGCAGCAGATGTCATAAACGCCCCATCTGTTACAAATACGTTAGGCGCATCCCAAACCTGGTTAAATTTATTGAGTACAGAAGTTTTTGGATCGGCACCCATACGTGCAGCACCCATTTCGTGAATACCACGACCCTGGTATGCATTGGCATCATATCCTTTTACATCTTTTACACCGGCAGCTTCCAGCATTTCAATGGCATCCTGCTGCATGTCTTTACGCATCTTCATTTCATTGTCTTTCAGTTCTGCGTCGAAGGCCAGTACATTCAGTCCCCATTTATCTTTTTTGGTTTTATCCAGTGTTATTTTGTTGGAATGATCAGGTAATATTTCTCCAAAGCCGCCCATGCCCATTGTCCAGCTTCCGGGTTCTGTTAATGCATCTTTGAATTCGCCGCCAATGGTCAGCTCAGCAATATCACGGCTCCATCCCTGTCTGCCGGCGCCTCCCTGGTAACCGAAGCCGCGCAGGTAATCGCGTTTATCTCCAAACAGGTTACGGTAACGTGGGATATAGATACCGTTGGCGCGGCGGCCGAAGTAATATTTGTCTTCAAATCCTTCCACACGTCCGCCCGCACCCACACCAAGGTGGTGATCCATAATATTATGACCCAGCTCTCCGCTGCTGCTACCCAGGCCATCGGGCCATACATCGGTTGCAGAGTTCATCAATATCCAGGCTGAGTTAAAAGTTGATGCATTTAAGAAAACGATCTTCGCATTAAACGTGTATGTTTTGTTGGTTTCTGCATCCAGCACTTCTACGCCTGTTGCTTTTTTCTTATCCTTATCGTACAACACTTTTGTAACGATAGACCATGGCCTGAGTGTGAGCTTACCGGTTTTCATCGCCGCAGGCAAAGTAGAAGATTGTGTGCTGAAGTATCCACCGAAGGGGCAACCCAGCCAGCATTTATTTCTGAACTGGCAATTGGTTCTTCCTTCGTGCGGAACAGTAAGGTTGGCAGTGCGTCCAATGATCATGGCACGGGCACCTTTATAATATTCTTTCAGCCTGGCTGCAACATCTTTCTCTACACAGGTCATATCCATCGGAGGCAGGAACTGCCCGTCTGGTAATTGTGCCAGGCCATCGCGGTTACCGCTGATGCCGGCAAATTTTTCTACATAATCATACCATGGCTCGATCTCTTTGTAACGAACGGGCCAGTCAACAGCGATACCGTCTTTTGCATTGGCTCCAAAATCAAAATCGCTCCAGCGGTAGCTTTGTCTTCCCCACATCAATGAACGGCCACCTACATGGTATCCGCGAAACCAGTCGTAACGCTTGATCTCGGTGTAAGGGCTTTCTTTATCACTTACCCAGTAATCAAGGTTGGTTTCGTTCAGAGGATAATCACGTTTCAGTACCGGGTAATCATTGATCATCTGCTGTGTTCTTCTGCCACGGTGCGGATAATCCCATGCTTCTTTGTTGGCGTTCACATAATCTTTAATGTGTTCAATGTTACGCCCACGTTCCAGCATCAAGACCTTTAACCCTTTCTCGGTAAGTTCTTTTGCCGCCCAGCCGCCGCTGATACCGGAGCCGACAACAATTGCGTCATAGTTTTGATCGGACATGATTCTGTTTGTTTTTTGGTTGTTTGGTTTATTTGAGATAGTCTGGAGTTTGGAGTCTGGAATCTGGAGTGATTTGATTGAGACTCCAGACTTCTAACTCCAAACTCCCAACTTATTACACGTCACATATTAATACCGCTTTCTTCAATGATCCTAATTTGTCTGCAGCCAACGGAATAAATTCCTGGGCAACATAATCGTTAAACCCGGTTGCCAGAATAGCTTTCATTATGGCAGGATAATATAATTCCTGTGTTTCATCAATCTCATGCCTGCCCGGAACACCGGCTGTATGATAGTGGCCGATATAAGTATTGTAATCCCTGATGGTACGTATCACATCTCCTTCATCTATCTGCATATGATAGATATCGTACAACAGTTTGAAATTGGGTGAGGCGATGCGCTTACACAATTCAACACCCCATTGTGTTCTGTCGCACATATAATCTTTGTGATCTATTTTGCTGTTCAGCAACTCCATCGTTAGTACCACACCTCTTTTTTCTGCCTGGCCAACAATCTGTTTTAATCCATCCACACAGTTTCTTAATCCTGTTTCATCATCCATGCCATTACGGTTTCCGCTGGCGCAGAAAAGATTTTTAAAACCGGCGTTGGCAACAAGATCAATATGTTCTGTATAATTTTTAATTAAGGTAGGATGGTATTGCTTATCGTTCCAGCCCTGTGTAAGGCTGATCTCTGCACCATTACACATGGACGAAACAAGATGGTATTTTTTAAGTGTGGGCCAGTCTTTCGGGCCAACCAGGTCAATTCCTTTGATACCAATTTCATTGGCAGCCATGCAAAGCTGCTCAACAGAAAGATCGTTAAAACACCAACGGCAAACCGCGTGCTGGATATTTCCTTTCAGTGCATCATTTTTCTTATCAGCAGTTTTTGCAGAAGCCAATGATGGCAAAGCAGTACCTGCAGCCAGTGCGGCAGAGCCTGCAAGGATATTTTTAATAGCGCGCCTTCTGTTGGATCGATTGATCATAATCGTTGGTGTATAAATTTAAACCGATGCCACTTACGCAGCAGATGCTGTTGCTGATTTTATACTTTTTTTACCACGCATATAAAACAACAAAACAGCAAATGCGATAACAAGAACAACAGGTATAATCAGTGTGGCATTTAACACTTCGGGCCCTGCCAATTTTTTGGCTTCATTCATAGCAGCATCAGAAGTATCACCGGCGCGCAGTTTGGCTGCCACCAGTTTATCATAATAGCCACCCATGAATATGGTATATACCGATACGGCAAACATGCCCGCACCGCCCATCAGGTTCATACCAACAGCGCCTGTTTTAGGCAGGTTCTCCGATACAAAGCCCAGCATGGTTGGCCAGAAATAACAAACACCCATACCAAAAACAATAGCGCCAACAAACAGCATATTGCCCGAACTATGTCCTAACAGGTATAATCCGGCAGCAGCCAGTATGGCAGAGATCAATAAAACACCCGTTGGCGATAATTTATGTACTACCGGCCCCGCAAATCCACGGCCAATTACCATGATACCTGTTTCGATAGTAAGCAGCAGGATGGCATTATCAGATACATTCTTTAGCAACACATCTATCCATTGCCCGGTAAATAATTCTGTGATGGCTGTTCCAAACATCAGAATGATCATCACTACAAATAAAGGGTTCAGTAATGCTTTATACATATCACCTGTAGAAACACCGCTTGCCACTCTTTCGGTAACAGGAAAATCGAGTTTGCTGAAGAGGAAGCCGTAAATAAGTGTGGGTATGGCCATTAATCCAACCTGAATCTGCCAGCCAACGCCAATCTTATCGAGAAAAAATACCAATAAAGTACCAATCACTATTCCACCCGGAAACCACAAATGAAAGTGGTTGAGTTTTGTGGTCTTATTATCTGAATAGATGGTGGCTACCAATGGATTACAGGCTGCTTCTACCGTACCATTCGCAATGCCTATACAAAGTGTTGAGATAAACAGGCTCCAGTATCCGCCTGCAAAAACGGTAAGCAGTATTCCTGCCAGGTGAAAAATAAAAGCAACAATAAGCAAACGCTTCATGCCAATCACATCAACAATAAAGCCGCCAATAATTACTGCCAAAGGGAATCCCCAGAAAGCAGTGGCAGCAATAGTTCCAAGCTGTGCTGCGTCTAAATTAAATTGAGTGCCGAGTCGTCCAAGTATACCTGCACGTATACCAAAAGAAAGAGAAGTTACTAATAAGGCCAGGCAACTGGCCACAAATAATTGGCTACGTTGAGGAGTAGTCTGCATGTCGTTAGAGTTAAATATGGAAACAATCAGAGGTTAAATGTAATTTTAATTTTTAAACCAGATTGATAAAAATCATCCGTTCATCAAAAATTTTTATAAGCTTTACAACTCATTGCGTCTTTTAGACGCATCCTATCAAAAAAACATTAGAATTTAACAAAAAAGTACATATTCATGAACCGTAAACTCAGAATGGGAATGGTAGGTGGAGGCAAAGATGCCTTTATCGGAGCCATACATCGCCTTGCCGCCAATATGGATGGCCTGATTGAAATTGTATGTGGGGCATTAAGTATTAACCCTGAAATAGCGAAAGCTTCGGGCGAGATGTTATTTCTGCCTGCCAACAGAACCTATCTCACTTATGATGAGATGATTACAAAAGAAAGTCAACTCCCTGCCGATAAGCGGATGGATTTTGTAACCATCGTTACACCCAACTTCGCACACTTTGCTCCGGCCATGATGGCTCTTGATCATGGGTTCAATGTTGTAATTGAAAAACCCATGACCTTTACACTTGATGAAGCCAAACAATTAAAAAAGAAAGTAGAAGAAACAGGTTTAATACTTTGCCTTACGCATACTTATTCCGGTTACCCAATGGTTAAGCAGGCAAAAGCCATGGTACAGGATGGTGTGCTGGGTAAGATCCGTAAAGTGTGGGTTGAGTATCCGCAGGGATGGTTAAGCAAACTAACCGAAAGAGAAGGTAATGCACAGGCGGCATGGAGAACAGACCCCAAAAAATCCGGAAAGAGCGGTTGTATGGGTGATATAGGTACACATGCTGCACATCTTTCTGAATACATTACCGGTTCAAAAATCACTCATCTCTGTGCTGATCTTAATGCAATGGTTGAAGGGCGTGCATTAGATGATGATGGTAATGTTTTATTGAAGTTTGATAACGGCGCTGCCGGTGTACTTATGGCATCGCAGGTGGCTGCTGGTGAAGAGAATGCTTTAAAGATTCGCGTGTATGGAGAAAAAGGTGGCATTGAATGGGCGCAACACGAACCCAACACTTTATTAGTTAAATGGCTGGATCAGCCCACACAAATATTAAGAGCCGGCGGTAATTATGGTGATCGCTTATCAAGTTATGCCACACATAACTGCCGCACACCCGGCGGGCACCCCGAAGGCTATCTGGAAGCTTTCGGAAATATCTACCGGAATTTTGCATTAACCCTGAGCGCCAAAATTGATGGCACCACACCTACAAAAGAAATGCTCGACTTCCCTTCTTTCGAAGATGGTATCCGCGGCATGGCGTTTATTGATAATGTGGTGGCATCGGCGGCATCTGATAAAAAGTGGACGAAATATGAACTTTAGTGTGAATGGTGAATTGTGAATGGGCAATAACGGCGGGAAATCAGCCCGATCCTCATTCACCATTCACAATTCACAATTGCCATTCACTCATTCAATCATTGAATATGACAACAATCAAAGGCCCGGGTATTTTTCTTGCGCAATTTATGGGCGATGATGCACCGTTTAATTCACTGGCATCTATCTGCAAATGGGCGGCCTCATTGGGCTTTACAGGTGTTCAGATTCCTTCGTGGGACAGCCGCTGTATTGATCTGCAAAAAGCTGCAGAGAGTAAAACCTATGCAGATGAGATCAAAGGCATTGTAACGGCCGCAGGTATGGAGATCACAGAACTGTCTACCCATTTACAGGGACAACTGGTTGCGGTAAACCCCGCATACGATTCGCTGTTTGATGGCTTTGCTCCTGAAAATGTACGCAACAATCCAAAAGCAAGAACTGAATGGGCTGTACAGCAATTAAAGTATGCAGCCAGGGCTTCTCAGAATTTAGGATTGAAAGCGCACGCCACTTTTAGTGGTGCATTATTATGGCATACCGTATATCCATGGCCGCAACGCCCGGCAGGATTGGTGGAAACAGGTTTTACAGAACTGGCCAAACGCTGGTTACCCATATTAAATGTGTTTGATGAAGCAGGTGTGGATCTTTGTTACGAAATACATCCCGGCGAAGACCTGCATGATGGTATTACTTATGAAATGTTCCTTGAAAAAGTAAACAACCATGCAAGAGCCTGTTTATTATACGACCCTTCGCATTTTGTTTTGCAGTGTCTGGATTATCTCAGTTATATCGATCATTACCATGAACGCATCAGGATGTTTCATGTAAAAGATGCGGAATTTAATTCTTCCGGAAAACAGGGTGTATATGGTGGTTACCAGAATTGGGTTAACAGGGCCGGACGTTTTCGTTCATTGGGCGATGGTCAGGTAGATTTTAAATCTGTCTTCAGTAAACTTGCTGCATATAATTATAAAGGATGGGCCGTGATGGAATGGGAATGTGCCATTAAAGATGCAGCAACAGGAGCAGCAGAAGGTGCGCCATTCATCAAACAACATATTATTAAAGTAACCGAAAAGGCATTTGACGATTTTGCCGGAACGGGTGCCGATGATCATTTTAACCGTCGCATTTTAGGAATTGATTGATAACTTTAACCTTAAACCAAAAATTAATTAACATTGAAAAAGTACTCAGTAGTCATCGCTTTGCTGGCTTTTATGGGAGCCTGCAGTAATAACAACGACAAAAAAGAAGAAACACCTGCAACACCTGCAGCAGCAACTTCTGCTGCCAGTTCAAATCCTGATTATCAGAAAGGATTGGAACTTGTTGCCAAATCAGATTGCCTTACCTGTCATAAAGTAAGTGAGAAAGTAACCGGTCCTGCATACAAAGATGTAGCCGCTAAATATGAGAACACAGAAGAGAACGTAAACCTGCTTGCAGCCAAAGTTCTTAAAGGTGGTTCTGGTGTTTGGGGAGCTATTCCTATGACTCCGCATCCATTGGTTAGTGAGGCTGATGCCAAACAAATGGTAAAGTATATTCTCTTACTCCGAAAATAAATAAACCATGCAATCATTTTCCGCAATCACTGTTCTGGCGGTCTCTTTACTGGTGGCAACACCCGGTAAACATACTATGGTTCATACAACTTCTCCTCAAAAAGAAAAGGGTTGGATCTCTTTATTTGATGGGAAAACTACCAAAGGCTGGCACAGCTTTGGCAAAAAATCTACAGGTGAAGCATGGAAAGTAGCAGATGGTGCCATTTACTTAGATGCCGCAGGTAAAGCGCAGGCCAAAGAAGGCGGAGATATTGTAAGTGATCAGGAATTTGAAAACTTTCACCTGAAACTCGACTGGAAGATCTCAAAAAATGGTAACAGCGGAGTAATATTCTGGGTACAGGACGATCCTGCCAAATACGAATACGTTTGGTACACAGGCCCTGAAATGCAGGTGTTGGATAATGATGGTCACCCTGATGGTAAGATCAATAAACACCGCGCAGCTAATTTATACGATCTGATTGCGGGCAAAGAAGGTGCCGTTAAACCGGTAGGCGAATGGAACACCGCAGAGATCATCAGTAATAAAGGCAAACTGGAATTTATTTTAAATGGTGTAACTACTGTTTCTACCACTTATGGCGATGATAACTGGAAGCAACTGATTGCTAACAGTAAGTTTAAAACAAAGGCCGATTTTGGCAAATATTTCAAAGGCCATATTGCCTTACAGGATCATGGCAATGATGTGTGGTTCAGGAATATTGTGATTAAGGAATTGTAAGGGGGGGTTGGATTGGGATCCCGCCTGGGCGGGAGGGAAATTGGGAAATTTTAAGACGAAAGAAATAAGTAAGCCGCGACGCGGCTTTCCCAATTTCCCAATTATAACTTTCGCTTCATGATTGAATACGACGATATCTATTTTATGCAGCAGGCCCTCAAAGAAGCGGTACTGGCTTATGAAGCTGATGAAGTGCCGGTGGGCGCTGTGGTGGTTATCAATAATAAGATCATTTCGCGCGGACATAACCAGGTGGAATTACTGAATGATTCAACAGCACATGCAGAGATATTGGCATTAACTTCGGCTTATAATTTTTTAGGCGCCAAATACCTGCCCGAAGCAACACTCTATGTAACCGTTGAACCCTGTCTGATGTGTTGCGGGGCTTTGTACTGGAGTAAGATTGGCCGCATCGTTTACGGTGCATCGGATGATAAAAATGGTTTCAAACATATCACCAAAGAAAACTGGCCTTTTCATCCAAAAACAGAACTTACAAAAGGTATTTTGGAAGATGAATGTGCACAGTTAATGCGGTCGTTCTTTAAATCAAAAAGATAAACAGGTCAAACTGTGCCTTTGTGTGAAAATTTTTCTCACACAAAGGCACACCGCGCTCGCCTAAGCTTAGCGGGCGAGAAGGCACGGTTAAACAGAAATAAAGAGCAGGGTGTTCTTACCTTTTGCAATTCCCCTCCCGGCTTAGCCGGGACCAAAATTTCCCAATTATACCTTTCTTTCGATTTAAGAAAGAATTCATCCCCATTAGCCGGTTATCTCCCGAACAACATTAAATTTGTTACCCCATCCGTTATTTTTCATTTTCATTTAAAAACATATACCATGTCATTTACATTAGCTCCTTTACCTTACGCACACGAAGCACTGGAACCGCATATCGACACACTTACCATGCAGATTCACCATGGTAAACACCACCAGGCCTATGTTGACAACCTGAACAAGGCTGTTGCAGGTACACCCAACGAAGGAAAATCTTTGGCAGAACTGGTAGCTGTTGCAGGGTCTATCAGTCCCGCAGTACGCAATAACGGTGGCGGCCATTGGAACCATACTTTCTTCTGGGAAAGCCTTGCAGCCAATGCAGGTGGTGCGCCAACAGGTGCATTGGCCGATGCTATTACTGCAGCATTCGGTTCTTTTGATGCATTCAAAGAAAAATTTGCAACAGCCGGTTTAACCCGCTTCGGTAGTGGCTGGGCATGGCTGCTGGTAAAAGATGGTAAATTAGAAGTGTCTTCAACCCCTAACCAGGATAATCCGCTGATGGATATTGCCGAAGTAAAAGGCGCACCAATTCTTGGCGCCGATGTTTGGGAACATGCTTACTACCTCAAATACCAGAACCGCCGCGCCGATTATTTAGCCGCTTTCTGGAACGTAGTTAACTGGAATAAAGTGGCAGAACGTTTTAACGCAGCAAAATAAACGCTCTCAGGAAATAGTATTATTTTAGGTCCCGCTAACACATAGCGGGACTTTTTATTAAACACCACTTATGAAAAAAATACTGGTTTTACTCAGTGCGGTTATTTTACTAACGGCTTGCGGTAAGGATAAGAAAATGATCGTGATGAGTAAAGGACCTGCAGAGATCAATACCGATGCCAAAACCATTAAGGCCGGTGATGGCGCCGGTCACGACGAAAAGGAAGTAACGCTCAGTGGCGAGAAAGTGGTTTTCCGGCTTTCAACACCTGCCGGTGAAGCAACTGTTGAATTATTGGGGAATGGCCTGTTCATTGTGAACGTAAAAAATGATACCATCATTGGCAGCTACCAGAAATACAGTGATCCGGGTCAGGCACAAAACAGAATGACTCAGGAAACCCTGAAAAAACAGCTTGATTCATTGCAACTTTTATCAGAAGGTAAAAATGTAAGCGAGGCCAACCGTAACTTTTTTATCCTTCCTAATAAAGCAGTAAAGGTCACTGATAATACGCAGGCCATGATTGTTGGACCTTACCACCGCATGCGCTCCATAGAAAAAGTTGACGGAAAAGACCCCGAAGTGTACCGCTTTTACAGCATTAAAGAAATAAGAGAAACTATTTTGAAGATGCAGGCGCTGACAGTGCCGGAGAAGAGGTAGGGAGAGAGAGAATTTTGGAATTGGGAAATTGGGAAATTTTGGAATTGCAATAGGAAAGCCGTGTATTCATGTATGAATACGCGGCTTTCTTACTTCTTCAATTTCCCAATTTCAAAATTTCCCAATCCTAAGGAACCGGATCGTACCCATGCCCGCCACCCGGCCTGCACCGGCTGATACGTTTTATTGAAAGCCATCCACCTTTAATCAATCCATGTTTTTGTAATGCCTGAACTGAATATTGAGAGCAGGTTGGTGTGAACCTGCATTTAGGGCCAATGGCAGGTGAGATCACGTACTGGTATATTTTGATCAATAAAATAAACGGGTAACTGATCAGGATAGCTATCCACCTGAGAACAGAACGGATGGGTATGGGTTTATTATCTGGCAATAGCAGTTATCAGTTTGTTAAGCACTAAGGGCATCGCTTCATTTAATGCAGTTAATCCGGGTTTCTCTTTGCCGATATATAAAATGAATACGGCTATTTTTTTTTGATCCGCTGTCAACGCTTCATGCAATACAGATTTATTTAACCGGTATGCTTCGCGCAGCAAACGCTTGATGCGGTTACGATCAACCGCTTTAGAAAAATTTCTTCCGCTTACGCCCACACCGGCCTGAACAGGTTCATCCGTTTCATTTGCCAAAGGCATATAAAAAACCTTTAACGGGAAAACAGACACAGATTTCCCTTTCGTAAAAAGCTGGTCAAGCAGTTTACGGCTTTTGAGTTTTTCTTTTTTATTGAATGAGTGGGTGGCTGACATGAGACTGCTAAACTAAAAAAGCCTCATCAAAAAGATGAGGCTATATTTTTTCCCTTGTTCCCCTTTGGGGGATATGGGGCTTATTTTAATCCTTTTTCGCTGGAAACTGTCAGTTTCTTGCGGCCTTTCGCTCTGCGGCTTGACAATACTTTGCGGCCATTGGCAGATTCCATACGCTTACGAAAACCGTGAACCGATTTACGACGACGTTTGTGTGGTTGGAATGTACGTTTCATGATTGTTTTTTTACTAACCCGGTAATATTGTTTCGTTTCATGCCTGCAGTCACCATACTGCTGCTTGTGAAAGGACGGCAAAAGTAGGGAAATCTGTTGATAACCGCAGGCTTAAACGGGGCTTTTTTTGGATAATATCCCCTTTTCTGGCCCAATTTGCCCTATTTGGTACCCAGATCAAGGTGTTTTGAGGCCACCTGTTGTCCAAAAAAGAGGGTGGCATGGCTGTCGAAGTCGGTTACTGAATCGGTGGTATAAAAGCTGATCTGCCCTTTTTTACTGCACAAACCGGCCAGTTCCTTATGTTTTTTCAGATATTCTGCCAGGCTTTTAGCCACGATCTCTCCCTGCGATACAATCGCAATCCCCTCCGGTACATAGTCCCTGATCTTATCTAATAACAGCGGGTAATGCGTACAGGCCAGTAACAAAGTATCAATATCCGGATGTGCGCTTAGAAGGTGGTACAAATGCTGTTTCACATAATAATCGGCCCCGGGCTTATCGTATTCGTTGTTCTCAATTAAGGGCACCCACATTGGGCAGGCTTCCTGGTACACCTGCACCTGCGGAAAGAATTTAGCGATCTCTATCGGGTAACTATCGCTTTGCACGGTTCCGGTAGTGCCTAAAATTCCCACCTGACCTGTTTTTGAATACTGCCCAATGATCTCTGTAGTGGGCCTGATAACGCCCAATACTCTTTTGCGCGGATCGATATGAGGCAGGTCTTTTTGTTGTATGGTTCGCAAAGCTTTTGCTGAAGCGGTATTGCAGGCCAATACCACCAGCTCACATCCCTGCGAAAAAAACCATTGTACGCATTCAAGTGTGTACTGGTAAACGGTATCAAAAGAACGCGGACCATAAGGCGCACGGGCATTATCGCCCATGTAGAGATAGTCATATTGCGGCAGTTCCTTTGCGATCTCTTTTAAAACCGTAAGCCCGCCATAGCCGCTGTCGAAAACACCAATGGGTTTATTTACCTGCATATAGCAAAAGTAAGAACCCCATCGCAAGGACGGGGTTCTGAATAAATTTTATTGAAATGAATTTGCTTAAGAAGCTTACTTTTTAGGAGTACCGGCAGCACCAGCACTTGTAGCAGCTTTCCATGCATCTTCATACTCTTTTGGTAAAGTCAGTTTTAATTTTAATGCCACCCTGATGGAAAGGTTATCCAGTAATGGCGGTTGTGCATACTGCGATAAAGCCTGCTCATTTAATACATAAGTATATTTCTGCTCAGCCATAACCTGTCTCAGCGCCTCAGCTATTTTTTGTCTGTATGGATTAAGCAGTTGAGCCGTTTTAGCTTCAACCATCTGCTGTGCGTAGGTTTGCCAGTTGATCAGGTTGTATTTCAACTGATTTAATTCTCTTGTTGCCAGCTCCCTTGCTTTAACCGGCATGGTAGCAGAATCTTTTTTGAAGATGCTGTCGCGGCGGGTAAAATCTCCTACTCTGTATTCATACTCAACTCTTAATGAGTCATTTTGAAAGCTGTTAAGCAGTGTGTCTACTTTTTGAATACCAGGAAACAAAGGCAAAACAAATTGCTCATCAAAGTATCCTATCTTCTGCGTTTGTGCATGGGTAGTATTGGAAAACAAAAAGGTTGCTGCAAAAGCTACACACACAAATAATAATTTCTTCATCGTTGTGAATTTATAATTGGTTTGGTTTAGACTAATTTTTAATACCCATTTCCTTCAAAACCTCATCGCTTTTATCCAGTTTGGGGTCGGCAAATATAATGGTAATTCCTTCACTTTTATCGAGTACAAAGTCATAAGCCCGGGCAATGGCAATTTTTTGTACGGCATTGTATACTTTATCCTGTATGGGTTTCACCATGCGTTGTCTTTCTTTAAACAGGTCGCCCTCATAGCCAAAGCGTCTTTTCTGAAGATCGCGAACCTCTTTTTCTTTTACAAAGAGCTCATCTTCGCGTTTCTTTTTTAATTCTTCGGTAAGCATAAACTGTTCGGCCTCGTAGTTCTTGTACATTTTATCCAGTGCCGCCTGTTTATCGTCTATTTCTTTTTGCCATTGTTCGCCAATCAGGGCCAGTTTTTTATCAGCGTCCTTGTATTCGGGTATTTTATTCAGGATATACTTGGTATCGATGATAGCATAACGTGCCTGGGCATTGCTTGCCAATGCAAACCCGAGGAATAAAGCAGAAAATAGTAAAATCTTTTTCATACGCTGTTTTTAGGTTTTAATAAGTTATTCGGGCTCAAAACCAAGCATAAAGGTAAACCTTGCTGCGTCTTTGAGGGCTCCGCCCGGTGTAAACCTATCCAATCCTATGCCATAATCAAATCCAAGCAAACCAAACATAGGCAGGAAGAAGCGCATACCCAATCCCACCGAACGTCTGAGTTTAAACGGATTATAATCTTTAAACGTATACCAGCCATTGGCAGCTTCAAAGAATCCCAGTGCGTAAATAGTACTGCTTGGGTTTAAGCTAAGCGGGTAGCGCATTTCAAGGGTATACTTGTTAAATATGGTAAAATACTGGTTTGCCTGCTGTTTATCAGGGTTGATCTTGGGGTTGGAGTTATCATACACCGGGTAGCCCCTGTGTGCAATGATATCATAACCCAGCAGGGCAAACTGGTTACTCAGGCCCGCATCGCCCACCTGGAAACGCTCGAACGGAGAGATTTTCAGGTCTGAATTAAAGCGGCCCAGGAAACCGAATTTAGCAGCTGCTTTCAGTACAAACTGCTTGTTCCTTTCTTCTCCATGCGGCTTACCCAGTGGTACATACCATTCTCCGTTGAATCTCCATTTATGGTACTCAATAAAATTATAGGGGTTTGCAGAAGTAGCTAAGCCCTTATCAAATAAAGAATAAGGCGGTGTTACCTGTAAACTTAACAGGAAGGTAGAACCTGAACGAGGGAACAAAGGCGCATCCACAGATGATCTTTGTAATGCTATTCTGAAGTTGATATTATTTACCACCCCATTATCAAAACCGGGCAAGTTGGTTGGATCGATCAGGTAATTGCTCAGTTTGTACCTGGTGTAGTTAAGACCCATAGACAGTGAGAAATAGTCGTCAGGCCATTTTAACTGTTTGGCAAGACTCACGGTTGCGCCCGTGGTAGAAATGTATCTTGAATCTGCCACGGTAGGGCTGTATATACCTGTAAGCGGATCGTATGTCTGGCCGTATTTAGTATTATACACACTTACTGTTAAAGCATTTCTTTTCTTACCGCCCAGCCATGGTTCGGTGAATGAGAAGTTGTAAGAACGGAATGCTTTACCGTTACTCTGTACACGCAGACTGAGTTTCTGACCATCGCCCATTGGCAATGGATCCCAGGCCGATTTCTTGAAGATGTTACGGATAGAGAAGTTATTGAACGATACACCCAGTGTACCTGTTAAACCAATATAACCGCCCCATCCTGCGCTCAGCTCCAACTGGTCGCTCGATTTTTCTTCCACGCCGTAATTGATATCAACCGTTCCATCGTCTGGATTAGGAACCGGTTCTATCTTGATCTTTTCCTGGTTAAAATAATTTAGCTGTGCAATCTCACGTTGAGAACGCATCAGGTCGGAGCGGCTGAATTTTTCACCCGGAATGGTTCTCAGCTCCCTGCGTATCACGTATTCTTTGGTACGGTCGTTACCACTGATGCGGATATTTTTAATGGTTGCCTGCGGCCCTTCCACAATACGGATCTCAAAATCGATGGTATCGTTGTACACGGCTGTTTCAACAGGGTCTGTTCTGAAGAAGAGGTAACCATCATCCTGGTATAATCCACTTACATCGCCCCCTTCGGGTGAGGCTGACTTACCTAATTTTTTATTGAGTGTGCCAAGATTATAGATATCCCCTTTACGGATACCCAATATGGCTGTTAAGATAGAATCTGAATATTTTGTATTTCCTCTCCAGGTAATGTTCCCGAAATAATAGCGATGGCCTTCGTTTATTTTCAGGTCGATGTTCAAACCGCCGCCTTTCAGGGTATGATAAACTGTATCGCGTTCTATCACCGCATCGCGGTAACCCAGTGTGTTATAATACTCGAGGATATTATCCTTGTCATCAAAATATTTTTTCTCGTCAAACTTGGCACCCGATAATTTTAAACGGATATAAGGATCGAGAACACGTTTGGTTTTGCTGTAACTAAGGAAACCGGTTTCCTGTATGTACTGTTGAAATTTATAACGTTTTGGAGTAACCAGTTTCCCCTGGTCAAAACTTGGGTGCAGCGTTAACCTGGATCTTTCCTTCGTGTCTTTAAACTGCTTCTTAAGTTTGGCATCATCAATGGTATTGCCGCCAAAGTTGATGTTGTTGATCTTTACTTTAGGGCCTTTGTCTATCACAAAATCCAAAGCCAGTGTGTTGGCAAAGGTGGTATCTTTTCTTTCAACAATTTTTACTTTGGTATCGCGGAATCCTTTTTCTGCATAGAATTTTTTGATGGCTTCTACCGCAGAGATCTTCATGTTCTCGGTGATCACACGGTTAGGCACCAAACCTGTTTTACCTGAAAGGTCTTCGCCTTCGCCTTTCCGTATTCCTTTAAAAAAGAATTTAGATAAACGTGGTCTTTCTGTAACTGCAATTTCAATCTCAATATTTTTTCCTTCCAGTTTGGTGATATAGATCTCTACATTGGAAAAATAATTCTGCCCCCAGAGTTTAGTAATGGCTTTGGAAAAATTATCGCCACCGGGAATGGCCACTTCATCACCTACGTTGATATTGGCAATAGAGATCAGCAGGTTTTCATCAAAAAAACGGTTACCGCTAACTTTAACAGCAGAAATTTTATATTTCTTAGGTGTTTTCTGATTAAAGATATTTACCAGGTCGGCCTCGATAGAGGTGATGGTTGTATCGGTTCCTGTAGTTTGCTGAGATCGGGCCGAGAAACTCACGAGCGATGTTACTAAAGCCAACACTAAAATTTTATACACTTTCTGCATCCGGTTTCGGTTTGTGGTATTGCTGGCTGAGTGAAAAGCTTGCGGGTTTCTCTCAGCAATGGTTCGGGTTTTTAGGCGGGGCAAATTAACGGGAATAATTAAAAGTGTTTGTTAAATCACCCGTTTCGCTTAAAGCAAGGGTTTATCTGCGCTATGCCAATTGGGTTTCCTCCTGTATTTGTTGACCTGTTTTGCCAAATCTGCGTTCTCTTCCCTGGAAGTCGATAATGGCTTCATACAGGTTGTGTTTGCGGAAATCGGGCCAACGGGTATTGGTAAAATATAATTCGGCATAGGCCAGTTGATATAAAAGGAAATTACTGATCCGGTATTCTCCACTGGTACGTATCATCAGTTCCGGATCGGGAAACTGGCTGGTGGCAAGGTATTGCTGTAAAGTATCCTGGTTGATAGTGGCAGGATCGATCTTGCCCGCTTTTACATCTAACCCGATATTTTTTACCGCATTCACCAATTCCCAACGGCTACTGTAACTCAATGCCATTATGAGATTGAGACCAGTGTTACCTGATGTCATATCCAAAGCCTCCTGTAATTCGGCCCTGGCAAAATCGGGCAGCATATTCGTATCGCCTATCACATGCAGGCGGATATTGTTTTTGTTGAGGGTAGGTACTTCTTTGTGTATCGTATCTACCAATAATGCCATTAATCCTTCTACTTCCTGCTGGGGCCTGTCCCAGTTTTCTGTACTGAATGCATACAAGGTGAGGTACCCGATACCCAGTTCGGCACATCCTTCCACAATATCCCTTACACTTTCCACCCCGTGAAAATGTCCATATAGGCGATCCTGGCCTTTTTCTTTGGCCCAACGCCCATTTCCATCCATGATGATGGCAATATGATGCGGTAAACGCTCTTTATCAATCCGGTCTATCAGGCCTTCCTGCATGGTTTCACCTTCATTTAGGCTGCAAATGTAACAAAATCAAGGCATGACGGGATAAAATAAACTCGAAAACAACCCATCCAAGGCAAAAAGGATTTTTAGCGGGAAACAGGTGTAGGGCAACGGTACGACTGAAGATTAAAAGACAACCCGATTTTTAAGGTAGCAAACGCATCTTTCTGAAGGCTATTCCCTCTTTGTTTGCCTTTGATACCGATAGAAGTGCCGGTTTCATAACTCCTGTCCTGCAACAGAAAAGCGGGCGATGGTGAGCCATCGGGTAAAGGAGGGAAGGCGTCAGGGGCATAAAGGCCGCTAACATCGTCGAGATAATCGGTATTGGTAAAGCGGTAAGTAAGTTCCGCAAACACATTGGTACGCTCATTTAAAGCATATTTGGCGCCAAGGGTAAATGGAATACTGATTGCAATGGGGCTGTATGGCTGCAGGTTAGGATATAGTGAACTTCCCTGTCCTTCTGTACCCAACGGGCGCAGATAATATTTTTCACCGCCGAGATAGGCATATGGATCGAAAGAAAACACACCGATACCCAGGCCTACATAGGGTGTAAAATTGTATCCTTCAAAACCCGGGTGAAACTCGAAAAAGTTAAAATCGCCGGCAAGGGCCAGTTCCCATATATTACTGTTAAAACTAAGGTTGCGGGCATTCTGCACCGGGTTATTGCTGTAAACATCAGAATAACCTACCATCGCATAATCGCCCGATAAGCGTATGCCGATATAATTACTGACTTGTTTTCTGAAAAAGATGCCTGCCGCAGTTTTGGGTCTGTTAAAAGCCGAGTTGGGGTTGAGGTCGCCAAAATAATGAGCGAGCCCTAATGAAACACCTACTTCGCCCTGGTGAACAAAAGACTCCATTGTTTGCGCATTGGCCTGTTGCAGGCTAATTAGCAGGAATAGTATGACGGTAATTCTTTTAAGCATGGTTCAGGTGCATAGGATTGGAATTGTAAAATAGCATCAAATTTTAATACAATAAAAGTTAATTTCTTTTATCCAGCCCCCAGGTAAGCTTTGTACGTAGGGTTGAAAGGAAACTATTTTCATTGAGACGGATCAGGCTTACCCCGAATTTCTCACGTCTTACAGCCAACTGGATGCTTTTATTTACGATCTCTCTGCGGGCATCCATGGCACAGATAAACAGGTCGGCCCGGCTTTCTACTTCAAAAGAGATTACGTTGGTATCTGGTATCACTATGGGGCGCACATTAAGGTTATGAGGGGCCACGGGCGTTATTACAAAACTGGCCGATTCAGGGAACACAATTGGTCCGTTACAGCTCATATTATACCCTGTAGAGCCTGTTGGTGTTGATACGATGAGGCCATCGGCCCAATAGGTATTCAAAAATTCTCCATTCAGGTAAGTATGAATTTTTACCATGGGCGAGATATCCCTTTTATGAATGGCAAACTCATTTAAGGCAAAAGGCGAATCGCCAAAAAGCGGCTCATTTGAATCGAGGTGGATCAGTGTCCGTTTGTCTATCACATAGGTATGATTGATCAGCGATTCTACCGCACTGCCTAATTCTTCTTTACTGATACTGGCCAGAAAACCAAGGCGGCCAAAATTGATACCGAGAATCGGTATTTGCTTATCCCGCACCAGTGTTACAGTATCCAGCAGGGTGCCATCTCCGCCAATACTGATCAGGAAATCAAACTGATCGTCCAGATCATCAGAGGTTTTGAATGGGATCATTTTTTCATGCAAATGTTTGGGCAGGGTAAACTGCTCGAGCAACTGGTGAAAAATATATATGGAAGTATCGTGCCGGTTTAATTCTTCCAGCAGTACCAGCAGGGGGTTCTCCTGTTCAAAATCCAATCCTCGGCTGTAGATAGCAACTTTCATTGTTGAGTTTGAAAATTTGAAAATTTGAAAATTTGAAAATGATCATCAGCACATTTTCAAATTGCCGGATTTTCAAATTGATTTAAAAATCATTTCTCGTCTGTAAATATAAGCCATCCCTGCCCAGTTGGTTAAAGCTGTATTCAATTTTAAATACAAAATCATAAATGGAGACAATATCCATACCAAATCCCCAGGTACGGAGCAGGGTATTATTAAGTGTATTGGTAGCTTTTGGGTTGCGGGTAAATCCGTAACCAAGGTCTCCATATGCTTTCAGAAATATACGAAACGGGATCTTATCGTGTGTTTTACTGGGGAAAGGGTTGCGGAGTATAAAAGACAGCAGTTGTTTGTGTACCGTTGTTTTTAATGAGCCGCCCAGCACACCATCTACCACATTATACTCAAGGCCGCGCATCTGAAAATAACCGTAGCCAAACAGGCGCTGGTTTAAGAAATAATTATTGAACGGCAGTTTTACCATGGCCAGTCCCTCAAAATGAAGGAAAGAGTTTGTGGTTAATGGCACCGCATACACCGCCCGTACATTAGCCTGCCAGAGATTGGAAACATTATCCAATCCGCGTTTATACAAATTGCCTTCAAACAAAAATCCTTTGGACGGATAAGAGATATAATCAACATTATAATACTTGTACTGGTATCCAAAGTCGATGAATTTGATCTGCGATTTATTTTCGGGATAATATTCCGGATTGATCTTTAACACGGTATCTGCTACCTGCTCGTTATTATAAGATACCCTGAAATAGTGCCGCTGTTTTACATCGGGCCGGTAAGAATAGGTGAAATCAACGCGCAGGGCTTTCTTAACTACCTGTTCCTGTTTAAAGAATAGCTGTTTGTTATCGCCCGTGGCATAGTTCACTTCTTTTTGGGTGGCATACACAACCCCCACGTTGAAACCGCTTTTCAGTTTCTTATCAAAAAAAGGAAGATCGTACCTGAGTGTTAGCTGTTGGGTGTACCCATTGATCAGCCATACATCTACATTATCATTACGGCCGGTTACATTATTCTGTATAAACTTGATACCGTAGTTAACCCTCTCAAGGCTCCGCTTCTGTTGCACCCACCACTGGTTAAAATTTCTGTCTATCAGCCTGAAATAAGGCAGTGGGAACAGGTACCAGCGTTCTTTCAGATCCACATTGATGTATACCACATTGCCTTTGCGCGAGGCTACATACACGGTCACATCCACAAATAAAGTGGTATTCATCAATTGTTGTTTGGCAAGGATCAATTGTTTTTCCAGTTCCTGTTCTGTTAAGCGGGCGCCCCGCTCAAAAGGCATTTCGCGGAGTACAATAAAGCTTTTTGTTTTCTTGTTGCCCGATAAAGTGATATCACCGATGATCATCGGTATCTTTTTTTGTGCAACAATGTCTGACAGGTCAGTTGGTGTAGAATCAGCAACCACGTGTAGGGTTTGCGCCCGGGAAGACACCATGTTGAAGAGGGAAAAAAGTATAACCGTTACACGCAACAACTTCATTTTACTAATTCGATTAATAATTATTGTACCTATCAACTATGCATGGTAGTGATTGTGTCTCCACCATCACAGCGATTACATGTTCAGGTATGAAATGAGATGATTGTAATTCTCTTTCAGCTCGTTGGCATATTCTTCCTGGCCAAAATAGAAACGTACAATGTACTCATACCGCTGAAATGTAGCAATGATATCGGATATTTCTATCCGGTTTATTTTCAGGGTTATAACCAGCAGGCCCGTATCGCCTTCTGTATGGGTATTGAGTTGCGTGATATAGGCATCATTGGTTTCAACCAGCCGGCTGATCTCTCCGAAGGAGAAATTCCGTTTATCAGATTCGAGTACAATAATGCCGCCTTTGTCTTCATTGCCCACAAATCTAGACACCATTCGCAGCAGTTCTTTGGAAGAGATAACGCCGGTTAATTCAGACTGTTCATTCACAACGGGTAGCAGCGAGAGCTCATTGTCTGCCATCAGTTTCAATGCAGTAACTAAATGTTCATCTCCTTTTACAGATATTTTTTGCAGTGATATTTCTGCCGAAGCCAGTAAAGCTGATTCGTCCATATCAAGCAAATCATCTTTACTGATAATGCCCGCATATTTTTCTTCGCTTAATACCGGCAGGTGCATCACATCATATTCATCCATTAAGCTGAGGGCAAGGATGGCCTTATCAAATAAATTGACTGCGGGAAAACCGGTATTGATTAATTGCGATGCCAGCATATATTCTAATTCACTACAGACACATCAAACCTAAGCCTGGCCTGACGTTGGCTGTTTCTGTTTTTGCAAAAAACCTTCCAATATTTTATTAAACTCATCCGGAACCTCCATCATCGGGGCATGGCCGCATTTATCGATGAAATGTATTTCACTGTTCGGGATGAGGCGGTTAAATTCACGACCTACAAATGGTGGTGTAATGATATCATTGTTACCCCATATCAGGCAGGTAGGTTGTTTGATCTGGTTCAGTTCTTCACCCAGGTTATTGCGGATAGCGCTTTTAGCCAGGGCAATAATTTTGATTACTTTAATCCGGTTATTGGTGATCTCAAAAACTTCGTCTACCAGTTCTTTGGTAGCAGTAGCAGGATCATAAAAAGTTACTTCTGTTTTTTTTCTGATGTATTCGTAATCGCCACGCTTGGGATAACTATCACCCATACCGTTCTCAAATAATCCGCTGCTGCCTGTGAGGGTGAGCGATTTTATTCTTTCGGGATGTTTTAAAACATGCACCAGCGCCACATGGCCGCCCAATGAGTTACCCATCAGGTGAATACCTTCATATCCACGGGTTTCTATAAATTTCTGTACGTGTTTCTCAAGTCCGCCTACCGAAGTATGAAAAATATCCAGGTCGAATAAAGGCAAAAGAGGTACCACCACTTTATAGTGCGGCTTAAAAAACTCTACCAGGTCTTTAAAGTTGCTTAACGCCCCAAATAAGCCATGCAATAACATTAATGGCTCACCTTCTCCTTCTTCTACAAATTTGAATTTATCCTGTTGTTTGATCTCGTAATTCATTAGTCTGTTTCTTATGCAAGCATTATTGGGCTTAGTACAAATAAAAGGAAATTCATTTAAAAACAATCAATCGAAAACCAGCGTTGTATGTTGATTGAAACGCCGCAGGCTAAATTACTGATTTTAAGGCAAAAACAGGTGATTGTTGTGTCTGGAGCAGGGTAACAATTAATTAATCCGATGATGCAGGTTTTCAAAAAAACCGGACAATTCTTCAAACATCCCTTTAAACAGCGGGATTATCGTACCCAACATGTCAAGCGCTTTTGGGCCCCATGGTTGTATAAAAGCGTAAGTATAGGATGTGGCAAATGTGCCGGCTTTTATCCAATGGATCTTTTCTGCATAAAAAAGCAGTACACTGAAAATAGTAATATATAAGGCGGCATATAAAACAACACCACTTAATTTATTTACCCACCCCAGCATGATCATTTCCATGGCCGATTGTATGAACAGGGCTCCTAAACGCAGTAATATGATCACACCGGTCATAACCAGCACAAAAGAAAGAAATGGCAGCCATGCGGCTGAAATACTGGTACTTGCCTGAAGCCATCCCGCTACAACCGTTGCTAATTTCATTGCCGCAGCCAGTCCGATGATGACACCGAAAAATGAGAATATTGCTATGATAAAACCGTTACGAAATCCTTTGATCACAGCAAGGATCATCAGGAAAATGAAAATCACGTCAATGATCATTGCGTTGAATTTGGTTTGTAAACCTCATTTTAAAACATCGAACAGGGTTATCAAATGTGGCAATATTTATCTCACTTCATCATTCAATATTTCCCGCCCAAGGCGGTATTCAATATTCTTACGGGCAGCCCTTTTTACTTGCTCAATAATTCCTTTACCACGGCGGCTATTGTTTTTCCATCTGCTTTGCCTGCCAGTTGTTTAGACACGATGCCCATTATCTTGCCCATATCCTGCGGACCTGCGGCACCGGTCTCGGCAATTACTTTATCAATTACCTCTTTCAGTTCTGCTTCACTTAATTGTTTGGGCAGGAATTTTTCAATCACAGCAATCTCTTCAGATTCTTTGGTAGCAAGGTCAGGCCGGTTTTGTTGCTGGTAGATCTCTAATGAATCTTTCCGCGACTTTACCAGTTTCTGCAGCAGCTTTATCTCGCCATCGGCTGTTACTTCGCCATTGGCACCGGGTTCGGTTTTGGCTTTAATAATTTCAGCTTTAATGGCTCTTAATCCACGCAGGAGCGCTTCGTCTTTTGCTTTCATGGCATCTTTCATCTGTGCCATCACTTCTGTTTCCAGGCTCATATAATGTTGTTTTATTTGTTTTCTTTTAATTGGGTTTCCCTGAATTTTTTATAAAACTCTTTTGCGCATGTTTTCATGTCGTCCACCAATTCTTTTTGCTGTGTGGCACGAAGATACGTATCGGCCATGCCCATCATTGTCTGGTAATAGAAATCGGCCATTTCATCTACCATCATATCTTTTGTCCAGAGATCTATCCTGAGCGCTGCTTTATCGGCGCCATCCCAAAAAGCCACCATCATAGATTTGGCCTTTTGTTTCATATCGGCAGAACTATCACTCGCCTGCCAGTTAATCTGTTGGGGTACTTTATTCTCGTCTAAGTCTATTTCAATCGTAATGGTTGATGTATGCATTGTTTATTTGTTTAGTTGGTATAAAGAACAGCAAAAGTAAGACGAATCTTCAGATGATAAAGCAAGGGGCGGGAAGCAGGCTATCAGGCTTTGATTTTAAGCAGTTGCAGCCAGAGCTGCTCAGCAGCATCGTCCCAATTGAACATGGCGGCCCGGTCTTTTCCTTTTGCAATCAGTGTGTTTCTCAGGGTTTCATCTTTATACAGGCTTAGCATCTGTTTGGCAATGGCATCGGGATTATTGGGATCTGCGTATAAAGCCGCATCACCCCCAATTTCGGGCATACTGCTGGTATTGGAAGTAATAACCGGCACTTCAGACTGCATAGCTTCTACAATGGGTAATCCGAATCCTTCAAAAAAAGAAGGATATATAACTGCATAAGCTGATGCAGTTATTTTCATCAGTTGCTCTTCGTGCAAATAACCCAACAAAACCACGTCATCACGGTATTTATAGGTTTTTAGTTTTGCCAGTACCGTATCATACTTCCAGGCCAATCTGCCCGCTATCAGCAATTTCATATTGCTGTGCTGCCATTTCTTAAACAATGAAAAAGCTTTGAGCAGGTTCATTAAATTTTTTCTTGGATGAATACCTCCTGTAAACAGGAAATATTCTCTTCCATCTGCAAATCCTTCTTTAGTGAGTTGTTTTTCGTGCCAGAGTAATGGCTGAAACCCAAACCTGGCTGCATTATACACCACATTTATTTTTTGCGGCGGAACTTGAAACTGTTCTATGATATCAGATTTTGAAAACTCAGATACGGTTACAATGCCTGCTGCTTTACGCAGGAATGATTTAGTAAACAGTTGATAAAACCAGCGATGGTGCCAGGCAATAAATTGAGGATAATGCAAAAAAGCAAGATCATGCACCACCAGCAACTGTGGAATTTTGGATGCGAGGCTGCAGAAGCCATAAGGTTGCAGCCATACATCCGGCTTGTATTTACGCAAGGCTAAAGGGGCTTTAATATTGTACCAATAAGCAAATGATAAGGCATGCCTTGCGGGTGGTGAAACAATAACCGCTTTTACATTTGGGGCAAACAGAAACGAATCATCATAAGGCCTGTCGAACAAAAAAATAAATTTGTGTTCGGGATGTTGCTGCACTATGCGGCTGAGGATTTCTTTTGCATAGTGTCCATACCCTTCGAGGTGATCTTTTTGCAGAAATATGGCGTTTACAGCGATGCGCATAAACACAAAAGTAGCAGCAAGATTCCCAAAAAATGTTAAAATACAGATCAAATCAAAAAAAGAAAGCCGATTTCAACGATAATTGTACCTGCTATGAGACAATCCGTTTTTGTTTTATTCATGTTTCTTACCGCAACAATGGGGTATGCTTCAGATTCCCTGCAGATCAATATCAGTACAAACAAGTTTGTTAAGGGAGATACCCTTGAGTTCCAATGTACTGTTCCTGCCTTTGAAGAAAGTAAACTAACGTATGCCACACTTAATGTTTGGATTGAGGATGTGGAGAGAAGACAAAGGTGGAAATTCAGGTATCCCATGATTAATGGTGAGGTATCTGCCTCACTGGCTATCAGCGATAAAATACCCGACGGACGCTATGCTGTTAATTTCCTGGTTCAGAGAGGCTTTTTCAAAGTAACAGGTGAAGTGCTGGAACATTCAAAAAAAGATACTTCTTTAACTTACATGATGATCCCAAAGAATAAGAAGGGATCTTATTATGATAATACAAAGATTACGGCAGATGGGCATTCCCGTTTAAAAAGCACACTGTTTGCCGATTCTGCTTTCTTTATTTTTTCGTCGCTAAAAAAAGAAAGAGACGGGCACCTCTCCATCAGGATAGAAACACCGCTGGACTCTGCATTTGTTCCTGTTTTACAGGAAACACGTTTCGTTATGATCGGCGATCCAAAAATGCTGGTATCGAAAATAACCGATACCAGTCAGTATGTTTTTCAATTTGATCCACTAGCCGATATCAATAACCTGCCTAATGTAACTGTTAATTCAAAATACAAATCCAAAGTGCAGCAGTATGATGATGCCTATTCGAGTGGATTATTTAAAAAAGAGGATGCTGTTATTTTTGATGGTATAGAATCAGATGCTATTTCGCAGTCTGCGAGTGTGCTGCTGTTTTTACAAGGCAAGGTGGCTGGTTTGGTAATTGAAAAAAATAATGAGGGATTTGAAGTTGCTAAATGGCGAAATGAGGTTGCAGAAATTTTTATTGATGAATTCAGGGTTGAATCATCTGATCATACATTGGTTGCGCCTTCTGAAGTGGCTATGATCAAAGTGTACAGACCGCCTTCGGGAATAACCGGTTTATCCGGGGCCGTTGGCGCTATTGCCATCTATACTAAAAAAGGTGAGTTTGCCGGCCGGGGGCCGAGACATAATTTTGTTGTGAAAGGATACACCAATATGGATAGTGTTTGGAAGTAGGGAATATTGAATATTGAACAAGGAATTTTGAATGTTGAGGTAATGGCTATCCAAAATTCCGTGTTCAATATTTACTATTTTTTCTGTTTCTCTGCCCAGGTGTCCATTTTCTTTTCAAGCACATCCAGTGGCAGACTACCATCTTTTAATACGGTATCATGAAAAGCTGCTATTGAAAAATCAGCGCCTAATTGTTTTTCGTATTTGGTTCTCAGCTCGCGTATTTTAAGTGCCCCTATCTTATACCCTAATGCCTGTGCAGGTATTACCATATACCTTTCTATTTCTGCTGTGGCACCTTCTTCGCTGATCTGTTCATTATCCGTCATGTATTGGATGGCCTGTTCTCTTGTCATGTTTTTTGTGTGCATGCCAACATCCACCACCAGGCGGATAGCACGGTGTATCTCATCACCCAATGCACCTATGTATTGATACGGGTCTGTAAACAATCCCAGTTCTTTTCCTAAACTTTCGCAATACAATGCCCATCCTTCTACATATGCATTGTTGCCGCCAAACCTGCGAAAGCGTGGCAGTTTCTCATTTTCCTGCTGCAGGCTGATCTGGTAATGATGGCCGGGGATGGCTTCATGCAAAAACAAACTTTCCATGCCACTGGTTATATTAAATGTGGTGGCATCAATAATAGGAATATAAAATATGCCTGGTCTTGAGCCGTCTGCACTTCCCTGGTTATATTCTGCACTGGCACTGGCCGCACGGAATGCTTCTGTTTGTCTTATTTCGAAAGGTGCTTTGGGTAAGTGGCCAAACATTTTCTGCAGGTTAGGCTGCATAGTGGTATGTATCTTCTCAAATGCATCCAGTATTTCTTTGGGGGTTTTGTATGGCGTGAATTTTTTGTCGGTTTTCAGGTAGGTAAAAAACGCTTTCAGATCGCCGGTAAAGCCGGTTTCATTTTTAATCCGCTCCATTTCTGAACGGATGCGTTTTACTTCTGCCAGGCCTGTATTATAAATTTCATCCGGTGTTTTATTGGTTGTTGTTTGTTGCCTTATCAGGTAATCATAATATTTATCTCCGCCTGGTATACCGCTGATACCTGTTGTGGTTCTTGCTTTAGGCAGATATTCGTTCTGAAGAAAGTCGGCTAATTTTTTAAAAGAAGGGGTAATTTGTTCAGTAATGGCCCTGATGTAATTTTCGGTGAGCCTTTTTTTATCTGCTTCCGAAAATGTTGCCGGCAACAATGTAATGGGGCCATAAAATAAACTTTGCTTCGCATCGGCAGTTGCCATAGACTGCATTTGGGGAATCATCTTTGTTACAACCGCCTTTGGTAATACATACCCTTCGGTAATCCCTTTTTTAAAATAGATAATCGCGCTATCGGTATAAGCAGGAAATACAGCTACGCGTTTCAGCCAGTCTTCATAATCTTTAACTGTTTTAAAAGGCTGTATCACACTGCCGCTGCCCAACTGACCAAAAATCAGGTGTGCGCTCTGAAACTGGTTAAGCGGGAAATAATTATCGTGGTAGGTTAGTCCTTCCAGGTTGATCTCCATCTCGCGTTTAAACACATCATAACTGAGTTTATCATTATCGTTTAGCGCATCCCGCTCAAATTTTGTAATGAGTACCTGGTAACGTTTATAAAACTCTTTTTGTTTTTGGCGGTAGCTATCGGTAAAATCTACATACCATTTATCGTTGTACCGGTTATCGCCATTTACAGTGGCTTCCAGGGGGAATAACTGAAGGCGCTCTTCATAATACCTGTCGAGCATGGCAGAAAGTTCTTTATTGTCTTCCATGGTTTGATTAGTGTTACTGAGTTTACAGGCAGTAAACAAAGAAACCATCAACAGTAGTACGGCTAATTTTTTCATTGGGATGTGTTGAGGAAATAAAGTTAATGATTTGGGGCGTGAATCGTGAGTGGTGAGTGGTGAGTGGGGGGATGACTATCTCTATTAATCCATATATTCACTCACGCCTCATGAACTTTGTCCAAAAGTCAGTAAATTATTGTCGGGATCAAGCAATGCAAATTCCTTCTGTCCCCAGGGTTTTTCTTGCAAATGTCCTGCAGGATGTATGTCGACTTTATTGTCCAACAGCGACTGGTAAAGATTGTCAATGTTGTCTGTCCGGATATAAACCTGCCCATAGTTTTCTTGTGGGTTAAGTTCTTTAAATTCAAAAAAGTGAATCTGTATGTTGTCTTTTTCTACCATTAAATATCCGTCAAAGTCTGCGCTTCCGGATTCCCGAAAGCCCAGCTTGTTCAGATAATATTTTTTTGTTGCGGCTTTATCACGCATGGGTAGTTTGGGATTAATGTTTGTAAGCATAATTTTTTCTGTAAAAATGGGAATTTCTTGATTAAATACACTTGATTCAAATCAGGAAATTCAATAGTTTGCTCTTACCCTGCTTAAGGTCTCCGGAGCAATTTTGAGATATGAAGCAATCATTTTAATCGGAAATATTTGCGGTAACAGCGGCTTGGCTTCTTTAATGTACTTGTACTTTTGTGCCGGGCTTAATGAGTTGTCAAAAAGATACGTTCTGCTGTTTGCCTGATTGAAAATTCTTCCCAAATGCAAAAAAGTTTGTGATTTAGCTATTAAGCAATGAAGATTATTCAGGCTTAGTTCAATTACATCGGATTTTGAAAAGGCCTTAATTACTGTTTTTGAAGGAGATTGTTCTACCAGGCTCTGGTGATTAAACATCCACTCATTGGGAAGGTGCAGATCAATTATAGTTTCAGTTATTTCATTGTATTGAAATTGAAAAAAACTGCCTGATAAAACAAAAAAAACAGACTGACAAATTTCGCCTTCCTTTAATAAAATATCATTTTTTTTGAAGGTTTTTCGTGCAGTGAGTTTTTCAAATAGCGCTATATCTGAAGCTGAGAATTGTCCAATATTTTTTAAAATATCCTGTAGTATCATTTTTTTAGCTTGTGAAGCACCTTGCCAGGGCTAATTGAGAAACTGAAAGGCTTGCCGAAGTGGGAGAAACAGTCTTCCGTCCACGCAGCTAACTGAAGCTAAATTTATAAATTAAAGTTGATGATATACATTGCTATATTAATAAAACAGGGCCAGGTATTAAACCAAATTTAACAATACCAGGTTCAACTGTTGCTTCCACCTGTCATCATTGGGACAAAATTTCTGATGTTTGCAGGTTTATTTCTTTGACCTAATTATGTTTTGAGATTTTATATTTAGGATTTTCGTCATCTGATAAATCTAAAATGATGTCATAAAAACCATTTTTTATTTTTATGTTATCCCCTTCAATTTTTAATCTTCCATTCTTGTTGTCGCCCAAATTTATTGTCCAATCATTGTTGAAACGAAATTTTATTTCTCCTTCTTTGAGTTTCACATTATTGATTGTCCAGATCCCTTTTTTATCTGTCTCAGTAAGTTCTATGCTTAGCCCATCCCAACCATTGATGGTTGCACTTCCAGCAATTCCCCAGGATGGGTTTATTTTTTTTGCTTTTATGTCTTGCCCTTCTTTATTAAATATCAAGGTATCGATTTGATTTTGTTTGTTTTTTTTAAATTGAATGTAGCCGTTTATTTCCTCAATATAAAACAGGTTTTCCTTTTCGGCATACATAATGCTTTTGGGCTGTCCTTTGGGTTGTGCCGTTAGCTTATTATTTTCAATACATACATAAATTACAATAGTCCGGTAAGAAAAAGATGTGAATAAGTGGAAAAGTCGTACACAATA
>DAIOVU010000030.1:0-45363 GCA_036758845.1 Sediminibacterium sp.
ATTGTACCTACGTTTACGTGAGGTTTTTCCCTCTTAAAGGTCTCTTTTGCCATTTTTATCGGTTTTTAGTTGTGTTTTAAAAAATTGTTGGCTTATAGGCCGGTTTAAAATTTATAATTTACCGCAAGGTACATCACATCTATCTCTATTCCTCATTTAAAGAGCCGTTAGTGAGAATCGAACTCACGACCTCTTCCCTACCAAGGAAGTGCTCTACCCCTGAGCTACAACGGCTTAACTCAGTTTGTGGTCTGTAGTCTGTGGTTTGTAGTTTGAACCACAGACTACAGGCTACAGACCACAGACTGTTCTGAGCGGAAGACGAGGGTCGAACTCGCGACCTATAGCTTGGAAGGCTATCGCTCTACCAATTGAGCTACTTCCGCTTTTACCCACTGAAGCCTTGGCGAAGGTGGGTTGAAACTTTAAAGAACTTATTGATCATCTTAATGATCAATGATCACCTACGCTAATCGATGACCACCTACGCTGAAGCTTTGGTGATCGATGACCACCTACGCTGAAGCTTTGGTGATCGATGACCACCTACGCTAATCGATGATCACCTTTGCTCAAGCTTCGGTGATCGATGACCACCTACGCTAATCGATGATCACCTTTGCTCAAGCTTCGGTGATCGATGACCACCTACGCTGAAGCTTCGGCGGTCGATGTGGGCAGAGTAGGGTTCGAACCTACGTACTCGTGAGAGAACAGATTTACAGTCTGTCGCCTTTAACCACTCGGCCATCTGCCCTTGAACTAGTTTGTGATCTGTGGTCTGTGGTCTGTAGTTTTAACCACAGATTACAAACTACAGACTACAGACTGATGTTTGAGCCGAAGATGGGAATCGAACCCGCGACCTACTGATTACAAATCAGTTGCTCTACCAACTGAGCTACTTCGGCATATACATTCTGGAATTCCCTGTTTTGACATTTTGGATTTTTAGTGCCAAATTTCAAAATTTCACTTTCCAAAATTCCAGTATTAAAAGAACTGTCCCTTTTTTCAGGACGGCAAAGGTAATGGAAAACTTAATTCAGCAAAATTTTGAAAAGAAAATTTTCAGGCAGTTTTCAACACTATTTCCGGTAATCCGGATAAATGCGGATTTCAGGGCAGCAGTAAATGGTTCTGTGCAGGATCCTTCACAGAAAAAACAACCGTTACAGAATCGTGTGGCACCACTCTGTTCGGCATTTCCACACTATCTGCAATTGTGCTGTTGCCGGCATTGAACCGGTAGGCGATTACGAGCCTGCCACCGGGCCGCATGCTGCGCTGGGTAATATGTCCAACAGTTTGCCGTTCGCCGGCGGAACAGGCTGTTACAAGTAATACAAGCGGTATCCAGTATCTTTTCTTCATGGTATTGTTATAAATGAAGAAGGGCTCCCTTTTTGAGGGAGCCCTTCCGGATTAGGCTGCTAATTTGTCTTTTTTTCGTTTTATCTGTGAAACAATAGACTCCAATGCACTGTCAAAAGATTCTTCGAATGATTTGGAGGATGCTTTCGCAAAAAAATCATGTTTTGGAACATGAACCCTGATCTCAACGACCTTGTCTTTAATCGTATGCACCACGTTATCTAATTTCAGGTACAAATCCACTTTCAGGATCTTGTCGTGAAAAGTGCTAAGCTTTTCAAGCTTGCGTGTTACATAATCAACCAATTTGTCATCTGCGTCAAAATGCACAGTTTGAATGTTAACGTTCATAGCAACTCACGTTTAATCGGTGAAAAAATAATATTTGAAAGAACTTTTGATCAATGTTTCAGGCCCTTACTTACGTACCTGATAGCAATAACAAGTTACATAAAAAGCCAACACAAAAAAAATATTAGGGTCTATTTTTAAAAGAATTGTGACGGCCTTACCGTATCAGGCTTTGGGATGTGCTTTTTTGAAAACATCTTTCAGTTTTTCAATTGTATTATGCGTATAAACCTGTGTGGCTGCCAAACTACTGTGTCCCAGCAATTCCTTTACAGCATTGAGGTCTGCACCATTATTCATCAGGTGCGTGGCAAAACTATGACGCAGGATATGCGGGCTCTTTTTTTGTATCGTGGTCACTTTTGCAAGATGATCTTTTACAAAAGAATAAACAGAACGCGGCTGCAGCGGTTTCCCTTTTTCATTTACAAAAACATTGGGCACACCTTCCTGATGATTTAGCTTTTCGGCAATATAAGTTTGCATCTCTCCCATCAATTCTTTTGATACGGGGATGATGCGCTCCTTGTTGCCCTTTCCTACCACTTTTACCTGTGCATGTGACGGATCTATTTGTGATTCTTTGAGATTGATCAGCTCGCTTAAACGCATCCCGGTACTATAAAAAAGAAGCAGTACCAACCGCTCTGTTCTACCCTTCCAGGTATCCGGAAATTCAACATAATCAAACAGGGTGGCAATATCTTTTTCTTCTACAAAGGATGGCAATCTTTTGCTGATCTTAGGCGCTGTTACGGTAGCCATAGGCGACTGCTCTATCACGCCCGTTTTCATCGCGTATTTAAAAAATGACCGGAGTGAAGATATTTTCCGGTTGATGGATTTTGAACTGATCTCATCCTCTTTCATTTCTGCCAGCCAGCTTCGTACAAACATGGCCGTGATCTTATCAACCGGCGGGGCATCAAACTGACTGGCCAGGTAGGCAAAAAACTGCTCCAGATCGGTTTGATAGGAAATAAGGGTGTGTTGCGAATACCGCTTCTCAAACCTGATATAGTTGAGAAAAGACTGTAGCTGGGGATATTGAGGTACGGGCATAAAAAAAGTAGCCTAAAGTTAGTAAACTAAGGCTACTCAAATATATTTAAGCGCGAAAGATGGATTATCCTTCTATTTTTCCGCTTGCAATGCTCTGCTTGTAGATTGCTTTGAGAACTTGTCCACGACGAACTACAGATGGCTTGATAAAAGCCTGACGCTCTCTTAACTGCAATAAAGTTTTACTTTTTTCAAACTTCTTCTTGTACTTTTTAAGCGCCTTGTCGATGTTTTCGCAATCTTTTGAATCGATGATAAGCATAATATTATACCTCCTCAGGTGTTTTTAGGACGGCAAAGATAAGAGGAATTGGGAAATAACAAAGGTTTTTTTGGATTTTACCTCCCGCTAACGGGAAGAGACTTAAAAATTGGGAAATTTTGGAATTGGGAAATTGGGAAATTTTAGGACCAAAGAAATAAGGAAGCCGCGACGCGGCTTTCCCAATTTCCCAATTTCCCTCCCGCCCAGGCGGGATCCCAATTTCCCAATTTCCCAATTTCCCAATTCCATCCCCCTCCTTCTTTACATGGTTTTTCTTTTACCTTGCACCTATGTTTACAGGAATTATTGAATGTACAGGCACAGTAACAGGGGTTTCTAAAAAAGGGACCAATCTCAGCTTTTGGATCAATTCTCCTATTTCCAGCGAATTAAAGGTTGATCAGAGCGTTAGTCATAACGGCGTATGCCTTACTGTAGAAGTGGTGAAAGACAATAGTCACCAGGTTACTGCCATTGAAGAAACCATCCGTAAAGCAAACCTTTCAACATGGACTGAGGGTGCTGAAGTGAACATAGAAAGATGTATGCTGATGAATGGGCGCTTAGACGGCCATATTGTTCAGGGACATGTGGATACAACGGCTTTATGTATTGACAGGAAAGAGCTTGACGGCAGTTGGGAATTTCAATTTCAGTTCCCCGAATCATTTGCCCCGCTTGTTATTGAAAAAGGCTCTGTTGCTGTAAACGGCACCAGTCTTACCTGTTTTAATGTAGGTAAAGACAGGTTTACCATTGCTGTGATACCTTATACATTTGAACATACCAATATCAAACACGTACAGAAAGGCAGTGTGGTGAATATTGAATTTGATATACTGGGCAAGTATGTGCAGCGGAGGATGGGGGGCGTGAATGGTGAGTAGTGAGTTGTCAGTGGTGAGTTTTTTTGGGGGAATGGGCAATTGTGAATTGGCAATAGACAATGGATACGGATTACTTTATAGCGGTATTTCAGCTCTCGGTAAGGGGTATATTAACAGCGTTCAGGCCACATTGAGCGTTCAGGCCGCTTGAGCGTCCCGACCGCAATGCACCTTCACAACTCACCACTCACGATTGACGATTCACGCTTCACGAAGTAATCGTTTTCCCTTTCAACGCCCCACTCACCGCTTCATCCATCGCTCTTTCGGCAAATGGGCGGGTATATTCGTTGAGGGTATCTATTTTGGAATAGATAAGGTCTTTATCGTTCATTGTGAGGGCTAATTGCAGTGCCTGCATGGCTTCTGCAGTATTAATCAATTCTTCTTTATTCAGCAGCTTTGTATTCTTTGATACAAATTTTTCAGTAGCGGCCAGTATTTGCTCCCCTTCAGTTCTGGCTTCAACCAGCACCCTTACCTGCATATCTTCTTTGGCGTGTGTAATGCTATCCATCAGCATTTTTTCTACTTCTTCATCAGAAAGACCATATTGCGGCTTCACTTCAATAGACTGTTCCACACCGCTTCTTAGTTCTTTTGCCTTAACTACCAAAATACCATCCGCATTGATCAGGAAACTCACTTCTACTTTGGGTAAGCCTGCGGGCATACCGGGAATGCCTTTCAGGCTGAATTCTGCGAGTTTACGGTTATCTTTTACAAGATCTCTTTCGCCCTGGTAAACAGAGATGCGCATATCGCTTTGTCCGTCTTTTTGGGTGGTATATTGCCTGCCCACTTTGGTAGGGATCTTGGCATTACGTGGAATCAGCACATCCATTAAGCCACCCATAGTTTCAATACCAAGGCTTAATGGTGTGATATCGAGCAGGAGAAAATCTTTGTTATTACCGGCAAGTATATCTGCCTGAACAGCCGCACCTAAAGCCACTACTTCATCAGGATTAACAGTGTCATTAACCGGTTTACCAAAAAATGCACTCACTGCTTCTTTTACAGCAGGAACGCGGGTACTGCCTCCTACCATCACAATTGTATCAATGTCTTTGGTGATTAATTTTGAATCGGCCAATGCATTGGTGCATGCCTGTATGGTTTGACCGATCAATGGTTTGATCAATCCTTCAAATACTTCTTTGGTAATAGCCAGTGTTTCACCGTTCCATTCTACACTAAAGGAATCGTTAGTGCTTAATTGTTTTTTTGCTTCTTCCGCACGTAAACGCAATCCCTGCGATAATGCTTTATTTGCATGAAGTTCATCCTCTGTAATACCAGCCTTATTAATCCAGTATTGAACTATGGCCCTGTCTATATCATCTCCGCCGAGATACGTATTACCATTGGTGCTCAGCACTTCAAAAATGCCGTTACTAATTTTTAGTATAGAAATATCAAACGTACCGCCTCCCAGATCATATACAGCAATGGTTTTTTCTTCGTCTTTTCTGAGTCCCAACCCATACGCAAGACTTGCGGCTGTTGGCTCATTCACTATACGTAAAACATCCAGTCCTGCCAGCTTTCCGGCATCGCGTGTGGCCTGTCTTTGTGCATCATTGAAATAAGCAGGCACTGTAATTACTGCTTTGGTAACGGGTGTTTTAAGAATATGTTCAGCTCTTTGTTTGAGCTCTTTTAAAATAAATGAAGACAGGTCTATCGGAGAATAAAACCTGTTGCCTACCTGTACTTTAACCAGGCTGTCTGTGTCATCATCAATCACTTTATAAGTAAAAAAACCTGCGTTCTCCTGTATATCCTTGTAACTCTTACCCATTAAGCGTTTGGCGCTGAAGATGGTATTATGGGGATCTGTTTCCAGAAATTGTTTTGCTTCCTCTCCTACGGTGGCATTACCATACGCATCAAAATGTACAATACTCGGAACCAGGCTGCTCGAATTATGTTCCTTTAAAGCAGTAGGATGCTTGCTTTCCGGGTGAATAATAGCTACCAGACTGTTGGTGGTACCTAAATCAATCCCCACAATCATCTCTGCTTTTTGTAAACTGCCTGTTGCTATATTGATCCCTATTTTAGCCATTTGTTAAGTACAAATTTTGAAGTACGAAATACAAGAATGAATTATTTGTAAAACTAAGGCATGTTGGCGCTTGAAGCTTGCGAATTAAGGAATCTTGTACGCGGAATGCTGAACGCAGAACACTGAACGCTAAATCATAGGTTCTCTTGCCCGCCGCGTTCAGCGTTCAGCTTTCCACAACCTTTGTTCTGCTGAGATAGTCATGCAGTGGTTTACCGAGTATGGGCATAAAGAACAGATCTATCACTGTAATTCTTACAAAACTCCTGATCAGTACCTGACCAAAAGACGGCTTGTTACCTGATTCAGTAACCACTTTTGAATAAGTGAACCATTTGCCGGGCGTGCGGCCAAATAGCCCTTCAAACAAAGTGTAGTACAGAAATAATATGCCAAAAAAGAACCAGCCAAAATTATAAGGCCTGTATCCCCAGTACATTACCTGCCAGTTCCATGCGCGGAAGCTGAAAAATGCCAGGACAAAAATGATGAGTGTGTCTATTAAGAAATTCAAGGCCCGGGTGCCATCGCCAACTGTTTTCATGGGAGCAAATTTAGTGAATGGGCAATGGTGAATGGTGAATGAATGGCTGATTATTTTAGATTGTCGGTGCAACGCATGAATCTGCCTCACAAAATATTCACCATTGCCCATTCACTATTCACCATTCACGCCTGACGATTCACGTCTCACGATTCCTTACTTTTGCGCAAACACCAGAACAGATGAATCTGATAGAAGAATTACAGTGGAGGGGCATGATACAGGACATTATGCCGGGCACAGAAGAATTATTGCAAAAAGAAATGGTTTCGGGCTATATCGGCTTCGACCCCACATCAGACAGTCTGCATATTGGCAGCTTAGTGCCCATTTTATTGCTGGTGCATTTACAAAGAGCCGGGCACAGGCCCTTTGCCCTTGTTGGCGGCGCTACCGGCATGGTGGGCGACCCCAGCGGTAAAAGCGAAGAACGCAATTTACTGAGCGAAGAAGTATTGCTGCACAATCAAGCCGGTGTACGCAACCAGTTAGCAAGGTTTTTAGACTTTACCCCCGACAGGCCCAATGCGGCTGAAATGGTGAATAACTATGATTGGTTTAAAGATTTCAGTTTTCTGAATTTTATCCGCGATGTGGGTAAACATATTACCGTGAATTACATGATGTCGAAAGACAGTGTGAAGAAAAGATTAGAAGGCGAAACAGGCATGAGCTTTACCGAATTTACTTACCAGTTGGTACAGGGCTACGATTTTTACTGGCTGTACACGCATAGAGGCTGCAAACTGCAGATGGGTGGCAGCGACCAGTGGGGCAATATTGTTACCGGAACAGAACTGATACGCCGTAAAGCCGGTGGCGAAGCATTTGCGTTTACCTGTCCGCTCATTACCAAAGCGGATGGTGGCAAATTTGGCAAAACAGAGAAAGGAAATATCTGGCTCGACCCGAAGAAAACATCTCCTTATCAGTTTTACCAGTTCTGGCTGAATGCAAGTGATGAGGATGCAAAAAAATGGATCAAAATATTTACGCTCTTACCAAAAGAAGAGATAGACACCCTGTTAGCACAACACGAAACAGCGCCGCATGAGCGTGTATTGCAGAAAAAGCTGGCAGAAGAATTAACCTGTTTTGTACACAGCCGCGAAGATTATGTTTTTGCAATAGAAGCATCCGGCATTTTATTTGGCAACGCTACCACACAAATACTGCAGAACCTTACAGAAGACCAGTTACTGCAGGTAATGGAAGGTGTGCCTTCTATTGAAATAAAAAAAGAGCTGTTGACTGAAGGATACGATTTAATAAGTTTTCTTGCTGATACACAAATCTTCCCCAGTAAAGGAGAAGCGCGTAAAATGTGGCAGGCAGGCGGTTTGAGCCTTAACAAAGAAAAAATTTCTACTGATAAAACACAGATAGTAAGCGCCGATCTTTTGCGCGATGCCTATTTATTGGTGCAGAAAGGAAAGAAAAACTATTATCTGGTGAAAGCGGTGAGTTAGGGAATTTTGAATGCTGAATTTATTGAGCCGCAGATTCGCAGATCAGAAAAAAATCTGCGAATCTGCGGCTTCTTTTTTTACACACAACTGCTGCTTCGTGTGAAAAAAGCACGCAAAGCCGCAAAGGCGCAGTTTATTTTACTGATTTGATTGCGTTCCACATGGCTTCAGCTACCAACAGGTTGCCTGCGTGGTTTAGGTGTACCCTGTCTATGGTAAGTATGCCTGACTCTTTATTGTGTGGGTTATTTTTCAGATTGTATTCGATAAATCCTGCGCGGAGATCAACCAATGGAATTTCTTTTTTAGCTGCATAAGAACGGATCCAGTTGGTGTAAAAATTAAGGTCGCCATCCTGTGGATTGGAATGATCTGTGCGCTCTCCTATTACAGCCGGGGTGCTGATGATCACTTTAATACCTGCGGCCTGCAGTTTGTTTACCACCGCCTCATAGAATTTGCCAAACTTATCAAAATCGGTTCCGGTACCGTGGGAGCTTTTATGCCATACATCGTTAACGCCAACAAAGACGACAACGATATCGGGGTTTTGTTTGAGCACATCCTCTTCCATCCGCAAATAAAGATCATAGATCTTATTGCCGCCAATACCTGCGCCAATCAGCTCATAATTATTTTCTGCGCCTTCCTGTTTGATCAGCGAATCCATTAGTTTAATGTATCCGCCGGGGTTTACCCCTATCTGGGTGATCGAGTCACCAAAAAAAACAACTTTCTTCTTTTTCATAAAATTGAACGACATAAGGATCATACTTACTACAAAAACACCTAATAAGATCAGTTTATTCATATCCATTGTTTAATTACGTGTTAATAGCCGGGAGTACCGGATCTGATTAAAAATATTTTCCACCCCAAAAGCAAGGGGTTTCTGCAGGTGAAAGATAGCCAATTCTTCTATCACAACATACTACGTACCGTTGGCTCACAGCGATTGCAGCTTACTAAAGAAACAAAGGGCCGGCTGGTTCAAAAACCGGAATAGTGCATTGATTTACAGTTCATCCGGTAAAAAATTTGGAACGATTCGGGCACAACCCTATTTTTGCAGCCCATTCTGATAAAGAATGTGCGGATTGCCCGATAGTATAAGGGTAGTACAACTGATTTTGGTTCAGTATGTCTAGGTTCGAATCCTGGTCGGGCAACGAGAGGGAAAGATGAGAGTCTTTCCCTTTTTTTAATTCTCTGCCCCATCATCATCTCCAACTTAATATAACATTTTTTTGTATATTCACTTACCAACCTAATCACCCGTGATAAAAGGAATATTATATCTATTCTTGTTTACAATCATGTTCATTAGTTGCGATAAGGATACAACGGAGAGTGCGCCTAAGGGCATCTGTAACTTTACCAATTTCAGATACTACCGGGGCGCAAAAGACACACTCGGAGAATTGTCAAATAACTACATTTTAGTTGTTTTCGATACAATCTATAGCGATAGAGACATACGAAAGTTTATAGCCTCTGTAAATTATTTCGATCAGAATTATCACTACACCCTTTATAGCAGCAAGTCAGCAGTCTTAAAGTTCAGCAACCCGAAGACCTGCGAAGAAATAACAGATATTATTTTCAACCTGCAAAAGAACCCAATCATTTCATCTGCACGCTATACAATGAAAACAGATAACTGTCAAAGTATGATCATGATGCCATTGGGAAATCTTTGTGTGAACAGTTACAGTAGTGTTTTTTATGTAAAAGTCTTTGATGAAAACAATTTGACTGATCTATATAAAATGATTGCCGAAACAAAGACTGTATTGATAGAACAAAATCAATTTATGCCAAAGTGGTTTACACTAAGAGTTACTAAAAATTCTAAAGGCGACACTATACAAATGGCCAACTATTTTTATGAATCAAAGCTCTTTGCATCTGCTGATCCTGAAATCAACGTTAAGTTTCCTGTTGAATAAAAAAATACAGCCAACCCGGTTGTTCAGCCAATCTGGAGCTTTGTATCAATTTGATACGAGTTTTTTTTGCCACAGAAGGCACAGATGAACACAGAAAAACCGCTGGGGTAATCTGTGCCTTCTGTGGCAATTTTTCTGCTACGAGCAATGCACTTCTTCCCTTTTAGGCAGCAGAACATATCACTAATTTTTGTATATTCATTCAGCAACAGCAAGCAGACGCACCGGATGATCGTTCCTCAACTGCCCCGACCGTTCGTAAAAAAACTGAATTAGATAACTGAATTTATAATTACTTGAAATCTTAACTGCTTAAACTTAAATATGAAACCGGTTATTTTTTTCTTAACGGTCTTGTCTCTTGCAAAAGCATCAATTGCCCAGGATATAAAAATTGATAGCAGTAAATTTCCATCATTGGTATCATTTACGGCACAGCAAGATCATGATAACATGATGAAGCAACTTGGTATAAAAAGTTTACGACCGGGACCGGGTGGTAATGAAAAAATAACTATTCAGGCAAATTATGACGAATCAATTGCAAACCCTTGCCCGCAATTGCCTGAAGTACTGGCACTAAAAAATGGCAATAGGGTAACATCGGCCAATGTATGGTGGGAACAACGCAGACCAGAACTTGTGGAGGATATTGAAAATGAAATGTATGGAAGGTTGCCAAAAAACATTCCGAATACAACCTGGACTGTAAAAATTACAGGCAAAGAATTTATAGGTCGTACGCCTGTAATTGCCAAACAACTAATAGGTCATGTTGATAATAGTGACTACCCTTTTATCAATGTAGATATTAATATGATACTGATAGTTCCTGCAAATGTAAAGGGCTCCGTTCCTGTTTTAATGATGTTCGGTCGCCCTTCATTTCCTTCGGCTGCTGCTACTTCTGTCACAAAATTGCCGGAAGTTGCACTCGCACCGAATGATGATTCTTCCCCAACTGAACAGTTATTAGCTGCGGGTTGGGGATACGCTACTATTGACCCTGCGAGTATTCAGGCAGACAATGGTGCAGGCATTACGAGAGGTATTATTGGTTTGGTAAATAAAGGGCAACCCCGTAAACCTGATGACTGGGGTTCACTCCGGGCATGGGCATGGGGTGCTGCCCGTGGTCTTGATTATCTTGAAACAGACCCATTGGTGGATGCAAAAAAAACAGGTATTGAAGGCGTATCAAGATATGGGAAAGCTGCATTGGTTACGCTTGCATTTGAGTCGCGATTCGCAGTTGGATTAATTGGTTCTTCCGGAAAAGGGGGTACTGTATTGCATCGTCGGATTTTTGGCGAAACAGTTGAGAATTTAACAGGTGCTGAGTATTACTGGATGGCCGGGAATTATATGAAATATGGTGCATCGGAAGCAGTTTTTGGCAGTAAAACAGGCTGTGATTTACCTGTGGATTCACATGATTTGATTGCACTATGCGCGCCACGATTAATTTTTATAAGTTATGGAATACCTGAAAAGGGTGATGGGAAATGGTTAGATCAAAAAGGAAGTTATATGGCTGCAGTGGCGGCAGGTTCAGTTTTTAAATTATTAGGGGCAAAAGATTTAGGTGTTTCTAATGATTACACAAAAGAAGAAATGCCTCCTGTACTAACTAATATGCTTGATGGCGAATTAGCCTGGCGGCAACATGATGGCGGACATACTGATGCTCCTAACTTCCGGTTTTTTATACCATGGGCAAGTAAATTAGTAAAATATAACAGAACAGCATCTCAGTAATACAAAACTTTATCATTTTTCGTTTTCCAAGAATAAACACAATGAACAATTTAAAAATAGTTGATCTAACATCAGATCAACACAGCCAATACAAACAGTTTCTGGCTGTTGGTCTTGTATACGATGAAGAAAATTTTCGAATCACACCGGCTGATGATTTAGATGCGCCGTTCCCCACCAAAAACAGGGAAGACAGTTTTACACTTGGCGCCTACATCAACCATACATTGGCGGGAGTGGTCAGCTTTACGCGTGATGGCGCAGACAGGGAAAAATTAAGGCATAAGGGCATCCTGTTCAGAATGTATGTTTCAACAGATTTTCGTGGAAAAGGAATTGCCAGGAAACTGATTGAAGAACTGCTAAACAGGGTGAAAAAAATTAACGATATTGAACAGATTAACCTGACTGTTATTGCAAACAATACAACTGCCAAAACATTGTACGGGAAATTCGGGTTCCAGACATTTAGTTCGGAAATAAATGCCATTAAATGGAAAGGAAAATATTTTACAGAAGACCAGATGGTGTTGCGGTTAAAATAAATAATAACTTATCTGAACCTTACCAATATTATGAAAACTTACATTGTTGACTCATTTACCAAAGAAGCTTTTAAAGGAAACCCCGCAGGCGTATGCTTTCCGGAGCAGGCACTTAGTGAAGATAAAATGCTTAAAATAGCACAGGAGCTTGGTCTTTCTGAAACAGCTTTTGTGCAACAGAGCGGCAAACAAAATACTTATTCAATCAGGTATTTCTCACCCAAAAAGGAGATCCCTTTATGCGGCCATGCTACACTTGCCTCGGCTAAAGTGCTGTTTAAAAATACAGGAGAAGGTGAAATTCATTTTGTTACTGCTTCAAATGTAGACCTGTTCATCACGCGGCGTAATGATGAAATTGCGATGGAATTTCCCGTTTACAATACAGTGGCAGCAACCGTACCTGCTGCCATGCTGAAAGCTTTGGGATTAACGGATGTGATCAACACGTCTTTCAGTCCTACCAATAAAATTATTCTGCTTGAGATCAGTGATGCTAATCTATTGGCCGGCTTACAGCCTGATTTTACTGCACTCTTAGCTTCACACGATAATATTAATGGTGTACTGGTAACTGCTCCATCCAACAATGCAGCATATGATTACCACTACAGGTATTTCTGGCCCTGGGCCGGTACAAATGAAGACCCTGTTACAGGTGGCGTGCAAACATTCCTTGCAAAATACTGGAGCGAAAAACTTGGCAAGAAAAAAATGAAAGCATTCCAGTCGTCCAAACGCACAGGTTATATGAATATTGAGTTAGAAACAGAAAAGGTTGTATTAATCAGTCAGGCCATCATTGTACTGGAAGGCAATCTAACAGCGTTTGACTGATACTGATCACAAAAAACATAATAACAGCAATTAAAGCAAATGATATGGATGTAAAACAGGCATACAATATCTGGGCAGATCAATATGATATCAACCACAACAAAACAAGGGACCTTGAAGCCATTTCATTGCGGGAAACATTAAAAGATATACGTGCTGAAAGATGTTTGGAAATTGGCTGCGGCACCGGGAAGAATACAGAATGGCTGATCAATATTTCAGCAAACATAACAGCCATCGACCTTTCGGAAGAAATGCTCGGCAAGGCCAAAGAAAAAATTGTTTCAGATAAAGTTCAGTTTATCCAGGCCGATATCACAAAAGACTGGGATTTTACCAATGGCCTGTATGACCTGGTAACATTCAGCCTTGTTCTTGAACATATTGAGGATCTGAGCAGGATCTTTAAAAAGCTGCAAATCATAACCGGAAAAGGGAGTTATATTTATATTGGAGAACTGCACCCGTTTAAACAATATTCGGGAACAAAAGCCAGATTTGATACGGAGGAAGGGCGACAGGTTGTTACCTGTTTTAATCATCATATTTCAGACTTTACGCAGCCTGCAAAAGACAATAGTTTTGAAATTGTTCGTATCACTGAATATTTTGATGATGCCGACAAAACAACTATTCCAAGAATTTTGACTTTGTTGTTGAGAAAAAACTGACTTCCTAAATAAAATGACAGATAATGAAATATTTTGTACTCGCCCCGTTTATATTTCTTTCGATAGCGGGCTTTGCTCAAACAGATTCTTCCATTGTACAATTCAGGAACCCTTCCTCAGTTGCCATGTTGAAAGGGTTATCGCACGCAGTTATTGTTGATATGGGCAAGAGCCAGATGGTGATTTTATCAGGTCAGGTTCCGCTCGACAGTAAAGGTAATTTAGTAGGAAAAGATGATCTGGGTAAACAAACAGAGCAGGTATTTGTAAATATCAGGAACATTCTTACAGAGTTTGGCGGAACGATAGATAATCTTGTTAAGATAGGTGTCTTCGTTACAGATGCATCGCAAATACAGGCGTTTCGGGAAGCCAGGAACAGGTTCATTAATATTGATCATCCACCGGCCAGTACATTTGTCCAGGTAAGCAAGTTATTCAGGGATGATGTATTCATTGAAATTGAAGCAACTGCGATCATCCCTAAAAAGTAGTTTTATCCTTTATTGAATGAATAATCTCTTACACTACATACATGCTCTTACCACCTTTTCTGAAGAAAGCTGGCAAATATTGTTACCCGTATTAACAAAAACGAATCTAAAAAAAGGGGACTATTTATTAAAAGAAGGGCAGGTTTGTAATGAGCTGTTTTTTATTGATAAAGGTTATTGCAGAAGTTATTTCGTAAAAGACGGAGTGGAGAAAAATATCGGGTTCTTTTTTGAAAATGATATCGCAACCAATATCAGCAGCTTTGGAAGCGGTGAACCTTCTCAATATTATATTAAAGCCTGCGAGCCATTGACTGTTATTGCTTTTAACAAACAGAAACTATTGAAAGCCTCTCAGCAGGCGCCTGAAATTGAAACACTGGGGCGGCATTGCATCAGGGTTTTTGCAACCAAACAGGAGCAACATGCTAACCTGTTTAAATTATACTCTGCCAAAGAACGCTATGAATTATTAGAACAAACCCAACCCGGGATTCTGCAAAGGGTATCATTATCACAACTATCCTCCTATCTCGGAATATCAAGAGAAACATTAAGCAGGATCAGGAAAAGACGATTGCAGGCGGTTATTTTGTGACGATGGTCACAGGTAAAATCAACCTATCACCATCAGTTTTGCATAATTCACTAATTAAAAATATATGCAAAAATTGAAAAAGATCAGCCCGGAAACCAATGTGATCAATTGGTTTGAAATTCCTGTAACTGATACGCCAAGAGCCAAAAAATTTTACGAAACCATTCTCGGTATTGAAATGCAAACACAGCGTTTTGAAGAAACGGATGAAGAGTTAACATTTTTCCCTTCATCGCCCGGCGTTATCCAGGCTACTTCGGGCAGGGTTACAGGATCATTAACAAAATCTGACCATTCAAAACCATCCGCAACCGGCACATTAATTTACTTAAATGCAACGCCTGATATACAGGCAGTGCTTGACAAAGTGATTCCTGCGGGTGGAAAAATTATCGCTCCGAAAACTTTCATTAAGGCCGGGTATATTGCCGTAATCCTTGACACAGAAGGCAATCAGATAGGACTTCATTCTGAAAAATAGCAGTTGCAACATAAGAACATTGGGGGGACATGTTCAAACCCGAAGGCCGGATTACGTAATCCGGCCTTTGTTCTGCCGGTGAACTTTTTTTATATTTGATCATAAGGAACGATCAATCAAATCTGCCAAATGATGGAAAAGAAAAAAATACATACAACCAATTACATAAATACTTTTATAGAAGTTGCAGAGGCTGTTGATGTTAAGTTTTACAGGTTCCTTATTTCAAATTAATCCTGCCCTATCCAATTTTAACAATCTCAAAAAAAGGTCAAAAAAAAATTGCGCAAGTGATTGCTTGCACATATATTTGCAAGCAATCACTTGCATAATTAATTACAACATGGGACAAAGAAGAGACGTATTTCAGGCGATATCCGACCCTACCAGAAGGGAAATCATTAACATGGTTGCACATAAAACCTTGAATGTAAATGCAATAGCAGAGCAGTTTGATGTCAGCCGGCAGGCGATTTCCCTTCATGTGAAAATTCTGACAGAATGTGGCCTGATAGTGATCAGACAGGAAGGCAGGGAACGTTTTTGCGAGGCGAAGTTTGATAAACTGAACGAGGTATCTGAATGGGTGGAACAATACCGCCGGTTTTTTGAAAGCAGGTTTGACTCACTTGAAATGTATCTGGATAAACTTCAAAAAAATAAAAAATATGCAAAAAAAAGAAAGTAATACTGCCGACCGCGAGCTACGCATCTCCAGGCTATTTAACGCACCTGTTGAATTGGTTTGGGAAGTATGGACCAATCCTGACCATATTAAAAACTGGTGGGGGCCAAATGGTTTTACCAATACCATTCACCAGATGGATGTAAAAAATGGGGGCGAATGGAATCTCACCATGCATGGGCCTGATGGAACCGATTATAAGAACAAGAGTATTTTCAAAGAAATCGTTCCACACAAAAAACTTGTGTACGAACATATTTCAGCACCTAATTTTATTGCCACTGTTGATTTTGAAGCCCAGGGAGACAAAACCCTGATTAACTGGCATATGCTGTTTGAAACAAAGGAGCAGTTTATACAGGTAGTAAAAACATTTAAAGCCGATGAGGGCCTGAAACAAAATATTGATAAGCTGGGGCATTATATGCAGTCACAGCAGCTTATCCGCAAACAATTAAAAAAAACTAAAGCAGCAAGGGTATGTACCTATCTGAACTTTCCAGGCAATACAGAAGCTGCATTCAATTTTTATAAAACCGTTTTCAACAGTGAGTTCAGTGGTGGCGGTATACAAAGGTTTGGTGACAGCACCCCTCCTGAAGGAATGCCACCATTATCCAACGAAGACAAAAAACTGATACTTCATGTTGAACTGCCTATTCTTGGCGGCCATATCCTGATGGCAACTGATGCACCGGAAAGTATGGGATTTACACTTGCGTATGGCGATAACATGCACATCAACCTGGAGCCGGAAACAAGAGAAGAAACAAAAAGATTATTTGAGGCACTTTCTGCCGGAGGAAAAGTTACGATGGATCTTCAGGATATGTTTTTTGGTTCTTATTTCGGAAGCTGCACAGATAAATTTGGTGTGAACTGGATGTTTAATTTCTCTGAAAACAAGAATTAGCAAAACGGCTCTAAGTACAAAAGACTGCTAACCGGATAATTTCGGTTAGCAGTCTTTTTATTTTAGATAACATCCAAAAGGGAAGATCAACAATATAATATCTCTGCCAATAGCAAAATCTAACTATTAATTAATTTACTATATGATTTTTTTACCGTTATACATCTTAAAAAGATAACTCTTTAAAATATTTTTATCAGTTTTCTTATGTTTTTATCCATATTTTTAAAAAAACTGATAATAATCATTTTAAAATCAGCTCAGTTTCCTAAAAATTTGTTCATACAAAACATATTGATCTTTCATCTTTAATTAATTATATGAAACACGGAGCCATCGCACATTTAAATGAATCATCTGATGTAAAAGCCGAATTAAAAACATGGGTTACCAGTTTAGCTGAACAATATAAAGCCAAATCCATTTATTGGTGTGATGGCTCTAAACAGGAGTATGATAATCTTTGTGAGTTATTAGTAAAGAAAGGTACGTTCATTAAACTTAACCCGGAAAAAAGACCCGGCAGTTTTGCCTGTTTTTCAGACCCCAGTGATGTTGCCCGTGTGGAAGACAGAACCTTTATCTGCAGCCGCAGAAAAGAAGATGCGGGCCCAACCAATAACTGGATGGACCCTAACAGCATGAAGAATGTCCTGAATGAACTGATGGATAATTGCATGACCGGCAGAACGCTCTATGTGATACCTTTTTGTATGGGCCCTGTTGGTTCTCCTTATTCACGTTATGGCGTACAGGTAACCGATTCTGAATATGTGGTAGTGAACATGTATATCATGACACGGATGGGTGAAAATATTTATCCTTACCTCAAAAGAAAAGAGTATGTAAAATGTATTCATACAGTAGGTGCACCTTTGCATAACGGCGAAACAGACAGCAAATGGCCCAATAATCCAACAACAAAATACATCTCTCATTTTCCTGAAGAAAGACTGATCATTTCTTATGGAAGCGGGTACGGCGGTAATGCACTAATGGGTAAAAAATGTTTTGCGCTCCGTATTGCATCAGTGATGGGAAGAGAAGAAGGATGGCTGGCAGAGCACATGCTGATACTCGGCGTGGAATCTCCCCAAAAAGAAAAAACTTATATCGCCGCTGCATTCCCAAGCGCCTGCGGTAAAACCAATTTTTCCATGATGATCCCTACCAAAGGCTTGTCTGACTGGAAAGTAACAACGGTAGGCGATGATATTGCATGGATACATAAAGACAAGGACGGGCACCTGCAGGCCATCAATCCTGAAGCCGGTTATTTTGGTGTGGCACCCGGTACCAATTACCAGACCAACCCAAATGCAATGGAAAGCATTAAGGCCAACACCATATTTACCAATGTGGCTATTACAAAAGATGGAGATGTTTGGTGGGAAGGAATGACCAAAGAAATACCTGAAGGCTTAACAGACTGGCACGGTTTACCACATGATGCCGCAAGCGGAAAACTCGCTGCGCATCCGAACAGTCGTTTTACTGCGCCTGCCTCTCAGAATCCTGCTATTGATAGTGAATGGGATAATCCCGATGGTGTGCCGGTTGCCGCATTTGTTTTTGGCGGAAGAAGAAGTACAGCTGTGCCATTAGTATGCCAGGCATTTAACTGGAATTTTGGTGTATATGCTGCGGCCACCATGGGCAGTGAAACAACTGCTGCCGCTTTTGGAGAAATTGGAAAAGTAAGACGCGATCCATTTGCTATGCTTCCTTTCATGGGATATCATATGGGTGATTATGTAAATCATTGGCTGCAGTTTGGCCGCGACCTTCCCAATGCGCCACGTATTTTCAGTGTAAACTGGTTTAGAAAAGATGAGAACGGTAAATTTTTATGGCCAGGTTTTGGCGAGAATATGCGCGTGCTAAAATGGATCGTACAAAGAGTACATGGCGGCGCCAGCGCGGTAGAATGTCCTATTGGCTGGATGCCACGCTATGAAGACATGGACTGGAATGATATTGAAAACTTCAGCAAAGAAGATTTTGCAAAGATCACTACACTTAACAGGGAACTCTGGAAACAGGAATTACTTTCTCATGAAGAATTGTTCGCAAAACTGTACGATAAACTTCCAAAAGAGTTTTATTTTATCAGGGAGTTATTATTAAGTGCATTATGGCGTTCTCCTGAACATTGGACACTGGAGCCGGAACATGTTTAGTTCTTAACCCGATGTTGCAGGATTTTAAACCAGGTAAGTTATGAATTGGCTGATAGATTTATTTAAAGAAAACTCTGTAGCGCAGGCAGCTATTATTTATTCATTGGTAATAGCTGCCGGCATCGCGCTTGGAAAAATAAAGATCTTCGGGATATCGTTTGGCATTACCTGGGTATTGTTTATCGGGTTATTTTTTTCGTACCTCGGCATTACTGTTAACAAGGAAACGGAACATTTTTTAAAAGAGTTCGGGCTGATCATTTTTGTATATGCCATCGGCTTGCAGGTGGGTCCCGGTTTTTTTGCTTCGCTGAAAAAAACGGCATTGGGCAACAATGCACTGGCCGCATCGGTAGTACTCCTTGGTGTCATCATCACTATTATCTTTTTTTATACCTCGCACAACCATATAGCCATTTTAGCGGGGGTGATGAGTGGTGCTGTTACCAATACCCCCGGGTTGGCTGCCGCGCAAGCTGCAGTAAAAGACCTGAATATTACCGGCGCCGATAATGGTACGATTACACTTGCTTACGCGGTGGCTTATCCTTTTGCCGTAGCGGGAATTATTTTATCGCTGGTGTTGTTGAGAAAAATTTTGGGCGTTAATATAGAATATGAACAGGAATTGCACAGGAAACTGAATTTTCTTCAATCCAACCGCCCGCTCTCCTTTCATATCAAACTCGAAAATAAACAACTCATCGGGCAACCGCTGAGGGCTGTTTTCAAAATACTGGATGAGCATGTGATTATTTCAAGGATGTTTCATAACGGCGAAGTGATTACTCCCACACCGGATACTGTTTTGGGAGAAAATGATGTGATGCAGTTTGTAGGATCGAAAAGAATCATGGAAAAAGTAAGGCTGCTGGTAGGAAGCGAAAGTGATATGAACCTGAGAAATGTTCCATCAAGCAATCTTATTTCAAGACTGATTGTGGTAACACGCAAAGAAATCACACACAAACGGCTGGGAAATATCCTGGAAATTCAGCATGAAACCTTAACCATTACGCGCATTAAAAGGGCGGGGATAGAAATGGTGGCGCATGGCAATGTTTTTTTGCAGTTAGGCGATACGGTTACAGTTGTAGGCACAGAAGATGGGGTAAAACAATTTACTGAAGTGGTGGGCAACTCGCTTAAAAGACTTGAAGCGCCAGATCTTGGGCCAATATTTATGGGCATTGTTTTCGGTATCATTCTGGGCAGTATCCCTTTTCACATCCCAAGCATGCCCGTTGCCGTAAAAATAGGAATGGCGGGCGGCCCGTTGATCATTGCTTTATTCCTTAGCCGCTTTGGCAATTTCTTATACCTGAATAATTACACAACCAACAGCGCCAATTTAATGATCAGGGAATTGGGCATCAGTCTGTTCCTTGCCAGTGTAGGACTTGGCAGCGGGCATAACCTGGCCTCAGCTTTCAGCGATGGCAGTGGTTACCGTTGGATACTGATGGGGATTGCCATTACGATGATACCATTATTAACTATTGGCATTATAGCCAGGAAATTTTTCCGTAAAACCTATTTTGAAATTTGCGGTTTACTGGCAGGAGCCTGTACAGACCCGCCTGCATTGGCTTTTGCATTAAAAATGGCCGGTAACGATATTCCATCAGCTACTTACGCAACGGTATATCCATTAACTATGATCCTGCGGATACTGGCAGCACAATTGCTGATCCTGTTTTTTGCGTAACCGATTTAAATACCCTGTAGCATCATCCATGAAGCAATTAAGAATAAACATCCTGTTTACATGTATCGCCGCTATTATTTTATTGGTATCATCTGATGCACCGGCTCAAACAAAAAGCAAAGAAGTAAATTATCAAAGTCATTTCTGGACAAGCATCAATAGTACTGTGCGGCTTACCAACAGATGGGGATTTATTGCAGATGCGCATGTGCGGCGTACTAATTTTATGGCCGACCCCAATTTCTACTTTCTCAGGCTTGGGGCCAATTATTGGCTGAAAGATAATGTAACAGCTACCCTTGGCGCTGCAACCATGTGGGTGGCCCCAACTACCCCCAACTGGCAACACTTTGCAAGAGAGAAACGTTTGTACCTGCAGTTACAATCAATCACTAAAGCAGGCAAACTGGGCATATTGCAGCGACTGAGAAGTGAATACAGGTGGCAGGAGAAAATTGCCAGCGATACTTTTACAGGCAATTATAAATTCTCAAACCGCATACGTTATTTACTGAGTATACAGATCCCTGTTTTCTCCAATCCATGGTACCCATCATTAGTATTATCGGATGAGGTATTAATGCAGTTTGGAAAAGAGATCGTGTACAACACATTCGACCAGAACAGGGCTTTTATCGGCATAAAACAATCTGTCTCCAAATCGTTAAGCTTCGATCTTGGGTACATGCAGGTGTTTCAGCAAAAAGCAAGCGGTTATCAATACGATCAAAACAATACATTCCGCTGGTTCTTCTATTATATGCCGGATTTCAGGGCAAGGGCCGTTGTTTCAAAGAAACAATAACATATTATCTCCTCAAAACCTGAAAAACAGTTCACTCCCGGTTAGTTTGTTTTAAAACATAAACACATTGGTAAGAACTAACTTTGCTTAGGTATCCAATAAGCAAATAAAATCAGTACCATGAAAAAGCTGGAAAACAAAGTTGCCATTATCACCGGGGCGGGCTCCGGAATGGGAAAAGCAATTGCTTTATTATTTGCGTCTGAAGGAAGCAAGGTAGTTGCTGCCGACATCAATAAAGAAAGGCTTGATATTCTTGAAAAAGAGACAAAAGCTAATGGCGGCCAGTTAACCACTATTATTGCCAATATGGGCAAGGAAGATGATATTGAAAATATGATCCGGCTTGCGGTGTCAACCTATGGCACGCTGGATATTCTTGTGAATAATGCAGGCATTATGGATCATTTTGCACCTGCAGCAGAAGTAGATAATCCAATGTGGGAAAAAGTGATGGCTGTTAATATTGATGGACCATTTAAGGCAATGCGCAGTGCATTAAAAATATTCCTGGCAAAAAGAAGCGGGAATATTGTGAATATAGCGTCTGTAGGCGGATTAAACGGAGGCCGGGCCGGCGCAGCTTATACAACCAGTAAACATGCATTGATAGGCTTAACAAAAAACACCGGCTATATGTATGCCAAAACAGGGATCCGCTGCAATGCTATTGCACCGGGTGCGGTAAATACCAATATTGGTGATACGATTGATTTTAGCAAGATCACACCACTCGTAAATGACCGTATCATGCCCGGCATGGTTCTAAACCCAGGAACCGGCGAACCTATAGAAATAGCAAAAGCCGCCTTATTTCTTGCAAGTGATGATTCAAGTTTTGTAAATGCTGAGGTGCTTGTTGTAGATGGTGGCTGGACAGCTTATTAATACAAGTTGTTATTGCATTTTAATCAAACACCTTTTCAGGCTTTGATGCCAGTCATTCAAAGTAATTCCAAAATCCTTTACAATTAAACCTGTATCCATCACTGAATAAGCCGGACGTTTGGCCGGTGTTGGATAGGCTGAAGTGGGCTGTGGTAATACATTACATGGCAAACCGGCAAGATCGCGGATGGCTGTTGCAAAATCATACCACGATATCACGCCTGTGTTACTGTAATGGTAGATACCATAATGTGTATTCCCTTTTTCAAGCGAGGTTATCATTTGTAGTATTGCATCAGCCAAATCTGCGGCATAAGTGGGAGAGCCGATCTGGTCACTCACCACTTTCAGTTCAGGTCTTTCTTTCATCAGCCGCAACATGGTTTTTACAAAATTATTGCCGTGGGCACTGTACACCCATGAAGTTCTGATGATGATCGTATGTTCATTATTTTCTAATGCCAGCTTCTCTCCCATCCACTTAGTATAGCCATAATAGTTTACGGGATCGATGGGAGAATCTGTTTGATATGGTTTTGTTCCTTTACCATCAAACACATAATCTGTAGAGATACTGATGAATGCACAATGATGGATTCGGCATTGCTGCGCGATAACGCCCACAGATTCAGCATTCACAATATAAGCGGCCTCCTGTTCTGTTTCAGCTTTATCTACTGCTGTATATGCAGCACAATTAATAAAATAAACAGGATGGTATTTTTCGAAGAAAGCCGGAATGGATGCAGGTTTGCTGAGATCAAGCATATCTCTGTCTGTAAACAGGAATGTAAACGCATCCTGGTATTTTACCGATAATTGTTCCAGTTCATACCCCAACTGTCCATTTTTTCCGGCAACTGCTATAATTGGTTTAGACATGTAACAAGCATTGATTTTTGCGTACTGCAATTAGTTTTTTGATGCAAACTCTTTGGGCTGTCTTGACCATTCTGCTTCGGGCAGCGATTTGAAATATTCATATGTACGTTTCAATCCTTCAGCCCTGTCGATGGTTGGCGACCATCCAAGTATTTCTTTTGCTTTAGTGATATCAGGCTGCCTTTGCTTAGGATCATCCACCGGCAAAGGCTTGTAAACGATCTTTACAGAGGCACCGGTAAGTTTCAGTACTTCTTCTGCAAAATCTTTCAATGATATTTCATTCGGGTTACCCACGTTTACCGGCATGGTATAATCGCTCATCAATAAACGACAGATCCCTTCTATGAGATCGTCTACATAACAGAAAGAACGTGTTTGACTGCCATCTCCAAAAACAGTAAGATCTTCTCCACGTAATGCCTGGCCAATGAATGCGGGGAGGGCGCGACCGTCGTTGAGCCGCATGCGTGGCCCATAAGTATTGAATATGCGTACGATCCTTGTTTCTACACCATGAAAAGTAAAATAGGCCCTTGTGATAGATTCCATGAAACGTTTGGCTTCATCATACACACCTCTGGGGCCTACCGGGTTTACATTACCCCAATATTCTTCTGTTTGAGGATGCACCAGCGGGTCGCCATATACTTCACTGGTTGAAGCAACCAGAATTCTTGCGTTCTTTTCTTTGGCAAGTCCTAAACAGTTATGCGTTCCCAAAGCACCCACTTTCAATGTTTGAATAGGGATCTTCAGGTAATCTATCGGGCTTGCCGGTGAAGCAAAATGCAGGATATAATCCAGCGGACCATACACATGAATAAATTTGGAAACATCGTGATGATAGAATTCAAAATTTTCCAGTTTGAACAGGTGTTCGATATTCCTGAGATCACCGGTAATCAGGTTATCCATCGCTACAACATGATAGCCTTTTCCAACAAACCTGTCGCACAAATGAGAGCCTAAAAAACCTGCTGCCCCTGTGATCAATATTCTTTTACCTGACATAGCTGATTAATTTATGGTCTACCAATACTTTCATAGTGATATCCGAGGTTTGCAATATATTTTACATCGAAAAGGTTACGTCCGTCAAAGATCACTTTGGTTTTCAGCCTGCTTTCAATCATTTCAAAATCGGGTGTTCTGAATTCGCTCCATTCTGTAGCAATGATTAAAGCATCTGCATTCTCCAGGGCGGCATACTGGTTGGTGGCATATTCAATTTTATCACCGATTGTCTTTTTAACATTGGTCATCGCCTCAGGGTCAAATGCAGTAATTGTTGCTCCTTCTGCAATCAATGCATCTATCACGTATAATGCGGGGGCTTCACGAATATCATCCGTATTCGGCTTAAAGGCTAATCCCCAAAGTGCAAAATGCCTGCCTTTCAGATTTCCTTTAAAATAAGCTTTAATCTTTGGAATGAGGTGCAGCTTCTGGGTTTCATTCACAGCTTCAACTGCCTCCAGAATTTTGAATGAGTAGCCAGCTTCTTCAGATGAACGAATAAGTGCCTGCACATCTTTCGGGAAGCAACTGCCTCCATACCCGATGCCTGGAAATAAGAAACGCTTCCCTATCCGGTCGTCACTTCCAATACCCCTTCTTACCATATCAACATCAGCGCCCATTTTTTCGCATAACTGGGCAATCTCATTCATAAAAGATATTTTGGTGGCAAGAAATGAGTTGGCGGCATATTTAGTAAGCTCAGCCGATTTTTCATCCATAAAGATGACAGGGTTTCCCTGCCTCACAAAAGGCGCATATAATTCGCTCATCACTTTTCTGGCCCTTTCAGAATTAGTGCCTACTACTACCCTGTCTGGTTTCATAAAATCTTCCACTGCCACTCCTTCACGCAAAAATTCAGGATTACTTACCACATCAAATTCCACATTACAATATTGCGCAATCGCACTCCGCACTTTTTCAGCAGTACCAACAGGCACCGTACTCTTATCAACAATCACTTTATAATCGGTAATCAGTTTCCCTAACTCCTTAGCTACCCCAAGCACATACTGAAGATCTGCCGAACCATCTTCTCCGGGTGGCGTAGGTAATGCAAGAAAGATAATAACAGCATCTTTAACGCCTTCAGCTAAATCGGTGGTAAATTTCAGCCTGCTTTCTTTCAGGTTACGCAAAAATATTTTTTCGAGACCGGGCTCGTAAATGGTAATCGCTCCTGCTGATAATTTCTCTACTTTATCTTTATCTATATCTATACAGGTTACTTTATTACCTGTTTCTGCAAAACAGGTTCCTGTTACCAGGCCAACATAACCGGTTCCCACTACTACAATTTTCATAGTTTATCTCTTTAAATATTTTAGCAGATGGTCCGTAATGTATGTTAACTGCTCTGCATCCATCTCTGTATGAACAGGCAGTGAAATAACTTTTTCGGTTAGCCAATCGGTTACTTTGAGGTCATAGTGCGACATATCAAATGAGGCAAACATTTCCTGGCGATGCCCGGGCACAGGATAATAGATCATTGACGGGATAGAATGTTCTGCGAGGTAGGCGCTCAGCCCGTCTCTGTCAACACCTTCCAGTAAAATGGTGTATTGGTGATAAACGTGGCTGCTGTAAGGCGCAACAAAAGGGGTAGTTATTTTTGGGTGATTGGCAAAAGCTTCATCATAATAAGCTGCCACTTTCTGCCTGGCAGCATTATAGTTATCTAACTCGCGTAATTTGATATTCAGAATAGCTCCCTGGATAGTATCAAGTCGTGAATTACAACCTACTACTTCATGATAATATCTTTTCTGCTGCCCATGGTTGGCAATCATTTGTAACTTCTTTGCAAGCACATCATCATTTGTGAAAATGGCCCCGCCATCTCCGTAAGCGCCAAGGTTTTTGCTGGGGTAAAAAGAAGTAGCACCAATGGTACCGATGGTTCCTGTTTTCTTTTTGGTTCCGTCAGAAAAGGTATAATCACAACCTATCGCCTGCGCATTGTCTTCTATCACATACAAACCAAACTCATCAGCAATCTGCATGATCTCTTCCATTGGCGCTGCATGCCCATACAAATGCACCGGAACAATAGCTTTTGTTTTGGGTGTAATCGCTTTGCGTAATGCAGCAGGATCGATGCAGAATGTTTTCGGGTCTACTTCAACAAAAACAGGTTTCAACTTCAATAAAGCAACTACTTCCGTTGTAGCGATATAAGTAAAAGAAGGTGTAATCACCTCATCACCCGGCTGAAGATCAAGTGCCATCATGGCAATCTGTAAAGCATCGGTACCGTTGGCACAGGGAATGGTATGTTTTACATTGAGATAAGCACTGAGATTTGCTGCAAACTCCTGCACAGGTTTTCCATTAATGTATGCTGCACTATCTAATACCGCATGAATGGCTGAGTCAACCTCTGTTTTAATTTTCAGGTATTGTGATTTGGTATCCACCATTTGTATCGGTCGCATGCTTACTCTTTTTTTAAGGAGGTCAAAATTACTAAAAAAGCAGTACAACCATAGGGAATTGCTATAATATAACTAACTGCCATTCAACCATATTAATTCGTTTCTTTGTATGGAATAACCATTGCCAACCAATGTTTTTATACCGACTTTTTACCTGGCTCTATCCTAAAATTGCCTGGCTGATCAGCTTCTCAAACCCAAAAGCAGGATTATGGCTGAAAGGGAGAAGAGGATTATTTAAAAAATTATCATCTGCCTTTCATAAAAACAATCAACCTGTTGTATGGATGCATTGCGCCTCGCTGGGAGAGTTTGAACAGGGATTGCCGGTACTGGAATCTATCCGCAGGCATTATCCCGGATATACAATACTTCTTACCTTTTTTTCCCCATCCGGTTACGAAGTAAGAAAGAATCATAAAGCAGCCGACCATATTTTTTATTTGCCGATGGATACACCGGTCCATGCCAACCGCTTCTTCAATATTGTGCAGCCATCATTAGTCATATTTGTAAAGTACGAATTCTGGTATTACTATTTACAGGAAGCAAAACAAAGAAATATCCCATCCGTATTGGTATCAGGAATATTCAGGAACGACCAGCCTTTTTTTCAGTGGTATGGAGGCGTGCATAAAAGAATGCTGACTTTCTTTGAAAAACTATTTGTACAAACCGCCACATCTGCCGAACTGCTTTCTACAATTGGGTTTTCAGACAATCTGATCATAAGCGGAGACACCAGGTTTGACAGGGTTCTGGAAATTGCCGGACGTTTTGAGCCTATCAACCTCATTTATCATTTCTGTAACAACCAAACTACTATTGTTGCAGGCAGCACATGGACAGAAGATGATGAAGCCCTCGATCATTTTGCAAATACACATCCATCGGTTAAATGCATCATTGCCCCGCATGATATTGAAGAAGAACGTTTGCAGGAATGCTTAACCCTCTACAAGCATTCTATTCTATATTCTGATTATGAAAAAGCATACCAATCAGGCAAGCCTATCCCTGAAGAAACAAATGTTTTGATCATCAACAATATGGGTATGCTCAGCAGTCTCTATCACTATGCCACTATCTGCTATGTTGGTGGCGGGTTTGGTGATGATGGCATTCATAATATCCTTGAAGCCGCCGTATATGGCAAACCTGTTGTTTTTGGACCTGTGTACGACAAGTATTTTGAAGCAGAAGAATTACTGGATTACGGCGGTGCATACAGTATTGAAGACTCACTTGAACTGGAAGAAATTTTTACACAATTACTGGAGAATAATGAAATGCGCCAAAAGTCTGCAACTGCATCAGTAGCATATGTAAAAAGCAAAGCGGGCGCTACAAAAAAAGTAATGGATTATATAGAGGCAAAACGCCTTTTAACCAACTGATCAAAAAGTTTGACAGTTTCACTGTTATCGGGCCAGCTAAGTTTTACATTGAGTTCCCGTTGAATCCAATATTCAGCTTCGGGATAAATATTAAATCCGTTAATGGTCTTCACGCTTCTTTCATACATATTTTCATCACCCCTGAATAATTCATTCACAAATAAGAAGCGATCATTAAGCCCGATTGCTTTTTTAAGATCACGGATGGGTGCTTCCTGCAAAGCAGTAACTACTTCTGTTCTTTCTTCCTTCAGCTTTTCATTCAGGATCTCCGTTTGCTGTGCCAGGAAACTATTAAACTCAAATATTTCCAAAGGTTTTGCCGACTGCGGTTTTTCCGTTTGCGCTGAAAAGGGTGCTTCAGCCTGGTGAGATAAGGTTGGTATATCAGGTATCGTATCTAACAACCAGTTATGAGCTACAGTATCCGGTTTAGCTTCTTCTCCGGAAGAATCATTAACGTTAAATGAGCCGGTAACAGCAGGTAATACAACAGATATTTTACCGGCGGCATGGGCGGGCATATGTTTGGCCTGCAACTCAACCAGCAGGAGTTGAGCAGTATAGGCTAATTTGTCAGCATCTGCATGCTGTTCAAATTGTTCCCTTAGTTTGTTGATCAAGGTGCCCACTCTTTCCATTGGATGTAATACATTTGGGGGTTACCAATAGCCGGGTAATGCTAAAGTTACAAACGTTTTTGTAGATAATTTATTTTATAGATGTTTATTGAACCAAGTTTAACGGGAGAAAGAAGGGGCTGGATCGAAGTTATCTGCGGCAGCATGTTCAGCGGCAAGACAGAAGAACTGATCAGGCGGCTTAAAAGAGCCAAAATAGCCAACCTGAAGGTAGAGATATTCAAACCGGCTATTGATGTGCGCTACGATGAAACAAATGTAGTGAGCCACGATGCCAACGCCATCTCTTCTACTCCTATCGACAATTCACAAACTATCCTTTTACTGGCCGAAGGCGTAGATGTAGTGGGCATTGATGAAGCCCAGTTCTTCGATGATGAGATCATTCATGTATGCGAAGTGCTGGCACTTAGAGGGGTTAGGGTAATTGTGGCGGGGCTGGATATGGACTATCAGGGCAAACCATTTGGACAAATGCCTTACCTGTTATCAATTGCCGACTATATTACCAAGCTGCACGCCATTTGTATGAAATGTGGCAATATTGCCAATGTCTCGTACCGTAAAACAAGCCAGGAAGGGCAGGTTTTAATAGGCGAAAAAGAAACGTACGAACCCAGATGCAGAAAATGCGCCAATGAAAAATAACCGCCGCATATTAGCCCTTATAAAAAAAGATCTGCTGCTCGAGACCCGCCAGCAGTACACCCTGTATGGCATACTGCTATATGTGGCTTCCACTATTTTTGTGATTTACCTGTCGATGGATAAACCTGAAGACAAAACATGGAACGGTTTGTTCTGGGTGATCCAGTTATTCGTATGCATTAATGCTGTTGCCAAGAGTTTTTTGGCCGAAAGCAGGGGGCGGATGCTATACTTCTATTCTATTGCCGGGGCTGTTGATTTTGTAGTATCCAAGCTGCTTTTCAATGTGATACTCATGATAGCGATGAGCCTGCTTAGCCTGGGCGTGTTCAGTATTTTATTGGGTAACCCGCTCGAAAATGGCCTTCAGTTTATTTTTATCACCTGTCTGGGAGGCATGAGTCTGAGCCTCGTATTCACTTTCCTGGCTGCCATCGCCGCCAAAGCACAGCAGCAGGCCGCTTTAATGGCCATTATGGGATTTCCTATTATTATTCCGCAGCTATTGCTGTTAATGAAAATCTCTACCTCAGCTTTCTCATCCGTTATACAGGCGGGCTGGTGGCAGATGGTATTTCTTTTAATTGGGCTGGATATTATGGTAGTGGCACTGGCTGTTATCCTTTTCCCTTTCCTTTGGAAGGATTGATGCGTTTCGGCAGCGCATCGTTATCAGAACCGCAGGTGCCTTACGGTGAGTCCGTTATTGATCAGTTGTTTCAACGAATCAATCCCGATCTTTAAATGGTTCTCAACATACTGGGAAGTCACTTTTCTATCGCTGTCTTCCGTTTTCACTCCTTCCGGAACCATGGGCTGATCACTTACCAATAACAAAGCACCCGTAGGTATTTTATTATAAAAACCAACCGAGAAAATGGTAGCCGTTTCCATATCAATAGCGTAAGCCCTTACCTTGGTGAGGTATTCTTTAAATTCCTCATCATGCTCCCATACCCTGCGGTTGGTAGTGTATACTGTGCCTGTCCAGTAGTCTACACTATAATCCCGGATAGTGGTTGAGATAGCTTTCTGCAAAGCAAATGCAGGCATTGCCGGCACTTCGGGCGGGAAATAGTCGTTGGAGGTACCTTCTCCCCTTATTGCCGCAATGGGTAAAATCAGATCACCTAATTTGTTCCTTCTTTTCAACCCGCCGCATTTACCTAAAAATAAAACTGCCTGTGGCTCAATGGCGGTAAGCAGATCCATAATGGTAGCCGCTCCCGGACTGCCCATACCAAAATTAATAATGGTAATACCGTCGGCAGTGGCACACTGCATCGGCCTGTCCTGGCCAATTACTTTTACTTTATTCCATTCTGCAAACATGGTAACATAATTGCTGAAATTGGTAAGCAAAATATATTTACCAAAGTTCTCTAATTGCTCACCCGTGTATCTGGGCAGCCAGTTATTTACGATCTCTTCTCTCGTTTTCATATCATCCTTATTTGGTCAATGCACATTCGGTATCTTTGAAAAAAATAATTGGCTAAAATACAGAAAATCGCAACCGCAAACAAGCATTATGATCAAAATCGACTACCCAACGCATGATTTCCGGATAAAAGAGGAAAATGGCAAAGAGTGGATTTTTGATGAAATGCGCAAACAATGGGTACGTTTAACACCCGAAGAATGGGTGCGGCAAAACATGCTGCAGTACCTGATACAGGTAAAAAAATATCCCTCCTCATTAATTGCCATAGAGAAAGAAATTACTTTGGGCGATTTAAAAAAACGCTTTGATATACTCATATACAAAGCATCAAAACCATGGATGATCATTGAGTGTAAAGAAATGAATGTTATGTTAAACGATTCTGTTCTCAGGCAGGCACTTAATTATAATATTTCCATACAGGCAGATTTTATTGTGATCACCAACGGCACAGGCAATTACGGATTTGCATTACAAAACGGTAAGGCCGAAACTATACTTGAATTTCCTGATTTCTAATCACTTCTCTCCTGATGCCAATAGGTGTTTGCAGGAAAGTTTACACGCAAGGCGCGGGTTTGGTAACAGTTAATCCAATCTGTAGATTATCTTTATATCCATCAACATACCTGCACTGCTTATGAACTACAGGTTTTATATACTCAATGGGTTACTGATTTTATTTCCTTTTATTGCATTCAGCCAGATCTTGAACATCGACAAATCTGACACGGCTGATTATGTGAGCAAAACAAAAGTAGATCTGCTCTTTAACACCGGACTGGAAGTAGACAAACAACAGATCACGCTTTGGGATGCTACCAATACTGCCGAATTAATGGTTCAGAAAAAAAAGGAATTATTTATAGTGGCCGGCAGTTACCGCTTTACCTATAACGGCCCCAGCGATATCCTGAATGCAGGTTTTATACATATACGCTACCGGCATAATTACAAAAATAAATTTCAACCTGAATCTTTTGTGCAATATCAATGGGACAATAAACGCGGCCTGATGTACCGTGCTTTAGCCGGCATGAACATCCGCTATAATTTTTTCAGGGGCGATACATGGGAGTTTAATGCGGGACTTGGTTTAATGTATGAAGAAGAAAAATGGAATTATGATGCAGTAGACTCCAACAAACTGCCTCCCATCACCACACCCATTACCAACCGGTTGATCAAATTCAATTCGTATGTGCGCTTAGACTGGAAAGCCAGCGCTAACAGCGATGTAGCCATTAATATATTTTTACAAAGCAGACCCAACGAGTTCAAACCAAGGATAGCCCCGCATATACAATGGAACATCAATGCCGGTAAGCATATCGGATTCAATGTGAGTTTTTCAGGCGTGTACGATCAGTCGCCGGTAGTACCTATACATCATTTTTATTACAGCATGTCAAACGGCATCCTGTTTAGAATATAAAAAAAGAGCCACTGCAAAGGCAATGGCTCGGGTAAATATCCTTTTGAAAATACTGCTATGGGAAGATGCCCAGTTCAGCATAAGTGGTACCTACTTTGTTTATGGCACATACATAAGCCGCTGTACGCATATCGGGTATTTCAGGATTGCTTTTCCAGATATCCATGATCTCGCGTGTAGCACCAATCATGGTTTCTTCCAATCCGCTATGCACCAGATCTACTTCTTCTGCACCATGTATGATCAGTTTACGTTCGCGTTCAGTAACTTTTCTATCGGTCAGGCTTTCGATCTGCTCAAGCATTAAACCATTCATGTTTTCAGTAAATCTTTTTTCCATTCTTCCGTAACGCACATGGCTCAGGTTCTTCAACCACTCAAAATAGGATACGGTTACACCACCAGCATTCAGGTACATATCGGGAACTACCAGTGTTCCTTTTTTGGCAAAGACCTCATCGGCTTCAGGTGTCAGTGGACCGTTGGCAGCTTCACCAATAATTTTTGCCTTTACTCTTTCTGCATTGCTGCCGTTGATCACATTCTCCAACGCCGCCGGAATCAGTATATCACACTCCTGTTCCAATGCATCATTGCTTGATGGCAGGTTGGTTGCACCGGGGAAATTAAGGATAGACCCTGTTGCTTTCCTGTGCTGAAACACTTCTTCCTCATTCAATCCATCTGCTTTATAAATAGCGCCTTCATACTCTGCAATGGCTATCACAATAGCCCCGTTCTCACGGAAAAATTTAGCGCTGTGGTATCCCACATTACCTAATCCCTGCACAATCACTTTTTTACCTTCCACGCCGGTAGTTAAACCCAAACGCTTCATTTCATCAGGCATATTCAATACCTCGCGGATACCAAAGAATACACCTAAACCGGTTGCTTCTTTTCTTCCGCGCACACCACCCTGTGTAATAGGTTTTCCTGTTACACAACCTGCTGCATCTATATCACCTGGTTTTAAAGAAGAATAGGTATCCACTATCCATGCCATTTCTCTTTCACCGGTTCCGTAATCAGGAGCCGGTACATCAATGCCGGGGCCGATAAAATTTTTCTTTACCAGCTCACTGGTATAACGGCGTGTGATCTTTTCCAGTTCATACACACTGCGTTTTCTGGGGTTAATTTTAATACCGCCTTTGGCACCGCCAAAAGGCACATTTACAATGGCACATTTATAAGTCATCAATGAAGCAAGCGCCATCACTTCATCCTGGTTCACTGCTTCACTGAAACGGATACCACCTTTGCAGGGCGATTTGTGCTGCGAATGCTGCACCCTGTATGCTTCAATTACTTCAATAGAGCCGTCATCCATCTTCACAGGAAAACGCATACTGTACACACTGTTACAGGCTTTGATCTGCGACAGCAAACCCTTCTCCCATTTGGTAAATTTCGACGCCTTATCAAAGCTTTTTTCGACACTCTCAAAAAAACTGTACGGTTTTTGATTTGACATGAGTAAATAGTTTTAGTTTTTAGTTTGATTTTCTATTTGAGCAAGCAGATGATCTGCTCTTCAGCATTGGTTGTGTCACTCACTTGTACGGCTGGTTCGCTAATGAGCAATTGTGAATGGTGAATGGGCAATGGTGAATTAACAGTGCCCTATTGCCAATTCACCATTCACTATTGCCGTGAGTCGTCAGTCGTGAGACGTGAGTAGTAAAACAAAACTCACGACTAACGATTCACGATTGACGAACATTATTTCTTCTCCAGCTTACTTATCTTCCTGTCGAGGTTAAATACATAAAAAAACAACCCCAATAAAATGGTTACTACTACGGCAACAACTACATAAATTTTTCCGTTGCTCCGCATGAGACCTGCATTATCATTTGGAATAGCCGACTGTGCCTGAACAGCAACACTAAGTATTGTCAACAGCATAACACCAATAATTCTTTTTATCTTATTCATTTGCCAATTGTTTTTGATGAATGATCTGTACCCTGATGCGTAAAGTGGTTATCCAAACGCTGAGTAATGTCCAGCCAATAAAAGCCGGGTACATCACTGTTCTCATTGAGTTAGTAGTATCCTTCGGATTCAGTCCGGGGTTGCCTTCACTACCCATTCCACCTGGATGCAGGCTCTCTGTTAACCTCGGCAATATCCATATTGTAGGGAACAGCATAAAGAATGCGAAAATATTATATACAGCACCTACCCTTGCCTGTTTCTCTTCGTCGGTTAAACTTCCTTTCAACACGAAATAGGCGAAATATATCATTAAGGCAATAGCTGTACCATTTTGTTTGGCATCACTGCTCCAGGCCTTGCCCCATTGAGAGCTGGCCCATATCATTCCCGTAAGTAATCCCAAAACTCCCAATACGGTTCCTGTTCTTGCAAATTCGGTAGAATAGATTTCTGACACCACATCCTGTTTACGTAAATATTTCACCGCATACACTACCGATACGCCAAAACATACCATCATGGCTATCCACATAGGAACATGGAAGAACAGGTTCCTGATCGTTTCTTTTAAAGGAACGCCGGGTGGAGAAGGCACTTCAACTAAAAAACCATAAGAGCAGGTATACACTAATAAAACGAAACTTAGCAGCTTCCACCAGGATTGTCGAATCATGATTTATTTTTTACAGTTATCCTTTTCACCTTCATCTATAAACTAACAACTGTGAGCGCAAAATTAGGTGAAAGGGGAGCAATAAAAATAATGATTGTGTAAAAATTACCAATTGTTTGGAACAATTTGGAAATATCAATTTCCCAATTTCCCAATTCCAAAATTTCCCAATTATATTTAACTATGGGAAACCTGTTATTACAAATCAAAAACCTCTCCATCGATTTTATCACTGAAGGCAATATCACAAACGCATTACAAAATATTGATATACATATAAACCGTGGTGAAATACTCGCTATTGTTGGCGAATCGGGTTCGGGAAAATCTGTTACCTCATTATCCATCCTTCAATTATTGCCTTCGCCACCCGCTATTTACCGCTCCGGAGAGATCTTATTAACTATTGACAAAGACCCTATTGATATCCTTAAAACACCTGTTAACCAGTTATCAACTATCCGTGGTAACCATGTGGCCATGATCTTTCAGGAACCGATGACTTCACTAAACCCTGTTTTTACCTGCGGGTTTCAGGTAATGGAAGCTATCCGTTTACATAAAGCGATCAGCAATGAAGAAGCCAAAAACCGGACCATCGCGCTTTTTGAAAAAGTTAAATTACCCGATCCTGCAGGAATATTCAACCGCTATCCGCACCAATTAAGTGGCGGACAAAAACAACGTGTGATGATTGCCATGGCCATGAGTTGTGAACCTTCCTTACTCATCTGCGATGAACCCACTACTGCATTGGATGTAACCGTGCAAAAAAATATTCTGCAATTAATACGCGAACTGCAGTTGCAGAATAACATGGGTGTCATCTTCATTACACACGATCTGAGTGTTGTGGCCGAAGTGGCCGACCGTGTGGCAGTTATGTACAAAGGCAAAATTGTAGAACAGGCCGCTGCAAAAGAATTATTTCAATCGCCACAACACCCTTACACCAAAGCCCTCCTCGCCTGCAGGCCCTTGCTGCATCCCAGAGGAGAAAGACTGCCGGTGGTGAGTGATTTTATGGACGTAAATGAAGCGGGGGAGATAATAGAGAAGTCTGGAGTTAGGAGTTTGGAGTTAGGAGTTGTAAAAGCAAAAGAACTCCAGACTCCAAACTCGAAACTCCTGACTGTGAAAGGTCTCAAAGTTTATTTTCCTTCCAAAAAAACATTCCTGGGAAAAGTAATTTCATACACCAAAGCTGTTGATGATGTAAGTTTTGATCTGTATGAAGGAGAAACACTTGGGCTTGTTGGAGAATCGGGTTGCGGTAAAAGTACTTTGGGCAGGGCCATTCTGCGATTAATTGATTCTACTTCCGGAAGCATTCATTACAAAAACACAGATCTGCGCACGGCTCAAAGCTCAAAGCTCAAAGTCCTCCGAAAAGATATGCAGATCATTTTCCAGGACCCCTACTCTTCTTTGCATCCCAGAATGTCTATTGGTGATGCTATTGCGGAACCATTGCAGGTGCATGGTTTGTTGCATAGTGCCGGAGAAAGAAAAGAACGGGTGATCGAATTACTGGAAAAAGTAGGCCTTAAACCCGAACATTATGATCGTTACCCGCACGAGTTCAGCGGCGGTCAAAGACAGCGGATTGTGATTGCCCGGGCACTGGCTTTAAAACCTTCGTTTATTATCTGTGATGAAAGCGTATCGGCATTAGATGTAAGCGTGCAGGCGCAGGTACTCAATCTGCTTAACGACCTGAAAAAAGAGTTTGGCTTTACCGCCATTTTCATCTCACACGATCTGTCGGTAGTACGCTATATCAGTAACAGGATCATGGTAATGAACAAGGGTAAAATAGAGGAACTTGGGGAGGCAGATCAGGTGTACCACCATCCGCAAAGTGCTTATACACAGAGGCTTATTGCTTCTATTCCGGGTGGCAGTAAATAAGATATCCACATAAAAAAACTTCTTTTAGCATATCCAAATTGGCATATTGCCCCTCATATCTTACCTTTGCCAACTTCTAAAATTCATGCCGTAACATGAAGTTATCGCCTCCCCGGCAAAGCCGGGATGGCAAACTGACTGTGGCTATCATCGCAAAACAAGCATAGACACATGAAATTATCCCAATTCAAGTTTGACCTTCCACTCAACCTGATTGCACAGAACCCGACCAAAAAAAGAGAAGACAGCCGGATGATGGTTGTTGACCGCAAGACCGGGCATATGGAGAACAGGCATTTCCGCGACATTCTCGAGTACTTTGACGACAAAGATGTTTTTGTGGTAAACAATACGAAAGTATTTCCCGCAAGAATGTATGGCCGCAAAGAAAAAACAGGCGCCAAGATCGAGGTGTTCTTATTACGCGAACTGAATAAACCCAACCGTTTATGGGACGTGATCGTTGATCCCGCAAGAAAAATACGTGTGGGTAATAAATTATACTTTGGCGAGAATGAGGAATTAGTTGCTGAAGTAATAGATAACACTACCAGCCGTGGCCGTACCATCCGTTTTTTGTGGGATGAAGATGAAGAGAGTTTTAAAAAGATGCTGGAACACCTGGGAGAAACACCGTTGCCTAAATACATCAAACGAAAACCAGACGAAGAAGATAAAGAGAGATACCAGACTGTTTACGCCAAGCACGAGGGTGCCGTAGCAGCCCCAACTGCCGGTTTACACTTTAGTAAAGAACTGATCAAGCGTTGCGAGATCCTGGGTATCCGTTTTGCAGAGGTTACTTTGCACACCGGCCTTGGCACTTTCCGCCCTATTGAAGTAGAAGACCTGAGCAAGCACAAAATGGATGCAGAATATTATGCAATTGATGAACAGGCATGCAAAATTGTAAACAAGGCCAAAGAAACAGGACATCGTATCTGTTCTATCGGTACTACCACCATGCGTGCCATGGAAAGCAGCTTTACCGCACAGAAATTGCTGAAACCAAGCGAGGGGTGGACCAATCACTTCATTCATCCGCCCTATAAATTTAATGTGGCAGATAGTTTAGTTACCAATTTCCATTTACCTAAAACCAGCCTGCTCATCATGACCTGCGCTTTTGCGGGTTACGACCTGGCCATGGAAGCGTACAAAAAAGCGATCAAGGATAAATACCGTTTCTTCAGTTATGGAGATGCGTTGCTGATTGTTTAAGTAACGTGTTTTTTCGCCACAGATTGCACAGAATTCCACAGAAAAAAATCTGTGCCAATCTGTGGCAATAAAAAACGATCAATCACTAAACATTTCAATGTTGATGATCGATCATTTAACCAATCACAGACTACTTGCTTAATCAAAGCCTCAACCAAAAGTTGGGGCTTTCTTTTTGCTGGATACTATCACACAAAAAAAAAGAACCACCGATCAATTACCGGTGGTTCTTTTGTATACAGTAGTTGCAGGTATTATAAACCAAACAATCCTTTATTTAACAGTTGCAGTGTTTTTGTTTTATAAGAGCTCGGAACCAATAATGAAATATTGTGCGGGCTGCCACCATAGCTCACCATGGTAACCGGAACATCTTTAACTGCGCTGAACAGTTTTTGCAATACATCTTCTGTTTTAGCGATCTCGTTGCCCACAATTGATACGATGGATTGCTGATCTTCCACATCCACTGTTCCAAATGGCTCGAGTTCTCTTACAATCTGGAGCAGAAAAATATCTGAATCAATAGTTACAGAAACGGCTACTTCAGACGTGGTAATCATATCAATAGAAGTGTGGTATTTCTCAAACACTTCAAACACTTTACGCAGGAACCCATAAGCCAATAACATGCGGCTGCTTTTGATCTTAATGGCGATGATGCTATCTTTAGCCGCTACCGCCTTCACTCCCACACTGCCTGCTTCTTTGGTAATAACAGTACCCGCCGCTTCTGGCTGCATGGTATTGAGCAGTTTAACTGGAACATTTTCCTGTTGTGCCGGCCAGATACAGGTTGGGTGCAGAATTTTTGCTCCGAAATATGCTAACTCAGCCGCTTCATCAAAACTCAGTTGTTTGATAGCAATGGTTTTGTCAACAATACGCGGATCGTTATTATGCATACCATCAATATCTGTCCATATTTCACATACACTTGCCTTGATAGCCGCAGCAACCAATGACGCTGTATAATCGCTGCCACCACGTTTCAGGTTATCTACCTCACCTTTTGCATTGCGGCAGATATATCCCTGTGTAACAAATAATTTCTTTGTATGATTTTGTTGCAATAACTGGCTCAGCTTTTGTTTGATGATTGACAGTTGCGGTTCTTCATTTGTATCAATCGACATAAACTCAAGTGCAGGCAATAACAGGTGATCAATACCCTGCTCTTCAAGATATAAGCTGAACAGTTTAGTGCTCATTAACTCGCCCTGGGCAAGAATATCTTTATTTAATGCTTCACTAAAAGAAATACGGAGAATGATGTTCAGAAATTCAAAATGTTCTGTAACAACCGCATTACCCTTTGTGATAGTGGCTTCTTTTTTTAACAGGTCTAATACAAAACCACGGTAATGCGCTTCCAGTTTATCAATTGTCTGCTTCGCTTCTGTACGCTCACCATGTGCTAAATGATTGCTGATCTCTACCAATGCGTTGGTAGTTCCGCTTAAAGCACTAAGTACAACAATAGTTGGTTCATTGTCTCTGGTGATCAGTTGTGCCACCTGGTGCATACGTTCCGGCTTTCCAACACTGGTGCCGCCAAACTTCATTACTTTCATGTGCAACCCCCTTCCCGATTTTTGTTGTTAATTTAAATTTGAGCAAATGTACAAGCTGTGTGGTTATTACAGATGAAGTATTTTGTTAACAAGCGTTAGTGTGACAAAGGGTTTCATCGATAAACAATATGGCAGTAATACACTTTACATGTAGCATTAATACAAACGGGTAATAACCGGCTCACTGTCCAAAAGGCTTCTGGTTGGTACATTCCACACCGGTACCGGGATCAACCTTGAAATATTTGCAGAAATACAGATAATAGCCATACCGGTATTTTGCGGATGATGGTGCAGCATTATTACATTCAATGCCGCCATTGATCACATTCACAACAGCGCCAAATCCGGGTGTTCTTCCACCTGCAATGTCTTTGGGTGATGGTTTCCACAGATCGTACATAATATCATGACAGGATGGTTTGGGATACTGCGCCGTTGTCCAGAACCAGAGGGCAGATGCAAAACAGATCACCGGATCGGTGGTAACCAGGCCGGGATCTTTTAATAATTTGTCTTTATCGTGCAGGTACATTTCGCTGAACTGTCCATAATTATAATTCCAGCTTATCTGCAATGGACCGCGGCCGTGGTACGATTGGCCGGAAACAGGCAGGTATTTGATCTTGGTTGAATCTGAATATTGCGGGCAACCATTTTGGCATCCTTTTTCCTGGGTAAAATATAGTCCCCACTTATAATAACCTCCCGGCGCATCATCCCATCCACCGCCTGTTTCATAAGCAATATTGGCAAGAAAGGCGCAGAGTTCCCGCTTCTGCCTAACGGTATCATCTCCCGATAAAAATTGCGAAAATGAATCTGTAGCACCCAGCAAAGCTTTGAAAGTGAAAAAATCTCTCTTCCTTTTTTTAGTACCCACAGGAGTTCCATAAGTTGAGATATCAAAACGGTTGGGAAATAACTCATTCCATTTTTGTGCATTCAGGTATTTACTGAGGTTACTGCTTTTTTTCTGTGCATCAACAGGCACACAAAAAAACAATGCTGCTATACACAGGAAAAACAGTTGTTGCAGTATTTGTTTTTGATGGCTCATTTAATCGATACCAATCAGAATGAAAGTGAAAATTTATCGGCCACTTGTTTTAAATCATCCACCACAGTCCCTATCAATGGAATACCTTCTTTTCTTCGAATGATCTCCATTTCCCTTTCCGGGTCGCCGGGTATTAATACTTTATCGTGCCCCTCAGCCGGTGTTGCCAAACGAAAACGTTGTATCCAGTTATCCATGTGTTGTTTAAATTCATCGGCGGGGCGAAATGCATCTACACGCATCGCGCCAAAAAAATGGCCCAACCCGTCACCCGGCATATTTTCGGGCATGGGCACATATGCCGGAAAAGGCGGTGCCCACGGGCCATAGGATGCACCACTCAATACGGCAGAAAATATATCTACAATGCTGCCCAATGCATAACCTTTATGACTGCCATGTTCCCTGTTGCTACCCAAAGGAAGCAGGGCTCCCTGTTTTTTTAGAATATTTGCATCAGATGATGGATGTCCTTCTTTATCCTGTGCCCAACCCAATGGTATGTCCTCATTTTTTCTTTGCAGTATTTCCAGCTTTCCGTTTGCGGCAGTGGTAGTTGCAAAGTCTGCAACAAACGGTGGTTGATTACCGGCAGGTATGGCAACTGCAATGGGATTGGTGCCCAGCATTCTTTCAATTGAAAAAGTGGGCGCTACCAGGGCGCTGGCATTGGTCATGGCCATGCCAATCATATCCTGCTCCAATGCCATCATTGCATGATGACCGGCAATACCAAAATGGTTACTGTTACGAACACTTACCCAACCCGTACCCACATTTTTTGCTTTATCAATAGCCACCTGCATGGCAAAAGGTGCAACTACCAAACCAAGGCCCGCATCGCCATCAACCACAGCAGTAGAAGGCGTTTCATGCACAATGCGGATATCGGGATTGGCATTCACTCTTTTTGCTTCCCATAAACGTACATAACCACTCAGTCGGGCCACACCGTGACTATCAATGCCACGAAGATCGGCAGCAATTAATCCAACTGTTGCAGTTTTGGCATGACCATCAGAGCAGCCCATACTTTTAAAAACAGAATAAGTGAGTTGATATAATTGTTGGTAAGAAAATAACATAGAAACAACCTTATTTAAAACAGGAATAAAAAACAGTTCGTTGCTAAGATAAGCCTTTGCCAATATTTGCTAACCGCGCCTGTTGCAGGCATTCTGTTTTCATTGTTTGAAAAAAGGATGGCCGGCTTACTAATAAAAAAGGAGATGTTACTTCATCAGTACATCTCCTTTGATCAAAAAAATGATTTTGTTTTAGAAAGGAAGATCATCCAAAGGCTCTGTGAGTTCACTGGCAGATGGCGCCGCTGCTGCGGGTTGCGAATAAGATGGTGCCGGTGCAGATTGGTAATTGCTTCCGCCACCGCTTTCACCCGGCTTGCTTCCCAATAACTGCACACTTGCCACACGCAGGGTAAGTGTGGCGCCATTACGGCCATCCTGTGTGGTGTATGTTCTTACATCGGGCTGCCCCTCTACATATACCTGTGTCCCTTTTTTCAAATAAGGGGCAACAGCCGTTCTATCGGTCCAGTAAGCACAATCCACCCAGGTGGTTTTGTCTTTCTGATTGCCCTGTGCATCTTTAAATCTTTCGGTGTGGGCTACGGTGAAGTTGATCACATTTTTTCCGTTCACATTGTTTACGAGGGCATCTTTTCCAAGATTCCCGATTACCTGAAGCTTTATCATAAGTTTTCTGTTTTTGTAAAAATCGAAAAAATGAAATTACAGAAAATGCGTATTTACCGCATATTCAAGTTTTTTTTCACTGTATAATTTGGGATTAACATCATTCCAGGTAGCGATCCACGTATTGAGATTTGCCGAGGAAAGCTTATCATATATCATTTTTACACATATTATCATGATTTTTCCGCTTTCGAAATACCCTCCAACCCTTTACAACCTGCAATCCGGCTTACTTGTTTTAATTTTGCTGTTTATTTCTGCCTGCTATAGGCTAATTAAATTGATAATATGAGTCGCAAAGGAAAGGTTCTGGTAGCTATGAGCGGCGGTATTGACAGTACCGTTGTGGCACTCATGTTGCACCAGCAGGGGTATGAGGTGGTGGGGATTACCATGAAGACATGGGATTATGCCAGCAGTGGCGCCAGCACTAAAGAAACAGGATGCTGTAATATAGATTCATTCAATGATGCCCGGCAGGCAGCGGTACATCATGGCTTTCCGCATTTTATTTTAGATATCAGGGAAGAGTTTGGTGATTTTGTGATTGAAAATTTTGTGGAAGAATACCTCGCCGGCCGCACCCCTAACCCATGTGTGATGTGCAATACGCATATCAAATGGAGGGCTTTATTAAAAAGAGCCAATGCACTGGATTGTGAGTTTATTGCTACAGGTCATTATGGATTGGTTCGCCAACATGTTAACGGGCGGTATGTGATCAGTAAAGGATTGGATGAAACCAAGGACCAGAGTTATGTACTCTGGGGGCTTGACCAGGAACTGCTGAGCAGAACTATGTTGCCGTTGGGTGGTTACCGCAAATCCGACATCCGTCAAATGGCTATTGATCTGGGGTATCCTGAGCTGGCAAAGAAAAGTGAAAGCTATGAGATTTGTTTTGTGCCGGATAATGATTACAGAGGTTTCTTAAAAAGACGTGTGGAAGGACTGGAAGAAAAAGTAAATGGCGGATGGTTTGTAGATAAGGCCGGTAAAAAACTGGGACAACATAAAGGCTATCCGTTTTATACTGTTGGACAGCGCAAGGGACTTGATATTGCGATGGGCCACCCTGTTTATGTAACTGCCATTAACCCCGATAACAACACAGTGGTATTGGGTGATGAGATTGATCTTGAACAAAATGATATGCTCATTGGTAAGATCAACTGGATGAAATATGATGGCATTACAGATGGCATGGAAGTTATTACCAAGATCCGCTATAAAGACAAAGGCGCACTCAGTAATTTATATACAACTGATAACGGCATCCGCGCCCGCTTTTACGAGAATGTAAAAGGCATTGCACCGGGACAAAGCGCTGTATTTTATGAAGGTGATGATGTGATTGGGGGTGGAATTATCCAGCGTGGGGAGTTGGTTTTGGGGGAGGGTTAAAATAGTTAAAGAGGTTAAAAGGGGTAAGCCGCAGATTCGCAGATTATTTTCTAATTTGCGAATCTGCGGCCTAAAATCACTTCCTGAATAACGCCGCAAACATAGAATCTGCTTTCTTATCGTATCCCTTCAGCAATTCCATCTTCACTAATTCAAACCCTGATTCTTGCTGAATAAATGATACTACTTCTTCATTCTCTTTTTTGAAAACTGAGCAGGTGATGTACAGCAGGTAACCTTGATCTTCAACATTCGACAAAACATTCTTCACGATTTTTTTTTGTAACACAGCGTACTCTTCTATTTTTTCTTTTGTAAAAAAATACAACTGCTCAGGTGTGCGTCCCCATGTGCCACTACCAGAGCATGGTGCATCGCAGATGATCAGGTTGAATTTTGAATTTTGTCCCGCCAACGGCGGAATGAATTTTGAATTGGCTATATCTGCTACAAAAGATTGATACCTGTTGATGCCGGCTTTTTCAAATCTTTCTTTCAGGTTTCGCAAAATAGCGGGGCGGATATCAGAAACCGTTAGTTCTATATCGTTTATTGTATCATACGCCAATAATGATTTTCCGCCGCTTGCAGCGCAGCAATCCCATGTCTTAGTTTGGAGTTTGGTCCCGGCTAAGCCGGGAGGAGTTTGGAGTGGGAGAAATTCTTTTATTCTTTGAGAGCTATAATCCTGTATTACTACTTCTTGATCTATTTCAAGAATTGTGTCTACTTTACTGGCATTGGGTAAAGCAAAGCAATTCGATTCTTTTTGCCTGAAAGGAATTGCGTGATCATTCAGTTTCTGCAAAACGATTTTTTCTTTGCCCGGCCTGATGCGGAGAAAAAGATCGGGTTGAATGAAATGCGAGAGAATGAATTGTTCGCTGTCAATTCCATCACTCAATTCATCTGCCCACGGGAAAATATCATTGATAGAAAATGAAGCATATTTTGAACAAACAAAATCAATCCGCGAATGCAATTCTGATTTCCATTCACTGATCCATGTTTCATCAAACAAAATCTGCCAGTCGCCTGCTGAATCATTGCAAAGAAATAAAGCCACCCGCAATCTTTCTTCAACACTACTTTCTTTTAATGCATGACCAAGCCGGTAATAGTTATAACAAAGATGGGAGATCCATTTCCTGTCTTTAGAACCATGTTTTTTATGCTTCGAAAAATACTGCTTCAGAAAATGAAGCAACGGTACAGTCCCATCATATTGCTTAATGATAAGAACGGCTGTATTAAAGTAAGATTGAAAACGCATGCCATCACCCCCTAACCCCCTGAAGGGGGAATTAAAAAACCTGTTGCAATAGTGCAACAGGTTCAAATATAAGTTATGCTTTTTTACCGGTGGTAGATTCAAGTTTTTAGCGCAACAATAGTTCTTTAAACTTTTCTTTTGGTGT
>DAIOVU010000031.1:0-44705 GCA_036758845.1 Sediminibacterium sp.
CCTTGGTATCTTCAACTATTACCTAAAATCAGTCAACCTATTTTAGGACGTCACAGTAAAACCTTCTGTGAATATTGAATGATGAACAGGGAATATTGAATGCCGAATTGGTTTTATTTCAATATTCAATATTCAATATTCCGTGTTCATCATTCAATAATCCCTTTACCTTTGTCAAAACCACTGTTTATGCCATCATTTGATATAGCCAGCGAAGTAGACATCCAGGCATTGGATAATGCGGTGAATACCGTTAAAAAAGAGATCAGTACCCGTTTTGATTTTCGGGGTTCACCGGTTACGGTAGAACTGAACAAAAAGGAGTACCAGCTATTACTTGAAGTGGAGAGTGACATGAAGATGAAGCAACTGATCGATGTATTGATCAGTCGCTCCATGAAACAGGGAATAGATGCCGGGGCTTTTGATTTCAGTAAAGATGCTTACCCAAGTGGCAAAGTGGTGAAGAAAGAAGTAGGCGTTAGAAACGGTCTGAAGCAGGATGATGCCAAAAAGATCGTAAAAATGATCAAGGAGGGCGGTTTTAAGGTGCAGGCGGCTATTATGGACGATATTATCCGGGTAACGGGCAAAAAGATCGATGATCTGCAGGAGGTGATTGCCAAATGCCGGACCGAGAATTTTGGTATTCCGCTGCAGTTTGTGAACATGAAAAGCTAGAAAAAGGCCGTTTTTGGGTTGATTTAGCCTAAAAAACTCCAATTTCATTTGGCAAAACCCCAATTTGGGGCTAATTTTGCACCTCTTTAAATAATCGTACGGCCAAATCCGTACAACCTAAATCTAAAAAAATGAAACAAGGTATCCATCCTGAAAATTATCGTTTTGTTGTGTTCAAGGACATGAGTAACGGTACAACCTTCCTTAGCAAATCAACCGCTGCAACCAAGGAAACCATCCAGTTTGAAGATGGTAAAGAGTATCCTCTGGTAAAACTGGAGATCTCTAATACTTCTCACCCTTTTTACACTGGTAAGAATGTATTGGTGGATACAGCTGGTCGTATCGATAAATTCAATAAACGTTACGCTAAGAAAGCTTAGTCTTTCACTAACAGATAAAAAAATCCCGAAGAAACTTCTTCGGGATTTTTTTTTGCGGTATAGTAAGTTAATCTGTAAAAAGGTTGACTGGCATATTTGATGGGCTGTTTTGTATGCAGGTAACCGCTTCAAACATTACCTTTGCAATTGATAAATTAACAATATGAAACTTGACATACTTGCTTTTGGCGTTCACCCGGATGATGTAGAACTGGGCTGTTCCGGAACACTGCTGGCGGCTGTAGCTGAAGGGAAAAAGGTTGGTGTGGTTGATCTAACCAGAGGAGAACTTGGAACGAGGGGTAATGCAGAGATCCGTTTGGAAGAAGCCAACAGGGCAGCTAAGATACTCGGACTTTCTGTTAGAGAGAATATAGGAATGGCGGATGGCTTTTTTGAGAATGATGAAGAAAACAAGCGGAAGGTTATTGCAACTATCCGTAAATTTCAACCCGGGATTATTTTAGCCAATGCATTTGAGGACCGCCACCCTGATCATGGCAGGAGTGCCAGGCTTGTGGCAGATGCGGCATTCCTGGCAGGCTTAAGAAAAGTTGAAACATATATTGATGGGGTATTACAACCAATCTGGAAACCCAGTTATGTATTTCATTATATACAGGACAGGTATATTGAACCAGATTTTGTAGTAGATATTTCAGCACATGTAGAGAAGAAAATGAAATCGATAGAAGCGTATTCAACACAATTTTATAACCCGGATCTGGATGAACCACAAACGTATATTTCTTCATCCAATTTCCTGGAAGGGATCAAAGCAAGGGCCATGATGTTTGGTAAAAGAGTGGGTGTTGATTATGCGGAAGGGTTCTGTACAGAGAAAACGATCGGAATAAAAAGTTTTGATGCATTTATTCAAAATATAACCTGATAAACATTGTGCTTTTGCGGAAAATAGTGCACGCAAAGGCGCTAAGGCGCAGGTAAATCCTAATAAAGTAAGCATGTCGAAAGTAAAAGTAGGATTGGTACAGATGAGTTGTACCAACGTAAAAGAAGATAACCTTGCAAAAGCGATACAGAAAGTAAGGGAAGCTGCTTCAAAAGGGGCACAGATCATTTGTTTGCAGGAATTATTTACTTCTTTGTATTTCTGCGATACGGAAGACTATGAGCATTTTAAACTGGCAGAAGCAATTCCCGGCGCTACTACTGATGCATTGGGTGTTGTGGCTGCTGAATTGAAAGTGGTGATCATTGCTTCTTTATTTGAGAAAAGAACGCAGGGTATCTATCATAATACAACTGCCGTACTGGATGCAGACGGGACCTATCTTGGCAAGTATCGTAAAATGCATATTCCAGATGATCCTGCTTTTTATGAGAAATTTTATTTTACACCCGGCGATCTTGGATATAAAGTATTTAAAACAAAATATGCCAGCCTGGGTGTATTGATCTGTTGGGACCAATGGTACCCTGAAGCAGCACGTATTACTGCTTTGATGGGAGCTGATATTTTATTTTATCCTACAGCAATTGGCTGGGCCACTTCGCAGGACGAGGCAACCAATACAGAACAATACAATGCATGGCAAACCATTCAACGTAGTCATGCAATTGCCAATGGGGTACATGTGGTAAGCGTAAACAGGGTAGGATTGGAGCAAAATGGGGCGATGAAATTCTGGGGCGGTTCATTTGTAAGTAACCCTTTCGGAACACTTTTGTATAAAGCATCTCATGAAGAAGAGGAGATAGCTGTGATTGAGATAGACACAGCTAAAACAGATAGCTACCGAACCCACTGGCCTTTTTTAAGAGATCGCAGAATCGATTCTTATCAACCCATTACCAAACGTTTTATTGACAAAGACTAAAGAATAGTCAGAAGTCAGGAAGTCGGAAAGTCCGAAAAACAATGTTATTTTTTGAAATAAATTGTAGTATAATAATATAACCAAGCTATTATGCCTTTTAAATTTGAAAAACTTCTTGTATGGCAGAAAGCTTTGGATCTCTCTGAAATCGTAAGCAGGATAACCATAGGTTTTCCTAAAGAAGAAATGTATGTATTATCATCACAGATTAAGCGTACTGCCGATTCTGTATCACTCAATATAGCTGAAGGTTCTAAAGGCAATCGAATGCTGAATTTGCCCGGTTTATCACTATCACATTGCGATCAGATATTGAGGTGGTTGGCTGTATTTTTATCACAAAAAGAAGGAATATCATTTCAGAGGAAAATTTTGATCTTGTCTATAACAGATGTGAAGAAATTCTGGTTATGCTAAACTCATTACATAAATCATTGAAATAAAACCGACTAATTGAACGAGAAAAATATCTTTCCGACTTCCGGACTTTCCGACTTTCTGACTCCAAAAAAATCCGGATATTTTTTTCCGGCAGAGTTTGCTAAACATGAAGCTACCTGGCTAAGCTGGCCGCATAAAGAAGCGAGCTGGCCCGGAAAGATCGATACGATCTATCCGAATTACTGCCAGTTTATCAAATACCTTGCGCTTAGTGAAAAAGTGCGCATCAATGTATCGAATGATGCGATGAAAAATTTTGCATTAGCGCATCTGGAAAAAGCAGGCGTTAATTTAGCACAGGTTGAATTTTTTATGCACCCAACCAATGATGCATGGTGCCGCGATCATGGACCTGCATTTTTGATCAATCCCGATGCTCATATAAAAAAAGTAATTGTTGACTGGGACTATAACGCATGGGGCAATAAATACCCGCCATTTGATCTGGACGATGTGATACCAACTTTGATTGGTAAACATTTTAATATTCCTGTTTACCATCCCGGAATTGTAATGGAAGGAGGCTCGGTGGAGTTTAATGGTAAGGGCGCTTTGCTTACCTCAACTGCCTGTTTGTTAAACCCTAACAGGAACCAGCATTTAAACCAGGGACAAATTGAGCAATACCTGTACGATTATTATGGTGTGGACCAGGTATTATGGGTGGATGAAGGTATTGTGGGTGATGACACCGATGGACATATTGACGATACTGTACGTTTTGTGAATGAGGATACGGTGATCACCGTGGTAGAAGAAAATGTGACTGATGAAAACTATGCGCTGTTACAGACAAACCTGAAGCAGTTAAAAAATATGCGCTTGTTGAATGGCAAGCAACTTAATATCGTTGAATTGCCCATGCCAGATGAAATCATTTACGAGGACCAGCGCCTGCCTGCTTCTTATGCCAATTTTTATATCAGCAACGGGCATGTGATCGTTCCAACCTATCGCTGCAATAAAGATGAAAAGGCATTACAGATCATTGCTGATTGTTTTCCGGGCAGGGAAATTGTGGGAATTGATTCTACAGATATTATCTGGGGACTGGGCAGCTTTCATTGCCTGAGTCAGCAGGAGCCTCTTGTATGATATTGCATGACAATGACCGGTAAAAATTAACCGGTCACTGTCATGGTTGATCCACTGATATTAACAGTATATTTCTTTAAGGCAGAAGTAGCAGGCCCAACTGTTACTGCACCCGCAGTAGTAAAGGTTGATCCGTGATTGGGACAAATGAAATTGTTTGAGCCAGCATTGAAATTGATCGCCGTACCTTCATGTGTACACGCAACCTGCACCGCTGTAAATGACCCGGGCGTATTTCCTGAAGCAAGTCTTACCACAATTACACCACTTTGCACCAAAGATGATCCGATAGTTAGCAGGCTGGTATCAAGATTAACGTTAAAATTAACCGGCACCTGAGGGGCGTTGGGTGTATTATTGGTGGAAGTGCCTGCGCCGCTTTTACTGCAGGCAGCCATACAAACTGAACAGGCGGCAACTACCGGACCTGCTAAACTTCCTAAGAATGCTCTTCTTTCCATGGGAAAAGGTTTGGTTATAATATTGATTGAAATGAGGTGCCGTTACTACCTTAATTTGCAGGCTAGCAGAAATAATTCTGACCCCTGTCTTTCAGGTATTGAATTGTAACAGCTCTCCAGCAAACCGATACGTAACCCTTTTGAAAAAAGTTGCCTGTACTCATTTGTGTTCCCGCCAAAAGGTGGGTTTGTTTCAAACTCCCTGTTAAAGAGCAGGCCAACCAGCTTACCGTTGTCTGAGAGAAGTTTTTTGATGTGTTCTGCATATTGTTCACGCAGAGACGGATCTAACGCACAGAAAAAAGTTTGTTCAACAATCAGGTCATATTGGCCGATTAGTTCAAAAAAATCGCCTGTTAGTATAATGATGCCCGGGTAATCCGCAACAGTAAACACCTTGCTGATCTTTTCTCTTACAACCTTTGAAATATCTATGACCGTGATGTTATGAAAGCCTTTGTTGTACAGGTATTGGGCCTCATAACTGTTTCCGCCACCGGGAATAAGAATACGGATATTTTTATCGGTTAACTGATCAAAATAATGTTTAAGCGGGGTTGAAACATAGCCGATATCCCATCCGGTTTGTTGTTTGCGGTATCGTTCGTTCCAATAATCGGCTGACAGGAATTCTGTAGGCATAGCAATAGTTAAAAATTAGTAATTAGCAATTAGTAATTACGGTAGCAGAGAAGTTCACAATTCACTACTTACTACTTATTCTCCCCTGTAACTGTTGCCTGCCTGGGTATAATAAATGTGATGAGTTCATCGGGTTGAATACCGGCTCTTTCACAGGCATCGGTGATATCTTCTCTTGATACATTGGCGGCGAATGATTTTTCTTTCAGCCTTTTTTTCACGCCTTTCAAATCCATACCCTCATAGCCTCCCGGGCGCATTAGTGAGTAAGCATGAATTAAACCGGATAATTCATCGAAAGCATAGAGCATTTTATCCATATTTGTTACAGGCTCCACACCAAAATGCGTATGGCCGTGAGACGCAATAGCATGGATGATCTCAGGGTCAATATTTCTCTGTTCCAGCTCTTCAATAATTTTTTTGCAATGCAGATCGGGCCATTGATCCCAGTCGGCATCGTGTAAAAGTCCCGCCATTTCCCATTTCCATTGCCCTGCATCATCAAGCAACTCTTTTTCTTTGGCCCAGCAACTCATCAGGTAAGCAACCTGCTGCATGTGCAATTTGAGCTTGGGATTAAGTACCCATTCAGTAAAAAGTTGATTAGTCTGTTCGTGGGTTAACACGTTGCCTGTGTTGGCGGTATTGCCAAATTGGGTTCTGCCGAGATGGAGTGACATAGCCTGTATAGTTTATTTCAAAGATAGGGGGCTGTTTTTGAAATAAATGTGGTGCTGGTTAATATCTTTAGGATTCAAATAACTCTGCGGTAGATCTGCTTCTCTCTGTTACTGTGTGAAATAAATTTTATTCACCGCTGAGCCGCGGGAGACGGGGAGGTTTCGCAGAGAGAAATCTTTAAATCAAAATGAGTATGAAAAATATTTTTGGGGTGATGGCGTTGTTTGCAATAGCCTGTATTATTCATGCATGCAGCCCTAAGCCGTATAGCGCCACCAATAAAGTGTATCGTAAGCAATCAAAAGCGTATGCCAAACAGATTTTGCTGCAACCGGCAGACCATTTGAATGATACGGTTAAACAGCCTCCGTTCTGGGTAGGTACTACCAATTTTGGTATACGCAAGCCCAATTTTGTGATCATCCATCATACCGCCCAGAATTCCTGCGATCAAACGTTACAAACATTTACAAAAACCAGAACTGCTGTTAGTGCACATTATGTAATCTGCAAAGATGGAACGGTGCATCATATGCTGAGCGATTATTTGCGCGCGCAACATGCAGGTGTTAGCCGCTGGGGCAATTTGATAGATGTTAACTCTTCTTCCATCGGTATTGAACTGGATAATACAGGCTTTGAACCATTTGATAGTTTGCAGATCAACAGCCTGCTGAGTGTGTTGGCAAAACTGAAAAAGGATTATAATATTCCTGCTGCCAATTTTATTGGTCATGGAGATATTGCGCCAACGCGCAAGAATGATCCCAACTATCGTTTTCCCTGGAAAAAACTGGCAGAGAATGGTTTTGGATTATGGTATGATGAGGCGAGGGAGGAGGTACCTGCTAGTTTCAATCACATACAGGCCTTACGTATTGTTGGATATGATGTAAAAGATACCACAGCCGCCATCCGCTCATTTAAACGGCATTTTTTACAGGACACCACTAAACGCATCAACGATCTTGACAGGAGCGTGTTGTATAATCTTCTGAAAAAATATATGTAGCGGGGTGAATGGGCAATTGTGAATGGTGAATGGTGAATGGGCAATAGGCAATTGTAAATGAGGAATAGCCTCTGTGTAATATATTGACCATTGCCAATTCACCATTCACAATTGCCCATTCACAATTAAAATTGCTTAAACCTTTCAAAACAAGCCTGTGTAAGGCTTTCGCGGTCATCGGGGTGGGCAATATCAATTAATGCTTTGGCCCGCTGGCGAAGATTTTTTCCGTAGAGATAGGCAATACCATATTCTGTTACTACGTAGTGGATATGTCCGCGTGTGGTAACTACGCCTGCAAACTCTTTCAGGCAGGGCACAATACGGGGTACCCCTTTTTTTGTTCTGCTGGTTAATGCAATAATTGGTTTGCCTCCTTCACTTAATGCCGCGCCACGCATGAAGTCCATCTGCCCGCCAATACCGCTGAACTGAACAGCGCCAATACTGTCTGCACAAACCTGCCCTGTAAGATCAACTTCGATAGCACTGTTAATAGCCACCATGTTCGGATTTCTGCGTATTACGTGCGGATCATTTACATAATCAATATCAAGGAAATTGATAGCAGGGTTATCGTGCACATAATCATATAAACGCCTGGTGCCAATGGCAAAACCGGTAACGGCCTTATTGGGGTGAATTCTTTTTTTGCGGTTATTGATCACACCTTTTTCAAACAGGTCAATCACACTGTCGCTAAGCATTTCTGTATGGATACCGAGGTCTTTGTGATTATTTAATGCCCTTAAAACAGCATCGGGTATGGTGCCGATACCCATTTGCAACGTACTGCCGTTTTCTATCATGCCGGCAATATATTTTCCGATAGTCAGTTCAGTGTCTGTTGTGTTCTCGCTATAATTCACTTCGGGTAAATCCTCTTCATGGTAAACCATATGAGAGAAACTGTTTACATGAATCAGTCCATCGCCATGTGTTCTGGGCATTTTAGGGTTTACCTGCGCAATTACATATTTTGCCGTGTTAACTGCAGAGCGCGCAATATCAACAGATGCGCCCAAAGAGCAGTAACCATGAATATCCGGTGGAGATACATGCACAAGGGCAACATCAATGGGCAGGATCTTTTTCTTGAACAGGTCGGGAATATCACTCAGGAATACCGGGATAAAGTCTGCACGTCCCTCACTTACAGCTTCTCTTATCGGTGCCGATACAAACATACAGTTGATATGGAAGCTATCCTGGTATTGAGGTTTCTGCACTTCAAGATCTCCAAGTACCGTAATGAATACCAGCTCTACATTCTTAAGCCTTGGTGCCTGCTCTGCCAGCTTACGCATAAGAAAGAGTGGGGTACAGGCACTGCCATGAACAAATAACCGCTGGTTACTTTTGATAATACTTAAAGCCTGTTCTGCTGTTGTGTATTGAATAGGAATACTCATCTTGTTTGTTTACTGCAAAGCTGCAATGGATTGATATGTAAAAAAATGATTTTTGTAAGGTTTTGCATTTTTTATTGCAATTGATTGACAGGTGTGATAAATTTTATCAATAGCTATACAGCCTGTTCCATTAATGAGGCCCTTTTGCATTATAATGTAATGATAACTATTTATTAATTATTTACATAATTGACAGGAGGGAGGCTTATGTAATAGTGGGGGAAAAAATTGGAAGGGAGGGGTTTGCCACAGAAGGCACAGATTGGTACAGAAAAGTCTGTGTACGTCTGTGTCTTCTGTGGCAAAAAATTTAATTGCGTATCTGACCATTTCCCCTGATCACCCATTTTTCGGTAACTAATTTTTCCAGCGCAAATGGCCCTCTGGCATGTAGTTTCTGGGTTGAGATGCCGATCTCTGCACCGAGGCCAAACTGTTCGCCATCGGTGAAGCGGGTGGAGGCATTGGTGTAAACCGCCGCTGCATCTACTTCCTGCAAGAACCGTTCACAGTGTTTTTTGTTGCGCGAGATAATGGATTCTGAATGTTTGGTTGAATGCCTGCGGATATGCGCCAATGCCATATCAATATCTTTCACCACTTTAACGGCACATTGTAAACTCAGGAACTCGCGGCTAAAATCTTCCGGAGCTGCTTTTTGCAGGTATGGATAGCCTTTTAGTAATCTGTATGCTTTAGTATCTGCAAATATTTCTACTTCATGTTTTGCAAATAATAGTTGCAGTTTCTTTAAAAAATCATTGGCCACAGTTTCATCAACCAGCAAAGTATCCATCGCATTACAAACAGAGGGGCGTGATACTTTTGCATTTACCACAATTGAAACGGCCTGGTTAAGGTTGGCCTCTTTTTCAACGTACACATGACAAACACCGGCACCTGTTTCAATTACAGGTACCAGGCTGTTTTTTCTTACATATTGGATAAGACTGTCTGAACCCCTTGGTATCAGTACGTCTACATACTTTGTAGCAGTAAAGAGCACCTGCACCGTTTCACGGTCAGAAGGTAATAATGTTACGCAATTAGGGTTAATGCCATTTTGCTTTAATACTTTCCTGATCAGTGTCAGCGCAGCTTTATTGGTATGTTCGGCTTCACTGCTTCCTTTCAGTACGCAGGCATTCTGGCTGCGCAGACAAAGCGCAGCAATATCAAATGTTACATTAGGTCTTGATTCATAAATAACACCCACCACGCCTAATGGTACAGCAATTTTTTCCATCGCTAAACCATTGGGCAGGATGCGGGAAGTTAATACCTGCCCTGACGGGTTGGTTAATTTGCTGATGTTACGGATGCTGCCGGCAATATGATGAATGCGTTCTTTATTCAGCATCAGCCTGTCAATACGCGGATTGGCAGAGTCAACCCTGGCAAGATCTTTCCGGTTAGCAGCCAGAATTTTTTCTGTGCTTTTCTCCAACTCATCAGCCAGCGCACGCAAAGCTTTTTTAAGTTGTGCATCCTTTAAGCTGCGAAGCGAAACCGCAGCTTCATATGTTTTGATGATCAAACCTTCTACTGTTTTCATTGTGTCCGATACCGTATTAGAACATGACTATATTATCGGCATGCGCCGCTATTACATTTTTCGTTGAGAGGTTGGCATTGATATCAATGGCAGCTAATTTTACTTTAGCAACGCCAATGATCTCACTGTCTTCATTCATAACCTGCACGATCTCATTGCTGTTAAATTTACCCTGCACTTTTGTAATACCAATGGTAAGCAGACTTTTTCTTTGCAACAATGCTTTGGCCGCACCTTTATCAACCATAATTGTTCCAATGGTGATAGAGCCGCTGGCTAACCATTTCTGGCGGGCTTTTAGATTAGATGCCTGCGGCAGAAAACTGGTACCTGCTTTTCCATTCAGCGCAGCAGTGAATGGAGAATCGCCGTTCAATCCACATATCACTACTTTAATACCCAATGATGTAGCGAGCCTCGTAAAAGTGAGCTTTGAGATCATCCCACCTAATCCCATGCTGCTTTTATCGGTTCGTACAAAAGCCATTACCGACTGATCGATCTTTTCAATTACCGGAATGATCTCCTTGCGGTCGTTCATAAAACCACCAACAGATGTGCAGATCAGTAAAGCTTCTGCTTCAAATCCGATAGCAAGCAATGTGGCCAGTTCATCATTATCGGAAAATTTAAGTTCGACATTACTTACCAGGTCATTCTCATTTACAACAGGAAGAATACCATTATCCCAGAATGTCTGAAAAGTTTCTTTCAGTTGCAGAAATTGTGAGCGGTTAGAAAAATGATGCCTTTCGCAAAGTGCCTGTGCAACGGGTATATCGTAGGTGGCAAATTGCTGCTGGTATAAACGGATCAGTATCGGGTTGCCGATGGCTGCGGCAGCCTTGCGGTCGGTTAAACTGCCTTTATAGTTTTTGATATACGTTTTCCCGCTGCCAACAGCACCGCTGGATACAAGTACAACATGATAATTCTTTGACAGCCCGGCAATACCTGCAGCTACTTTTTTAATCACTGCACGGCTTATCTGGCCGTCTTTTCCTGTTAAAACGGCCGTACCGAGTTTAATGATGATCACCGGCTTTTGCATTTTGCAAAAATAAGCTCTTAGCAGTAATTAAATGAATTAGCTCAACAATATCAGGTTTTAATGTCCTGAGATTCAGCATGGTATTGGCTTTATGCGGTTAATTGGGTTGGTTTACCAGCGTTTTCAGTGGGTTTCTTTCTGGACTTTTATCGCTAATTTCAATATCCCTTATTTATTCATTTAATTACTTATATATGAAAAGAATCATTATTTCAACCATGCTGATTGCTCTTCTGACAGTAAACAGTATAATGTTGCAGGCGCAGGCCATTACTTCTAAACAGATCGATTCAGTAGCAGAACTTAGCCTTAAAACATTTGATGTGCCGGGTATTGCGGTGGCTGTTATCAAAGATGGCAAAGTGATCCATGCAAAAGGTTATGGTGTACGTTCACTCAGAACAATGGAGAAAGTGGATGAAAATACTTTATTCGGCATCGCATCTAACAGTAAAGCCTTTACCGCTGCGGCATTAGGTATGCTGATTGATGAAGGCAAATTGAAATGGGACGATAAAGTAACAGACTATATTCCTGAATTCAGATTGTATAATCCTTATGTAACCGAAGATTTTACCATCAGGGATCTGCTCACACACAGAAGCGGCCTGGGCCTGGGTGCCGGCGACCTGATGATGTTTCCGGATGGCAGTGATTTTACCAAAGCAGACATCATTCATAACCTCCGTTATTTGAAACAGGTATCGGGTTTCCGTACTAAATATGATTATGACAATAACCTCTATATTGTTGCAGGCGAAGTAGTGGCACGGGTTTCAGGAATGAGCTGGGAAGATTTTATTGAAAAACGGATCATGCAGCCATTGAAAATGACCAGCAGTGCCGCATCGCTGAATAGACTTAAAAACAAAACCAACAGCATCAACCCGCATGCACCGGTAAATGGAAAAGTGCAGGCAATAGATATGGACTGGAGCGAAACAGCCAATGCAGCAGGCGGTATCTGGAGCAGTGTTACCGATTTAAGCAAATGGCTTATCATGCAGATGGAGAATGGGAAATACGGTGAAGGCTTATCTCAGAAATTATTCAGCGAAGCGGTACATGAAGATATGTGGACACCACAAACCATTATTCCTACCCGTACATCAGCCCCCTACAACACGCATTTTGCAGCCTATGGATTAGGTTTTTTTCTGAGTGATGTGAAAGGTTACAAACAGGTTACACATACCGGCGGACTGGCAGGCATTGTTACACAGGAAACCATGATCCCTGAATTGAAACTGGGCATCATTGTATTTACCAACCAGCAGGTGGGGGCAGCCTTTACTGCTATTACCAATACTATAAAAGACAGTTACCTTGGAGTTAAAGGGATGGACTGGGTAAAGCTGATGCACGTGAGGGTAGTGGCGGGAGAAACCAATGCCCAAAAAATAACTGATGAGATATGGAAGGATATTGAAACACAGCAAAAAAGCAGCGAAAGGAAAATAAATATTGACCCTTTTGTTGGAGTATACACCGATCAGTGGTTTGGCGATGTGGTGATCTCTGTTAAGAATGGTAAACCATGGTTTGACTCAAAAAGATCTCCAAAACTCACAGGCGAATTACTGGCGTATAAAGGAAATACTTTTATTGTTAAATGGAACGACCGCAGCATGGATGCCGATGCGTTTGTAATGTTCAGTCTGGACAAAGATGGCAAACCTTCGGGAATGAAGATGAATGCTATTTCTCCTTTAACTGATTTTAGTTACGATTTTCAGGATCTTGATTTTAAGAGAGTGAAGTGAATTAAATAGGTTTGTTTGCCACAGATGACACAGATAGATTCTTCTCTGTGCAAATCTGTGTCATCTGTGGCAATATTTTTACAACTTGAAGAATATTTTCTTTTTGTAGAGGAAATAGCAGAGTCCCCATTCCAAAGCAAAGATGCATAGGGATGAAATGATCTGGCTAAGCATTTCAGGCGTATTGATAAAACCAAGCAACCCGGTGCCGATAGCACGGATATAACCATTAAACCATCTTGACCCAACAATTTCGAAGAACAGGTAAATAAAAAGGGAGTTCATACCAACAATGGTAAAAAACTTCAGGTGTTTTTTATGGTCTTTGATGTCTATCCACCAATAACATAGGGCCAATCCCAATAAACACCACCCCAAAGAAACAAGGGTAAAAGAGCTGGTAGCAATGCGTTTGATGATAGGTGTGAGGCCTGCCGTATCTAATCCATATCCCAAAACCAAACAAACCAATACCCATATTGCCATTGTTTTTAGCTTGTTTTTCCCTTCTAATAATAATTTTCCGGTTAAAGCACCGGCAATAGTATGCACAGCGGTAGGAATACAATTGATGGCCACCCATCCGCCGGGATTGATCTTATTCATCAACAGTACGTCCATATAATTGCCAAAATTGTGCTGGTCTGTAAAAGGCTGGTCAAAATTGGGTATATGGGTAAACCGGTACAAGACTTCAGTTAATAGTAATAAGCCAATACAAAAGATTATCTGTGCCATATTGCTCCATTGGAAAATAAGGAAGGCTACAAGGGTAGTAAAAGATAATTGTGTTAATACATCCCATAACTCGAACGATAACCCGTCTTTGCGGACTGCATAATCCAATACACCCCAAAAAAACAGCCAGCCGCAGCGTTTAAGCGTTTTTTTGAAAGATTGTTCCCAGGTAAAACCGTGCTCTTTTTGTTTATGCAAAGAGTAAGCCATGGCTGCGCCGGCCATATACATAAATCCCGGCTGTACCAGATCCCAGAAACGCAGGCCGTTCCATGGGTGGTGGAAGAATTGGAGGAAGATCCCGTTCAGGAAATTCCCTTCTGTGGCTTTAAAAAGATGTTCATACAATTCGGTGCTTTCGAGGGCAAGCAGCACCATGATAAAGCCTCGCATAAAGTCGAGGGATAGCAAACGTTTCACGGGGGCAAGGTTTTGAAGTTAGGAACTGAATAGCATTCAGTTGCCTCAATATACAAAAACACTTTGTTAAACCATACTCCCCACCAGTTTTTGGGTAAAAAAAGCCTTTATTGCAGAGCGTTTTTAAGCCTCTTCTAACTCTTTTATATCCAGCTTATTCATTGTAAGCATAGCCTGCATTACTCTTTGTGCGCGGGCACGGTCTTTACCCTGCAGCAGCTCACCCAAAACAGAGGGAATGATCTGCCACGATAAGCCATATTTATCTTTCAGCCATCCACACCGGCTTTTTTCGCCGCCTGCCGATAGTTTTTCCCAGAGATCATCCACTTCTTCCTGCGAATAGCAGTTAACAAATAAAGAGATGGCAGGAGTAAACTGGTACATGGGGCCGCCATTGAATGCATGAAAATGTTGCCCCTCCAGTTCAAAAGAAGCAGACATTACCGTGCCACCGTCTCCCATACGGTTCATGCTTTTGATATCGGCATTTTTAAAGACAGAAACATAAAAATTAACGGCTTCTTCCACATGGCCATCAAACCAAAGAAAGGGTGTGATCTTTTGCATACGGATAGTTTTATTTTGAAATCTTTTTCTTTTTGGCTTCTTTTTCCAGGTTCATTTTTACACGATACTTTACAATCTTTTTTATTAAAGCAACCGGCAGTGGCTTTTCTGTGGTAAAGCGAATGGTTCCTTTTGAAACACTGTAATTTTTTAATTCATCTTTAAATACAAGTATCGTTTTCCCATCCCACGGAAAAAGAGAACAGTGTTCTTTAAATGCTGCAAAACCAACCAGCATACCATGGTATTTGAAGGCAGGCATGCCGTAACTGATTACTTCTACAGCATCTGGCGCCACCGATAAAATGATATACCTGAGCTTTTCTAATGCAACCCTTACTTTTTCGGGATATAAGGAAAGGTAGGTGTTGATGTCTTTAACGGGTGCTTTCATCGTAATAGTAATTTATTGTGCTGATTTTTTGCTGATGCCTGTTTTAAGTTTACCACCCAGCCATGCACAGGGTAATGCAGAGATCACCAGTGCGATAGGATACCAGTGCTGCGATAAATTTCACCCAACATACACACCAATAGTACTGGCCACCAGCCCAAGATAACCGGGTATCATTGCGTGCAGCATGGGTTTGTTAGGTGCCAGTGCAGCAGCAAGGTAACTACCCGCTACGCCATATACACAGCGATACAAAAATGCCGCTACCAACATCCATGTTACAAACAATCCCTGAGGAGGAGGGAAGATGCCGCTTTTTTCCAGAACCGTATCTGTGGCAACAGATAAGCCAACACCTAAAATAATCGCTGCCAGTATTGCGCCAATACTTTTGAAAAGATTCTTATTCGTATGCAACTGTTATTGGTTTTGCTTAATCAACACAGGTTACTAAATTATAAATCTGATCCGGAAAAAGAAATGCCTTTTATGTCAATAAGAGGGGGGATTTACGACAACGCATACCGGATAAGTAAAACAGGATCACAAAAAAATAATGCCTAACCGAAATAAACAGGGCTAATTTGCTATTATTCACCGATTTATAAAAAAAAATCTGCCTTATTTTGCGCGTAGTTACCTAAAGATTAAATAGATTTATCCATCTTATGAAGAGAGCCCGGAAGATTTCCGTTATTTTATTGTCCATCTCCAGTTTTATTGGCCTTTTACGTGGTTATCGTATGATTCGGTATCCGGCTGCTGATTCAATCCTGTTTCCTTACCCGGAAGATTTGATCAAGGATTCTGTTTTCTCCAATTATGTGATCCTCGGATGGATATTGTTTTCTCTTGTTGGTGTTTTCAGTCTATTGGTTATTGCAAGCATTCATTTCAATTTTAAAAACTATGCCTACCTCATTATTATAGAAGGCATTTTTTGTTCTTTCTTAACCCTCTTACATATTCTGTTAACAGGTTTCGTGCCTGTTCATTTATTCGTTTTACCGCTTTGTATTGTCGTTCTCGTTTTAGGCGTGCTTCAAACGCCGAAGGAATTTTGAATAGTGAATATGGAATATTGAATGATGATTTACTTCTTACACTACCATTCCTGTTCAGCCTGATTTGCGGGATCACTTCAATGCAAAGTTTATTTTCTTAAATTTTATTTTGGAATAAACTAATGACTACCAGGCACTAACCTTACTTGAAGTATTGGGTAAGAAATATTTATGAGTAAAATAGTACGGTTGGCAGGAGATTTGTAGCATTATAATAAAAAATACTATGAAATATTTTTTATCTCTTCTGCTAATAATCTCTTCAGCTTCCTGTACTTCTTACCGCTACCTGAAAGTAGCCGCACCCGGCATGATACAGAATAAGGACAATGGTTTTACGGAAGAAAAAGACAGTATCCAGGTTGATTATCATTTTTATGGGAACGGCGGCCCCATTAACCTTACTGTTTACAACAGGATGAATAAAGCGGTACAGGTTGATTTTACCCGGTCGGCGCTGGTAATAAATGATAGGGCTATTGGGTTTAACAAGGGCAATCTGCAGTTTAACGGCATAACCAATGGAAACCAGATAGAATGGGCCAGGGGATTTAGCAGTAGCTCAGGCTCCATTTCGGCAACAGCCAGTTTGCCGGAGAGTATGGTGTTCATCCCGGCTCATTCGTATAGTACAATAACACCCATAACACTTACCAACCAGTTTTTTGACAGCATACCCAAATCAAAGTTTATTAAAAGTGATTACCAGTATGATAGTGTGCAAACACGGGTTATACAAACAGCCAGTTATGATCAATCATCCTCTCCGCTGGTATTTAAGACGTATCTCACATTTATTACCGGTGATGCTGATCGTAAAGAGTTTATACAGCAACACCTGTTTTATATTTCTGAGATTGTAAAAGCACCCGGCAACCCATCAGAATTTGCGTATGCGAAAACGCCCAATGGTGATAAATTTTACGTAACACGCAAAAAGGGGGCAGGAATAGGCGGAGGTTTGTTGGTTGCTACCGTAGTGGCAGCGGCTGCTGTTTCTGACGCTCATTCTCACAAAGCAAAATAATTGATGATCGGGACTTGAGCCAAAGAGAATGATGAATATTAAACAGGGAATCTTGAATGATGAAGTAAAAATCAGCATCAATTAATCTGTGCTCAATTTCGATAGTCTGGTTATTTCCAAACCGTTTCAATAGGAGAATACCCAAATACTTTAAACTTGTTCCCATTAGGTACATCGGGCTGAAATTCCCCGCGTTTGGTGTAGATGGCAATGGCCGCTCTTTGTCCGCCCGGACTAAGAAAAGCCGGAGGAGGATAAGCTTTGATCATGGCTACATCTGCCGGGGTGATCATATTATCCGAGATCAGATCGATCTTCATCTCATCAATAAATACATCTACATTAGAACCTCCGCGGAAATTACTGGGGCCGCGCCACTGGAGAATATAACTTCCATTCCTTGGCATGATCTGTAAGCCGGCAACTCTCCCCTGCAAAAAATTAAAAATGCTCACACTCTGGGCTATCGTATTACTTTCTATTCCGTCAAACACTCTGGCATCACCATTTTTAAATAAGCCGCTGCAGAATTGATCGTTGAACAGTTCTATTTTCTTTTTCTTCTTTCCTTCTACAATTACATCCGGTAAACTTGTTTTGCCCATCAGGCCTGTAATATCCACTTTGTATGTTTTATCGGTTTCTGTAATGGTATCCGTTTTGCCAAGGGTAATGATCCGGGTATAATTATAATCGCTTGCAAATGCTGAATCCAGTGGCGTTATGATATCTATTTTAACCGGATTCTGATAGTTCGGAATGGCAGGATAAAACGCAAACAGGCAGCTATCTTCAAACAAAATTCCCTTCACTGAAAAGTTGCCATTGGCATCGGTTTTAATTTTATCTACCAGGCTGTTCCTGTTTCTTGTGAGCATCGAATAATTCAGGTCTATTTCATCCCCATTCTCAGCCATACCCTGCAGACTAAAAAAACTTTTTCTCACCTGGAAGGCGAATGCATATTTGCCATCATGAAGTGAACTGTCTATTACCAGGTTGGGTTCGCAGTTGCCGTTCATAACAGGGTAGCGGTATAGCCAGCTTTGTTTGGTATTTATTTTTTCGATAAAGAGATAAAGGGTTGCAAAGCGTACACTATCTTTCTTATATTTATCCAGTTGACAGCTGATAGCAATGGTATCGCCCTGCTGGTAACCGGATTTATTGAATTGAATAAATGATTCCTGCGAATAGGAAATGATGGAAATAGAAAACACCAAACAAGCGGTAAGTATTGTTTTCATGGCTGATTTAATATGTAGCTAATTTATATAAAATAATTCATATATATTATTGAAATAACATTTTATTGCCATTATAACCTACAGGGCAACTATCAGTATACACGCCGGAGAAGAGATATTATACAATTCGGCCGCCAGGCAGCAACCTACCATCATCAGGCATTTATATGACAATCGTCATTGGTATTGCTTATAGCCGAAGGTAATTTTACTTATCATTTTAAGAATCAGTTACTTAAAGCATTAGCTGCTGCATTGCCCTTAAGTTTTGGTTCTTATCATCACTCATTGAGGTCAGGCTTTACATTATTATACTATTTAAACTATGCTTTATGAAAAATTCATCAAAGATTGCAGGTGTTGCAGTATTGTTTTTTGTGTTAGTAAGTTGTGTCCCGGCTAAAAAAGTTGTTGTACAACAGGCTCCACAGATCATAGAGAAAGAAAGAGTTATCAGTAAACCCTTTGATGCAGTTTGGCAAACCTCTATCGAATGGTTTGCTACTCATAATACCCCCATTAAAAACCTCGACAAAAGTTCCGGTCTTATCTCAACCGAATACAGTGTTTCTATCGGCGAAGCCTATAAATATATGCAATGCGGAAGTGGCAGCTCAACATTTTCCGGTAAAGTAGAACTGACTAATCACTCCGGTAATTTCAATGTGCTGATCAAAAAGCTGGGCGATAATTCTACCAAGCTGAGTGTAAACGTGTTTTTTGGGGCCACTATTAATACGTATAAATATAGAGGTTTACTCAGCACAGAATATGTACTGGTATCAAGCGCCAGAACTAACTGCACATCAACCGGTGGACTGGAAAGAGAAATCCTGGATTATATAGAGGCGGGGAATTAATTACAATGCTTTGCGGTTAAGCTGTGAAAAACACTGCATCGAAGTATGGCTCTTAAAATGGCAGGGGGTAATTCACCGCAGAGAACAGGGAGGCAGAGAATTCGCAGAGTAAGTTTTAGCGATCCCGGTTTGTTTGATAGCAAAACATGTTATTACTAAAAGTTTTCTCATGAAATCAGGCGATAACGATCGTGTCATTAACTGGATCATCAGTATCTTCTTAACTATTGTTGTATTGCTGTCATGCTATAATCCGGTTAAAGGGCAATCAGGATTTCCGTTTGCTTATGGCGACCAGGTAGTCTACTATCCAAAGCTGGCAGGCAAAACACAGGATATGGAAGTGATCAAGGCGGGATTGTCTGCTGCATTAAAAAAGTTGGGACAGTTTTATGACGTCTCTGTACAAAAAACCTTTGATTCCAAAGATATCAAGAGTATCCTGGTTCATAACAACGGGATAGAGATTGATGTGAAAGGCCAGCGGAGCAACCTGAACTGGCTCTTCTCTGCCATTGACGATAGTACCATGCTCTTCTTTGGTAAACAAAATGCAGGCAACTATATATTTATGCCAGGAGTAGCCAATTTGGCATTTGCTGAATTTGATGCCGCGCAACAGTTTGCCAACAATATCTATGCTATTCAATACCCCAGCATCAACCGGATACGCGATTCGGTTATGGCCGTTTTCAAAGAAAAACTAAAAGCATATAAGGGTTTGAACAAAGAAGACACTGTGGCGGAAGCACAAAAAGCATTGTTTTTGGCTGCCGACAGCGCCAGCAGGATGATGGATTATATGGAAGCCATCAGGATATACCTAAGGGCCATTCAGATGGATGAACTGAGTTATCCAAAAGCTTATGCCAATCTTGCCTTGTTATATGCACACATCAACTTTTTCGATTACGCCATTTTATACATAGATAAATACCTTTTACTGAATCCCGGCCCTGAAGAGGAACGAAATGCGAGGGATAAAAGATATGAGTGGGAAGGATTAATTTATTACTGATAACGAATGATTAATATGTTAAAATTCATATACAGTACGATGATCCTGGCGGCAGGTATGCTGATGAGTTGCTGTACAGCCTTACAGGCACAGGATTCTGCGGTTATTAAATCGGCCAGGTACAAAGATTCTTTACTGAATATAGACCTGCTGAGAGCAGAAAGGGAAGTATATTACCAGTTATCACTGAACAAGCAATCATATGAAATAAACCATGATGCAGGTAATGTGGCCTATAACATGGGCTACCCCATTAATGTAGAACTTTCTAATCAGGGCGTCAGGTTTATTTGTGCAGAAAACAGGGTGTTTGAAGTGCGTTTTATAACATTGATGGATAATAAATTTAAACTCTTTAATACCAACAGTAATATACAGGGCGGGATGTCTGTTACAGAATATAAACTGAAATTAGGCAGCACCATTATTTCTGTTAAAAATGAACGGCAGTTGATGCTTAAATCAATTGCCAACAGTTTTATTAAAGTGCAGAAGCTTTTGAACGACCTTATTTTCGGAATGAATGTATTTGAACAAACGGTGGCCACATACAAAGCCTCACCGGTAAGGCCGGCGATGATAGAAGAACAGCGCAAATATATTATCCAGGCTGAATCTCACGCCAAACTGTACCAGTATGATAAGGCGATTGAATTGTTGTATAAAGCTGCCGCTCTTCATCCTGTGGCATACCCCAATATATACCTGAACCTGGCGATACTTTTGGCTGAAACCAACAGGCTGCATTCTGCCATCTATAACATGAAAAAATATTTGATGCTCAGTCCGCCACCGGCCGATGAACAATTTGCCAAAAGCAGGATCAGTGAGTGGGAGATCATATTGAATAACTAATGTTTAAAAAATTGAATCATGTTCAAAATAAGATTGATAATACTACTGCTCCTGATGGCGAATAGCCAGGTTGCTTTTTGTCAGTCTGCCATTGGCCAACTGGAAAATATCACCGGACAAAAGATCAACCGATATAATACCAGTAACTCATCAGGCTATAATATGAATTCGATGATCACCGGCATGATTGCGCAGAGCCTGATAAGTTCCATGTTCAGTTCCGGCAACAAAGGCTATGTGCCGGTGAGGGAAGCTACATCGCAGCAAACCTATTTAATAACAGGCATCTCCGGCGAAAAACAAAGAGTGGAAATGGCTCTGCGAGTAGAGAAATATAAAAGACTGATGAAGGCCTATAAATTTCTGAAAGACAGTTCCAGCCTGCAATATGCCAACTATAAACCCAAAGACCTTAACAGGATTGATTCTGCCTGGATGACATTTCAGAAAAAAATGATCAATGACCGGTTAAACCATGAGAATTTATGGTGCAAACAATATTACCGCGATCTGGTGAAAAAAGATTCCGGTTTAAGTACCATAAACGATTATATCCCGCACAAAAAATCGAAAGAGCTTGAGCCCGGTGATGTGATACTGATAGGGCCAACAAACGATAGCTATTTCAGCGCTAAACAGGCAGAGCTTGATGCCTGGGCCAACAACAATAACGCCAATGTAACCCACACTGTAACTTGTGTTAAAGTGGTAAACGGCAAACGCATGTTTTTAGACAACCAGGCCACTGAAGGCCCAAGGCTGATCTCAGAAGATGAGTTTTATAAGCGATATGGAGAAAGAGAAACTTCAGTAGCCTCGTTAAGGCAAAACCCATGGGGGGTTGCACAGCCGCTGAATAAAGAAGAAGGAGACCAGCTATGGAACAAAGCAAAAGAAATGGCTCAAAAGAACCGCGACAATACCAGTCCTATACCATTAGCCACCAATTACGGACTGTATGGAAACGATAATATGGTTTGTTCTGAAACCAGTTGGCAATTAATGAATGCCACAGGCCGATACCAGATCCCTTTCTCAAAATCAATGCCGCTTGTTACCGGTATTGATTTTTCGCCTGCCAGCTTTTATAGTAATCAACAGTATTTCCTGATCACGCCATTGCAGATGAGCAGGTGAGCAGGTGAGGGGGTGAACGGTGAATTGTGAATGGTGAATTGTGAATTTAACCGGAAAGGTGCGGAAGGATTTCTTTATAGCTTACCTGGCGATCCTTGGCAACTTTTCGGTTAAAATTTTAGCCATAGAGTGGTAAAAAGTACAAGTTGTTCAGGCGGAGGTGTTCAATTAGCCGATATATCCTATCTTCTGGATTTTCTAATCTCTTTGATCAATCTGTCATTTCTTCTTTCTGCGCGTGAATTATTTAATGACATAGCCGCCCACAATGCCGCAGGTAACCAGCCAATCAGTGTGAGTTGCAGGATGAGGCAAATAATAGCGGTAAAGATCTTGCCACGAAACATAAAAGACAGGAAAGGGCAGAGGATAGCGAGAAGCATAGGATTTGTTCTTATGAATAAAAGAAAAACACAGTAGCAGCAAAGACTACAAATCCAACCAAAATGGTTATCAGAAGTATTTTGGCAATGGTATTCGCTTTCATGGGAATAAATTTACTGATTTTTATTTCTCTCCAATCACAGAATTAGTATCCGGCAGGTAATTGAGGGAGATTTTATATCGGTATTTTATCAATAAGGCTTCGTTTTTAATCTTTCATAGATTTGCCGCTCATAATCGTCCATTTTTCTTGCTTCTTTTTTAATTGAACCAAGGTTGTTTTTTTGGGGCTCTTCAAAAACAAAAACTGAATCAAGTTTTGGGTAGAAAAGTTTTATTCCCCGGCACCTGGCCTCAGTCTGGTATTCATAAATAAAGCCGGGAAGCCCCCTGGTATTGCAGTTACAGCTGAGAAAATCAGACAATTCTGAATGCCTGTGAAATCCATTATTGTAATTAATTCTTCTATCCCCAAAACTGTCTTTGCTACCTGTTACCAGGTAATATGAATTTTGTGCCTTGCCCCAGGTATAACCAAACATAAATGCCTTACAGCCAGGCAACATAAAAATTGCGGCTATTAAAATAGTTGGTTTTATAAAACGATTGTCCATAAAATGCTGCTTTTTTTTATATTATCTCCAGGCAGGGTCGCTCACTTTGAAAAGTTAAACGTATGCAGCCGAAATATAAATCCATGCTCTTTTTCCAGACTCAAGCGTTACTGAAATTCTCCTGTAATCATCCACTTCATATTTATCGGCCTGGAGTAATTCTTCAGCAGATATTTCAAATGCCATTCCTTCAACGTAGTCGTTATCATTGTCAGAAGGTATTGCCATTGGGTGAAACTGCAATTCGCTTTGCTTTAAAACGTTTTCATCTGTAATTTCTACTGATGTTAATTTGTATCCTTTTAGCCTGTCTTTGGAGCCATGTAAGATTCGCCCAAACGACTCAACCTGCACTTTCTCCAATTGAAGTGTACCGTATGAGAAAAGGTATTCGTTCATTTCAGGTATTGTTTATTTTTTGCGCTGCATTAACTCCTTTTTGCTGCAACAATATTCGTGAATAATAATTATTTCCAATGAATAAAATCTTAGCAGAAAAGAAAAAGGGTAAATTAACCATTGTCCTGTAAGGTCCGTTATACTTTTTTTTGTGGATGATGTAAATTGAAAGGGCAGCCCGTGCCGGACATATGAAACCCTGGTTCCCTGAAATTCTACAAAGTTATTGCTCGATAAGGCAGAGGAATTTTGAAGCATAGCACTAATCCCATGCAGAATCATGGGGTTAGTGCAGAAATAGAGATTGATGAACTTTAGCCCAGGCTACCACAGTTAGTGCGCTGCCATATATCTTCTGATCGATATTATTTGCCACTCCAAATCCGGCGGGTTCTCTATCAGGATGCCCGCCGTAGAAAAAATTAATCGTTGTTCAATTTGTAGCGAAGCACTGCCACCCCACAGTCATATGGTGTTGCACTGAGTAAAGAAAGTTTCTGCCGCTTGTTAAGCAGGTCGAAAATTCTGATTCCTTTATTGATCATTACGGGAATTACGAAGAAGTAAAACTCATCAATGTGTCCGCCGGCGATCAGGGATGAAACAAAACCGGCGCCTCCATAAACCAAAATATCTTTGCCGTTTTGATTTTTTAGTTTTGCTATTTCGTCTGCCAGATTTCCTTTTGCAAGGGAAGTGTTTTTTCCGAATAGCTTGTCTAATGTTCTGGTGAAAATAATTTTCTGACTGTTTACCATTTTTTGTGCAAAACCAGTTCTGGGACTGTCGGACTCAAATCCTTCAAAATGAGGTATAAAGCCCTCTGCCATTTTTCTGCCAAGCAGAAGGGTGTCCGAACTATCGGGCAGCTCATTGATTAGCTGCCAAAGCTTTTCATCTGACTTTATGTCCCAGTCTTCTTCACCATTTGGCCCAGCAACAAAACCATCAACAGAAATTCGCATTTGTAATTTTAGTTTTCGCATTTTTTTCTTTTTTATTCCACAAAATAGTTTGGTTTTTCTACAGGTATAGTCGGCGAATACGTCATTTGCCGGGGTTATTTACGACACAGCCGGTGCTGAATAATGATCTCAAAGCCAGACAAATAAAAGATCATTGTATTGCCGATTGTTGTATGGCTGATTTTTTAATCTATTTCAAACTTCCATAAATAATATTTGTGATTTTATCTACATAATCATAATGAGAATTGGGGTTTTGCTGCGTCATAATTAAGCAAATCATTTTTTCTTTTGGATCGGCCCAAGCCCCAATTGCCGGAAACAACTATTGTTGTGTTACGCTTAGTTTGCCGCTAATTTGTGAGTGGCAAGTAACGTGTTGTGTTATTAAAACGTCAATTTGGAAAAAAAGTTTCTCTGCGCTTACTCTGCGATGAATTGAATCAGTTGATTAAAGCAGGCAGGTTCTCTTATTGCTACCAAAATGACGAGCTGTATTTAATAGCTCAACAGGTCAACTACTAAGCAAGATGAGATATGGTTAATTCCATGCGCCTCTTGCAGTTCCTGGCGCTCCCTGCGTTACAGCTTTTCTCTCCAATACTTATAAATCACTGAAACAGATTCACCTATAATAGCTGGCTTGCAGATCATGCAAGGTTTAAAGCGGTAGCGCAAAGAACGCCAGGAGCCGCAATGATCGCAAAAAGGGCTTTGTGTATTTCACACAATCCCTGCTTAAAAATGAAATTAACCCGGTAAAACCGGAAATGATTGTATCAATAGCTAATTTTAATAGCACAGCACGTTAGCAAGTAGTCAATGTGAGTAAATTCACATAACCGGTTAACTTACTCACCACTCACCACTCACGATTAACTTAACACTATGTTGTGCGAATGGATTAGATTGTAACTACTCGCCAGCTTCCTTCAAAGCGTGCAATTCTATTTCAATAGAGAACCGGAAGTCTGTCTCTTTTATTTTTTGAAGTATGGGCTTAATGCTTGGAATAATGCCCTTTAGCTTAGCCCGTACAATTACGCCAATTGTTCCGGTAATGTGTAATCCGAGCTGGTTAGCAATTTTTCTTGCTTTGAAATCATCGAGAATAATAGTACAGTCTGGAGTTTCAAGAGCCAAGGCTATTGCAATAGATTCTCCTTTGTCAATTTGCATTTCCAGCAACTACTGCCTATACTTATCAGCAACAGGATGAATCGAAACCCAATCAGGTAATTGTTCACCAAACTCAGTTGCTATTTCAATTGTTGTAATTATTTTTCCGTAAACTTTTTGTAAAAGGTCAAGTTCGCCAATATTCGAGAGAATAATAAAACAACTCGTATCAGAAAGAATCGTTTTAGGCATTGGCAACATCTTTCGCAATGTCTGAGGCAGGGAAGTTAAATATAGAGATATCGTATTTTGCTAATAACTCAGCAAAGGTGCGTTTCGTTAAACCAGCCAAATCGGCTGCCTGACCCAATGAAAGCTTACCTTGCTCATAAAGCCTGGTAGCTATGAGCATAGAAAGATCCTTGTTATCAAGGTCCAGACTATCGGGAAGGTTAAGAGTAAGGGTTTTCATAAGTCAAATATAAGATTTTTGTTCGGAAGCTTGGTTTTTAGGTGGTTTCGCAAATGTCCGCTAACGGATAGGCTTGCTGCTGTGCTGGTATTCATTGAATGTCCAGTCCGAAGCCGCTGCCGATTCCCTTCCCCGCAGGGGTGTTTATTTAATAAGATAAAAAGAAAATTCCCCGCATCTGTCTCCCGGCAGGGGAGACTGCGGTTTGAATGAAAAAGTTCATCTGCTACGAAGTTGATGGCGCAGATACCCCCTACGCATTAGGTATAAACAGCAATAAAAATATCAGCTTCCCATTACAGGGATGGTAAACTTGCCGGAAGATTATGCGTATAGTTCAGCTACATATTATTATACCGGCAAACAGGGAATTTATCCGGCAACAACGTATATGAATTACCGGATATTGATTTAGCCTTATTGTATTGCACGGAGTTTTAATTAAAATGAATAGGTGTCAATGCTAACCGCAGGATCCCCTTCGGGAACCTGCGGAGAATTTTCTTTTATTGTTAGAAGGACACGCTACGGAGAAGGGAAAGGAGATTTTTTATTACTTAGGCTGTTCCATTTGATTTATCGTAATATTCAACTATTTTGAAGAGTACCTCAGAATGTTGAAAAATGTCATCTACAGAGTCTATTTCTTTCTTTACTTCTTTTTTTTGACCGTCAAGTGTAACAAAATGCTTTTTGTTGCCGTTCAAATAAAGCCGACAAATTGTTTTACGATTATTGTCGTCAAGTAATATTGCAAAATATGATTGGGCGTCTCTATATGTTATTCGTCTTGCATTTATTTTTTGACGTAAAATAGTTTTAACTATCATAAAACCCTCAAGCTCTTCTTCGGTTGTTACAATTTTTACTTCGTCAAGTTTTGCCTGTTCCGCTGCGTGTAGTGCTTCCTGTTCTTTTGTTGCTTCGTCCTCTTTTGTTAAGGCAGTTTTTAATCTTTCAGTTATCAAATCGCTGATATGCTGCTGAATTGATTTTTTCGTCAAATTTGTGAACTGATCCAGAATTTTTGCAGATATGTTATTTGGATAAACTTGTTTCGCGAAGTGCTTAACAAAATCAGGTGTTGGGTTAATGAGTTCTAATTGAATAAGCTGCTTTAATTCATTCATGTATTTTAATTCGCTTGCAGTATTTGTAATGCTTTCAGCGTCAAAAATGGTTTTATGAAATTTCTTAAGTTCTTCAACCTGATTGTCTTTAATCTCAGTGATAGTAAATTCCAAAAATGGTTTTTCATCCATTTTGTTTGGCTCAACTAAGTCAGAATAAAAACGATATGTTATACCATTGGTTAATATTCCAAACTTGGCTTTTGATACATGGAAGTAGCGAAGAAGCTGGCCATCGTGTAAATTAAGATTTTGTGCCCAATGTTTACATTCAACTAATATTGTAGGAATGCCATCTTTGAAAATAGCATAGTCGATTTTTTCTCCTTTCTTTAAGCCTATATCAGAAACAAACTCTGGTACAACTTCCAATGGATTAAAAACATCATAACCTAATGATTGCAGGAATGGCATTATAAATGCATTTTTCGTAGCTTCTTCCGTCTGAATTTGATCTTTCAGTTTTGCCACTCTGTCCCCAAGCTGTTTAATTTGATCTTTGAAGTCCATACTGACTTTTTAAGTTAATGTATTTTTTTTAGGGGGACCTGTCTTTGCACCTTCAAGATAGTCTTTCAAATTAATAAATGATATGGGAAATTTCCCATATCATTTATTAATTCATGTACTGCGGCTGGAGAGAGGGCACCGTCACTGACTAACAGGCACAATCCTACCCTAATTGATCCCTCAAGCCCCTCCAAAAAAATCTTTGTAAAAATTACATCATATTTATCAACCTAACATCTGTTAGCTTATTTTTGCGGCACTAAAACCATCATAACCATGCATTTCGAATTGACTGAAGAACATTTGATGATCCAGAAAGCAGCCAGGGATTTTGCCAGAACTGAGTGTTTACCCGGTGTGATTGAGCGTGATGAACACCAGAAATTTCCACGCGAACAGGTTACCAAATTAGCCGAACTCGGCTTTATGGGTATGATGGTAAACCCCCAATACGGCGGCTCGGGCATGGATACCATGAGCTATGTTTTAGCAATGGAAGAGATCAGTAAAATAGACGCCAGCACCAGCGTGTGCATGAGCGTTAACAACAGCCTTGTTTGCTGGGGCCTGGAAGCTTTTGGCAACGAAGAACAAAAACAAAAATGGTTGGTGCCGCTGGCGCAAGGCAGGAAAGACGGTGAACTATACATTGGCGCCTTCCTTTTAAGCGAGCCCGAAGCAGGATCGGACGCTACCAGTCAGCAAACCAAGGCAGATGACAAAGGCGACCATTACCTGATTAACGGCACCAAAAACTGGATCACCAATGGCTCTTCGGCCTCCGTGTACCTGGTAATTGCGCAAACAGATGCATCTAAAGGCAGCAGGGGTATTAATGTATTTATTGTTGATAAGCATACACCCGGCATAGAAGTAGCGGTTAAAGAAAACAAACTCGGTATACGCGGCAGCGATACACATTCTATTTCGTTTACCGATGTGAAAGTGCCCAAAGAAAACCGGATTGGTGAAGATGGCTTTGGTTTCAAATTTGCCATGAAAACACTGGCCGGGGGCCGTATTGGTATTGCCTCGCAGGCGCTGGGTATTGCCAGTGGCGCGTATGAGCTGGCATTGGCGTATAGTAAACAGCGTAAGGCTTTTGGTAAAGAGATCATGCACCACCAGGCCATCCAGTTTAAATTAGCCGATATGGCCACAAGGATTGAAGCCGCAAGATTGCTCTGCCTTAAAGCCGCATGGGAAAAAGATAATGGTCTTGATTATACCCTCAGCTCCTCCATGGCCAAAGTGTACGCCAGCGAAACCGCTATGTGGACTGCCACTGAAGCCGTTCAAATACACGGTGGGTACGGTTTTGTAAAAGAATACCATGTTGAACGCCTGATGCGCGATGCCAAGATTACGCAGATCTATGAGGGTACGAGTGAGGTGCAAAGGATAGTGATATCAAGGAGTATACTGAAATAAGAATTGGCGGATTAGCGGATTGCGGATTGACGGATTATTTTTTCTTTTCTCTGTGTTGAAAAAAACATTCTGAACTGCGATTAATTTTTTCAACACGGAGGGCACTGAGGTGGGGAGTTGCACAGAGGTTTTTTATTGTTTGTGGGTGATCTGTGAAGGATAGGTGCAGTAACGATTATTTTAAAAAAAATTCTGTCTTTAATTCGCTAATTCGTAATCCGCTAATCCGCTAATCATTTATTTTCGTGCTACCCTAAGATGCAAAATCGCCTGCAAATATTATGTGTGCTTCTTTTTACGTGTTTATTCAGTTATGGGAATGATACACTGGTGATGGGGCAGTTGCTGAGAAGGATTGATCAGTTACAGGCCAAAGAGAGCAGCGTGTTCCCGAAAGGATTATTTCCTTCTTACCGCATGTATGCGTTGAACAAAGACAGGGAGAAAGCAGATATCAACCCATTCTTCACCGGTCTGATCGCTATGACACTGCAGGATATTAATCCGCGATTAACCAAAACACAGCAACAGCAGGTTCAGCAGATCATATCCCATACTTTACCGGTGTTCAGCAAGTTTCAAAACCGGAAGGGGAGACCCACTTACAATTTCTGGCCAACCGATACACCCAAAATTTTTCCCAATGCCGGATGGATGAATATACTGGATAAGCCACAGGCATTGCCTGATGATTTAGATGATACGGTAATTATGTTACTGGCATTAAATGCGCCCGATTCAACCGCGCGGAAAGTACATGCCATTATGCAGGGCTTTACCAATAATGGAACAAAAAGGGTACACAATACGTTTAAAGACTATCGCCACATCGGTGCATACTCAACATGGTTTGGTAAAAAAATGCCGGTTGATTTTGATGTGTGCGTGCTGGCCAATGTTTTATGTTTTGTACAACGCTACAACCTTACATGGACAGCCGCCGACAGCGCCAGCCTGCAATTGATTGAAAAAGTGCTGACAGAAAAAAAGCATATCACCGATGCGCCGTATGTGTCGCCACATTACAGCAGGTTGCCGAATATACTCTATCATTTGTCGAGGCTTATGATGGTAAAACCCATACCTGCATTAGAAAAACTGAAACCGCAATTGATTGAAGATGCCAAGGAGGCATTGGCAAACGCAACAGGTTTTATGGACGAAGTGATACTGAGTACCTCACTTTTGCGCTGGGGTGTAGAGCCGCCGTTAATGAAGGTGCATAAAGCCAATAGCCTGGAAGAATTAGTAGAGGATGAATCTTTCTCCTTCTTCATCGCCAACATGGCCGCCATGCTGCCCGACCCGCTAAAACAGTGGATGGGCGGGGCAGGAGTGGGTAAATTTTATTATGATTGTGTGGCGTATAATAATTTACTATTACTTGAGTACTTATCATTAGAAAAACAATTCGCGAATTAGCGGATTAGCGGATTAACGGATTGATCTCTATTAAAAAAACTATGAGTACTTAAAACTGATTTCACCACAGATCACAGAGGAGTAGAGTTACACAGAGTTTTTTTTGGGTACACTAAAAAACGAATCTGCAATTCGCCAATCCGTCAATCCGTCAATCCGCTAATCCGCAATTCAAGTATCTTTACACAAATAGAAACTGATGCCGGTTAATATAGAAAAGTACAAAGAGATTACTGCTGAGTTGATAAAGAAAAAGGTAACACTGATAGCAGTGAGCAAAACCAAGCCTAATGAAGACATTGCTGAACTGTACGATTTAGGGCAAAGGCATTTTGGAGAAAATTATGTGCAGGAACTGGTTGATAAACAGGCAGCGCTGCCTAAAGACATCCGATGGCATTTTATTGGGCATTTGCAAAGCAATAAAGTAAAATACATTGCCCCCTTTGTGTATTTGATTCATGGAGTGGATAGTTTGAAATTATTGCTGGAGATCAATAAACAGGCAAGTAAATGCGGCCGGGTGATTGATTGTTTGCTGCAGGTACATATTGCCCGTGAAGAAACCAAGTTTGGGATGGATGCGTCCGAGATCTCAGAAGTATTTTCCAAAATCGGCGAATTAGAGAATGTGCGGATCTGCGGATTAATGGGGATGGCATCGCTCAGCGGGGATATGGAAATGGTGAGGGCTGAGTTTAAACAATTGAAGAACCTGTTTAATAAATGCAGTGAATGGTCTGTGGTGAGTGGCGCGTTCTGGTTTCTGAGTATGGGGATGAGCGGGGATTATAAAATTGCGGTTGAAGAGGGTAGTACGATGGTGCGGATTGGGAGCTTGTTGTTTGGAGCGAGGGAGTATCCGGAATGAGTTCGTTATTACCTTTTTTGATGCGTTATTAAAAAGGAATTTGAAAATATGCCAATTTGAAAATTTGAAAATGAATTTGCATTTTCAAATTAGCATATTTCCAAATTTTCAAATTACTTCAACGTCTCATCCAGCCATTTATAAAACTCACGCTGCCATACTAAAGCGTTTTGTGCGGAGAGTACCCAGTGGTTTTCATCAGGGATGTAGAGAAAACGGCTTTTGATGCCTTTTAACTGTGCGGCCTGGAAAGCTTGCTGGCCCTGCTCTATAGGCACACGGTAGTCTTTACCACCTTGTATGATCATGATAGGCGTATTCCATTTATCAACAAAATTGATAGGCGATTGCGAGAAGGAACGTTGCGCAACTGCATTGTTCTTATCCCAATAGGCGCCGCCTTTTTCCCAGTTCTCAAAAAACATCTCATCCGTAGTGCCGTACATACTTTTAAAATCAAAAACACCATCGTGCGAGATAAAGGTTTTAAAACGGCCCTCATGCTGGCCTTCCAATGCAAATACAGAGAACCCGCCAAAACTGGCGCCTACACAGCCTAAACGGTTTTTATCTACAAAAGGTTCTTTAGAAACGGCATCAATGGCACTCAGGTAATCTTTGATCACCTGTCCGCCCCAATCCTTACTGATCTGCTCATTCCATTCGGTACCAAAGCCCGGCATGCCTCTTCTGGCAGGTGCCACCACAATATATCCCTGCGATGCCATCAACTGGAAATTCCACCGGAATGAATAGAATTGTGTTAACGGAGATTGCGGGCCACCCTGGCAATACAGGAGTGTTGGATATTTTTTAGCCGCATCAAAATCTGGCGGGTAAATCACCCATACCAGCATTTTTTTATGATCGGTGGTGTTTACAAATCTTCTTTCAGTTTTAACCATACCAATTTTTGCATAAGCAGCATCATTCACATGCGTAAGTTGTTCAAATACACCATTGCCGATGTCTACCTTATATAACTCGGTGGCATGGTTCATATCTGTTCTTGTTACAACCAGTGTATTATAATCTTCACCCACAATACCGGTTACATCAAAATCGCCTTGGGTTAGTTGTGTAATAACCGCATCTGTTTTGGTTTGCAAAGGATCGTTCACTTTAAATAACTGCTCGGTGCCGTTAACAGGAGCAATAAAGTAAATACTATCGCCACGCCTGCTCCATGTAAAACTGCCTACATGGATATCATCCCTTTGTTTGGTGATATTCAGTTTAGTTTTTCCGTCTGATACAACAATATCCTGCTTGTCGGCTTCATATCCATCCCTTTTCATCTGCAACCATGCCAGTTGACCTTTTTTATTAAAGGCAGGGCTCACATCATACCCTTTGTTTTCTTCAGTAAGGTTGCGTGTAACGCCGGTTTCAACATCATATTCAAACAGGTCGGTATTGGTGCTGAGGGCATATTCAGTTCCGGATTTTTTCTTGGCCACATATACCAGGTGTTTGCCATCGGGGTTCCAAACAAAATCTTCATCGCCGCCAAAAGGTTTCTGCGGGCAATCATAGGCTTCATTGGGCATAATGTCTTTGGCCTTTTGTTTGTCGGGTACCCCGTTCACTAACGGCGTAATAATGATATGGTCAAAATTTCCATCTTCCCATGTATCCCAGTGCCTGTAATTAAGCGAGTTAAAAATATAAACATTGGATTTTTTAAGATCAGGGTAAATAGATGCACCCGTAACATCAAGCACCCTGGTGCTGCCAACGGTGGCAATGTATTTTTTGTCGGATGAGATCTTGCTATTTACCAGCACGCTATCGGTATTCTTTATTTCAACCGATTCGCCGCCACTGGTAGCTATGAGGTATAGTTTGCGGCTGCTTTTGTTTTCTTCTGCGTTGGGTGTGCTTACAGAATAAACCACATGCTGTTTGTTTTTTGAAATACCCAATCCGCTAACCCTGCCGAATTTCCAAAGTTGTTCGGGGGTGAGTTTGTTTTGAGCCTGTGTTGTGGTAACTGTACAGGCGCCGATGATGATGAATAAAAAGAAACGTTTCATATAAGAAGTGTTTAAATCGCGTTGAAATCAAATCGGGTTGAAACATTTACCGGTCAGGCGCCTGGAGGCTCCCGGCCGAAATTTTATTTTTTTGCATAATCAAATACTAATTGACAAAATGCTTTTACACCTACATCTAATTTACTGTCGTCAAGCATAAAATCCGGTGTATGGTGTGATGGCGCATTGCTTTCGGTATATTTTGCATCTCTTGCACCCAGGTAAAAAAAGAAAGCAGGTGCTTTGGTGCCATAATAAGAAAAGTCTTCTGCGCCTGTGGCCCAATGTCCCTGTATAACATTGTTTTCACCGGCTGCTTTTTTCAAAGAGGGCAGTGTTTTTGTTACCAGTTCAGGATCGTTATAGGTTACCAGTGTTTTGGTATCAATGTTTACTTCAACAGCAGCGCCATAAGCGGCTGCAATATTTTTAGCAATGGTACGGATGCGCTCATGCACTTCTTTCTGCATTTTACTATCGAGTGTGCGTATGGTTCCTTCCATCATCGCTTCTTCCGGAATGATATTGGCACGAACGCCTGCATTAATTTTTCCTACCGAAACAATCACAGGTGCCTGTGTAAGATCCATTTGCCTGCTCACAATGGTTTGCAGGTTCTGAATGATGGCAGCGCTTACCACAATGGGGTCAATGCCCTGCCAGGGCGTGGCACCGTGCGACTGGCGGCCTTTTACTTTGATGGTGAACCAATCGGAGGAAGCCATGAAGGCGCCGGGTTTATAATAAATGGTACCCGGGCTGATGGACGCCTGAATATGCATGCCAAATACGGCGTCAACTTTAGGGTTGTCGAGCACGCCTTCTTTTACCATTAAAGGAGCGCCACCTTCTTCCGTACCGGGAGGGCCTTCTTCTGCGGGTTGAAAAAGAAATACGACAGTGCCGGGTACTTCATTTTTTAATTTACTTAATACTTCTGCTGTACCTAATAACATGGCTATATGCGAATCATGTCCACATGCATGCATTACGCCAACCTGCTGTCCATTGTATTCACCTGTAGCGGTTGATTTGAATGGGAGCGTATTTCTTTCTGTAACAGGCAGTGCATCTATATCGGCCCGCAAAGCCACCACCGGACCAGCCTTGCCGCCTTTTAAAATGCCAACCACACCTGTACCTGCATATCTTTTGGTTTCAATACCTAATTGTTTCAGGTATTCTTCAATTTTTTTAGCGGTATTGTATTCGCGGTTAGATAATTCAGGGTGTTGGTGAAAATATCTTCTCCATTCAATCACCTTGGGAGCTTCATCTTTTATCAGTTGATCATAGCTTGCCGGAAGGTTCTGTGCGGAAGCGCCCAGTGAGGCAAACAGGCATAAGAACAGTAGTTTTTTCATTAGCGTAGTTTGAATAGGAAAGATACTGATTTGAGGCTACAGAATAATATCCGGAGTGACCTATTTAACCGGTACCGGTTATTTAATTCCATTACAGAATATGTGAATTATGCAATTTAATAATCGAATAATGTAAGTGGAATTAATGGGATGCCACGATCTTTATGTTGCAGGTACGTTAAAAATCTTTATTTTACAAAAACACCCAAAATCCATCTTATGAAAAAAATGATTCTTTTGCTTCTTATGGCAGTATTTCTAACCCGGGCAGAAGTAAGTGCTTCTTTAACTGAACCGGTATCTAAAACTGGTTCAGATTCCAGTGTTTCCAAAGAACTGGTAATGGATGATATTGTTGCCATGCATGCACTGAGCGAATTCAAAAGCCTGTCGCGCATAGAAAGAAAAATGCGCATTTCGGAAGCAAAAAAAGCTGTAAAAGCATACAGAGTACAAAAAGCTGCCGGAGAGCAGCCAAGTACCGATACGCTTTTGCTGGTTATTCTCTCTATCCTGTTACCACCGCTGGCAGTGTACCTGCATGAAGGCTCTATTAACGGTAAATTCTGGTTAAGCCTGTTGCTAACCTTATTATTCTGGTTGCCGGGCGTAATTTATGCGTTGATAGTAGTGTTGGGGTAGGGAATATTGAATTTTGAATATAGAATTTTGAATGTTGAAGTGAGGGTTATGAATAAACCGTGCCTTGGTGCCTTGGTGTGAGAAATAATTTGCACACCAAGGCACCTAGGCACGGTTTTATTTGTACTCGCCAAAGCTTTTGCGCAGCACGTCTGCCACCTCTCCGAGGGTGCAGTAATTTTCAACAGCATCAATCACTATTGGCATCAGGTTGCGGCCATCTTTAGCGGCGAGTGAGATATTATTCAAACAGTGTTCTACCTGTTGTGCTGAGCGTTTGGCTTTCAGCTTCCGTAATTTTTCTGTTTGCAGGGTACGGATACTGTCGTCTATTTTAAACCCGGGGATGGGTGTTTCTTTATCAATGGTGAATTTATTAACGCCCACAATGATCTTTTCGCCGCTTTCGATATGGCGCTGGTATTCGTACGCGCTGCGGGCAATCTCATCCTGCATAAAACCCGATTCAATGGCACTCACACTGCCACCCATCGCATCTATCTTATCTGCCAGTTCCCATGCTTTCTGTTCCACTTCGTTGGTGAGCGATTCAACAAAATAACTTCCCGCCAATGGATCAACCGTGTCTGGTGCACCACTTTCAAATGCGATGATCTGCTGGGTACGTAGGGCAATTCGTGCCGCTTCTTCGGTTGGTAAACTCAACGCTTCATCATACCCATTGGTATGTAAACTTTGTGTGCCGCCCAATACTGCTGCCAGTGTTTGTACTGTTACACGACAGATATTATTAAGCGGTTGTTGAGCAGTAAGCGTTGCACCGCCTGTTTGTGTATGAAAACGGAGCATGAGTGCTTTTTCGTCTGTGGCGCCAAGATCTTTCATCATTTTGGCCCACATTCTGCGCGCAGCACGAAACTTGGCTACCTCTTCAAACAGGTTATTGTGTGCATTAAAGAAGAAGGAGAGGCGCTTGCCAAATACGTTGATATCCAGTCCTTTTGCCAATGCTGCCTGAACATAAGCTTTACCATTACTCAGCGTAAAAGCGATCTCCTGAACAGCCGTACTTCCTGCTTCGCGGATATGATAACCGGATATGGAGATAGTGTTCCACCTGGGCAATTCTTTGCTGCACCATTCAAAAATATCAGTAATGATGCGCATGGAAGGTTTGGGAGGATAGATATACGTACCTCTGGCTGCATACTCTTTCAGTATATCATTCTGAATGGTTCCTGTTATCTTTTTCAGATCAGCTCCCTGCTTTTTGGCAAGAGCCACATAGAAAGCCAATAAAATAAACCCCGTGGCATTAATGGTCATGGAAGTACTTACCTCTTCCAGTTTAATGTCTTTGAAAAGCTGTTCCATATCCTCAATACTGTCGATGGCAACGCCTACTTTACCTACTTCACCTTCAGCCAAAGCATGATCGCTGTTGTAACCTATTTGTGTAGGCAGGTCAAAAGCCACACTCAGGCCCATTACGCCCTGTGAGAGTAAATAATGGTATCGTTTATTACTTTCTTCTGCGGTGGAGAAACCGGCATACTGGCGCATCGTCCATAGTTTTCCCCTGTACATATCAGGTTGAACGCCGCGTGTGTAAGGAAATACCCCGGGTAGTTCGGTTTGGGGTTTGGGGTTTGGGGTTTGGGGTTGATCGGGTTCAGTGTATAGCCGTTTAATTTCAATTCCGCTATCTGTAAATATTTTCTTCTCACTCATTGGGCAATCATTAAGGTTTCAAACTTACACTTGTTATGTTAGTTGGTCTTTAGTCGTTGGTCTTTAGTCGTTGGTCTTTAGTCTTTGGTCTTTAGTCTTTGGTCTTTAGTCTTTGGCGCATTGGCTGTTCATTGACGATTCACTATTCACCATTCACAATTGACAATTCACATACTCACTACTCACCACTCACCACTACAACAGCTTCTTTGCTTCAAAACTCAGGGCCTCACTCACTACTTCGTGCAGGTTGGCTTTGTTATCATTTACCATAAAATCCAATATCGTCCGACTCAGGTCAAGTCCGGATGCATTGGCAGGAAGTTTTGACCCCGCCTGGTTAATGATCAGCAGATTTTTTTCTTTTAGTTGTTTTACTGCATTCCATGCTTCTGGTGTGATATAGATCTGCTGGGTGATATTGTAATCAAACTCATCCCGTATGGTTCGTGTTAAAACTAATTGCATCTCGCGTGCGGTAAGTCCTTCCGTACTGGTTCTGCTGATCAGGTTGGGAATCGCTATCCTGTCAACCAACAAAGTTAATCTTTCATAAGCCTGCAATTGTAATGAGGCAGATGCATTATTTGTTGGTTTATCTGCAGAAGCAGGTTTACTGCGGCCAAAGAAAAGGTAATACAGTACTCCGGCAATCAGCACACTGATCAGGATGGTATAAAGTGTATTGGAATCGGGCATGAAAAAATTTTAGCAAAAATAAGGCAAACGGGGAGGGTTTTGCGTTTTCATAACCGCACCTTTGCCTTAGCGGGCAAATTTTCACGCAAAGCCGCAAAGGCGCAGTTATTTAAGAATAATGTCTGTTTTTACGTGTATCGAAAAGCATAACCCGTGCATAAACCGGGATTGTTTGTAAATTTGCCTATACAATTACAGAATATGGCAACAATAACAACTACCACACCAGTTACTCTAACCGAAGGGGCTATTAAAGAGGTAAAGCGTTTGATGAGTGAAGAGGGATTTGATACTGCACAATGCCTGCGAATAGGAGTGAAGGGCGGTGGTTGCAGTGGCATGACCTATGTATTGGGTTTTGACAAAGCCGAAGCAGATGATGAGCATTTTGAAATAGCGGGTATTTCATGTGTTATGAATAAAAGTCACCAGTTATACCTTTATGGTATGGAAGTAGACTGGCAGGGCGGGTTGAACAGCCGTGGGTTTACTTTCAGTAATCCTAATGCTACCAAGACCTGCGGGTGCGGGACTTCGTTTGCGGTATAATTTCCCTATCCCCATCACTTCACCCCCCCAAGCCCCCTGAAGGGGGAGTGTTATTGCGGGGAACGAAGCAAAGCAATTTGTGAACTGTAATTGAAATCTTCTATACTATTTTTCTGATAATCCACTTTTAAAACTGCGCCTTTGCGGCTTTGTGGGGAAAATAATTTGCACACAAGGGCACACCCGCTCGCCTAAGCTTAGCGGGCGAGAAGGCACGGTTGTAGGGTTTACGGTATTAAAACTCTGCATGTAAACGCAAGGCAATAATATGCACCGGCCCGCGGTCTTTGTTATAGGCGGGGTTTGAGATGAATTGATAATCCGGACTCAGGAATATTTGTTTGTGCAGATGGATCGAATAATACGCTTCAATGATCGTTTCTTTTCCGTAATTCAGTTTTCCATCACCTATCAGGAAACCATAACCGCCTTTGGCGAGATAGTTTTTGTGATCGTTGGATAAACCATTACTTACAAATGCAACAGCCAGCCGGTCGTTTTTTCTGTTCCATAGATCACCGTCAAACTGCAGACCAGTTGTAAAACTTCGGTCTATTTCTGTAAAAGCCCATGTTTCATTTTTTCCATCATTCCAGCTTGTTTTGATAAAATGATGCACCGGACCAAAATGGTTATCAATGCTGAAATAATAACCCCATTTGGTTCTGCCATAAGAACGGCTGTCGGTAATATCCGGCGGATTAGCACCGGCTGTTTGGATTGATTGACTGTAATTACCCATCCGGGCTTTATTCAGAAAAATACCTGCGTGCAGTGTGCTGAAATGCGTTTCATTTTTTTGTAACAAGTGCAGCTTTTCTACCTCCCAAACAAGTCCCATGGCTTTACCGAAACGGAATTGCAGTTCAGGGCCGTTGGCTTCAATAGGCACGGTGGTGAGTGCGGTTCTGAAAGCCCAGTCGTGATACACAGCCTGCACTACAGCCCCCATGGTGTAGCCTCGGGTGTTGGCAGGGTAGTCCCATGCGCCATTACCCATCAGGCTCCAGTTCATGAATTCAGAACGGGGATCGTGACTGATCTTTGAATCATCAAAAAAATCAGTAAGTGAAAATTTACCAACAATAACCGAGAGATAATCTTTGTTGATGCTTTCTGCTATCTGGTTCTGGTCTTCTTCAACCCATTCTTTTCGGCTACTTAAAGGGAAGCGCTGTTCAATATAAAAGCGGGCAATAAATGGTTTGGGTTTGGGATCTCCCACCCGGTACACTTCTCCGTTGGGAAAACCGGCTATACCCAGTGTTTTGCTGAAACCTTTTCCGCCAGCAGCTTCAGGATTAAATACCAGGAAAGTGTTTTTGAATGGTTTATAGGCAAGGAACGCTGTTGCTGAAACTGATGACCTGGCAGGCTCGCTATTTGATAAACTGTTATCTCCTGAATACGGAGCCTTAAAATCAAAATGGTATTGTGATATAAGCGTGGTTTGCCAGTGAAGCGAATATTTATTGCCGGCAGGCAAGACTGCACTGTCGCTTTGTGCTTTAACCTGCAGGCTGATAATGCATATTGAAAGGATACCTATTATTTTCATTTAGCTAAAATATAATTTAGACAAATCTAAATTATATTTTTATAAAACCATAAATTTTGTGTTGCACCCGGCCCAAAAACAGGCGGAGCCTGTTACAACTCCGCCTGTTATTTTAACATCCTTGTTTCAAAAATTATACCGCACCCATACGCTTCAGCAGCTTCATATTTTCGCGTTTATGCAGGAACATATGCGCCATGGTGTACAGGATGGGCAGTATCAGCAGTGTGAGGATGGTAGAAGTAACCAATCCGCCTATAACCACAATAGCCAGCGGTTTCTGCGTTTCACTACCGATACCGGTGCTGATGGCAGCGGGCAATAAACCAATAGCGGCCATCAGGGCAGTCATGATAACCGGTCTTACCCGCGACAGTACGCCTTGCAGGATGGCCTGTTGCAGGGTCATTTTCAACTGCAGGTTTTTCCGGAACACACTGATCAATATCACCCCATTTTGGATACACACACCAAACAGCGCGATAAATCCGATACCGGCGCTAATACTGAAATTGATCCCTGTAATATGTAAAGCAAGTATTCCTCCAATTAATGCAAATGGTACGTTTAAAATTGTGAGTACGGCATCTTTCACATTTCCGAATGTAATAAAGAGGATAAGGAAAATGGCCAGTAAACATAGCGGCACCACTTTTGCAAGGGTTTGAGAAGCTCTTTGCTGGTTTTCAAATTCGCCATTCCAACTCATTTTATATCCTGCCGGTAACACCACTGCAGCATTTACTTTTGCCTGTGCCTCCTGTATGGTACTGCCCAGGTCGCGGCCACGCACGGAGAATTTAACAGGTATGTAGCGGCTGTTATTGTCCCTGTATACAAATGCGGGCCCGGTTAAAGTACGGATAGTTGATATCTCCTTTACGGGTATCCTGGAACCATCCTGGGTAGGTACCATTAACTGTTCTATTTTTTCACGCGTGTCACGGAATTCTTTCTGGTAACGTACACGGATATCAAATCTCCGTTCACCTTCATACAACTGGGTAGCAGCTTTACCGCCAATGGCCATTTCAACCACGCTTTGTACATCGGCAGTGTTTACGCCATAAAGCGCCATTTTCTGTTGATCCAGTTCAATCCTGAACTCAGGCTGTCCCAGATTACGGAGTACGCCTAAATCTTCAATACCCTCAACTTTACCAAGGGTTGCCTGTACTTTATCTGCCAGTGAATCCAATACCGCGAAATCTTTTCCGAAAATTTTTACGGCCAGAGAGGCCGGAACACCTGCCACGGCTTCTTCCACATTATCACGGATGGGTTGCGAGTAGTTCAATAACAATCCGGGAATCTTGCTTAACTGCCTGTTTAAACTGTCTATCAGTTTGTCGGTAGTAACACCTTTGCGCCATTCATCTTTGTTGTACAGGTCTACAGCAATTTCCACGTTAAAAAATCCTTTTGGATCTGTTCCATCGTTTGTACGGCCAATTTGCGACAGTGTATGTCTTACTTCCGGAAATTTCCGGATGATACTGGTCATCTTATCTGATATCTCTTTCGATTGTGACAGGGATGCGCTCATAGGCAATTGTGCTTTAACCCATAAAGCGCCTTCATCCAGATCGGGCAAGAATTCGCTGCCAAGAAATTTTGCAGAGAAGAAGGTCAATGCCATAAAAATAACCGCTACCAGCAAACTCAATTTGGGAACTTTGTAAGTGCGTTCAAAAACATACTTCACAGATCTTTCAAAAAACAGTACAACAGGATTGTGTTTCTCCCGTACATTTTTGCGAAGCAATATGCTTGATAAAGCAGGTACCAGTGTAAGTGTAAAGATCAGTGCGCCAAGCAATGCAAATCCCAAGGTATAGGCTAATGGAGAAAACATTTTACCTTCTACTTTCTGAAAGGCAAAGATGGGTATGAGGCATGTAAGGATGATTAGTTTTGAGAAGAAGATCGCTTTTCCCATTTCGGCGCCTACCTGTTTAAATAAACCCAGTTTGGCCAGCTTGTTAAATTTCTCCATCCCCACTTCTTTTGCCTTACTGTCTAATGCCACAAATAAACCCTCCACCATTACTACCGCACCATCTATGATGATACCAAAGTCGACTGCGCCCATGGAGAGCAGGTTGGCTGTCATCCCCCTTAAACGCATACACATGAATGCAAAAAGCAGAGATAGCGGAATGATGATGCTAACTGTTACAGTAGTTCTCCAGTCGGCCATAAACAGCATCACAATACAGGTAACAAGTATAATTCCTTCAATCAGGTTATGGATTACGGTATGTGTGGCAAAATCCATCAATACGGTTCTGTCGTAAAATGTTTCCAGTTTTACATCTTTAGGCAGGATGGATTCGTTGATCTCTTTTACCTTGTCGTGCAGGCGCGCCAATACCTCTGTTGGGTTTTCTCCTTTACGCATTACCACAATGCCTTCCAGCACATCGCCCACAGTATCTTTGGATACCTGCCCCAGGCGTGGCTTACCGGCTTCTTTAACCTGCGCAAGATTTTTAACAAGAATGGGTACCCCGTTTATTTTTGTTACAATGATGTTTTCAATTTCAAAAACATCATTTAACAAACCGATTCCGCGAACAACATAAGACTGCCCGTTTCTTTCAATCACATCGCCACCTACGTTCACATTGCTTTTTCCAACCGCATTATACACATCCAGCGAAGTGAGGCCGTATTTGGTGAGGTAATTGGGGTTTACACTAATCTCGAAACTTTTTTCTTCTCCGCCAAAACTGTTCACATCAGCAACACCTGGTACACGCTTAAATTCTTTGTCGAGTACCCAATCCTGAATTGTATACAGATCACGGATACTTCTGGTTTTGCATTTTAGCGTATACCTGAAAATTTCACCGGTAGGACCATAGGGAGGCTCTACCTCAGGTTTAAGTCCTTCGGGGAGGTCCACGTTACCAATTCTGCCCAGTACCTGTTGACGGCCAAAGGCATCATCAACATCGTCATCAAATATGATGCGTATATAGGATAAACCGAAAGCAGAAGTAGTTCTGAGGTTTGATTTTTTCTGGATGGAGGTGAGTGCTGTTTCGAGCGGAACAGTTACAAATTTTTCAACCTCTTCCGCACTCCGGCCGGGCCATTGGGTAATAATGATGATCTGGGTATTGGTTACATCAGGGAATGTTTCGATAGGCGTATTCTGGTAACTGATGAAGCCAATCACCGCCAGTACCGCTGTCAGAAAAAAAACAAAATAGCGGTGCCTGAGTGAAAAATGTATGATCGTTTTTATAAACTTACCCATAATTGTAAATGGTTGAATGATGACAGAATGATTGCATTATGAAAACGCACCATCCTTTATTCATTTAATAATTGTTGAAATACCAGTAATTGGTTTCTGGTGATAATTTTTTGTCCGGGTGTAACCCCATCACTGATATAGGTTTTATCACCTGCCGATTTCAATACAGAAACCTCTGCAATTTTCATATCGCTCTTGCTGTTAAACACTACCACAAATGTTTTGCTGTTCAATGAGATCAGGGATTGTGACGGTATCGTGGTTGCTTTCCTGTTTTCTGTATTCGTAACAATCACTTTTGCAAACATTTCCGGCCGTAACAATTTTTCAGCATTATCGAGGCGGATCCGCACTTTCAGGGTTTTACTGGCAGGGTCCAGCACTTCGCTGATCTTTTCGATGGTGCCTGCAAAAAACTTATCCGGGTAGGCCAGGGTACTCACTTTTACGTGGTAGCCTTCTTTCACCTTGCTGATATCGGCTTCAAAAACATTGGCATTTACCCAAACATTTTTCAGGTCAGAAATGGTAAATAAATAATCGCCCATATCGCCCCTGATAAAATTTCCTGCGTTTACTTTTTTCTCAACTATGTATCCGTCAATAGGAGAGGTAAGTGTATAAGTGCCCGCAGCATTGCTGTTATGGCCGCCATTAATGGAAATAATGGACTGGATCTTATTTTTTACAGCCAATGCTTTTTCATAGTTCTGTTTGGCTTCTATATATTCCTTTTCACTGGCAATGCCGTTTTTATACAGGTTCTCTGTATTATCCATTTGTCTTTTAGTGATATTGATATCAGCATTTGCGCTGCTGAGGTCGGCATAATTTCCTGCTACATCTGCACTTCGCATAATTGCCAGCACCTGGCCGGCATGCACCTGGTCGCCAAGTGTTACTTTAGATTCTACCACCTGTCCGCTGTTGCGCGGGAATATTTTATTCACATTGTTCTCGTTAAAACTGATCTCGCCGCTGAGCGTTAATTCGTCATCTATATAGCTGCTGCTCACCGTATCAATAGAGATCATTTTTGACATCGTATCGCTCAATACAAATTTTTTTGTCTCTTCCTTTGTTTCCTTTTTCTCAGTGCAGGAAGCAGCATAAAAGACTGATGACAGGAGAACGATTGATAAAAACTTATTCATAATAAAATATATGTCGTTAATGAACAATAGTTCGGTAATTTTTTAAGCAGCGATACGTCCAATATCAAGGCATTGGTA
>DAIOVU010000032.1:0-43582 GCA_036758845.1 Sediminibacterium sp.
GATTCCGTAGCTCAGTTGGTAGAGCAATACACTTTTAATGTATGGGTCCTGGGTCCGAGTCCCAGCGGGATCACAGCTAAGATTAAAGAAACCGTTCAGACATTGCGTTTGAGCGGTTTTTTTGTGGACTTGGTGTCAAATCAGGAAAACAGGCTCAGTAATTTTCAGTTTTATACTATCAATTATCCTCTTCTAATTTCTACCTATCAGGATTTATTGGAATGATATTACATAATAATTCTTGCCCTCTGTCTAATTCTTCTTTTTGGGTTGATCTGTTATCTTTTTAACCTCTTTATCAAAATCACTTTCAAAGTTGCGGTCTTGTATTACCCAGAATTTATCGTACTCCTGCTCTGCTAATTTTAAAGCTACTTCATGGCTCACCTTTCCGGCATCTTTTAAAATCTGGTATTCGTTGAATTGAAGGAAAGCGTCTAACCTGCTAACCCAATCTGCCATTTCATAGGTATTTGTCGTGAAGCCTGTAGTTCGGCAAAATCAAGATACATGGTAACTACTCTTTCCAGTTCTTTGATCTCCTTTTCTATAAGGTAGTTTTTGGCAATACCAATGTCGCCTTTCAATACTTTACCTGATGGTGCATTTTTCCATGTTTGCAAACCCATATTGGGTTTATCTGCACTGGCTCTTTCGGTAATAATCTGGGCGGCTGTTTTGCCTGAAATGGCAAAGTGCAGCTTGTTCTGAACAGTTATAAAGAATTGTTGGGTTATCGCGGCATCCTTGTTATAGTCAATGCTGCACTGCTCGTAGATGTCCGTTATTTTGAGGTAAAAACGCCTTTCGCTGGCCCGTATCTCCCTTATACGATCTAAGAGTTCGTCAAAATAGTCTTTACCAAAGCGTTTGCCCTGTTTAAGCCTTTCATCGTCCAGTAAAAAGCCCTTGATAATAAACTCTCGAAGGGTTTTGGTGGCCCAAATGCGGAACTGGGTGGCCTGATGGCTGTTTACCCGGTAACCTACGGCTATAATGGCATCCAGATTGTAAAACTCTACCTTCCGCTTTATCATTCTGCTACCTTCCTGTTGAACTGTTTCCAAAATGGAAATAGTTGCCACTTTATTCAGTTCACCAGCTTCATATATATTACTTAAGTGTTTGTTAATGGCCGGAACCTCCACACCAAACAATTCCGCCATCCGCTTTTGGGTAAGCCAAAAGGTTTCCTCATTAAAAATCACTTCTATTTTTACATCACCGGTGGGGGGTGTTGTAAAAAATGATGTCGTTATGTTGGGGTGTATTGTTCATCGTATTTTACTATACACACAAAAATACTAAGTTATTTAGCTCATGGGCCATTTATTTGTTTTTACAAATGTTGATACTGTAATGCTATGTACACCCAGGATTTTTGTGATGGCTTATAAGAAACTTTTTTATTCAAGAACCTTTGTATTTTTTCTTCTGCCTTTATCCAATAACACATTTTTATCGAAAACTGTTTTTGTTACTTGTTCTTCGCAGATAGCATTTAAGTGTTGTCATATTGGTGTCAAATATCATAAACACTTAATAACACAAATCCAGCCAATATGATCGTAGATCCTCTCACCAATGTGTTTGCTTTATTTCATACCTGCCAAAAAAATCGCATACCCCCTAACCAATTGTTTTAAATGCAAATTTTTTAATTTCCGCCGGACGTTTCCTGATCAACAGTTTAAAATGGTAGGTTGTGGCACCTGTTTGATTGGAGATACGGAGTTTTTCGCCGGTATTGATCACTTCGTAAAATTCCGGCACGCTGGTCATATCAATCTGCACATCGTAGGTATTATCGGGAAGATAAAGGAAATATTGCCCTCTGTCATCTGTTAATGCCGTGTACATGGTACCATTAGCATCAATTGCAAGGATGCGGATATTGCTAACATGCTCATCTGTCTCGTAACTCAGTTCTTCTTTCTGTATCTTAACAACGCCTGTTAAGATGCCAATTTTATAGAGAGGCATTTCTAAGCTGGTATTATCATTGATGTATAAGGTCCGGTTCTCTCCCATATAGCCGTCCTGCCTGATAATAGAAAGATAATAACTGCCCTGCAAAACTTTGGAGAACACTGCCCTGCCGCTCATATCTGTGATCATCGACATTTCATTGATCCTGACAACTGTATTGGGAGACACCGGTTCTCCTGCATCGTAGTGCCGGTTTCCGTTCATGTCTATATACACCAGTATATCCAGTGTTGCGGCTTTTTGTTTCTGAGGTCTGCCGGGCGTGTTAATTTTCTGAATCACACCAATATCCAGCCTCGACTGTGTATTTGTATTCCATATCAACCGTTCATAGCTGTTCTGAAACTGGCTGTAATTGGCCACCAGCGCCAGTCGGGCATTAAAATTATAGGATGCGTTTGCAAAACTGTTGTTTGACCATAAACGATACATGTTATGATAAGACAAATGATCGCCCAGCGTAAACACCAGTTTTTTTGTGATCCTGATATCTTTTAGTGTGAGACCCGCATTGATGAGAACATATTTTCTGGAAGTAGTCTGTACCCCTATCAGCTCGGCAGCATAAAAAGCGCCATCCTGGTAAGTGGCATTCAGCAAAAAATGCGAATGCTGGTATGAGGCAGATGCGCGCCAGTTGAGATATTGTTCACTGCCTGCCACATTTGATTCGGAATAACCTATATCGCTGCTGATCGTAAGAAAACGGTTCTTCCTCATCTGGAAATTGGCGGTAATATTAAACCGTTTTGATTCCAGGTTAATAGGACCTGTCTGCAAAAAAGTTCTGTAATAATCTGTTGATTCATGATAGAGGGATGGTTTAAAACTAATATCAGCCTTCTTCCCATTAAGGTTAATACCGCCTTCGGTAGTTTGAACCAAACTATTAAAATTAAGTAGTGGCGCATAAGGCGAAAAAAAATCAGGTTGGTTTTTATATTGATAATACCTGGCCCATATCATCAGTTTCTTACGCGCCAAATAAGAGATCCGTTCATCCAGGTTTAAAGCGCCTTTCAGAAATCCTGCATACGCATTGGTACTATAATAGTTGGTTGATGACAGACTCAGTTTTCCGAAGTTTCCGTAGTAGGAAAAGTTTCCTGACATCCCTTCCGTCTCTTTCCTTGTAGTACTGAATTGGTAATTATCGGTGCGGCTTTTATAAACAGTCCATTTAAATGCGTGCTTCTTAGCAATCAACCATTCATTACCTATTCCTGCAATAATACTGTTAGCCTGGTTATACGGATCAGAGACCCTGAGAAAATCGTAACTGACCCCAAAGCTGCCACCAAATCTTTTAATACCTTTTGCATAAACAGCGTTGCTTGCTTCAAAACCATCGCTCTTAAAATTGCTGAGCAGGTTGTTATCACTGTTTACAAAACCCGCTTCAAAATAACTTTTTTCTACTCTCCCAAACCTGATAGAAGCGCCCCTGCCGTAAAGCGGCAGTTCCAGGTTTCTGCTGATCTGACCCAACCTGAGACCAAACCGATCCCTGTTCAATTCTATGTATGTGTTCAATAAAGACACAGGCATGCTTGTGCCGGCCTGGGTGTAGTAAAAACCATTGATATGATAATGCATTTCTGTTTGACCGATATAATGTTTGAAATCGGTCATCAGTTCATAATAAGGATTGTTCCCGGTTGCATTACGCATGAACAGGGCAACTGTATTTAGTCCCGTTACACGGTTAACATCATTCATTGGTATGTATTCGGCCTGTGGTTTCAAATTGTGTACTTTCATTAAATTGGAAGAAAATGTTTGTTCTCCCTCCAGGCGTTTACCCATGATGTGTAATTGCAGGATTTTTTTCTGATTAAGCGGATGCGGCAATTTATACCTGATACTAAAAACAGTATCGGAAAAAGCGGGGATCACAAAACCACTGATCTTATCATTGGCTGATTCTACGCCATATTCATTGTGTACCAGGAAGTACACCGGCTCTGCAGAATTTCCCAGGTTTTTACATTGCATCTGAAACCCCATGATACCGGCAGGATTGTCGGAAAAGATTTCATTTTGAAAAGATTCAACTTTTATCTGATGAACTTTGGTAACTTTTATTATCACATTCTTTTGCACAGTATTTTGTTCAGGGGTATGCATAGACAGAGTAACATGCAACCTGTAAACCGTATCTGCGTTGATCTTTCGGGGAACAAAAAAACGGATGGGTACCGTTTCCTGGTCTGTTGGAAATAATTCAATAGCTGAAGAAGGTTTATTGAGGAGCCTGACCTCATTTACGGAAACCACCGGCAGAAATTTCTCGATCCGGATACCCGTGTTCATTAACAAAACATTCACTAAACCTGTAGAACCGGGCTTAACCTCTATGGTATCTGTAGGAAAACGGATAATTACCTGTGAAGACGCTGCTAATGAAAACCCTATGCCGATTATAAAGATAACGAAGCAATAAATCCTGTTTGTATGAGCAAAACCGCACATTGGCTGAATTTGAGAATATCACCAAAAAAACCAATAAATATCACCGAAAAGAGCAGATTCTTATTGCTATAAAGTTACCAAAATCGCTTCAAAACAATATTTTTTTGCCTATTTAAAATAGCAGAACTTTGTATTGTTATTGGATAACAACCTAAATACATTAAATACCATTATTTAATACATCCCAAAAAAGTTGATTCCATGAAAAAGATTCTAACAGTTGTGATGGTTATTTTACTAACAGGGGTGATCCGGACCAATGCACAAACCACAGGAGATGTTACACTGAATGTAGTATTGCAAAGTGTTCAATCAATCACAATTAACCCATCTTTTACTACCACTACACTTACTTATTCAACAGCAAGCCACTATACCAATGGTGTAACCACCGCTACACAAACCGATGCGTTAACCATTTTTAGCACCTCTGCTTATACAGTTACAGTGGTAGCCAACCAGGATCTGACCTTAAGTGCCGTTACTATCCCTGTTTCTAATGTAGAAATTACTCCTTCCATGACTTCAAAACCTGCGGAAGTAACCGTTACTACAGTTACCATTCCAAAAGTTACCCCAAGCACCATTATTCAGTCTACCATAGGAACACTGTCGCACAAGTACCACCTGGTATATTCTACTGCCAATTCTACAAAATCAGATTTCCTTGGTAAAACGGCGGGAACGTATACTTCTACATTAACCTTCACGCTCAGCGCTAACTAATTTGTAACTAACAGAAAGCCTCCTAAAAAAGGGTGGCTTTCTGTTTATAATATTGATCAGCTATGAAAATTCACTTATTACTTTCGGGATTGTTGTTACTAATTGGTATTGGATCTATGGCTCAGACAGGAATTGCAGCAAGTCCATTAAAGCTGGAATTTAATCACCAGTCAGGTACTACGCAATCGAAGACCGTTGTATTAATGAATCCAACCAGCAGAATTTTGAAAGCCAGTGTGGGTATCGCAGACTGGAACAGGGACTCTTCAGGCAATCTCATTTTTTTTAATGCAGGTACATTAAGTGCATCCTGTGCAAAATACATCAGGGTATTGCCTGCAACTGAAATTACGCTTGGCCCCAACGAAAAGAAAGATATAACGGTAGTGCTGGACCTTCCGTCCGAAATTATTGACAGCGCTAAAAATGCCATCGTGTTCTTTACACAAACTAACCCGGAGCCCTCCAGGTTAACGCAAGATGGTGTTAGTCTTGGTGTAAATCTTACGGTACGTGTGGGCATACAGGTATTTTACAATCCATTTTCTGCCACCAAAAAATCAATCGAGATCAGAGACTTTATCCTGAAGAATTCAAAAGACAGTAATTATGCTAAAATAGTTGATCTGGTTTTGAGAAATAATGGTGAAGTTGAAACAGATGGAAAATTAGGTCTGGAACTGGTTAATGTAACAACAGGAGAGAAAACAATACTTCCTGAGCTAAAATTCTATACACTGCCCGGTGCAGTGAGGGTTTTGAATATTCCTATCCCGGCCAAAATGCCTAAAGGCAAATATGTACTTACCGCACTGGTTGATTACGGTCCGGATCAGGAATTAAAGATAGGAGAAGTAGATCTTACCTTTTAGAAATAAAGCACATGTTATGTGCTAAATGAAGAAACAGCATTATATACTACCTATTGTTTTATTATTGGCTTCAGTATTTTGCCGGCTGAGAGCAGAAGCACAGTGCAGCAATTATGTAAACAATGCATCTACTACTTTTAGTTTGCCCAGCGAATTTACCAATGGCAAATCTTTTTCTGTTACTGATGAGATCAGCGTATGTGCCGGACTGGCTTTAAGTTCAACAACAGTTGAGGTATCAGCTGCGGGAAACCTGACCAATGGCTCTAATAGCATTGCCTTGTCTAAATTCACTTTTTTAATTACCGGTGTTACCGGAACAGGATTGTGTGGCTCTGGCTCTGCTTCCCAGATCACTTTGTCTACCTCCTATCAAACGGTATGGGCGCTGAACTGTTTGCTGGCATTAGGTGCCAGCCCTAAACTGACACCCACTTATACCATCAGCGGAGGAAGTGATCTGTTATTACCTGCAGGCACTTACAGTACCACACTGAATGTACATATCATAGGGAAAAATATACTGGGGATTATCGTAAGTGATAACACTGTTACAGGCACCTTATCTGTAAACATTAATACCACCACTCAATTAACAATTGATCCATCCTTTGGCACTACCACGATGACCTTCGGCAGTGCCAATGATTATAACAATGGTGTATCTGTTAGCCAGAGCACTGCGTTAAACGCGTTTTCTACACAGGCTTATCATATCACGGTGATTGCCTCACAGGATCTGACATACAGCACCTCTACAATTCCTGTTTCAAATATTAACCTAACGCCTGCTGCTGTGGGCGGCTCAGGTATTACTACCAGTACCAAATCTTTATCTACTTCTGCACAAACTATTATTAGTGCCACTACAGGTACGTTGTCGCAAAATTTTAATTTGCAGTACTACACCAGTGCAGCCAACACCGCATTCCTCACGGTACCTTCGGGCACTTATACTACCACAGTAACCTATACTATCAGTTCGCCCTGAGTTGTTCAGGATTTGCTTGATTCAGAATACCAAGCATTCGAAATTGATGTTTGTCAGGCAACCAACAACAGCATAAGATTCTACCACTTTCATAAGCACTGGTATTTTTTTGCCACAGAAGACACAGAATAACACAGAAACTGACCGTGAAAATCTGAGAATCTGTGGCAAAAAAATAGTAGCGCATGAGAATTGTACAAGATGCCCTTTATGATCTTTCAGTCAACAATTGTTCACAACAACAAAGACTATACCGCCCACCACTTTACAACGGCCATCTCATTATATTTATTTATAATTTTACCGGCAGTTAGCTAATTAAACCATGTGCAACGCATATCTGATATGTAAAACCATTGGAGGCTAAATGCCGGTTCTCAATCATGTATCAATGGCTGATTTTATTCAATTCTGCAACAAGCTTTCCCTACTCGACATAGAATCGACAGATAGTTTATTGAAATACGCAAACAAAAAAACCTTTGACAAAGGCGACTATTTATTAAAAGCAGATGAAGTTTGCAAACGCCTGTATTTTATAGAAGAAGGGTTGATAAAAATATTTTTCTATAGAGATGAGAAAGAATTTATCATGCGTTTCTTCCATGAAAATGAAATATTTACTGTACTCGACAGCTACCTTACACAAAAACCATCCTCATACCTGATCAGAGCACTGGAGCCAACAGTTGTTACTTACATAAACAGAGCCGACCTCGAATATCTTTGCAAAAAACATCATTGTATTGAAACGTTCTTCAGAAATCTTGTTTCTATGGCTTCTGTAAACATGACGAAACGCATCAGTGAAATGTTGGAAGAAAACGCCACAAATCGGTATAACAACTTTATAAAAGATAATCACACGGTACTCCAGCGCATTAGCCTTGGCGATCTGGCCAGCTATATAGGTATTACCCAGGTTTCATTAAGCAGAATCAGGGCTGGTAAATAATTATTTATCATTTGTTAAAAACCGCTGATGCACACTCTGCTACTTTTGTTAATAACAAGACGTAATCGCTCCTGTTTAAGCCTGCTGACCCCGACTTTTGTTTAGCCAGCAGGAATGAATCAATCATTTGCTGTATCCTCTGCAATGAATGATTGACTCTATGATATTACTAAAGCAGGAATCAGACATAAAACCAAAAAAATAGCATCATTTATGAGACTGATTCCGATAGAAAATCCCAAAGGAATATTATTAAACCCGGCCTACTACATAAGCAAAAGAGAGTTTGGCAAAGCAGCATCTGCCTTAAAAATAATTTATGCAAGAAGCGCCAATTATGATGGCATCTGATAAGCTCTGAATACTGAAAAGACATTAAGTATCAGCATGGCTAAACGCTACTGAAAACTATTTTAACCTGATGGCAAAACCACTCGGACTGGCATCTGATGAATTAAAATTATCCGGAACAGTATCCTGAAAACACCATATAATTTATTATTTACTAAAAAATTAAACCAATGCTATCATTAAAAACAAATCAAGCAGTCACATTACTTATAGTCATTACATTTTGCATAGTTGCACCTGTAATGGGTTATATCAAGATAGGCTTGCCACCAATTATTATAATTGGAGGATCGGCAATTATCGGGTTTTTCTTTTGGTATTTTACCTACTTCAAAAATCCAACTGATCCTAAAATTATCTTACCTCTTTTTGTTTTAACAGTAGCGTCGTTACAGATTCATATTATTGAAGAATATCAATCAGGTTTCGGGCCTGCTATGAGCCGGTTATTTAATATCCCATGGAGCGAGAAAAGCTTTCTTATGGTATTTGCGCTTGTAGGCCCAACTATTTATACGCTTACTACTCTTGGGTTATACTATAGAGTTCCGCTGGCAGGTTTTATAGCATGGTTAATTTTTATCGGTCCTGGTGTGGCAGAATTTGCGCATTTCATTTTCCCGCTTATTGAGCCAAAACTTGAGCCATCCAATTTAAATGCAATTTCCAAAACCATACGTGGAACTGAAATTGTTAACATGCCCAATTATTATCTAAAAACAACCGGCCACTACTATTTTGCGGGAATGTATACAGCTATTTTACCAATGATCCCGGGCATTTATGCCATTTACCGGTTAACGAAGAAGCATAAATTACAAACAAGACTGGTTAAATAAATGGATTTGAAATTTAAAAATCTGTTCCTGATACAAATGAAGGACGATGCCTCTTTTGTATTTACCTCCTGTCATTATGTGCAAACATTTGAAGCGTTACTTTACTAAATTTAACTTCAGCAAAACAAACAGGATGAAACCAAGATTAAATATTGAACAGGCAGCGCCACAAGGGTATAAGCAACTATTGCAATTAGAAGGATACCTGTCTACAACAGATATTCCCGTTAAGCAAAAAGAATTAATGAAAATCAGGGCCTCACAGATAAACGGATGCGCCTATTGCCTGAATATGCATATAAAAGGAGCCCTTAAAAACGGGGAAACAGAACAGCGCATACATATGATATGCGTATGGCATGAAGCGGATGATATTTTTACGGTAGAGGAACAACTATTATTCAAGATGACTGAAGAAATAACGCTGATTCATCAACACGGGCTGAGTGATGAAACATATGACAAAGCTATCCGGTTATTTGGCGAGGAAAAAACAGCGCAAATAATTATGATCATCATTACCATAAATGGATGGAACCGGTTAGCTGTATCTTTAAGAACAGAACCTGAATGGTAATCAGCATTGACAACTATTTCGGTAAAAGAAAAACCGGGAAAAGAAGTTACCCCGAAATTGTATCTCTCTTCTTTTCTGTGCATCTCACTCATTGAAAATTGCCCGCTTTTAAGCTTCGTGTTTACTCGAAATCGTTTTCGTAAAGATTATACCCTCAAAACTGCTTTTTAAAACAGCCATTCAGCTGGGCTGTCTACCTTTAATATCCATGCTAACCAATGTTGGCGTGAGTAATATTCACTCCCTTAATTTCGATTGTTATGCAAAAGGTTTACACTCTTTTTTGGGCATTCGCACTCTTTCTTACAACAAGCTTCAGTTCTCATGCGCAGCAGCCCGGTACCGGTAAATGGCCCAAAGGAATTACTTACGAAATATTTGTTCAGTCATTCGCCGATTCAGATGGCGACGGCAAAGGTGATATCAAAGGAATGGTATCCAAACTTGATTACCTGAAAGATCTTGGTATAGAAGCCGTTTGGCTTATGCCCATCAACCCCTCGCCCTCTTATCATAAATATGATGTAACGGATTATTACGGCATTCATCCAGACTATGGCACACTGGATGACTTTAAAAAATTTGTTGCAGAAGCACACAAAAGAAATATCAAAGTAGTGATTGATATGGTGCTAAACCATTGTTCCAATCAACACCCATGGTTCAAAGATGCGATGAACAATGAGAACAGCAAGTACAGGGATTATTTTGTATGGACACATAAAGATGATCCGCAGGTAAAATCTTTTGCAACCAAAACGGAAGAAGATTCCAGGAACCGAAACAGGTGGAACAAAGTGGAAGGAAGTGACTATCTCTACTACAGCTATTTTGGCAAACACATGCCCGACCTGAATTTTGACAGTCCAAAACTGCGCGAAGAAGTTTTTAAAATCGGCCGTTATTGGCTTACTGAAATAGGCATTGACGGTTTCAGGCTGGATGCGGCCCGCCATATCTTCCCGGATGAACGTGCCCGTGAGAGCCAGGATTGGTGGGTATACTTTTTAAGCGAAATGCGGAAAGTAAAAAAAGATGTTTACCTGGTTGGTGAAGTATGGGCTTCAACAGATAAGGTGGCGCCTTATTTAAAAGGTATTCCCGCACTCTTCAATTTCGATCATGCATCTGCCATCAAGAAAGCTGTTACTGCAGAACAAGCCGATTCGCTGGTTATTAAGCAAAAAATTATCGAAAACTTTTACGCAGCCATCAACCCTGATTTTGTTGATGCCACGTTCCTCAGCAATCACGATCAGGAACGTGTGATGAGCTCATTAAAGAACGATCTCAACAAAGCTAAGATAGCAGCCGCCTTATTATTCACTCTGCCCGGATCTCCCTATATCTATTATGGCGAAGAACTTGGCATGAGAGGTAAAAAGCCGGATGAATTTATCCGCGAACCTTTTTTATGGGATGAAAAAGATAAAGACAACACACGCGCTAAATGGGTTACACCACGCTATAGTAACGATACAACTATTGTTGCTGCAGCGCAACAACTAAAAGACGGAAACTCTTTACTAACCTATTACAAAAAATTTATTGCATTACGCAATAACAGCAAAGCCCTGACATTGGGAATATTAAACCCTGTAACTATTGAATTAAAGGAGGTTTGTGCCTTTGAAAGAAACTTTGAAAATGAGCATTTACTGGTATTGCACAATCTTTCCGGAACTGATCAGTCTTTTAACCTGCCTCCATCTCTGAAAGACTACAATAAAATCAGTTTTAAAACCAATGACAGTAATTTAACAGGCAGTATCATTCAATTAAAAGCATACAGCACATTGGTTTTAATTAAATAATTTACAGTCAGTTTTTTTGAACAGGTTTTATAAATGACTTTAAATGATGAACACAAGATCACTAGCTACCTTACTGACTATCTTTTTGATCAATGGTGTATCCTACGCCCAAAGCAATAACCGTTTATCTGTAGACTTCAAGGGGCTCACCAATTCGCATGATATCAGTTTGTCAGCATGGGGTCCTTATTCAAAAAAATATGCCGGCATCTCTCACATATATGACATGAAGGCCGGCATGCGCTTTGACTTTTCTGTATTGCCGGGTTTTTACCGCAATAAAATGCTTATCCCGAACGTAACATTTGAATCTGGTTATTTTCCATGGGATGTTAGCAGTGACCTGACCCGTTATACCTATCGTTATGAATTAGAATGGAAAGACAAAGTATTTGTTGATGTAACTTATTCAGTAATTGACAGTCTGACTGTTTTAGTAAGCATGAAATGTGTAAACAATACTTTGTTGCCACAGAACCTCTCCTTAAACCTTGTACAAGGCATTGAATATCCCGACACCTACCCTTCCAATACATTAGTTCATTCTAAAAATGCAGTTTGGGTAAATGCTGTAGATTATGTTTCGCTTGATTATGCACAAAAGCGACCAAAGGATGGACTGGTTACAGATGGATGGATGCGTGGTGAGGTACGTGATAGTGAATTCATTGATGGATCTGCTATTGGACAAAATTTTGGCAAAGACAAAGGTGATAGAGCCAGTTTTACCATAGATGTAAAGAAGGCCTATCAAAGCGGCAGCCTCAGCTTTGTTTACCGGATGAAAGAAAACACATCCTGCACATTTCTTTTATCAGGATTAACTGATCAGGCAGTTACATTACATGGAAATGGGAAATTGACCAGTGTAAAAATACCTTTTCAACGGGCAAACAAAGAAGATCAAACACTGATTATAGAATCTGAAGGCGGAGCTGCAGTTGACTTAAATGGGATTGTATATACGCCTGCAGCAGAAGATGGTCAAATGAAAATAATAGCCAATAACAAAACATACTCACCTGAAATAACTGCCAACAGCTCCGAAAAGAAACTCATCGCAAAATACAAAGACATCCCAATGCATTATGGTGTACGCTGGTTTGGCGATAATGATTTTCGCCTTCGGCAAATTAAAAATGATGAACTGGATGTGTTTTTTCGCTACCTCGTGCATAGCCATGTAGACAGCGTATTAAAAGGAAATAATAAAGGAGATTATTCCAATATCTTTATCCGTCCTATAGAATTAGAGCCCCAAAGCGAGCAAACTATTTATGCAACAATTTGTACAGGCAGCCTGCAACAGGTAACTGGCAGGCTGAATGATTTTGGTACTGCCCAGGAGATCAAACAGAAAGAAGAACTACCAGTGAACAACCCTTTCGCTACTGTTCTTCCGCAGGGGAAAAAATATGTGTTCAGTCAGAAGATGCTGAGAGCAACGGTGTTAACAAACATTGTGTATCCAATTTATACGCAGCGGAATTATATCCGGCATTTTACTCCCGGCAAATGGTGGAACAGCCTGTACACATGGGATCTGGGCTTTGTAGCCTTGGGACTAAATGAAATAAATGTAAATACTGCTGCTGAATGTATCAACGCCTACACCACTCCCGTTGGCGGTCAATCCGCATTCATTCATCATGGTTCACCGGTACCGGTTCAGATGTATGCATTTCTGGAACTTTGGAATAAAACACAGTCAAAAGAATCGTTGCAGTATTTCTACCCAAGACTTAAACAGTATTACGAATTTATGGCTGGACGTTTGAGCAGTTCTACAACCAGAACCTTAAAATCAAACATGATCAAAACATGGGATTATTTTTATAATTCCGGTGGATGGGACGATTATCCTGCACAGGTTGAAGTGCACAAACAGAAAGCAGAGCAATTTGTTGCACCTGTTATCAATACAGCACAGGCTATCCGTACAGCAAAGATCTTACGCATGGCAGCAGAAACACTGGGCGAAAAAGCAGATATAGCCATGTATGATAAGGACATCAAAGATTTCAGTGATGCTGTACAAAATTATTCATGGAATGATACCAGTGGCTATTTTAGTTATGTGGTGCATGATGTCAATGGTTATCCCTCTGGCAGACTAAAGTATACAGACGGAAAAGATTATAACATGGGATTAGATGGCGCTTATCCATTGGTGGCTGGAATTTGCACGCCATCGCAGCAAGACAGATTGATTGAAAAAATATTCTCTCCCAAAAACATGTGGACACCTTCGGGCATCAGCGTTGTTGATCAGGCTGCACCTTATTATAAAATTGATGGTTACTGGAATGGATCTGTGTGGATGCCGCACCAGTGGTTTATATGGAAAACAATGCTTGATTTGGGCAAACCTGAACTGGCTTTTAAAATTGCAACAAAAGGGCTTGACGTTTATCAAAAAGAAACCGATGAATCTTATTACACTTTTGAACATTTTCTTGCTAAATCAGGAAGAGGCGCAGGCTGGCATCAGTTCTCAGGTCTTTCAACTCCAGTTCTGTCATGGTTTTCGGCTTACTACAAGCCCGGAACTGTAACCACAGGATTTGAGATCTGGATAAAGAACCAATCGTTCAATAAAACAAACTCATCTTACAAAGCCAACATTTCTTTTGACAATGCAACAGTAGCACATAACAGGAGTATCATTGTTTGTTTGAACCCCGGTTATACTTATCATGTCGCATTCAACGGTGTAAAATTAGACACTGTTCAAAGTCCTTATGCAGGCCTGCTCCAGATCACTCTCGCTGCTTCCAATAAAGACGGGGTGCTTGAAGTAACAGGCAGGTAATGTTAAAACAGGATAACAAAGAGATTCTATTTAACTATGTGTATGTGTTATTAAACACATAGCTACATAGATCAGGAAGCAGGACATATAGTTCAAGAGCTATATTTCATTTTGTTTTTCCTATGCTCCTATGTGTTTTAAAATGCCTTGAAATAAAAAACAGTGTTTTGTTAAGAAGCTGTTTGAGTTAATTAGTACAAATTACTTACATCTCTGCGTGGCCTCCGTGTTCTCTGCAGTGAAGCTTAACTGCTATTCACCGCAGAGCCGCAGAGTTTTAGAGTTTTCGCAGAGAAACTATAGTCATAATAAAATAAAAACAATTAACTTAAACAGTTTCTGCATATTTTTAAAAGCAAAACGCCTCTGATTGTACACATAAAAAAACTTCCTGTAAAAACAGGAAGTTTTAAACCAACTGGTTTGCCATCTAAAAATGCTATATGTAATTTTTCGGGAGGTAGAATATCATATCACCCGCCAACGGGCGTGAATCGTATTAGTTTTGCTCAATATTTGGATTCGCTCTTGTTTCACTATCCGGTATTTTTAGTAATTGTGTTTTATCATTAAATGCCAGTCCGCGAATTTGCTGTTTCAGCCTTCTCAGTTCATAGTACCTGTCGCCTTCCATTGCCAGTTCTAACCTGCGCTCATTTTGAATAGCAGTGTATAATTCTGTATCGGTTGACGACAGATTATCGGCAGGCAAACCGGCGAGCACTCTCAGGTTATTATAATCGGCCCGAACATTTGCTGCGGTGTACCCTCCTTTTCTAACTGCAGACTCAGCCCTGGTAAGATACACTTCAGCAATACGGATCACAGGAATATTAACAGGGTTATTGCCCTGTATCTTTAAAGAGAAAGGTTTTGCGCCAGCAGGGGCAGTGATCAAAGAATTACGTCTTGCATCTGTTGCACCAAAGGCTGAATAGATCCCTGCCGACATTGGCATAAACACATTTGCAGCAACGGTATTCCAGTAATGACCCCGTATGGTACCACTGCCATCATCGCCGGTAACATTTACAATCTGGAAAATAATACCCCCGTTAACCTGTGCTGCACCTACATTTCCAAATGGCGCCTGAACATTGGCGCCTAATGTAAAGCCACCATTGCTGATCACATCATTGGCATAGGTAAAGGCATTGGTATAATCAGCCATGTCAAAATAAACTCTTGCCAACAGGGCTTTTGCTGCCCATTTGGTTGCCTGGCCCCCGTTAGTGGCGGGCAGAACCTGTTCAGCAGCTTTTAAATCAGCAACCACCTGTGTATAAACAGCAGCAACCGTTGCGCGTGATGCAGGGCTTAAAGCTTCACCGGGAGTGGGACGGGTGATCCTTAACGGAACACCGGGATCGGTTGTTGGAGCATTAGAATAAGGCAATGCAAATAATCTAACCAGCGTATGATGTGATAAAGCCCTTATAAATAAGGCTTCTGCTTTGTACAAAGCTTTTTCAGCGTCTGTAGCATCAGTGAATGTATTTTTATCTACCGCATCAATTACAATATTCGCATTGTAAATAGCACTGTATCCGCTGCTCCATGTGTTACGGCCTACATTATTAAATATACCGAAGTTTCTGTTGGTGAATGGGCCGTAATCCTGGCTGGCAACCAATGCTGCTACACTAAGGTCAATATTGTCTCCATATAATTCGGCAGCTTCTATTGCCTGGCCGCCTACAAAATTTCCGGATTGTATCCTGTCGTAAGCTGTATACAATACAGACAGCACATTGTTTTTTGCTTTAAGTACATCAGTATCCGGCTGCTCGCTAAGCGGTTTGGTATCGAGATACTTTTCACAACCTGCGGTAAAAAGAGCAAAACCGGCGAGAATAATTAGTAGATATCTGTTTTTCATTTTTTCTTTTTTTTTAGATTAAAAACCAACGTTTACGCCTATTACAAAAGATTTAGCCTGAGGGGTAGGCAGATACGGTGCATCAAACGCGATGTTTGATTCACCGGCACTTGATCCATACCGTATCACTTCAGGATCCCATCCTTTGTATTTTGTAAATGTGAGCAGGTTACTACCGGTGATAAAGATTTTGGCTGAAGATATTCCCGCCTTACTAAGCAAAGATTTAGGCAGGTTATACGCCAGGTTGATATTTCTTAAACGCAGGTAAGAGTTATCAAACAGAAAGCGTGACGTGTTTCTGTCTGATCCTGTAAATGATGATCCGGTAATAGTGAGTCGTGGGATATTAGTATTATCCCCCGGCTTTTGCCAGCGGTTCAGCACTTCAGTTCTTTGGTTCCATGTGCTCAGAAATCCGCCCATCTGGCGTTTGGCACCATCATCATAAATTTTTCCTCCCTGAGAAAAAGAGAACAGGAAATCAAGCTCAAAATTCCTGTAGTGAATAATATTATTGATACCTCCAAAGAAATCAGGGAAAGGATTTCCTACCGGCTGGCGGTTGCTGGTGATATCAGATTGTTTTAAGGCATCGATGGTGGTTCCATCCAATTGATAAATCATTTCATTACCTGTTTGCGGGTTTACACCTGCAGATAAGGCAAGGAATGAAATGCCGATCGGATAACCTTTTACTACCCTGGTATCTCCCGCTGCGGCACCAAAACCATCAGGAGGGATATTACCGGTTTCCAATACTTTATTCCTGTTACCTGCTATATTAAGTTCTGTGCTCCAGGTAAAATCATCTTTATTAATGATACGGAAGGTTAATTCGAGTTCCAATCCGCTATTCCTTACTTTAACGTCTTTTGCATTAACCAGGATAGAACCAATACCTGTTGCAGATATCTGTGCAGGTACGGCTAACAACGCGTCTGTAGATATCTTCCGGTAAAAACCAATGCTACCCGAGATCCTGTTATTTAAAATTCCGAATTCAAGAGATGCATCAAACTGTCTTGCTTTTTCCCATGAAAGATCAGGGTTAGGCAATCTTGTGGGGGTGATACCGGTGTAACCCAGATAACCACCGGTGGTACTAAATGTTCCGAGGTATTGGAAGTTGCCAATCTCTGAATTCCCTGTGTATCCATAACTGGAACGTAGTTTCAGATAATCGAACAATTTATTCTGCTGCATGAACTTCTCATCAGAAATGATCCATCCTGCTGAAACAGCGGGGAAGTATCCGAACCGGTGATTACTTCCAAAGCGTGAAGAGCCGTCTGCACGGAAGCTTGCACCAAATAAATATTTATCGCTGATTTTGTAGTTAGCACGTGCAAAGAAAGACAGGAAACGATACGAATCACGTTCGTTATAACCGCTGATTGCAGGACCATTAACCGCAGCACCCGGCGCATATCCCATATTTCTGGTGGTCTCATCAAAATAATTATTTACAAAACCAACACCTCCGCTTGACGGGTTAAATCCGATAGCCCTGGTTACACTGTTCTGAATAGACGAACCTGCTGTTACATTAATTGTATGTTTTTCTGCAAATGATTTATTGAAAGTGAAATACGCATTGCCATTCATATTTGTAACAGTCAACCTGCGCTCCCATCTTGCCGGAAGGCCGGTAGTACCAAAATAACGGTTCACTTTGTCATCGTATCTTTCTTCAAACTGGTCTAGCATATCAAGTCCATACTCTGCACGGAAAGAAAGGCTGTTGGAAATCTTTACATCACCATAGATATTATTAATAACGCGGTTTGATTTTGTTCTGTATTTGTTGCGCAAACGAGCCACCGGATTAGCGCCGGTATTTTGAAATTGTGTTCCAAAAAAGCTGCCATCTGCGTTGTATATCGGAAAAATTCTTAACGCGGTAGATTGTGCCCCACCAATGCCCCCACTGTAAGAAGTGGGCACCTGTGCGTTGTTGGTATAAGAAATGCTCGACTGAATACCGAACTTAAAATTTTTGGTAGCCTGGTTATCAATATTCACCCTTCCGTTGATGCGGGTGTAATTATTTTCTTTTAAAATGCCTTCTTCGCCTTTATAACCGCCACCTACAAAGAATTGTGTTTTATCATTACCCCCTCTTGCAGATAGTGTAACATCCTGCACGTTACCTGTGCGCAATGTCTGATCAATCCAATCGGTGTTAACATTGGATATCTGGTTGTAAATAAAAGTCTGCCCGTTAATGCTGAGAGGCTGGCTGGGGTCTATAACCGCGTTACCATCATTTACACGGGCCTCGTTATATAATTTCCACCAGTCCTGTGCGCTGATCAGATCTATTTTATGGGCTACTTTTGATTGGCCGGCTGAATAACCAAAATTAAACTTCGTTGTACCTGCTTTACCTCTTTTGGTTGTTAGCACGATCACACCGTTGGCACCTCTGGCTCCATAAATAGAAGAAGCTGCGGCATCTTTCAGCACCTCAACAGATTCTATATCGGCCGGATTAATGGTAGCCAGTACATTCGAGTTATTGGCTGCAACATTATTAACACCTCCATCAGGGTTTGAAAAATTACCTGAATAGATTGGCACTCCGTCAATCACATATAATGGATCGCCCGAACCTGTAAAAGAGTTTTGTCCGCGCACCCTTACACGAACTGCCGAACCAGGTGTTCCGTTTGCCTGTATCACCTGCACACCCAACGCTCTGCCCTGCAGGCCAGCCTCAAAAGTTGGTGTAACGGTGCTGTTAATGCGGTTGCTATAATCCACTTTGGCAATTGATCCTGTCAGATCTCTTTTACGTGCAGATCCATATCCGATAACAACAACCTGGTCTAATGAATTCACTTTCACAGTTAATACAACTGAGAGTGGATTATTATCTTTTACAACAACCTGCGCAGGCTCGTAACCTGTGTGTGAAAAATTGAGCGTGGAACCAATGCCGGCAGGGATCTTAAATGATCCGTCTTTATCGGTAACAGTAATTGTTTTGGTTCCCTGAATACTAACAGATACTCCCTGCAGGGGATTTCCATTATCTGAGAATGAAACTTTTCCGGTGATCTGCCTGGTTTGCCCTGACACGGAAAAACCTGCAACAAGTAGCATAATTACAAAGAGTAATTTCTGTTTGAACATAGCAATCGTTTTTGGTTATGATGGGTGGAGCTGAAACAAATATGATGTGAAATTGTGTGAAATTTATACAGCGCAGGTATCGGGAAGGATATTTATTATCGAAATCGTTTTCGAGTGAACAGGCTTTTTCAAAGCATAAAATGGCTATGAAATCAACACCAATCTGTTGAAATCAGGAGAGGAATTTCCGGGAGATTTTTCAAACAATATTCTTCAACTCAGCGCGTGCTGCCACGGGCTATCAAACTGCTATTGAGTACAACATGATCTTTCAGATTATAGAATGATTTCTTTCCGATTGTATTAAAAAGCAATTCACATACTTCTTTGCCGATCTCAAATGCAGGCTGCGTGATCGTTGATAGTGAAGGGTTTAACAGCGAAGCCGTGCGCAAATTAGAGAAGCTGATGATCTTTACATCGTCTGGAATATTCATTTTCATTTCGTTGCATACATGATATGCTGCAATAGCCAGCTTCTCTACCGAAGCAAAAATACCGTCTGGCCCGTCATTTTTATCAAGCAGTTCCTTAATAACAAGGTGGGTGTTTTCATTTGTGCATTCAACAATGTCGTTGTCATCTCTTTTAAGCTTATGCATTTCCAGTGCATCTATAAACCCCTGCTTACGTTTGTGATTAATGGAAGTGTGTTTGGAAAATGATAAGTAATAAATTTTCTTACATCCCTGCTGTATCAGGTGTTCGGTAGCCTTGTATCCACTCTCGTAATCATCGGTGGTAACGGTAGGACAATCTGCGATGTCGGCCACACGATCAAAAAACACAATTGGCATCCCTGTTTCTTTCAGCCGGACCAAATGTGCGTAATCTGAAGTCTCGCTGCATAGCGACATTAACACGCCATCTACCCTGCCACCCTGCAGGTGTTTGATAGTAGAGAGTTCGTTAACATAGCTTTCGTGTGTGAGGTAGGTTAACACATGGTAGCCTTTATCCTGCGCAACCACCTGTATTCCGTCGAGTACCAGTGAGAAAAAATTATTGGCTATTTCAGGAATGACAACAGCAACAGTCTGGCTTTTTCTTTTCCTCAGATTACTGGCGTATGGGTTGGGCTGGTAGTTTAGTTTTTCAGCCAAAGCCCTTACCCTTTGCTTTGTCTCAGCCTTAATTTCCCAGCTATCCCGCAATGCTTTTGACACACTGGAAATAGACAGGTTCAATTCTTTGGCCAACATTTTCAAATCTATTTTTTCCATACAGAGAGTTTAAATTAAACGCACTTCACAGCAACTTTTTCTTCTGCCAATTTTCATTAAGCTCAATTTGGGTAACAGAACCGTTAGAAACAAATATGCTCCTTTATCATGTAAAATTTACATCCTATGTGTATGAGCGGTGATATTTTTCTCGAAAACGATTTCGAAAAGGTTTAAGCATTATGGTTGAGTTGATGCCGGGGAAGGAGAATTTTATAGCTCAAATCCCAGGATCAGTCAGGCGGATGCTCGCATTAAGCACACTAAATGAATTAGTTAGGCCAGATGCAGGGATAAATAAGTGATCTTTCGTGGCAGATCATGCCCGCTACTTTTAGCTATCTGCTCAGCTTATCTCACTACGCCCATAGTAATTCCTGTTTGCCAAAGGAAACCGTTTTCAGCGTCAAGCAACGGTTATGCTCACCGGATTATTTTTGTGTAGGAAAATGTATTGAAATAGTAGTTCCCCTGGCTGAAGTATCGGTTAATTCGATTGTTCCTTTGTGAAGCGATATGATCTTTAATGCAAGGGATAAACCAAGTCCAAAACCATGTATATCACGGACTGATTGGCTTCTGTAAAAAGGCTGGAAGATCAATTTTCTTTCTTCATCATCTATTCCGGAACCATTGTCTTTAACAAGCACACTCAGGTGTCCATCAGAAAACGAAAGTGAGATATTGGCAGTATGATCGGCTCCGTATTTACATGCGTTGAGCACTACATTTTTTATGGCGCTATATAGCAGGTCGGGATTACCAAAAACCAATAAGTTGTCTTCATTTTCAGGAAAAGTGTCAAAATGCATTTCAACCTGGAACTGTTTATTCGTTTTTCTGAGATCAGCAGGCAGTTTCATTAATAGTTCGTCTACCCTTACCGGTGTCAGTTCCATTCCTGCAGATGTTCCACTTGCCTTTGCTATTTCCAGCAGGCCCCGTGTAAGGCGGGTAAGGTTCTGCACATCTTCATACACCGAATGAATAACTGATTTATACTCATCCGCATTTCTTTCATTCTGTAATGTGATCTCCAATTGACTTGAAATAGAGGTAAGCGGGGTAGACAGTTCATGAGATGCATTGGAAATAAAGCGGCGCTGGATCTCAAAGGATTCTTCGAGGCGTGTAAGCAGGTCGTTAAATGTAGCTGACAATTCGTTTAATTCATCTTTAGGTTCGTACAGTTTAATCCGGCGTGAAAGGTTTTGAGAAGATATCTCTTTTACTTCTTTTGTTATTTTTTTAATAGCGGAAACAATGTTGGAAGAAAAGATCAACCCGGAAAATATCGTGATCAGTATCCCTGAAAAAAAGCTGACCATCAGGATGAAACGTAGTTGAGAGAGCCTGGCCAATCCATCCCTGTCGTAAGCCGCAGCAACAAGGGTGTATTTTTTACCTTTACTATGGTAATCGATTACAATGATCTCCCGCAATCCTTCGGTATAAGAATATTCCCCGTTTTTTTTATGCCGGTTTAATATAGCGCTATCTACTTTTACCAGTACAACAGCACTATCACTGTAAGAATATAATACTTTGTTGAACTCGTTATAAATAGCTACACTTTTATCCTGAATAGAAATGAAGGTACTTTCATCAATTCTCCGAAGGAGATTATTGTCGATTCCTTCAACATCCAGAAGCAGGCTTACAGTGGTAAATGCCCGGTTTCGAAGTCGTTTTTGAAAATCATTTTGTCTGTTCAGGTCGGAAAAATAATAAATAGAAACGCAAACCATCAGCAATATGGACGATACTACCAGGGTGAACAGCCAAGTTATCCTGTATTTGATCTTCATAAATCACTATTCTTTTAAAATGTATCCCATGCCAACCTGTGTATGAATCAACTTAGTGCTGAAATTTTTATCAATCTTATTGCGCAGGTAATTTACATATACATCAATCACATTCGTTTTTGTATCAAAGTCAATATCCCACACACTGGCAGCAATATCTGCCCTGGAAACTACCCGGTTCCTGTTTCGCACAAAATATTCGAGCAGTTGAAATTCTTTGGCCGTGAGTGATATGATATGATCGCCGCGCTTTACTTCTTTGCTGTCAAGGTTAATTTCAAGGTCGGCTACTTTAAGCACATTGCCCAAAAGAAACTGCTGATTCATGGTTCTTTTAAGTAACGCCCGTATCCTTACTAATAATTCTTTAAACTCGAATGGTTTAACAATGTAATCATCCGTGCCCGAATCAAAGCCTTCAATTTTATCATCGGTTGCGGTCATGGCTGTGAGCATGATCACAGGTGTGCGCTGGTCCTGGCTCCTGATTATTTTGCAAAGCTCATAACCATTGATCCCGGGCAGGTTTATATCCAGTATCACCAGGGCATACGTATCTGCAAAAAACATACGTTTCCCAATGATACCATCAAAGGCCACATCTACGGAATAACCATTCTCAGTTAAACCTTTTTCGAGTGTAGTGGCGATCTTTTTTTCGTCTTCAACAATTAAAATCTTTATTTCGTCCATACCTGTTCTGTTATACTGTCAAGTAAGGTTATAGCACAGCTATTACCCTCAACAAAGGATAAGTTAAACAAATATCCGAAAAGATTTACTTAGAGACGATAATCATTCCCAACCCCGCTATATACAGCACCAGCATGATATTTAACAGGGTTTTGGTGCCTGCAGGGGCTTTATCAAATTCTTTCCAAACATAAATACCCCATAATGCGGCTACTACAGTGGCTCCCTGGCCCAATCCATAAGAAACGGCCGGGCCTGCTTTACCGGAAGCAATAATACTTAACGACATGCCTACGCACCAGATAACACCCCCCATCACACCAACTAAATGATTTTTTAGTGAACCTTTAAAATAATCTCCGAATGTGATGGGAGTACCACTGAATGGACGTTTCATCTGAATAGTGTTAAAAAGAAAGCTGCTGATCACAATGCCAATGGCAAAAAACACAAGTGCAGTATAAGGAGTTAGTTTTCCTGCTTCGGGCACATTGAAGTTGCCAACCATTGAAACCGCCACGTATTTATAAAACAGGCCCATCAAACATCCGCTAACTACTGATAAAATCAATCCTTTCCTGGAAACTAATCCTGCAGCGCCGGATTGCAATCTTTGATATGCCCTTGCATTAAGTGTTATCGCTAATGCAATAAGTGCTACCCCGCTAAATATCCATACCGGATTGCCCTGCGGGTTGCCGATATAATTTACAATAACACCCAGTACCAATGCAATACCAATACCAACAGGGAAAGCTACAGACATGCCTGCGATACCAATAGCAGCAACCAATAATATGTTTGCCAGATTAAAAACTACCCCTCCAATAAAAGCAGACAGGAAATTTTCTGTGTCGGCCTGTTTGATGTCTTCCAGAAAAGACCTGCCTTCGTTTCCATTACTGCCAAGTGTAAATGCCAGCAGCAGCGTGGTAAGTAAAATACCAAAACCATAATCCCAGTACAACAATTCAAAGCGCCATGTTTTGGAGGTAAGCTTTGTTGTATTGGCCCATGAGCCCCAGCAGAGCATGGTGATTACGCAGAGTACAATAGCTAAGGAGTAATTTTCTACGATAAACATATTGAGGGTTTTTAATTGACAACTAAATTAATTGCTCATCTCTTTTCTATATGGAACAGATGCCTGTGCTCCCATTCTTGTTACAGAAATGGATGCTGCTTCTACTGCAAACTTTATGGCATTTACCCAATCTTTTTTCTCTGTGAGCGCTACTGTTAAAGCTCCGCTGAAAGTATCGCCGGCCGCTGTTGTATCCATCGCTTTTACAACCGGCGCATCAATTTTCAGCGTACCATCAGCATTTTTAAAATAAGCACCCTGCTTCCCTAAAGTGATGATCACATTCTGTACGCCTTTGCTTAAAAAAATATCAGCAGCCTGTGCTGCAGTAGCCTCATCTTCTACTTTAATACCGGTAAGTAAGGTTGCTTCAGTTTCATTGGGTGTGATCAGAAATAAGCCATTCAGCAATTCATCAGCTAATTTTTGCGCCGGGGCAGGGTTAATGATCACTTTCTGTTTATTGGCTTTGGCAATTTTGGCTACTGCGGCAATTGTTTCCATCGGGATCTCTAATTGCATTAAAATTATTTCTGCATCGGAAATGTTTTTTACCCGTGCAATATCCGGAGGCAGCAATTGCCCGTTAGCTCCCGGAGCAACCACAATACAATTTTCGCCTTCCTCATTCACCATGATCAATGCGGTACCTGAAGGAGTTGTATCATCAATAAAAACATAATCAGTTACGATTTGCTCGTTCTTTAACCCACTGATTGTTTGTGTTCCAAATATATCATTGCCCACTTTTGCCACCAGCGTAACATTACCACCCAGCCTTGCTGCTGCAACAGCCTGGTTAGCACCCTTGCCGCCTGCATTCATAAAGAATGTACCTCCCAATATAGTTTCGCCGGGCAATGGCAGTTTTTTTGATTTTACAACCATGTCTGTATTGGCACTGCCTATTACAACTATTTTATTTGTACTCATATATTCCTTGTTGTTTTATAATCACACCAGATTTTTATTTTTCAAATGAAAACTGATACAGGTCGCTTTTCTTGGGTTCTGTTTTATAAATGATGGCTTCTGTGATATAAATATTTGAATCCAGGGATGCCTGGTTCTTCTCACCTGTTACAACTATTCTTACAGTATGATTGCCCGGCGTTAATTGGAAAACGTGCCAGATACTGATATTTTCGTGTTGCTGGTTACTATAGTCGTAATAAGTATCTATGCTTCTGTGAAGTTTTCCATCGAGATAGATATCAGCCTTGCCACCGTCTTTTACCCAATTACCCATTAGCGACACGCCTGTACCATTGAACGAGAATTCAAGTGCATTCCCTTTGGTATTGGACGTCAATGATTGATCTCTCACTGTTTTTCCATCCCATGATTTTTCTTTAAATACAGTCCAGCTTCCTGCAGGCTTCCAACCTTCTTTCGAAAAGACAGATAGTTTCTTATCAAACACAACTTTAGGAAACGATTCTTCAAATTTTGCCGGTTTAAAATGCTGAAGAGGCAGGCTGATCATGTCTCCCTTCATTGTTCCGTCATTTGCCTGTATCAGTTTTATTGCATAATTATAAGTACTCTCAACAGCCGTATTGAATGAATAACCTGTATTAATAAAAATTGAATCCCCAACTTCTTTCACACCTTTCTGCATTTCAACAGGCAGCTTGCTTAATCCCTTTAATACACCAATTACCGCCATGGCGTTAGAGGGATTACAGTCAGAATCCGCTCCACAGCGGGTAGTTATTTCAAGCGTTTTATATTCATCTCCTTCCCCGTATAAAAGGCCCATTACTATAAATGCCCCATTCAATTTTGCATCGATATTGAAAGTAGAACCTGCACCACTGATATCTACATCTCCCCATTTAGCATCTAACTCTTTCCAGGCTGCTTTCCAATCGGCAGGATAATGTTTGTGAAGATTAATTACATCCCTCACAATTTTTGCATAATCACTTTGCGCAGGAATAGCAGAAAGTCCGGTTTCAATTATTTTGGTAATATCATTTTCAAAAAAAGCCGCACTATATAATGAGCTCAAAAATATTCCTCCATACACACCATCGCCGTAGTTCATGATATGTCCCAATTTATCAGAAGTTGTAATAATATTCTGTATCATTCCGGGATTCATGAATCCGATATAATCCGCTTCAATCTGGAAGTCGATATCATCTGCCCTGTAACTATACTCCGGGCTACCGGATAAAGGAGGAAAAATATTATCGAAATAATTTTTCCTTGCCTGCATATTGGCACACCAAAGCGGGTAACCGGCTTTGGCAAGCATTTCCTGGTATTTAACAGCAGGCGCGTCCATACCATATTTATCCATTGCCATTAAAAAGCTAAGCTGCACATAAAGGTCATCCTGCCAAATGCTGCCTTTTATATCAGCAGGAACCCATTTGATGGAGTCATTATTTATTTTTTGCTGGTAACGGAATTCGCTGGGTGCGCCATAAGTAACACCAATCATTTTCCCGGCCCAGCCTCCTGCAATTTTATCTTTAAGCATTTGCTCGCTTATGGTGAGCGTTTTGTTCTGAGATTGAGCCCGTACAAGACAAATCATCCCCAAAAACAAACCAATCAATAACCCGGCTTTTTTCATTTTACAATTTTTGGTTTTATCTGAATTTGATCCAATCCAGTTTTAGCGTGTTTGATTTAACAAGGATCTTGATTTTATTTCTTCCTTTATTCAAATTAAAATCGCCTATTGTTGTTTCACCCAGCTCTTTACTGTTTACTGTAAAAGCTACTTGTTTATTATTAATTGTGATGTTTAATTCTGTTGGTGCGCCACCTGCTGCCCTGATTGTTAACTGGTATTTTTTATTGTCTAAACAATTAAAATCATACACCACCCATTCAGATTTTTTTAATTCGATAGATTGGTCGGACCAAAACTGGTTGGGGTCTTTGCTATCCAGCTTTACCTGAACCGATTCTTTTTTTCTATACCAGGCCGATTTTTGTGCGCTGTCTAAAACAAAATAGGAACGATTGTATCCTTTATGACCATAATTTTCTGCTTCTATTTTACCGGGTATCCTCGTAAGTATGGCATTGCATACATCTTCAAAATATTCGCAGTTAGTTATTTTAATATTTTCCAGATACCCGTTCAATATTTTTTGAGCTACTGCACTGTCAGGCTTTGGGCCTTTTTTTGTGTATTCTGCAATCAGATCCCAATCAGCAGGTTTTTTAACTGAGTAGGGCGTATTCTGCGTATCCATTTTTTTCCATGGCCAGAAAGAAAAACCGATGTTATTGGTTTCGAATAACTGAGAGGTGCTCCAATAAATGGCAGGCCCTTTTTCTCCTGTTTCGCCAACCCACACAGGCGTATTGAGGTGTTTGCGTTTTAGTAAATATTCATTAATGCTATTCAAATTATCCGGCCTGCCCCAGCAATAATAGTGGAACTGGTAAAAAACATTTTTATCAAATGGCTTGTCAAAAAGCGACCAGTCGTTAGACCAATCAAAACCTTCAAGCGTGATCATATGTTTTGAATCAATCTTTCGTATTTCTGCTGTGAGGCGCTGATAAACCGGCACCAGTAAATGTTTGTACTTATCGGCAGCGCCGGTTGCTTTGGGCAGTGGTTCGTTCAGCAGATCATACGCAGCAACAACGGGCTCATTTTTATAGCGGCCAACAATTTTAAGCCAAAGATCAACCAACTGGTCCTGGTATTTTTGATTGGTAAAAAGTTCAGGTATATCATTAGGACTATCATCAATATTAGCGCCTGTTTGCCCGCCGGGCGCAGCATGCATATCAAGAATCACATACAGCTTATACTTCCTGCACCACGAAATAAGCGAATCGATCAACTGAAACCCTTCCTGCAGGTAAACAGGATTCTCACCTTCACTTAAAAACAATCTTGCATTTAATGCGGGCCTTACAGAATTAAAACCCAATTCAGCTATCCGTTTAATATCGGCTTCTGTAATAAAGTTTTGTCTGAATGTTTTCCAGAATTCTGCAGCTTTCTCCTCCCCGATCATATTGGCTACCAGTTTTTCCATTTTGCGGGGACGATCTCCCAAACCGCCAAATTTCCACATATACCCTTCAGGCAAAAGCCAGTTTCCAAGACCTACACCTTTTAAGTAGATCTTCTCACCAGATTCATTCACAATATCCTGACCGGCAGTATGGAGGAAGCTAATACTGTTTTTCTGTTTCACCTGTGCAAAGGAACAACAGGTAGTAATTATGATTAGAACTAAAGTGCTAAGTGTTTTCATTTTTGCTATTTTTCAGATAACAGTTGCTAATATTATTTGATCACATTTAATGGCAGCCACACTTTCATGGCTCCTTCGGTTTGACTTGCATCTGCAAATGGAACCAATACCAATTGTGGCCTGGTGGTGTTATCTTTTCTGTTTGTGATGTTTACAGGGTATGCCTGTTTACCGATCCATTGAACAGGTAATAAAACGCTATTGGTTTTTTCAGCAGGCAGCCCAACTGATAATTTCTGATCAGTTGTTAACGGATAATATTTCAGCACATCAACATTCAGCAAACTGTCTAAAGCCAATACCTGCGGCCCTCTCTGGAAAGCAACCTGCCCCGGATAACTTTTCCCGCCAGTTAATATTTGAACAGGCATCCGGAAAGAAACCTTGATTTTTTCGCCGGATTTCCAGGCTCTGTTTACAACCAGGCTTTCATTGGCTGTTCCTTTGTAAGTTTTACCATCAATGCTTGCTGTAAATGAACTGCTCCACGATGGCACTCTAAATGCAACAGGAAAAGAAGCTGATTGAGAAGGGTTCACAGTTACAACTACATCGCCGCTTTCAGGGAAATTGCTTTCTACCTGTAATGACAAGCTGATGCTTTTCTTATCGGCGGTTATGATACGCTCTTTATAAGATGCGGGTTCGTACATCATCAGCGTTGGCACATTTTTAATGTTACCGAATGTGAAGTAAGGTATCATGGCAATACCTCTTGGTACGCTCGACTGGCAACAGGTAATGTAACAGGTATAAGGTTTCTTACCCATCAGCGGCGTGTAATAGCTTACACAACCTGTGAGAGGATTTTCTGCAGCCAGCAAATGATTATACACTGCTTTTTCAATTTGCTCAGCATATTTTAATTCGCCGGTAAGCGCTAACAGGTTTTGGTTTAACTGGATCCAGGTAGTGGTTACACAGCCCTCTCCCATATTATCTTTAGTACCTGCCGGCAATACCTCTTCTTCCTGAAAATATTCATGAGAGCTGGTAGTGCCGGTAATGTAAAGCCTGTTGGCAACAATATCATTCCATGCGATCAATACAGGTTTCAATAATTTTTCATCACCGGTAACCCTGTATAATTTTATCAACCCTACAAAATTAGACAGCATTTCATATGCTTTACCATTTCCTACTTTGGTTACTTTACCGGTAGCCAATAATGAACTGATGATTTTAGGGCCGTTGTGTTGCTCCCACGCATCGAGGATATAATAACAGAAATCAAGGTATTTTTTATCGCCGGTGTACCTGTATAATTCAACCATTGGATCCAACACACTTGTTGCAGCCATACCCATATGCGTGCCTGCTAAAATGATATCACGCTGGCCGGGCTTGTTTCCAAAGGTTCTGCAGAGCAGGTCACCCATGTTTTTACAGGCATCTAATGCCGGCTGATAACCGGTTGTGGCATAGTAAGCAAGCAAACCATACAAATTGTATTTATGGCTCCATACATCCCAGCTTGTCCAATATTCATCCGGCCCATAGGTGCCAAGGTAACCATCAGGCAATTGAGAATTTACTAATTGATACATCAATCTGTCCATTTGTGTCTTCAGCCTTGCATCACCTGTATTTTTCCAAACATTGCTGGCAGTTTCCAGGTACTTGCCAATATGTTCACCGGCCCATGGATGGTGGCCGGGCCTTTCCAGATATCCATCCAGTGTTCCTGGTTCATCAAGCTTTAATAAACGTTCAACCAGGTTCTGGTTCATCCGCTTTCCAAGGTATCCACGCTGTTGTTGATTTTGGAAGGGAATAGAAGTGAACAGATCTTTGGTTTTATTTACAACAACCGGTTTAGGCTCACCTGCAACTTTGATATTGATCTGCCTGTCGGCCAAATAAAGCTGTTCGTTTGTTACAGATGCTGTGTTATTATTTTCTACAATATAGTATCCTACTTTAAAAATGTTTTCATCCAAAGGATGATACTCAGAGAAAGCCACCTCATATTCAAACCCCTGTACCGGCTTAACCTGCACCTGTTTTGTTTCGGTAAATAATTCTTTGCCGCTTTTATTTGTTACCCTGTATTTTATTGTTCCCTCAAAAGATCTATTCTTGTTATTTGTAAACTTAACTTTTGTAATAAATCCGTTATGGGCTGTTTCAGATATAGTGCTTTGTACCGAAATAAAATCTGACCATTGAATAGGCCCATACTTATATGGCCCCTGGTACATACCAACCCAAACATCAGGACTGAAGATCCTTACAGAGATCAGGTTTTCTTTATCCCACTGTACCTCATTTACCGGGATAACATATAACCTGTCTGCCTGCCATTGGGTTTTATAATCAGGCGGAAAAGAGCCTGATTGGCCGATCAGCTTACCATTAAAAAATGTTTGGTCAATATCATCGATCTTGCCAAGTTGCAATTGCACCCCTTGTCCCTTTTCAGCAAGCGGCTTCATACTTGAAGGGATAACAATTTTAATACGAAACCACGCATATATATTAGCCTGAAGGCCAGACTGCAAACTGGCACCTAATTGTGTGGTACCCCAATCTGCATCGTTAAACGATTGGTTGGCCCAGGCAGGATCATCGCCTATTTTAAACTTACATTTTTGGGGCAATGAAACCAATTGCGCCATTGAGACACAAGAAGTGATTACCAGTAACAAGGCGCTAATAAGCCTGAGCTTTAGGTTGAAAACGGGTTTCATATTTTGTACTTTTTCATTTTTGATTAACGATACTGCAATGCTTTCTTTTTATAAAAATCCTGCAACACAAAAAAAGCTTTCTTCTTTATTCCTTTATCAGAAATCAATCCCTTCCTGTTAAATTCGTCCTGTATGCCAGGCAATAATCTGCGTGGTGAGCGAAAATCCATCAATATCCATGGGCTGAGGCCTCGTATGTTGGGCATTTTTTCTATCATAGCCAGGTTCTGCCGGTATAAATATTCCTGGTACTCTTCTGTCCACCTGTTTTCTTTCGGGCCATGCAGTCCCTGTTTTGCGTCACCGCCAAATTCAGAAACCACAACCGGTTTATTATACGCTATAACCCATTTGGCATCCGGTGCATTCTTCAAATCACCTCCATACCAGCCGCGGTATTCGTTAAATGCAATGATATCCATCACTTCTCCAATCTTGTCGTCAACAATGTCTACCCCATTTTCATTACGGGTTAACAAAGCAGCACTAACCAACCTTGATGCATCAAGGTTTTTTACATGCTTAACAAGATTTTGCAAAAACAAAACCCTTGGTTCTGATTGGGGCGTTTCGTTAGCTACCGACCAGATAATTACGGCAGCCCTGTTTTTATCTCTGGTAACTACTTCCGACAGTTGATTTTTTGCATTGTTGAATGTTTGCTGATTTGTGAACTCAACTGTCCAGTAAACAGGAATTTCATCCCAAACCATCAGTCCAATTTTATCTGCCAGCCTTACCGTGTATTCATTGTGCGGATAATGCGCCAGTCTTACATAATTGCAACCCAGCTCCTTTGCTTTTGTGAGTAATGCCAGCGCATCTTTTTCTGAATTAGCCCTTCTGCCATTGATCTCTTCGTGCAGGCTGATGCCTCTTAAAAAGATCGGTTTGCCATTGAGTAAAATATCCGGCCCTTTGGTTGAAATCGTTCTAAACCCAATAGTATCCTTCAAAACCTGTTGCGATGTTTTGATGATTACTTCATATCGCTTTGGTGTTTCCGGCGACCAGTATTGAATATTATTCACCGTTAATTCAAATTGAGCATTACCACCTGCGGTTGTTAATAAGTCCTGTTTGATTGTAAGTTCGGGAATAGCAATCGTAACCTTTTCATCCGCATCCGTGTTGCTTAGTTTAATATAACCGCCTATTGTTTTGGCATCATCTTTTTTAAGCTGAATACTATAATCCTGAATAAAAATTTTGGGCTCCTGAACAAGCAGTACATCACGCGTAATGCCACCGTAGTTCCACCAATCGGTATTAGTTGTTGGCACTGCATCTTTACGACGCCTGTTATCAACTTTTACTACCAGGTAATTGTCCTTAGGTTTTACGATAGCGGTAATCTCAAAGTTAAATGGTGTAAACCCGCCTTCGTGTACACCCAGTTTTACTCCGTTCAGATAAACATCTGCCCTGTAGTTTACCGCACCAAAATAAACGAAGAGTTTTTTATCTTTTGGCAGATTGGAATCAAATGATTTTTTATACCAAACTGTTCCTTCAAAATAAAACAGTTTTTCTTTTTGTGAATTCCAGTCGCCCGGCACTTTTATTACAGGTGATTTATCAAAATCATATTCAACCAGTTCCTGTCTATTTTTAGCGTGATAGTTATTGTAATACGCCGCAGTTGATTTTGGATCAACCTGATCATACATTGCACCATGAAAACTGTAAACACCTGTTTCATACGGATCAACAATGTAATTCCAGTTGCCGTTTAATGAAGTAGTATTACGGTTAGGGGCATTGATCAAGAGCCCCTGTGCCAGCATTACAGCCGGTATCAATACCAACAGGGATACTATTTTCAGTTTCTTCATTTTATTTGTATTACTTATTGCAAGGCCGTTGTTTATTTTAATTTTTCTATTTTATACTTTTCATCTTTAGTAATATTTTTCCATTCGTCTGTTCTGAACGGTACAGCAGGAAATCCGTCTTTATTAAACAGGTTACAGTCGCTGGCATCTCCCATCCATCCAAAATGAACTGCAAGCGGATCTGCTACATTTTCATTGAAAACGATTACTGTATTGTTTTTAATGAGGGCTTTCGCAAAATGAAACACATGGTCTTTCCCGGCAATTTCAAACCCTTTAATGTAGCCGTATTTATCAGGTGTAACCAATCCTGTTCCAATATTTTCAAATGAGAGAACGATCTGGTTGTCTTTTACTTCCATTGATTTGTAAGCAGGGCCATTGCAAACCATTTTCTTATCGTAAATATTATTTAATGCCAGCGCAGCCAATCGTTTACCCACTTCCTGTTTATTGATTGGGTGAATATCCCATGGGTTGCCAATATCCGTTGTTACACACATGCCGGTATGAGGCACCTGAAGTGTTAAGGTTTGAGCCTCTCTCAGTTCAGCCCAACCGCAGCCTTCATTGCTATTGCCGGGGTTATTAAAGGTTGCCAGTTGCACAAAATAAAATGGCATGTTGGGGTTGTTCCATTTCTGTCTCCAGTTGTTAATTAATAATGGAAATGCGGTTCTGTATTGGTATGATCTTCCGGCATTGGATTCTCCCTGGTACCATAATACACCCTGGAAAGCAAAAGGGGTCAGGGGATTGATCATAGCGTTATAACACAATGACGGCAGGGAGTTTTCGTTGGTTGTTTTTTTAACAGCTTCTACCTGAAATTTCCAATCACCGCTTAACGGGATGGAAGAATTACCCAAACTTAATTTCACCTCTGCATCATCACCATAAATGCCTCCACCTGCACCATTATCAAGCACTCTAACTGCAATTACATTTTTGCCTTCTTTTAATATACCGGTTGGGATAGTATATTTTCTTTTGGCATTCCATACATAATTAGTTCCAACTTTTACGCCGTTAACATAGGTGATATCTTCATCATCAATTTTTGCCAATTCCAGTACGGCTTCTTTCTTAAGATCAGAGGCTGACAACTCCACTGTTTTTCTTAACCAAACCACGCCATCCAGGTCTCCTATGCTTTGTTGCTCCCATAACTGAGGCACGTGCAACAATGGCCATTTTGAATCATCGAAAGAAAGCTCTTTAAATAAGTCAGGATTGATGTCTTTGAATTTCGTTCCCTGCAAGGCCTCCATTCTTAATTCAATACTCCGAACTTTAATTTTGGAAAGAGAATCTAAATTTATTTTGGGCATGCCGGCAATCATTTCTTTGAATTCCCCGCTGCTCTCAAACCCTTCACGGCTGATCCATGTTTCAATATTGGTGCCACCCCAGGAGGAATTGATTAATCCAACGGGGATTTTAAGTTCATTGTAAATATTTTTTGCAAAAAAATACCCGATGCCTGAAAAATTGGCAACAGTTGTTGAATCGCAAACTTCCCAGTTACCTGTTGTAAAGTTGTTGTTCGGCAAAGAGCTGATCTCATGGCCAATTTTAATATGCCTGATGAATGGGTTATTGGCTGCAGCTATCTCGCTCTTTGCATTTAAAGACCTGCCTACTGTCCATTCCATATTTGACTGGCCGCTGCAGATCCACACTTCGCCTACCAGCACATTAGACAACTGAATACTGTTTTTCCCTTGTATTGTTAAGTTGTAAGGACCTCCGGCAGTTTCCGGATCTAATTTCAACATCCACTTACCAGTTTTATCTGCCTGTGCAGACTTAACCTGGTTATGAAATCTTACCCCTATTTTTTCATTTGCATCTGCCCAACCCCATACAGGAATCAGCGCATTCCGTTGCAGCACCATGTTATCCGCGAAAATTTTAGGCAGTGTGATTTTTGCATTCAAACAGGTGTAAATGCTGAGAAAGCCGGCAAGCAGCAAGCAATACTTTTTCATATTCGTTATTTTATCAATTTATTCAATCTATAGGCATACAAAAAGTAGAAAAATTTATTCATACCAATCATTTTCCACTCAACTTAATTTGCACAAAAACCGGTAAATGATCAGAGGGGTATTTCAGATCGTACGAATCAGATAGTACAGCATATTTGTTAACTGCAACGTTGGCTGATTTTGAAGTGAAGATGTAATCAATCAACATCGTTACAGGTTTATTAAATTCGAAGTTGTTAAAAGTGCCGTCCGGGCCAAATGGCTTTGCTACTGAGACTTCCCTTGAATCGTTCAGTATTTTTTTCAGGTTCACTATCACATCTGTTTCAGGTGTTGAATTAAAATCGCCCATCAGAAAAACGGGCAGTTTTTTTGCGTTAGCCGAATCAATCGTTTTCAGGATCAATTCAACAGCTTTTGCTCTGGCAATTACGCCGTTGTTATCAAGGTGCGTATTAAACACCCAAAATTGTTTACCTGTTTTTTTATCGGTAAACAAGGCATAGGTACATACCCGCAGATAGGAAGCGTCCCATCCTTTTGAGATTTTGCCGGGTGTTTCAGACAGCCAGAAAGTATTTTGTTTAACTACAGTTAAGCGATTGGTGTTGTAAAAAATGGAAGAAGACTCTCCTTTGTTTAGTCCTTCCCTCGCAATGCCAATATGTTTATAATGGGTAAGGTTACTATCGAGGTAATTAACCTGGTTGGGTAAGCTTTCCTGTATTCCAAGAATATCAGGTTCGTAAAATTTAATTTGAGAGGCAAAGATTTCTTTTCTGTTATCCCATCTGTTACCCCCATCTACGGCAACATCCAGGCGAACATTATAGGTCATTAAGTTTAAGGTCTGGCCAGATATTCTGGCAGACAACAGCAGGCTTGCCAATATAGCAAGCATAAATTTTCCTGGCATAGCAACTATTATTAAAAAAACTTATTCAAGCTGATATCTCAATAATCCAAAATAAGTTCACTACTAAATCAATAAAAAATAAATGGAGGAGTAATCACTCCTCCATTTACTTAATAACAGTTTTTAAAAACTGTTGGTGATACGATGATACCTGTATCAGTTATTGTAAGTACCATGGAATTTTGTTAATTCCATCATATCCGCCAAACTGGTCGGCAATGGCCTTTGTATAATTTACAGGATTAGAAACCTGCTCATCGGTTGGATATTTCCAGCGTTTAGGGAACAATGTTTTATCATCAGGATTCATACTGGTAGCCGGATTCAGCGGGAAGTTAGGAAACCCTGTACGAAGGAACTGAGGATAATTCAATCCGTTGCCCTGGAAGAAATCAATCAGGTAACGCTGCATCCAGATCTGCTGCTCGCGGTCTGTTTTAGTGCCGGCTGTTGCATAGGCAGCAGCACCGGTGAAATAGTTATCAATATAAGACTGGTTGATAGCCATACCGTGCGTGCCAGAAGAAGCAGAAGGCAAAGTCATATAATACTTAAGCATCGCTTTTACGCCATTCTCGTAGTAAGTCTGTGCGTTTCCTGTAACCCAACCTTCTTCTATCGCTTCTGCAATAATGAAACATTGTTCAGCATAAGTAAATTTGATCATTGGGTCGCCTGCTTTTACTGCCACATAGCGCTTGTTGATCAAAGAGTATTTACCAGCCTGGTTGTTAAGAGCCAATTGGTCGGCAGATAATTCTGTAGGGGCACCTTCGTACGCTGCAAAATCATTTTCTGTTTTACCACCGGCAATTAAAGATGATGCCGGTTCAGCAAAATAGAACAACCTGCGGTCATTATAATTCTTTAATGCATCCACCACTAATTTAGAAACGCCTATATAAATTCTCCTGTTTTCTCCGCTCCAGAACGGGTGAGATGAGTTTGAATTATCAGAATAAGCTAATTGAAAATTATCAGGGTTATCAGTCATGAGGTTATTAGCTGTTACAATTGCTGCAAAACGTGCTTTTTGCTCAGCAGTAGCTTTTTTGCTCATGGTTTGAATAACCTTTAACTGCATGGCATTACAGAGTTTGCGCCATTTGGTAACATCTCCGCCAAACATGATATCGCCACCAAAATTTTTACCTGCAGCAAAAGCCAGTTCAGCTTCTTTCAAATCATTCAGTACACCGGCAAATACATCGGCCTGTTTATCATACTTAGGCTGGGTTATTCCTTCCTCTGCTTTTCCAATTTCAGAATACGGAACATCGCCCATGTCTAATGTATTTTGGAAACCATAACTGGCTTTCATAAACAATGCCAATCCTTTGAATGATGATTCGAACTGTGTTCCTACAGCAAATTCAGTCATTCTTTTTAAGTCAGTCATTTTTTTATAAGAACCAAATCCGCCGTAAGGCCAGTACGAATAATAATACTGGTAAGGGTTTGGATTTGTTTCAAGGATCGCTGTGTGCTTACACCACAGGTTTCCTGTACCAAAATCGGTTGGATTAGGATTCCAGAACCTGAAAGCATCTTTTAATATTTGCGTAGCCAGCATTTCAGATGTAACCTTGGTTGGCACATTGGGGTCGGTGTTTAGCTCAGCAAATTTTGTACAGGAACTTGCCATGCTGATAGCAAATACTGCAATAAATAAATATTTAATATTTTTCATGTTAGTATTATTAGAAAGTTAATTTAATATTTACTCCAAGGTATCTTGGTGCGGGGTCAGAAAAGTCTTCAACACCACCATCCGGATCAGAATATTTGAAGTCTTTAGCTTTCAACAACACATTCTGTCCTATAAAACTTACAGAGGCTGCTTTTGCAATACCTTTTATAAGCGTGGCCGGAAGTTGGTATGTGATAGAGATCTCGCGCAGTTTCAGGAATGTTTTGGAATACGTATCTGCACGGCTTCCGTTACCACCCCATGCACTACTGTTATGCAGGTCTGTTATGTATTGTTTGTAAGTAGTATATACATCGTTGGCTGCAAAAACACGGGTATCACTGGTAATATTGCCCATCGCATCATAAGTAGCTGTACCTGATACAACTTTTACACCCTGACCCAAGAAGTTTTTAGAACCAGGTGTAGCAACATCTTTGGCTCTTTCATCTGTAACAGAATTAGGATGACCGCCGGATTGCCACATATAACTTTCAGTTCTGGTATTCATAATACCACCGCTTACACCATCCAATGAAACAAACAGGCTGATGTTTTTATATCTTAAGGTAGAATTCACGCCCCATATCCAATCAGGATCAGTATAGCCAAACTTAGAATCATAAGAGCTATAAACCAATCTGCCGTTATTGAAGATCAGGTTTCCTGCAGGGTCACGTAAAAACTCCCTGCTTGGTAATACATCATAACGGGCGCCTTCAGATACCCATGGTTTCTTAGCTGAAAAATTAGGGTCTACTTTAGTAATATAGCGTTTAAAGGTTGACCAGTTTGCGCCAACATTCCATTGCAGGTCTTTCTTTTTAATAACAGTACCATTCAGCACTACCTCCCATCCTTTACGGGTCAATTCCTCACCTACGTTAATATAGCTGCTGGTATAGCCAGAAGAAGCAGTAATAGGAGAATAAGCCAAACGGTCAAAGTTGCGCTTAGTATAGTAAGAAACATCGGCCATTAAACGGTTGTTCAGGAATACTGCCTGTAAACCTGTTTCGAAAGTGGCATTACTTTCGGGGCGCGCGTCTTTCGAATAAATATTACTTGGGGCAGTAGCTCCATTAAGAGTTCCCCATGTAGCATTATTAAGTGAAAAGCTACTATTGATCTGATAGATCAGTGGAACAGTTTTTGAAGATGTCCATGAACCTCTGAGTTTTAACAGATCCAGCCAGTCTTTTGTTTTGCTTGGCAAAAGTTCAGAGATTATAAAGCTTGATGCGATTGATGGGTAGAAATAAGAACGGGTACTGGCAGGTAAAGTTGAGCTCCAGTCGTTTCTGCCGGTAGCTTCTAAGTATACCAGTTTATTCCATGATAATGCCAATCGGCCAAACACAGAATTTACCTGCTGGGCAGCAGTAGTCTGTGTAACAGTAGCAGGTTGTACGGATGCTTTTATTGAGAAAAAGCCGGGAACAGCAATACCACCATTGGTATTGGCATACATGTTATCATCCTTCTTGTAGAACATTGTTGCACCAGCCAGGTAATCTATCTTGAATTTTTTATAAGACCTGTCACCAGTTAATAACAGATCAGTATTTATACTTGTTCCGGTATTCTGTCCTATTACATAACCACCGGTCATATAACCATTCCATGTATACAGGTTACCCGGTACCGGTGTGTTACCTGTATAGGTAGCAGAGCCCCATGAAACTTTCAGTTCGCCAATCTCTTTGTAGAAGTCAACACCTGAACGAAGTGTGGCTTTTAACCAATCAGTTACCTGATAATTCATCGAGATATCTGCATTAAAGATATCGCGGGATACTTTATTGATTTTTTCGTATCTGTCAAAATAAGGATTGTTCTCACCTGAGCGGTAAGTATAGTTCTGAACTTCGCCTGGTTTCAGCCAGTAATTATTTTTGTAATCACGGATATCAAAATCGGCAGCAGACCAGATCAGCAATGAATACATAGGATCGTAAGAGGTATATCCGTTAGATCCCATGTTTGGAGATGATTTTCTTGAGTAAGACAGATTAGAACTCAGTCTGAATTTACCTGAAGTAAAATCGCCGCCAAATGTGTAAGTGTACTTATCTAATTTAGAATTAGGGTAACGTCCTTTAGTCTCAGTCCAGTTAAGAGAACTTCTTAATGAAATATTATCTTTCTTATACCCAACATTAAAGTTGTTATTGGTAATATATCCCTGCTCCAGGAAGTTTGAGAAGTTATTTGCACCAACTGGCAGATAGGCGTAATCTTTGTAAGCCATCGCCTTTGGATCCCATTGGTTTTGAATTGATCCGTCCATTTTAGTACCCCATGAAGCATCGGAGTTTTTGTCGTAAGTATTATTGCTGCCACGACCATAGACTGCCTGCTTTGAAGGGATAGCTAAATATCCTGCTGTAAACATGGTATTTGTGGTGTAATCTACGGTTACACCGGTTTTATTGGTACTTCCGTTTTTGGTTGTAATGATAAGCGCACCACTTCCACCACGGTTACCATAAAGGGCCGAAGCTGTTGCACCTTTCAATACACTGATTGATTCAATATCTTCTGAAGAGATATCAGTGAGGGTTTTATTGGCATACGCTATTCCGTCAATTACCAGCAAAGGTTTTTCACCACGAATGGTAAGGTCGGGAACAGCACCAAAATCTGAAGAGTTTTTAACCAATAAACCTGCTACTTTACCGGTAAGAGAGGTAGCAACATCAACACCGGATACTTTTTGCAGGCTCTCTCCCGAAACTTTCTGAACAGCATAACCGAGGGCTTTTTCTTCTCTTTTAATGCCAAGGGCAGTAACCACTACTTCCTGCATTACCTGATAAGAATCGGCCAATGTAATATTGTACTCAGATTTGTTGGCAACAACTTTTACTGTTTGATCAACTTTTCCTACATAAGAGATCACCAGCGTTACATTAGGCTCAGCTTTAATTGAAAACCTGCCGGCCGCATCTGTTTTTGTACCAAAACTTGTTCCTTTTATGATAACAGATGCCCCTTCTAATGGCTGTTTTTTCTCATCCAGCACCGTTCCTTTCACATCGATGGTTGCAGGGGGTGGCGGAGGAGCCGGAGCAATTACTTCCGGAACAATTGCTTTCCTTTTTACCACAATGGTGTTTTCAGAGATAGTATAGGCTAATTGCTGATTTTGAAAACACAAATCAAGCACTTCTTCAATACTCCCTTTTTTAATATTAACGGTTACATTTGGGGAAGATTTCAGCACTTCGTCTGCATAGAAGAAGTTATAGCCAGTTTGCTTTCTGATCTCTTCAAATACCTTTTGAAGGGAGACATTGTTTTTGTTAAGGGTAACCTTTTGGGCATACCCGGCAGCACTCACCTGGAGGCAGGCTGCAACAATGAAGATTGTGGCAAGTTGCATAATCCGAATAATTTTAGTAAACCGCCCGATTTTATGCAGGCTGGGCTTACAAAGAGCAGATAAATACATAAGTTTGTAATGTTTGGGTTAAATAATAAGCAGTCGTAGACAGATTTTGTTTATTATGGCACTCAAATTTTCGCCGGATTTCGCCGCAAACGGAATCCGGTATTTTTTTGAGTATTATTCAAATAATGCTACCCGTCGGGGACGGATGGATACAAGCAGTTGTATTTTATTATCATAAATTGTTATTTGTTATGGTGATACAATCACTTTTTTACCGTCAACTTCAAAATGTACATGCACCTCATCGGTTAACACTAACTTTTCAAATACTTTAGATACATTCTGGTTCCGGGTAAGCTGTCCTGTAAAGTGCAGATCTACATTTCCTTTATATTCAATATCCACATCGTACCAGCGGGCAATCTGCCGTAAAATGGTTCTCAGATCTGAACTTTTAAATTGGAAGCGCCCATTTTTCCAGGCCATCACTTCTTCGGTATCAGCATCATCAAACACCTGTATCCTGCCATCCTTATTAATAGACGACTGCTGGCCGGGCTGTAAAAACTTAGGCTGCTGATTACCGACTAAAGAAGGAACAGTCACTTTTACCATACCCTCAAGTAAAGTGGTTTTAATAGAAGCCTCATCATTATAGGCATTCACATTAAAATGGGTACCCAATACTTCAATCTCTGAAGCATTGGCTTTTACTTTAAATGGCATGTTTTTGTTCTTGGCCACTTCAAAATAAACCTCACCTGTTATTTCAACTTTTCTATCAGCTCCTGCAAATACAACAGGGAAGCGGATTGATGATGCGGCATTTAGCCACACCATCGTTCCATCGGATAGGGTAACCTGATATTGACCTCCCCGGGGGGTGGAGATCGTGTTATAAAAAGCTGCGTCTTTCTCGGTAATCTGTTTGCCAGTAACGGTGTAGGCAAGCAAGCCATTATCTAATTTCTGAACCTGGCTATTGCCCTGCTGGCTAAGGGTACCATTGCTGGCACTGTCGAGAATGATAATGGATCCATCTGCCAGGGTAAGTACTGCTTTATTGCCACCCGGCCGAACATCCTTTTTAATAGTTACAGGGCTATTTTCCTGCTTTGCCAATACCTGTTTTGAAGAACCATGAACAAATCCGTAATAAATACCGATGGTAAGAATAACAAGGATTGCAGAGGCAGCAACAGAGAGCTGCCATCTATGTTTAGCGGGCTTATTTTGTGCATGGATAGAAGCAAGCAGACGGTTTCTCATCCGCTCAGCAATCTGTGCTTCATTCTGGCCTTCGGCTACAGTCAATTCAGCCTGGGTGTCATTAAATGAATAATACCATTCATCTAAAAGACGCTTTTCATCTGGTGTAGCCGTTCCGGCTTGATACTTTTCTATCAGTATCAGTAAATTTTCTGGAATTTGCATAAGGTACTATATAGGTGTGTTGAAACAGGTAAGACACCTACTCCAACTGAAAATATTTTTTAACAATTTCCATTGCCAGGCGAATGCATGGAATTTCAGACAAGCTACAATACAGCGAAATAAATAATATATTATTTATAATCAAATATTTATAAATAATATATTAATAAAATATATTAGCTAACATGAGCATAAAAAAACACAGGTAATCTCACCTGTGTTTTTTTATGCTTTAACAAATTTCAGACAGATTTTGCAAGGCCATTATTGCAATAATTCAAAGCTATCTTTCAGCCGGATATCTGCTGAAGAAGCGCCAACCATTAATTCAAAATCGCCGGGTTCAGCCCCCCATTGTAACTGCTGGTTATAAAACGACAGTTTTTCTTTTCCTATCACAAAGCTGATGGTTTTAGATTCGCCCGCTTTTAATGCGATCTTTTTAAAATCTTTCAACTCTTTCACAGGTCGAACAATAGACCCCACTTTATCGCGGAGATACAACTGTACCACTTCCTCTCCATCATATTTACCTGTATTGGTAATGGTTACAGTTGCTTCTATCTGCTCATTGCGCTTCATTTTCTTTTTGTTCAACTGCAGGTTGCTGTACCCGAAACTGGTATAACTCAATCCATAACCAAAAGGGTATTTAGGAAAGATAGACAGGTCGTTATAAGAAGAATTATAATTATGATTGGCATCATCCGTTGCAGGGCGGCCTGTGTTGAAATAGCTATGATAGATAGGGATCTGCCCAACACTGCGCGGGAAGGTCATCGCCAGTTTTGCCGAAGGATTGTAATCGCCAAACAGCACATCGGCAATTGCATTACCCGCCTCACTGCCCAGCCACCAGGTATATAAAACAGCGGGGGCGTTATCAGCCGTATAATCAAATACCAGCGGGCGGCCGGCATTGATAAGTACTACCACAGGTTTACCGGTAGCCAGCAGTTCTTTCAACAGATCTTCCTGTACACCCGGGATATTGATATTGCTTCTGCTTTTGGCTTCACCACTCATATCCCTTCTTTCGCCAATGCTAAGGATAACCACATCGGCCTGCTTAGCAACGTTTACTGCCTCAGCAAAACCATCTTTGCTATTACCGAAGTTGTTTAAACTTTTTTCGAATGGTATAAAATAAAAGATAACTCCCTGTAGT
>DAIOVU010000033.1:0-43101 GCA_036758845.1 Sediminibacterium sp.
CTTGGTATCTTCAACTATTACCTAAAATCAGTCAACCTATTTTAGGACGTCACAATATATAAATCAAAAAAACCTCTGTGAACCTCAATTCCTCAGTGTACTCTCTATTGAAAAAAATCTTCAAAGCATCAGTACTTTTGTTTCAACACAGAGCACACAAAGTGCACGGTGTTTCACAGAGAAATGATTAAACTCACCACTCACCACTCACGATTCACGTCTGACGCCTCACGCCCATCATTCCTCATCAAAATCGCAACCAATCGGAGCGCCGGGGGCAATTTCTTTGTGTTGAGGTAATGTAATGTCTTTGGGTTTGCTGATGCGTTCAATGGCATAACTGTAATGTGCTTTTAGAGATGGATTGCTGTTCTTCATTTGCTCCGCATATTGTTTTAATGACTGCAGCCTGTCGAAGCAGATAGATTTTACAATATAGTTGGCATTATCACTCTGGCTCAATCCCAGCATCCATGTCAGAATCATTTGTTGTGTCTGTAATTGTACTTCTCCTTTCAAACCCTTTAGAACAGGGGATTTCCATGTTTTGTTGATGATGGCATCCAGTACATCATCCCAACCAATGGTATTGGCCTGCGCTTTAAATTGGGCTAAGCGGTTTGCTCTTTCAGGATGAAAAAGAAAGGATAATTCAAAATCAGTTAAAGCTTCTGCTGCTGCCAGCGGATCGAAACTCATGCCTGTTCTTTTGGCAAACAGTTCACCAACACCATAATACATTGGCGGGCGTGGTGGAATTAGTTGCATAATTTTATCGGGCATGGTCAGCATGTCGGGCGATAAACAATCCAATGCTGCCTTCAAAGCCTTTTCCTGCGCGGCTTTAGGAAGGATCTGCGGTGTTGCCTGCTGATCGCCCCGAACACCATAACTGTAGTTCATCCCCCCAATTAATTTGCAGGTTGCTTCTAATTGATAACGGTGATAGTTGTAAACAGGTGCCAATACTTCTTCCAGTGTGGCCAAAGGTGCATTTATCCGGATGGCCTGTTCAGAAAATTGTGCTATTGCTTTTTGGCGAACCTGTAAAACATTTTTCAATTCATCCACTGCATCGGTACCATTATCCCATAAATGTGCTTTCGGATGAAAGCCACTGGCAGCACGGGCATCAGCATCGGCAATAAAGAGTAAACCTTTTTTGGTGTTTTCTTCAAGTAATTGGCTAAGGCCTGTATCCTCATTATTAAAGGATACTCTTGTTTTGCCATATGTAGTTGTCGGGGTGCCCGGTGGGAAAACGGAATAACCATACATAATAGCACGTTTATCCCACTCACCTATCTCATCGGTATACACCTGCGTAAAATCTATCTCACCTTTATTGTTTACAAAAACATTTGGGTGCGGATAATCCATTACAGATGCGCGATTGTTGAAACTGGATGCATAGTTGTGTTGCAAACCAAGCGTGTGTCCAATCTCATGAGCTGCTAGTTGACGAAGACGTTGCAAAGCAGCTTTTTTCATTGATTCACTTTCTGGTTTATAGGTTTCAGGAGAAATAATATTTTCAGATGCATATGGAGATAACAGCCCTGTAAAAATCAAATAATCCTGCCGCACACGTAAAGAGCCAAGCGTTACCTGGCCTTTAATAATTTCGCCTGTGCGTGGATCGGTAATGGACGCACCATAGCTCCATCCGCGGGTGGAACGATGCACCCAATTAACCGTATTGTAGCGGATGTCCATTGCATCGGCTGTATCGGGTAATATTTTTACAATGAAGGCATCTTTAAAACCGGCGGCTTCAAATGCCTGGTTCCACCATTTGGCGCCATCCATTAAAGCAGAGCGGATGGGTTCGGGAGTGCCATTATCAATATAATAGACGATTGGTTTTACTGCTTCACTTATAGCGGCGGAAGGATCTTTCTTTTCTAACCTGTGGCGGGCGATAAACATTTGCTGTACGGGATCAGTGAACGGACTGCTGTAATCGAAATATGAAATGCCAAAATAGCCGCTGCGTATATCATAGCGGCGGGGCTTGTACGCATTATCGGGTAATTGTATAAACGAATGATGCATACGAACCGTGATGGCTTCTGCGGATGGTGTAACACTGGTAACAAACCTGCCCGCATCACTGCCACCGGTAAAACTGATGCTGGCTTCAAACTCACTGTTTAATGGAAAATTTTTGGTGTTGGGCAGGTAGATGGCAGAACGTGGCTCACTGAATGTGTAAGTGCCCTGGCGCATGGTTTTTATCCTGTCGGCAACATTTTGGGCATCTCTTACAAAAAAAGAAGTGGCATCTACCAGCACTTTATCGCCTTCGTCTTCATCAATTGCAAAACTGCCAATAGTGGATTGGGCAAAGGATTCTTTCACGGCGCGTTGTTCATTTTTATCGTTTGATGATGCGCGGTAGTTGTAATTGGGTTGTACTAAAAGAAGCTTTTTGCCCACTTTGTTAAAAGCAACAATGCGGGTGCCGCCAATCAGGCCGCGGTCAAGACCAATATCATTTGAACCCAGGCCGGCAGGTAAGGAGTTCACGTACAAAAATTCTTTATCAAATTTATCAACCTGCAACCAGATCTTACCATTTGCGGCATCCCACCAAAAAGTGAAATAGCCATCATAGCGTTTCATATTTTTTGTTTTGTCGGCAATCTTTGAAGCGGTTTGGGCTGATACAAACAAACAACTGATGCTGAACACAGCGATTAAGAAAGAACGCATGCTTATAAGTTTTGGTGAGGAAGATGAACGGTTGCTATAAAGATATCTGAAAACGTGGTTGACATTTTTAGAATTTTATAACTGGTGGATGTTTTTATGGTTAACACAAATCTGTTTATATGTGACAATAAAAAAACTCCCGTTAGTGGTTAGCGGGAGTCAGGATTGTTGTATTTCTGAAATTAACTTACGATGGATATCTTATCCAAAGAGGGTGCCATCGGTTGATTCAGGTGTTTCTGCAACAGGAGCCGGTGTTTCAACAACTGGTTCAGGAGCAGGTGCCGGTGCAGCTACAGGAGCAGGTGCTGGTTTTTTAGCTGCGGTTTTTTTCTTGGGAGCCGGTTTTTTTGCAACTGGCTTTGTTACTTTTTTAGGAGCAGCTTTTTTGGCGGCTGGTTTTTTCTTTGCAGGCGCTTTTTTAGCCGGTGCTTTCTTTGCTGCTTTTTTCACTGCTTTTTTAACCGCAGTTTTTTTCTTTGGAGCAGCTTTTTTGGCTACTTTTTTTGCCGCCTTCTTTACAACTTTCTTAGCAGCTTTTTTTGGAGCCACTTTTTTCTTTGCGGCTGGTTTTTTCTTTGCGGCTGCTTTTTTAGCAACTTTTTTAGGTGCAGATTTTTTCACTGTTTTCTTTACTGCTTTTTTAGGAGCAGCTTTTTTGGCTGGTTTTTTAACGGCCTTTTTTTTACTTGCTTTTGCCATGGTGGTAATAGTTTGTGTTTTGTAAAGATGAGACTTGTAAGTTAAAAAAATATTTTTGTAATTAACACCATTTAATTGAAGGAATATTTTAACCAGGCAGGTTACTTACCTGTTAAAACCCCTGTCTTTTCAACCATTGCATGCAAAGTGCGGGCCATTGATTTAGCAAAGGGTCAGTGGGCGCCATCCCAAAACCATGGCCACCATGGTCATAGATAAACAGGGATGCCGGTACTTTATATTTTTTTAGCGCCTGGTAAAATAAGATACTGTTTTGAGGCGGAACCCCTTTATCATCATCGGCATGAACCAGGAATACAGGAGGTGTATCGGCGGTAACTCTTTTTTCTGTAGACAATGCTGTAACCAGGGCCTCATCGGGCGTTTTGCCAAGTAGCATTTCACGGCTGTAGCGGTGAGCATAAATTGTGTCCATGGTAATTACCGGGTAAATAAGGATGGCAAACGATGGCCGGCTGGATAGGCGCTCAAGTGGATTAACAGCATCCGGATTGGCTTTTTGTAAAATAGTTGCAGCCGTAGAAGCCAGATGGCCACCCGCCGAAAAACCCATTACACCTGTTTTGTCGGGGTCAATGCGCCATTCAGAAGCTCTTGAACGTACAATGCGTATAGCGGTTGTAAGATCATTATACTGCGCAGGGTAACGGTGTCCTTCCTGATTCCCGTTGTTTAACCGGTATTTCAATACAAAAGCATCAATTCCGTTATTGTTGAAAAAGCGGGAAACGAGTATCCCTTCCTTATCCCATGCCAGGTTGGTATAAGCGCCACCCGGACAAATGATCACGGCTGTTTTATGGCCGGATGGGTTGGAGGAGGGATAATAATCAATAAAGGGCGCAATTGTATCATAGCCTTTATGCATTACCTCTTCTGCTGAAGGATACAGAAAGATGCGTTGTTGCGAATAGGCTGTTGGTTGTGCCGATATTAGGAATAGAACAAGGGTTAGAACGCGCATAGAATTTATTTTTGACAGACAAGGGGGTGAATGTTAAAGCTACTAAGGTCGGTTGATAATCGCGCAAAGTGCAACTGATTTTTCCTCTTAAATGGGAGTATATAGAATTGAGCGCATTGACGGATTATCGGATTATCGGATTGGTGAGTTAGTGCATTAAGCAGGTATTTAATCCGTGAATCCGCTAATCCGCAAATTCGCCAATCCAATATTGAACTACCTTTAAGCTATGAAAAAAACGATTGTTCTTGGCGCATCTGAAAACCCTGCACGATACAGCTATCTCGCGGTTGAAAAACTAACACGGTATGGACATCCTGTAGTGGCGATAGGAAAGAAAGAAGGACATATTGGTGCAACACCCATTATTACTGAACACCCGGATGAGAAAGGAGTAGACACGGTTACGTTATACCTGAACCCCCAATTGCAAAAATCCTATTACGATTATATTCTCTCGCTGCATCCCAAAAGGCTTGTCTTTAATCCAGGAACAGAAAATGCGGAATTGGCCGATCTGGCCAAAGCCAATGGAATAGAACCTATAGAGGCCTGCACGTTGGTGATGTTAGGTACAGGGCAGTATTAGAATAACTTTTGGAAAGTTTGCAACTTTCCAAAAGTTAGAGATTAAAATTTTGCGGTAATTCCCAAATAAAAACTTCTGCCTACTGATGGTATAATGCCGGGTCCGGGATATTCATCTGTGCGACGTGTGAAGTAGGCTTTGCCGGCAATATTATTAACGCCCGCTTTTAAAGAGTAACGGCTGATGCGGTAAGTGGCACTTACATCAAATACAGTATAAGCCGGAATATAACCTGCTGCAGGGTCATTGCTTTCGCGGATATTTGTGGCATCGCCATAAGCGTCACTAACATTATTCATCTGAACTGTTCCCGACAGTTTTTTATCTGCATAGGTTATGCCTATTCTATTAACATATTTGGTGGCAGCTTCCACACGGTTACCTTTAAATTCTCCGGTGGTATATTTTGCATCAATAAAAGCGAGGGAGTTAAAAATGCTTAGTCCTTTGTTGCTATTTGTATTTAGGTATTTCAGGAGATTAAACTCAATATAACTTTCTATTCCCTTATGAACACTATTGGCAACATTGGTGCGTAAAGTGTATTCGTTTGCTGTATTTGGATTAATTAAAACAGTTCCTATTCTTTGATTGTAGGCGAGATAGAATAAGCCTATATCAAAATTCAGGTAATTTTTTACAGTGCCACGATAGCCCAGGTCGGCATTAAAGCCATTGGCGTCTTTGAGGTTGGGATCAATTTTAGATGTAACACCAAAAGCGGTAAGTTGCGCGTATTCAATAGGGCGGTATGATTGGCTGATATTGGCATAGATATTTGTATAGAGCGAAGTTTTAAATTCTGCTCCTAAACCGAACAGGGGCACATAACGGGTCCGGTTTTCGTTGGTGATCACTTTGGTGTTGTTGATTTCTTTATAACCCAGTCCCGTACTTTTCAGGTATTCAAACCGGAAGCCGGGTGTAAGTGTAAACCGTTCACCGAGCCTGAATATATTTTCGATAAAGGGAGCAATGTTGGTAGTGGTAAAATCAAGATCATAACCGTACGGGCCGCTAATTGATAAATCAAAATCAGTTCCTGTGGTTCCTTCACCTCCACCCTGTTTTTTGAACTTAGCATAGGAGTAGCGCAAGCCAGCCGACAAAGTATTATCTGCACGGCCTAATTTATATTGATGTAACAGGCGTACTTCTGTGGTGGTGTTGTGCATATCCTCGTTTTCCACTTCGCGGTTAACATAGGTGCCGGTTGATGGATCTATCTCATCTAACGCGCCGGCTCCGCCATCTTCATTACGCCAAACCAGTGCCCGGTTGCTAAAAAGAAATGATGTTTTTATGTTTAATGAAGTTTGCGCCGAGAGGGTATAATTGGCATACGCTGCTACAATATTCCATGGACTTCTCAGCCAGTTCCTGCTTCTAAAAGAACTGCGCGGGTTGGCTTTGAACATGCTGTCAGTTAGTCCGCCGGGCATTTGAACCCTGTTGCGCAGCAGCGAATATTCAATGCCTATATTTAACCTGGCTGATGGGGTGTACTGTATTTTACCAAAAGCGGATAATTGTTTTTGCGCACTGTTAGGTCTCCAGCCATCCATTGTTCTGTATTGAACAAAACCATAATAGCTCCATTTATTGATGGTGCCTCCTATTGAATTAAAAGTATTGAACAGGCCAAAGCTGCCCCCGGTTTGTGATGTATAGAATTCAAATGCTTTGTTTTTAGGACCATTGTTTACAACATAATTAACCATGCCGCCAAATTGGGAACCAAATTGCAGCGATGCCGCCCCACGCACCATTTCAATACGACTTACTGCTTCCATTGGAGGGATGTAATAGGCTTCGTTATACCCAAATATATCGGCACTGATATTATAGCCATTCTGCCGGGTATTCATTTCAATGCTTTGGGTGGGATTAAGGCCACGTGTGGCTATGCCATTGGCTGTAAAGCCACCTGTTTCTGTTTCTACAATATTTAAACCGGGAATTCTGCCCAATATCTGTCTGGTATTGTTAATGGCTTTGTTGGCATCAAGACTATCTACCAGGAGAACCTCATTTTTCTTACCTGCATAAATGATTCCTTCTTTTACTTCAGGCATATGGCCTGTGCCCCGAACTGTTCTGATGCCTGTAACGCTAACTCCTTTTAACTGAACCGTTTTGATGGTATCTGTACTGTGCTGCGCAATTAAATTGATTGGTAAAAAAACAATGCTAAAAAACAATGATTTCATTCCTGAATGTTTTAGACAGCAAAAGTGAATGAGAATGGGTGATGATGGCTTATATAATCGGGAAAAACGGGTTACGAGAAAGGGAATAAGAAAGTTAACTTTTGGAAAGTTCTCAACTTTCCAAAAGTTTTGGCAGTTTTAAATCTATGAGTTGTTTGTGATAATTCAGGTATGCATCTTTCCCCCCAAAAACAGTTAATGTATAATCTCTTTCGAGACGGGTTGTTCCTTCCGAAATATGTGATTGATATGATGAGAATCGCCAGTCTGTAATATTTTTCGTAAACCCATGATGCACTGGGTTTGAGTGGATATAATGTACAATTTTGCAAAACGCTGAATCATCCTCAATATGAGTTGATTTGAAATTGGGCATAAAGAGACTTCCTTTTCTGCAATAAACTTTATTAAATGCCTGGGTATAGCTACTGCATAAATTGGCAATGGATTTGCTGATCTTTCGTTCCATATACATCATCTGCTCAATTGATCTCAACTTTTGGAAAGTTTCAGAACTTTCCAAAAGTTTTACGATTTCTGCTTCAGGTTTAATACTTATCAATAAATGAAAGTGATTTGGCATAAGACAGTATGCATATAGTTTTAAAACAGGACTCAGATAGAGATTTGCTTTATCCAGAAAGAAATAATAATTCCTTTGCTCAATGAACAGATTTTCCCGCCCATTTGCGTGGTTGTAGATGTGATAGAAATTATCCGGGTGTAACATATATCGTTTAATTGCAACTTTTGGAAAGTTTAAAACTTTCCAAAAGTTAGTTTTAACCAGCCCAGCCCTCTCTATCCAAACTCCGATAATGAATCGCCTCCGCCAGATGCTCCGGCTTAATATCATCACTCGCGGCCAAATCAGCAATAGTGCGGCTTACTTTGAGAATGCGGTCGTAAGCGCGGGCACTAAGGTTTAGTTTTTCCATCGCTTTCTTTAATAAGTTTTCTCCTACACTGCCTATCACACAAATTTCACGCAACAACTTGCTGCTCATCTGCGCATTACCATAGATACCTTGATACTCTATATATCGCTTCGCCTGTATCTCTCTTGCCTTTATCACGCGATCTCTGATAGCAGCCGAATTTTCTGTCTCCTGCTGACTGCTTAATTCACTAAATGCAACAGGCGTTACTTCTACATGCAGATCGATCCTGTCTAATAGCGGCCCCGATACTTTGTTTAAATATTTCTGCACGGCTCCGGGCGGGCAGGTGCATTCTTTTTCTGGGTGATTATAATAGCCGCAGGCACAGGGATTCATAGAAGCTATCAACATAAAATTGGCAGGAAAGTCTAAAGCCATTTTTGCGCGGGAGATGGTTACCCTTCTTTCTTCCATGGGCTGGCGCATTACTTCGAGTACAGTTCTTTTAAATTCAGGTAATTCATCCAAAAATAAAACACCATTATGTGCCAATGATATTTCGCCGGGCTGTGGTGTGCCGCCCCCGCCAACCAGCGCCACATCAGAAATGGTATGGTGTGGTGAACGAAACGGACGTTTATTGATCAAGGCACTATTGGCAGGTAACTTGCCCGCCACACTATGTATCTTGGTTGTTTCTAAAGCCTCCTGCAAACTGAGTGGTGGCAGGATGGTGGGCAAACGCTTGGCCAGCATGGTTTTACCAGCACCTGGCGGACCAATCAGTATCACATTGTGCCCACCTGCAGCAGCAATTTCCATGGCGCGTTTAATGTTTTCCTGCCCCTTTACTTCGTTGAAATCAATATCAAACTCATATTGATTGCCAAAAAACTCTTCTCTTGTATTTACCACAACCGGTTGTAAAGAATCCGGATCTTTAAAAAATCCTGCCACATCTGTCAAATGTTCTACACCATATACTTCAAGGTTATTAACCATGCCTGCTTCTCTTGCGTTGGCAAGTGGAACTATTAACCCTTTAAAACCTTCTTTACGTGCCTGTATGGCAATAGGCAAGGCGCCTTTGATGGGCTGTACGGAGCCATCTAAACTCAACTCGCCCATGATCACATAGTCTTTCAACCGCTCAGGTTCTTCCAGTTGTTCACTGGCACCGAGAATACCTATGGCAATGGGCAGATCAAAGGCTGAGCCGCTTTTCCTGATATCTGCCGGCGCAAGGTTAACCACCAGTTTGGTACGGGGCATGAAATAATTGTTGGTTTTAATGGCACTCTCTGTTCTTTGTAAACTTTCGCGAATGGCATTATCGGGAAGACCAACGAGGTGGGCGCCTTGTCCCATACTCACATTCACTTCAATAATAATGGTAATGGCTTCTACGCCATAAACGGCGCTGCCAAAGGTTTTTACAAGCATACAAATAATTTTCCCGGCCGGAAATATGATTACTGTTTAGTTTCCGGTTGTGCTGATATGATGCTGGCAGTGATGGTAAGGGGATTACATGAAAAACTACTGCCAATGATTATGGCCGAAAGATACTGCTGTACGGGGAACGGGAATAGCGTATTTATACCTGATTTTTAACTTTTGGAAAGTTCCCGACTTTCCCAAAGTTAGTTGGCTAATTTATCCAAAAGCTCCACCACTCCTTCTTTTCGCAGAATCAGGTAGCCTAGCCTGTCGTTGCTGATACCTTCTTTTAGTTGGTAGCTGAACAATAGCTGGTCGTCTTTAACCGAGGTCTCAAAATAGTGGAACTGAATATTGGGATACTGTTTTAGTGCATCCCCGATCTCATAAAGGTGCGTGGATAGTATGAATAAGGCATTGTGCATTTTACGCAAACCTTCAATTACCGTGGTACTGCATTTTACTGCATCCTGCTGGTTGGTGCCTTTAAAAAGTTCATCGATCAGTATCAGCCAGTTTTTCCCGTCGCTTATTTTTTCGATGGTACTTTTAATTCGTTGTACTTCGTTAAAGAAGAAACTTTCGCCTTTCACAATATTATCTACCACCTGGATATTACTCAACAGTCCGTCAAAAAAACTTAATTGCATTGCTTTTGCCGGCACACCCATGCCCAGATGTGCGAGGTAAACGGATATACCTACTGCTTTAATAAAGGTGCTTTTGCCGGCCATATTGGCCCCGGTAAGAAACAGGAAATTCTTTTCAACACGAAGCTCAATATCATAAGCAACCGGTTTCTCAAGTAATAAATGGTATAAGCCATCTGCTTTGATATACGGATCAGGGATCTCTTTTATTCCGGGAAAGCAGAATGAATATTTTTTACAGGCCAGCGCCATACTCATATAAGCATCTAACCTGCTGTAAATATCTATCAGCTCAAATGCGGCATTCTTAAATTGATGAAGTACAAATCCTCCATAATTTAAAACAGCCACAGTGCTTAGCTCATTTTTATTTTCTTTAAGGAGGTCCTGCACTTTGGGCTTGTTGAGCAGCACTGATATTCGTCCAACCCATGCAGCCAATTGCCTGCTGAGTGGTTTGTTCTGTAATAAGTCTGTTATTTGCTGCAACCCCTTTGTAAAATCAATGGCATGCCCAACAGAATAGCGAATCAATGAAAAATCGTACTTGTTAAGGAGCTTATAAACAAGGCTGTCAAACAGGGTTGGATGATGCGGAAACTTATTGATCTGCGATTCGTAATATTTCTCAATCATCATAACATTGCCATTGGTTATGATGGTGGGCCAATTGCCCGACACCTCTATTAACAGCTGAATTGTTTGTTGTGTATCCAGGATCTCCTTAACGGAAGGTAAAGGACTACCTATAAATTGACGCAGGTACTCCCTGCCACCATTTGTTTGCGTAAAATTCAGATGATGAAAAACAGACTGCTCTTCTTCTCCGTGAAAAATAGAAAGATCGGCCAGGGTGGTTTTGTCTACCTGCATAGGGTTAGTTTGGAGTTTGAAGTTAGGAGTCTGGAGTTTGAGGTTTGAAGTATCCAAAGAACTCCAAACCCCAAACCCCAAACTCCAAACCTTATTGTCTGTTAAATTGAAGCCTCTTACCCATCTGTGATTCATCAAACCCCTCATTTCCATAAACCAGGTGCCCGTTTACAAAAGTATGGGTTATTGACGCGGGGAAAGTAAAACCTTCCAATGGACTCCAGCCACATTTGTACAGGATGTTTTCTTTAGCTACGGTGTTGGGTCGGTTCATATCAACCAGCACAAGATCGGCATAGTATCCTTCCCTGATAAACCCTCTTTCTTTGATCTGGAAACATTTGGCTACTGAATGGCTCATCTTATCAACCATTTTTTCCAGACTTATTTTGCCCTCTTTCACATAATGCATCATTAATTGAACAGAGTGCTGCACCAGGGGTAATCCGGCATGGGCGCGCTCGTAATCTTCCTGTTTTTCTTCCCATGTATGTGGGGCATGGTCTGTGGCAATAATATCTAACCTGTCGTCAAGAAGGGCTTCCCATAAAGCTTTCCGGTTATAGGGTGCTTTAATGGCGGGGTTGCATTTGATCTGGTTGCCCAGTGTTGCATAATCATCGCTGGTAAAATGCAAATGGTGAACACATACTTCAGCCGTAATACGTTTTTCTTCCAGTGGTATCATATTGGTGAACAACTGCAATTCTCTTTCTGTACTGATATGCAGAATGTGTAAGCGACTGTTATATTTTTTAGCGAACTGGATGGCGCGGAAAGACGATTCAAAACACCCTTCTTCGTTGCGGATGATGGGATGGTCTGAAGGTTCTAATTTTTGTTTATGGCTCTTCAGCTTCTGAAAATTTGCTTTGATGATATTTTCATCTTCACAATGTGTGGCAATAAGCAGTTCAGAACCTGCAAAGATCTTATCAAGCGTCAGCGGGTTATCAACCAATAAATTTCCGGTAGAAGAGCCCATAAAAATTTTTATACCACAGATATCGTTTTTCCGTTCATTGGTTCTTAGCACTTCTTCCAGGTTATCATTTGCTGTACCCATAAAAAAAGAGTAATTGGCCAATGATGTTTGCCTGCCTCTTTCGTATTTTTCTTCTAATAAAGCATGGGTAAATGCGGGCGGTTTGGTATTGGGCATTTCCATAAAAGAGGTTACGCCACCTGCAACGGCTGCTTTTGCTTCTGTATAAATGGTTGCCTTATGTGTTAAACCAGGCTCGCGAAAATGTACCTGGTCGTCAATAGCGCCGGGAATAAGAAACTGATCTGTACCTATGATCTCTTTACTGCGCTCTTTTGTATCAATAGAGGCTGCCATTTTTTCAATCCTTCCGTTCCGGATCAGCACATCTCCATAGGTTCTTTGTCCCTCGTTAACGATGCATGTATTTTTAATGATATACTGGCTCATTACACTAAAATTTAGATGAACTCTTTTTGGTAGTGCAAGTTATTAAATCCCCCTGTCAGGGTCTTCATTTTTCTGATAACTAAACCTAATCTTCAAAGTGGATAGAGAATACCACCATTCGGGAAAGGATCTGATCAAGTGTATTGGAGTATTTCAGGTTGGGGTCCTGCAGGTGCAGGTTGGTAAGGCCGTTGCTGATCTTGATCTCCGGAGAGATAGTTACAAAGGGCAGGTAAAAATTAAAACCCATCCCCAGTTCAAAACCAAAATCGTTCTTTTTTAGTTTGATGATATCATCCGCATTACGCGCCGCCGAATTGCTCGACAGGTCTGTGTCGAACTTGATACCGCCCAGCAGGTAGGTTCGGAAATTGCCAATCCTGTCTGAATTGAATTTTACCTGGAATGGAAAACTCACCACCGTTGTTGGCAGTGTTTGATTTTGATACAAAGCTTCACCAGGCCTTGCCTTGCTGAGGTTGTAAGCAATGTATTTAGACCCGCCAATAATGAGTTGCGGGTTGGACCTTACCTGGAAATGATCGCTTAACCGGGCAGTTGCCATCAGTCCCATGGCAATACCGCCACTGGAGCCGGGTTCGGCCGACAGGATCGTATCGCTCTGCAGGAACATGGGCGATTTGGAAACGTGTAAAAATGAATAATTATAACCGAGGGTAAGGCCAAAATAGTAAACAAGATCGTCGTGGTTACGACGAAAAATATCCTTCTGTGCATGCAGTTGCGATGCGCAGAAAAGAAAAACAACAATGAGCAGGACTACTTGCTTCCGCAGTAAATAGCGCATATTCCGAAACTAAGCTTTTTCAAATAAGTTTGGGTAAATCCTGCTTCATGCATGATGTTTAAAAAGGTTTGCCCTTCGGGGAAGGCTTGAACACTATCGTTCAGGTATTGGTAGGCGTCTTTGTTTTTGGCAAACAGTTTTCCAATATTAGGCGCCACATAATTCATGTAAAAGTTATACAAATTTTTAAAACCAGCCTTTGTTGGTTTCGAAAACTCCAGTACCACCAGTTTACCACCCGGTTTTAATACGCGGTGCATTTCTTTCATTCCCATTACCAGGTTCTGGAAATTGCGTACACCAAAGGCAACAGTTATGGCATCAAAACTATTGTCCTCAAAACGGATCACTTCGCTATCGCCGGTGATCAGTTCAATATGGCTGTTAAGTTCCAGCTTCTCCAGTTTTTTTCTGCCCAGTTCCAGCATTCTCTCCGAAATATCAATCCCAATGATTTTTTCGGGCTTTAGTATGTTGTAGGTAAGAATGGCTACATCGCCGGTACCTGTTGCCACATCCAGTATCTTTTTAGGTGCCAGTGTTTTTAACTGGCTGATGGCCTTTTTCCGCCACCACACGTCTATACCTGCACTCAGAAACCTGTTCAGGAAATCATAGCGGTAAGCTATATTATTGAACATATCGGCCACCTGCTCTTTTTTGTTCAAATCACTATGTTGGTAAGGCATTACCTCGTCATGCGCAAATTTTGCCATAGAATGCGAAGATATTGATTTTCTTCCGCTAAGGCTTTATGGTTGAATGCTTTAAATGGCAGGGGAGGTTAATATTTCGCAAAATTTCTTTGATCATTCCTTCCCTTTCTGTAAAAGGATGAGTACCTGCGCATTATCTTCGTTTAAATGAAGGCGCGTATATATAAATCAACCGGTTCGTGGTATGTGGCAAAAGCTGCAAACGGGAGGATGTACCAGGCGCGTATTAAAGGCGTTTTTAAGATAGAGGATATTAGTTCTACCAACCCCATTGCAGTTGGCGATGAGGTAGAGATGGAAATAGAAGATATCCAGGAAGAATCGGCCATGATCGATCAGATTTACGACAGGCGCAATTATGTGGCCCGCGTATCGCCGCATAATAAAAGGCAGCATCATATCATTGCGTCTAATCTTGATCAAAGCATCCTGTTTGCAACATTGAAGGACCCGAAAACATCACAGGGGTTTATGGACAGGTTCCTGGTATCCTGCGAATCATACCATATTCCTGCCATCATTGTATTTAATAAATCAGATCTCTACCGGAAAAAAGAGTTGGAAAAATTTACTTTGCTGAAGGAGATTTATGAAACTGTGGGATATAAAGTGGTATTGACGAGTGTACAAAATAACCAGGGGGTTGATGAAGTAAAAGCATTGCTGCACAATAAAACCACCTTACTGAGTGGCCATAGCGGCGTGGGTAAATCTACTTTTATCAATACTGTTTTTCCTGAATTAAACCTGCGGACACAGGAGGTAAGCGGATGGAGTGGCAAGGGGTTGCATACAACCACTTTTGCTGAAATGTTTGATCTGCCTGGTGGCGGACAGATCATTGATACGCCCGGTGTACGTGAGTTTGGCCTGGTAGACATTCCTAAACAGGAGCTCTCGCATTATTTTCCTGAAATGAAACAGTTGATCAACGCTTGCCAGTTTAATAACTGCATGCACATTAATGAACCCGGTTGTGCAGTTAAAAAAGCGGTGAATGCCGGTACCGTTTCTGTTGACAGGTATGCCAGTTATCTGACTATTTTGGATACGATGGAAGAAAATCTTTATTGATTGGGAAATTTTGGTCTCGGCTTAGCCGGGAGGGAAATTGAAGTTTTATTTTTTAGTTTTCACTTTGTTCTCCCGGCGAATCATTCGAATCCTCAAACCAGGATGAATATTTGACATAATTGTTCGCGATCCTGTCGATCTCTCCATGAACAAGGTCTTTGGAAATGGCTTTTACTTTTCTGGCGGGTACGCCGGCATAAATGCTTCCTGCTTCTACAACAGTTCCTTCTAATAAAACCGCCCCGGCGGCAACAATTGAATTGCTGTGAACAATACATCGGTCCATTACAATGGCGCCCATGCCGATCAAAACATCATCCTGGATAGTACAGCCATGCACCAGTGCATTGTGTCCGATGGATACATTATTGCCGATTACTGTTGGATTTTTTTGATAGGTACAATGGATCACTGCCCCATCCTGCACATTTACTTTATTACCCATTTTGATATAATGCACATCTCCACGAATTACCGCGTTAAACCACACACTGCATTCATCGCCCATTACTACATCGCCCACGATGGTGGCATTAGGGGCTACAAAACAATTTTTGCCAAATTGCGGGTGCTTGCCAAGAACAGGGAGGATGATTGCCATAAGGGATTAGTTGAGAGATGTTAGATGACAGATTGTTAGTTGATAGATTTGTGGAATGAAGGTAACTTTATTAAAAGAATTCTGCAATGATGGGTATAAAAATCCCGAAGTGTGGAATAATGACGATCTAAAACAATTCTGTCAACTGTCATCTCATATCTAACATCTAAAATGACCAACAGACAACTTTTTCTGCAACATATTGCCCAAACATCTCCGGCTCCGATAGGCATTGAGATGGTAAAGGCTTCAGGTATTCATTTGTGGGATATTTCCGGTAAACAGTATGTTGACCTGATCTCCGGCTTTAGCGTTTGCAATATCGGTCACTCAAACCCTAAGGTGGTAAAGGCTGTTCAGGAACAGGCAGCAGCATATATGCACCTGATTGTTTATGGTGAGTTTATCGAATCGCCACAAACAACTTATGCCAAATTATTGACCGATCATTTACCGGCTTCTCTTGATTGTGTCTACTTCACCAACAGCGGTGCAGAAGCCACAGAAGGTGCCATGAAACTTGCCAAGCGGGTTACGGGCCGTACAAAAATAATTGCATTTAATAAATCATACCATGGCAGCACACAAGGCGCTTTAAGTGTGATGGGTGATGAATACTGGAGAAATGCATTCCGCCCTTTATTGCCGGATGTATATCATTACGATTACAATAATTGGGAGGTGATTGATGCCATCGATTCGCAAACTGCCTGTGTGATATTGGAAACAGTGCAGGCCGAAAGCGGCATTATAACACCTTCTAAAGAATGGTTACAGGCTATTCGAAAAAAATGTGATGAGTATGATGCATTGATGATCCTGGATGAGATACAGGCCGGCTTTGGCAGAACAGGTACATTATGGGCCTTTGAACAATTTGATCTGGTGCCCGATGTATTATTGTTGGGCAAAGCATTGGGCGGCGGCATGCCCCTGGGTGCATTTGTAACCAGTCATGCAATGATGCGCACCTTAACGCACGACCCTGTATTGGGCCATATTACTACATTCGGCGGTCATCCTGTTTCCTGCGCGGCCGGTAAAGCCGCATTGGAAGTATTGTTGGAAGGAAACTATATCAGTGAGGTAAAAAGAAAAGAAAATATTTTAGCAGAAGAGCTTGTACATCCTTCTGTTATCTCGGTGCAAAGTTCCGGTTTGTGGATGTCGTTGCAATTTGCGTCTGATGAAATTACCCGGTCCATCATACATCAATGTATACAGAATGGATTGATCACAGACTGGTTTTTGTTTGCTGCAGACCGAATGCGTATAGCACCACCATTAATTATTACTGAGAAGGAATTAAGGCAGGTATGCGAGATCATTTTACAAAGCATTGATGAGGCAGAGCGCAAGGAGCTTAATATCTAAGCAAGTTATATCCCGCAGGAATCCATCCGGCAAAAACGGCTATACAGTTTTTCGTAAACAGGAATGATATTACTGATGTCAAATCGTACCGCCTGCTGGTAAGCTGCTTCTTTCATTTCTGCCATCTTTTCATCATCTCTGAACAGGTCAATGGCAAACTGGCTCATGGCTTTTACATCACCTACATCAGCCAGGAATCCGGTCTGATTCTGGATATTGATTTCGGCCAGTCCACCGGCATTGGTGCTGATCACTACTGCCCTGGCAGCCATCGCTTCCAACGCTGCCAAACCAAAACTTTCGTATTCAGAAGGCAGCAGGAATACATCGCTTACAGCAAGTATATCTTCCATCTGTTCCTGTTTGCCTAAAAAACGGATATCATCGTCCACACCAAGATCTCTTGCCAGTTCTTCTATAGCCGGCCGTTCAGGACCATCGCCCACCATTAATAATTTAGCGGGCATTTCTTTTCTTACCGCGGCAAATATTTTTACCACATCATCCACCCTTTTCACTTTTCTGAAATTGGAAGCGTGGATCAATATTTTTTCTCCATGAGGTGCAATCACTTTCCTGAATGCGTCAATGGGTTTTTTATTAAAACGGTTAACGTCCACAAAATTGTGGATCACCTCAATATCTTTATGTATGGCAAAGGATCTAAAGGTTTCGTCTTTCAGATTTTGTGAAACAGCAGTAATCGCATCGCTTTCATTGATGGAAAATGTAACAACGGGTTCATAGGTTTTGTCTTTACCCACCAGTGTAATATCTGTTCCGTGCAAAGTGGTAATGACCGGTACGTTCCTGCCATTTTTTTGTTTAACGATCTGTTTAGCCATATAAGCAGCAGATGCGTGTGGTATGGCATAATGCACATGCAGCAGATCAAGATCGTGGTTCATGATCACATCTACCATCGTACTGGCTAAAGCAATTTCATAGGGTGGGTAATCAAATAAGGGATAAGTAGGAACCCTTACTTCGTGATAAAAAATATTGGTATTGAATACATTCAGACGAACAGGTTGCTGGTAGGTAATAAAATGCACCTCATGGCCCTCATCGGCAAGTGCTTTACCCAATTCGGTAGCCAGTACACCACTTCCACCAAAAGTTGGATAGCAGACAATCCCTATACGCATAACTTCAGTTTGTAGTTTGAAGTCTGAGGTCTGCTGTTGTTTGTGGTAACCACAGACAACAGACTACAAACCAGAGACCAATTCGGTTGCAAGTAACAATTATTTCTCCATTCCGCAGATTCCGTTCATCCATCTTGGTCAAACAACACAAATAGTTAACTTTAGTGTTATGAAAAAGATATTACTCTCCCTGATCTGGTTGCCTGTTGTGGCCATGGCACAGCCTGCAGATGATGCAGCTGTTATAAAAAAGATCTCGAATGAAATACTTAGTAATGGTAAAGCCTATGAACTGCTTTACCAGTTAACCAAACAGGTAGGCGGCCGTTTGGCCGGCTCGCCAGAGTTTGCAAAGGCGGTGCAGTGGGGCAAAATAGCGATGGAGAATAATGGCGCTGATAAAGTGTTCTTACAGGAATGTATGCTACCGCATTGGGTACGTGGCGGGCAGGACCAGGCCGCCATCATTGAAATAGATAAAAAGAAAGTGAACCGTCCGCTGGATGTATTGGCCCTGGGTAATTCTCTTGGTAATGGAACGGTTACTGCCGAAGTGCTTGCCGTTTCAGATTTTAACGAACTGGAGAAAAGAAAAGATGAGATAAAAGGCAAGATCGTTTATTATAATCATGGTTTTGATCCCACCAATGTGAAACCATTCGTTTCGTATGGTCAGTCTGGTGTTTATCGCTGGTCGGGGCCAAGCAGGGCGGCTAAATATGGTGCTGTTGGGGTAATGATACGGTCACTCACCGAATCTACGGCCAACGATCCGCATACCGGTGGTATGGCATATCTTGATTCATTTCCTAAAATTCCTGCTATTGCTGTAGGACCAAGAGATGGGGATGCAGTTTGGGAATTAAGTAAGAAATCAGGTTTTAAAATGTCTATGACCACGAACGGACATTTTCTGCCTGATACCATCGGGCATAATGTAATAGCAGAATTGAAAGGAACAGAATTCCCTGATCAATTTATTACTATTGGCGGTCACCTTGATAGCTGGGATGTTAATGAAGGGGCACATGATGATGGTACCGGTGTTGTACATACTATTGAGATCATGCGTGCTTTGCAGGCTATTGGCTACAAACCCAAACATACCCTTCGTTTTGTATTGTTTGCTAATGAAGAGAACGGCTTGCGGGGTGGTACCAAATATGCTGAGGAAGCAAAAGCAAAAGGTGAGAAACACATTTTTGCCCTTGAAAGCGATGCTGGCGGATTTACCCCAAGAGGTTTCTCTGTTCAGGCTGGCAAAGAGCAAATGGATAAACTGAAGAGCTGGCTGCCATTACTTTCACCGTATGGCGCATTTGAATTTACCAACGATGGTGGTGGCGCTGATGTAAGTCCGCTGAACAGAGTATTCGGTACAGCCGTGGGAGAATTAAATCCCGATCCGCAACGCTATTTCGATCTGCACCATGCAAGGAGCGATGTGTTTGAAAATGTAAATAAGCGCGAGCTGTTGTTAGGCGCAGTAAATATGGCCGCGTTAATTTACCTTATTGATAAATACGGATTATAATGAAAAAAACAATCTGGATCATATCGGCCATATTGGTAGTTGCACTGTCTCTTTTTGTATACTGGCGTTATTATTTTGTATTAGCACGCGGTACACAGGCGGGCACTCTGAATATTTTCCAGGAAAAAGGAATCATCTTCAAAACCTATGAAGGGAAAATTATCCTTAGCGGCTTTAAAGCGAATGTGCAGAGTAATGAATTTTCTTTTAGTGTAACCAATGATGCGGTTGCCCAACAACTGCTGAAAGTATCGGGGAGAGAGGTGAATGTGCATTATAAACAATACTTTGGCTCTTTGCCATGGAGAGGAATGCAGAAATATATTGTTGATAGTATTTATGAAGTAAGGGGAATGCCTGGAGAGTCTATGATTAAGCCGAAATAATGGGTAGATGTTGTGGTCGGGACGCTAAAGCGGCCTGAACGCTAAAAAAATTGTCAATTGACAATTGTCAATTGACAATTGTCAATGGGCAATGGGCAATGGGCAATGGGCAATGGGCAATGGGCAATGGGCAATGGGCAATTGATGTTGCGCACGCAATTTAATTCACAATTCACCATTCACAATTGACAATTCACCATTGCCCATTCACAAAATCATCCATGAAGCAGGAAGATGGCCAGCCGCTTATGGATGTCCGGAACTTCCTGCTTCCATTTTTTGATGGTCTGTGTGCGGATAATTTCTGAACCGGCTGTGATATCTACTGCAATGCAAAGCCGGGTTTCTTCGCGGCATGTATCCAAAACATCTTTGATGAACGGATTATTGCGGTAAGGGGTTTCGATAAAGATCTGTGTGCAGTCTCTTTTTTGCGAATCCGCTTCCAGTTCTTTTATTTTCTTTTTTCTTTCAAACGAATCGATAGGCAGGTATCCATGAAACTGAAAACATTGTCCGTTCATACCACTGGCCATTAATGCCAGTAAGATAGAACTGGGGCCTACCAAGGGTTTTACGGTGATATTGGCTTGTTGCGCAGCCTGAACCAAAACCTGTCCGGGATCTGCTACACCCGGGCAACCGGCTTCGCTGATGATGCCTATATTTTTTCCTGCTTTAAGCAGTTGTAAAAATTGTTGTCTTACTTCCTCTTCTGCTTTATGAATGATGAACCACTGGTAATCATCAATCACCATTTCTCTCCATAATTTTTTCAGAAAACGCCTTGCTGTTTTATCGTTCTCTACAAAAAATACACTGCAGTTTTTTACTGCATCCAGAATATAAGCCGGAATTGTTTGCAAGGCGTCTTCGTGCAATACGGTTGGGATGAGGTATACTTTTCCGGAACCCATAGGTCAGATTATTTTTCCACGGGTTTGAGGGGATAGATACTGAGTGTGGCGGCCACTACTGAATATGCCGGTGCCAGTATCCAGCCCAGAACCGGCACAAGGTGCATCATATAAAAAATAAGACCATTGCCTACTGCAAGACCTTTATGCGTGCCAATAAAAAAAATACTCTGGGCAGGTGTTTTCCGGTGACGTTCCATACTGTAATCAAGCATTGAAAAGCCATAATAGTAACATTCTACCAGTACGGCCAACACAGGAGTTAGCCAGCCTATCAACGGTATCAGTCCCAACAATAAAATAGACAGCACATAAACCGTTTGCCACAAACTGTTTCTTGCCGCTATACTGATACCACGCTGAATATCTTTCAGGAACTGTTTAAAATTGAAAGGGAAATCTCTTCCTTCAATAATAGCTTCTGTTCTTTCGCTGAGATATGCAAACAGGGGAGATCCTACAATCAGAAAAATATATTTGAACAGCGAGAAATAAAACAGCATCAATATCAACCATAATAATAAACTGCCCATGGTGAACAGGAACCCGAGAAAACTGCTGTTGATTCTGTCGAGCCATTGTTTCAAACCGGTTTTAAGAATGATCCATTCAATAAAATCGCTGGAAGTATTACTGAAAAAGTACATGCCAATAATGAACAGGGTGGTATAGATGATACCAGGTACCAATATCCATTTCCACAGTTTATGCTTTTGGATAAACCGGTGGGCCTGGAAGTATGCCTGTATGGCTATAATCATTTCTTTCAGCACTGCAAGGGGGATTTAGCTTTGCAAAGTTAACATATTCAGTAGTTTTATGCTCATGAAAGCTATAACGTTTTTGCGTTCAGATAAATTGCCTGTATCGGTTTACCGGCAAAAAAATGTTTGTTCTGTTGCAAAGGCATTAATAGGGAAGGTTTTGGTTACATCCTTCAACGGAATTACTACAGCGGGCAGAATTGTAGAAACGGAAGCTTACAATGGCATAACAGATAAAGCCTCGCATGCATGGAGCGGCCGGAGAACAAAGCGTACTGAAACCATGTATGCCGCAGGCGGGATATCGTATGTGTATCTGTGTTATGGCATCCATCATTTATTTAATGTAGTTACAAACGAAGCAGAAGTTCCACATGCGGTGTTGCTGAGAAGTGTAGAGCCTGTTTTGGGTATTGAAGCCATGCTGAAAAGAACGGGCAAACCTAAACCGGATAACACCTTAACACGTGGACCGGGTAATATGTCCAGAGCTTTGGGCATAGAAATAAAACATAATGCTATACCTCTGCATAGTGGGGAATTGTTTATTGCAGATGATGGTTTTATTGTGAAACCTTCTCATATAATAGCCACGCCCAGAATTGGGGTTGATTATGCAGGTGAGGACGCTCTGTTACCCTATCGTTTTATTTTGAAAGATAACCCCTACGTTAGCGGGAAAAATAACCGGTGATGGATAGACAACCGTTATTTCAAATCACTTTTAAAACACATAGGTACATGAGAAAAGCAAAAAAGAAACATAGCGCTTGAACTATATGCCCTGTTTCCTAACCTATGTAACTATGTGTTTAATAGGAGCACAACACGTAAAAACTAATGTTCGATTTTTACCTTGCTGAAATGTATGGTGTAGAAACCCGGGCACTTAAACAGGCAGTTAGAAGAAATAAGGACCGTTTCCCAAAAGATTTTATGTTTCAGCTAACCAAAAAAGAGTTTCATGAGGTTATCACAATTTGTGATAACCTCTTCTCATATCAATCATACAAAAAATCTGCGCAATCAGCGATCAGAATTTAGGGCAGTTAACCGGCCTCTCTGTAGAGGGCCTGCGAACATAGATTAATGATATCTCAATACCTCCCCTGTTCAACGAACCTGTTTTCAGGGATGAGTTGTTGTAATCGTAAGAAACGCCCAGTCTGAAATCATCAAACTCTAACCCGAGATATGGTATGATGGCATCATTAAAACGAATCCAGCTGCCAACATACAAACTGGTTGGCTTAGGTTCATCCGGTGTGGCATTTAACTGGATGGCACCACCAACCATAGTTTCGGCGGCACTTCCCTGAAAAGTTTGTAATGCACTAATATGCAAAGTGCTGTTTTGTCCTAAAGGGAAATAACCCCCGCCATGAAAAGTGGTTCGCGGACTGAGTACATATTGCGCACCGGTAAAAGATTGTTTAGGCCTGTTGATATGGTACATGCTTACACCGAAATAAAAATTATTTCTATCAGCAGTACTGCCGTTATATAAGAGACCGGCATTTACATCTACATAAGAAGATTTTAAAGATGCATTATTGAATACTTCTGATGTAACACCGGTAAAACCTGCGCCTACCAACTGATCCTCAAATGTTAGTTTGGTTGTGTTGATGAGCATATTGGCATAAGTAACCTGGAAGCCAGCCCCCAATTGGTGAAAACCTTCTTCATCCAAACCTTTATGATAAGCTGTTGATACAGATGCGTAATTAAATTTGAGTGCCCCGTTGGCAGTATTATCATTATAACCTGCAAAGCCAACACCCCATGTATCGTTGCTGGCTATCCTGTTCTGTAGGATATGAAAATCGGCAGAAACGGTTGCTGTGGTAAAAGCATTGTAAATAGTGGCCCACTGATTGCGATAGTTGCCTGCTACCCGGTAGCTGCCAAAAAACTTACCTGTAAACGCAGGGTTGAGCGTAAGCGGCGATGAAAAGAATTGCGAAAAATGCGGATCCTGTGCTGTAGCATTAGCCAGCACAAAACACAAGCAGCATAAAGTAATTAGTTTTCGCATACACATCCGTAACATCGAATTTAAGTGAATCCGACCATGTTGGCCTGACGCAGATAAAATATTATAGCTGTCTTAACTATTTACCCGTTACGGGGGCGGGAAACAATAAGTTTATTACGACTGTAATTTAGTTCCAAACGCAAGGTCACCGGCATCACCCAATCCGGGAACGATATAGCCTTTTGCTGTCAGTTCATCATCAATATCACCACACCAGATGCTGATATTTTCGCCACATTCTCTTTGAATATATTCAATTCCAACTGTACAGGCAATAGCTACCACCACATGAATTTCTTTTGGTGTGCCCTCATCCTTCATGTACTGTATAGTTTTTACAATGGAAGCACCGGTGGCCAGCATCGGGTCGCTGATGATAACAATCCTGTTATCAAGCGATGGGCAGCTCATATATTCCAGGCTGATTTCAAAACTGCCATCACGATGGTGTTTGCGGTAGGCAGATATAAAAGCATTATCGGCTTTATCAAAATAATTCAGCATACCGGCATGCATTGGCAAACCGGCACGTAAAATAGTAGCTAATACCGGCTGAGATTCCAATACTTTACTATCGTGTGTTCCCAATGGGGTGGGTGTTTCTGCAGATTTCCATGGCAGTTGCCTGCTGATCTCATAAGCAGCTATCTCTCCAATGCGTTCCAGGTTGCGTCTGAAACGCATACGGTCGCCCTGTACATTTACATCTCTCAGTTCAGCTACCCAGTTGCTTACCAGGCTATGTTTTTCGCTTAAATTAACTATCATGGGGGTCAGGTAATTACAGTCAGTTTATACCCCAAAACTAAATTCTATCGGCTGGAATTGAAAATTTTGTTTTGGATGGACTTTTTACCAAAAACTGCGCCTTTGAGCCTCCGCGGGCATTTTTTCACAAAAAGTCGTAAAAGCACGGTTTTAATTAACGAATTAAGTGATGAATAATTTCATACTTTAATCTGCGAAATCAGCGCTATGAAAAAGATTCTTGTATTTACCTGCCTGTTTGGTTTTTGCCTCGCCTGCAAAGACGAAAAAAAGGATAAAAAATTCGATACTGCCAGTTATGAAAAAGTAAAAGAGACACTGGCAGATAAAGAAAAGAATAATCCAGCCCGCTTTTTAATGGTTAGTAATAAAGACCATAAAAATATTATTGGCCAGACAGTGGTAAAAGGTACCATCACTAACAGCGCAACAGTTTGTTCTTATAAAGATGTGGAACTCCGTTTGTCGTTCTTCAGTAAAACCGGTACCAAACTGGATGAGGCAGTTGAAACCATTTATGAAAATGTAGGCCCTGGCAAAACTGTAAAGTTCAAAACAAAATATTTTGCACCAAAGGGTACGGATAGTGTAGCGATAAAAGTGATGAAGGCGACCGGTGATATTTCAACAACGAAATAATCAATGGCAGTCAATGATCAGCACAACTGCTAAACAAACTCAAACCTATCTCCATCAAACAAACCCTTATCACTCAATTTTAAATGGGGTATCACCAATAATGCCATAAAGCTCAGCGTCATGAACGGAGCGGCCAGGGTAGAGCCTAACAATTTTGCCATGGCATCTATTGCTGTATATGCATCGGCAACTTTGTAACCATCATCTGCACTCATCAGCCCCGCAACGGGCAACCCCAGTACTTTAGCACTGCTGGAGTTAACACAACTTACGCCGCCTCTTTCTTTAATTACCAGGTTAATGGCTTTGACCAAACTTTCATCATCTGCACCTACAGCTACAATATTATGACTGTCGTGTGCAACAGAAGAAGCGATAGCGCCGTGTTTAAACCCGAAATTTTTTATAAAACATTTGGCAACCGGTGCAGTGTGATAACGGTTAATAACAACCATTTTCAACATATCCTGCGCTATATCGCTTACCCATTGGCCATCTGTTTCTTTGCCCTGTAACTGTAAGCGGTTGGTGATGAGTTGCCCATCCAATGCTTCTATCACTGGTATTTTACCTTCTATTGCAGGGTAGCCTGCTGTTTTTATTGCCAGGTCGTTGACAGTAATTTCTTTGCAATCAAACTGGTTAATCGGGGTGCTGGGTACAGATTGGATAAATGATTTTCCATCCTCCGCCACTAATTCTCCATTGATATAGGTTTGATGGATAGTGAAATTTTTCAGATCATTTGCCAAAATAAAATCTGCCGGATCTCCTTCACGCAACAAACCAATATCTAATTTATAATGCAGAACAGGGTTTACACTGGCGGCCCTCAACACATTAAACACATCATGCCCTTTGGCAACGGCCCTTGCACAAAGTTGATTGATATGACCCGCCACTAAGCTATCCGGGTGCTTATCATCACTGCAGAACATGATCATTTTAGGATGATCTTCGAGCAGTTCTATCAACGCTTCAAAATTTTTCGCTGCACTTCCTTCGCGTATCAAAATCTTCATGCCGTGCTGTAGCTTATCAACCGCTTCTTCTGCAGTAAAGCATTCATGATCTGTTGATATACGAGCTTCAATGTATTCTTTTGCCTGTTCGCCGCGCAGGCCCGGAGCATGGCCGTCTACCGGCTTGCCCAATGCATGTGATGCGGCAATTTTTTTCATCACCTCAGCATCTTTAAACAATACACCGGGGAAGTTCATCATCTCGCTCAGGTATTTGATCTCTTCTTTTTCCAGTAATTTTTTTACATCCTCACTATTCAGTGCAGCACCAGCCGTTTCAAAAATGGTTGCCGGCACGCAACTGGGTGCGCCAAAATTGAATTTAAAAGGAACCCGTTTGCCGTTGTTGATCATAAACTCCACACCTTCCATTCCACACACATTAGCTATTTCATGCGGGTCGCTTACGGTACCAACTGAACCATGCACTACTGCCAGTCGCGCAAACTCACTGGGGATGAGCATGCTGCTTTCTATATGCACGTGACTATCTACAAAACCCGGCAGAATATATTTACCAGACTGGAGCAATTTGTCGCTAATTTTTCTGATTGATCTTATCACACCATTTTCTACTGTAACCTCCGCTGGATAAATGTTTTTTTCCCAAACATCTACAAGGTTTCCGATAATACTGAATGTGCCGGTATGCATAATAGTTATATATCTAAAGTGAAGTGTAAAGTGAGTTTTGCCGGTTATTTTTTCGGTTTTTACTGTTTAACCTCACAAATACTAAACGAAAGTAAGTATATGAGAAAAATATTTGCCTGTTTGTTTACCTGAATTGCTCAAAACCGGTGAAAAAGAGCATTCTTCCGCTCGTCATTTCCATTTTGTTGGGTGGGGCTGTATGGTTAACTTAACTACCCAATTTAATGTATACTATGAGAAAATTACTCTTCCTGCTTCAGGCAATAGCATGTCTTGCATTGCCTACACTTGCCCAGAAAAAAGAAAAATCTAAATCTGTTACCCCTGTTACCGTTAAAGCCGATAACAGCGATTCTGTATTTTATTCCAAAATAAAATACCGCCTGGTTGGCCCGTTCAGAGGTGGCCGGAGTACTGCTGTTACAGGTGAATACAAAAACAAAACCACGTTCTACTTTGGTGGTACAGGTGGTGGCGTATGGAAAACAAAAGATGGTGGCAGTAACTGGAAAAACGTTACCGATAAATATTTTGGCGGCACCATCGGTGCAGTAGCCGTGGCGCCAGGTGATGAAACGATCGTTTATGTTGGCGAAGGTGAGAATAGCATGCGTGGCAACGTGGCCGAGGGACTTGGGGGAATATGGCGCAGCGATGATGCCGGTAAAAGCTGGCGTAATCTTGGTTTGAAAGATGGTCGTCATATCATCCGTATCATCATTCACCCAAAAGATCCGAATACGGTTTGGGTTGCTGTGATGGGGCATTTATTCGGACCCAACGAAGAACGCGGTGTATACAAAACCACCGATGGTGGCAAAACATGGAAGAAAACATTGTTCATCAATAATCAAACGGGCTGCTCAGACCTGGTAATGGAACCCGGCAACCCCTCTGTAATGTATGCCGGTATGTGGCGGGTAATACGCACTCCATACAGCATGGAGAGCGGTGGAGAGGGCAGCGGTTTATATAAAAGTGTGGACGGCGGTGAAACATGGACAAACCTCACTGCTAAAAAAGGACTGCCCAAAGGAACATGGGGTATTGTAGGTGTGGCAGTGGCTCCATCCAATACCGATAAAATATATGCCATCATTGAAAATGCAACAGGTGGTTTATTTATGAGCGCCGATGCCGGTAAAACATGGACGTTGACCAGCAACGATAACAACATACGCCAACGCGCCTGGTATTACAGCAAAGTGTTTGTTGACCCGAAGAATGAAAACCTTGTTTACTGTCCCAATGTAGAATTCATGCGCAGCAGGGATGGTGGTAAAACTTTTCAGAGTGTGAATACACCCCATGGCGATCATCATGATCTGTGGATAGATCCTGAAGATGGTAACCGGATGATTGTTGCAGATGATGGTGGTGCACAGATCAGTTTTGACGGTGCTAATAACTGGAGCAGTTTTGGCAATCAGCCAACTGGACAGTTTTACCGTGTTTCAACAGACAATTCTTTTCCCTACCGCATATTAGGGGCGCAGCAGGATAATTCAACGGTCCGTATCAAAAGCCGTACTGCCGGTGCAGGTATTACCGAAAGAGATTGGGATATTACCGCAGGTTCTGAAAGTGGTTATGTGCAGGCAGATCCGTTGAACCCGGATATTGTGTATGGTGGTAATTATGGCGGATACCTATCACGCCTTGATCACAAAACCGGTGAAAACCGCGCCATCAATGTTTGGCCCGATAACCCGATGGGCGCAGGTGCAGATGTTTTAAAATACAGGTTTCAATGGAACTTCCCTTTCTTCTTTTCACCCCATAACCCAAAACGTTTATACGCCTGCGGCAATCATTTATTTGTTACCGAAAATGAAGGCCAGAGCTGGGAAACCATCAGTCCTGACCTGACTACCAACGATAAATCAAAACAGGCTTCCAGTGGCGGCCTTATCACTAAAGACAATACATCGGTAGAATATTACTGTACCATTTTTACTGCCACCGAATCTGCACTGGAAAAAGATCTGTTGTGGACAGGTAGTGATGATGGACTGATCAACGTAAGTAAAGACGGCGGAAAAACATGGGAAAATGTAACCCCGCCCGAAGCAGGTAAATGGATGATGTGGAATTGTATTGAAACCGATCCTTTCAAAAAAGGCACTGCTTATTTTGCCGGAACAAAATACAAACTGGATGATTTTGCGCCTTATATTTTTAAAACAGAAGATTACGGTAAAACATGGAAACGCATTACCAATGGAATCAATGATAATCATTTTACCCGTGCCGTGCGCGCCGATAAAAAACGTGCGGGACTTTTATACGCAGGAACGGAATATGGCATGTACATCAGTTATGATGATGGCGCCAACTGGAAAAAAGTTCAGTTAAATCTGCCCATTGTGCCTGTTACAGATATTACCATTAAAGAGAACGATCTCATTGTAGCCACACAGGGACGGGCTTTCTGGGTGATTGATGATCTGAGTGTGTTACAGCAAAAAAACATTGCTTCCTTAAATAAAAGCCTGCATGTTTTTGCAGTAAATGATGCGTACCGAACAGAAGGTGGTGGCCGAAGAGGTCCCCGTGGTGGCGGAGGGGGAGCTATACAAAATGCAGGCGAGAACCCGGCAAGCGGTGTGGTGTTCAATTATTTTTTGAACGATGCGAATGATTCTTCCAAAGTATCCATCACCGTATTTGATAAACAGAACAAGCCCATTAAAACCTTCAGTAAAAATGCAAAAGAACCGGGCGATAAAATAGATTTTAATGAAGGCATGAACCAGTTTGTATGGGACATGAATTATCCTCCTGCAGAAAGAGTAGAAGGGCTGATCTTATGGAATGGCGGTATCGGTTCTGCAAAAGCTGCACCGGGTAAGTACAATGCCCGTTTCCGTTATGGAAAAGATTCAGTAGATGTTCCGTTTGTGATTAAAGCCAATCCAAACTATCAGATGTCGGAAGCTGATTATGATGCGCAGGTACAATTTTTATTGCAGGTGAGGGATAAATTCAGTGAAGTACAAAAAGCGATCAAAAATATCCGTGCATTGCGGACACAGATCAACGATTTTACTGCGAGAATGGATATGGATGGCAATAAAGACATTAAGAAAATGGCCGATAGCATAACCAAACAAATGACTTTGGTAGAAGAGGCATTGTATCAGACCAAATCAAAAAGCGGACAGGATGTACTGAACTTCCCTATCCGTTTGAATGATAAAATTGCCGGATTATACGGTGTTGCTGCCAGTGGCCAGAATTCACCAAGCAAACAGGCACGTGAAGCGTTTGCAGAATTGAGCGGTCAGGCTGATGTGCAGTTAGACAAGCTGAAGAAGATCATGAATACAGATCTGAAAGCACTGAATAAAATGATCAACGAAAAACAATTACCGTTGATAGGAGTGAAGGGGCAGGATTAGCGGATTGCGAATTGGCGAATTACGGATTAACGGATTGCGGATTGTGGATTGGCGGATTAGGTAAAGGGATACGGGTAATAAATCCGTTAATCCGTAATTCGCCAATCCGCTAATTATATGTTCAGCCAGTAATTCATCTTAAACACCAGCGCCCTGTTTTTGTTTCTGAACAATGGATCGGTGAAATAATTATCAGTATAAACAAGGAAGAAATCGCTCATTGGTTTAAAGCGGTATTGAAGCCTGCTGTTGATGTTGAAATTATTCCTTTGTGTATTGTATTGTACAAAAGTTGTCCAGAACAGGTTAGTGGCAAAATTCAATTCAACTCTTGGCGCAATCAGGAACAATTCATTACTGCCATAAGGGTCGGGGAAAACAAGCCTGTTGTATTCTGCATTAAGTGCAATATTTAGATGAGGCTGTTTTCTCAGTGTAATAGTGGTTTTTACGCTTTGGTAGTTCCCGTTATAAAAACCACCTCCGGTAAGCTTTACAGAAAAACTAACGGGCTTCCTAAAATCAGATTGATAGCCGATACCCGATTGTTGGAAAGTATACTTCCCTTTTGGTATGGCTTGTGCATCTGTAAAAGATGTAGGAAACATAAGGTGTACATTATCGGTATTGGCAAATGCAAACAGGAAGCCGGTATTCTTAAATTGCATTTCGTATATAAACTCATGAAAGTTCTCATTCGGGCTATTATCAGGGTTGTATACAAGAAAATTAGTAAGGGTAAAAGACACGCTGTTGAGCTTTGATTTCTTAGGAAACAATTTGTAAACAACCTGGTTAAATAATTGCTTGAACCCAAGCCTTACTGTTGTATCTCTTGCCGCATCATGGTTGTTGATCCTTTCTACAAACCCCATATCGGTATAATAGTTTGTGCCGATTGTGCCGAGATCTGTCACAATATTTAAGTGTCGCCCGTTATAGTTAAAGCCTGCATCAATATAATGATTAGCGCTGCCAATACCCGGCTTGAATGAATGATGATAGGCGGCCCAGCCGCCCCATGTTCCCTGCAGATTATTAAAATTTAATTCCAATCCGGCATTGCGGCCCCAGGCATTGAGCGGGTCTTTTGCTTTTTGTAAATCGGTTAATGAATTCTCTCTGTTAAGAAAATATGCCTTGATCACGGAACGTTTTAATACGCCCTGGCTTACAGTGGCGGCTGTATAATTTTCGGGCGAATAATCTCCTTTTCTGCCCGTTTGCATATTCATAAATCCAATGCGGGTAGATTTTGTAATGTTGCCGGTTATTCTCGCCCCATAAAGAATAGGAATTTTATTTCCATCCTTATCCAATCCAATTGTTCTTGAATAAAAAGGACGGATAGGCGGAATACCGTATTGTGCAAAAAGATCCGAGTTCTCCAGGAAGAAAGTTCTTCTTTCAGGGAAAAAAATACTGAAGCGGCTTAGATTGGTTACCTGCTGGTCTACTTCGATCTGCGAAAAATCAGGGTTAACGGTCAGGTCAAGATTTAAAGAAGACGACAATCCGATCTTTGCATCAAAACCTGCGTTACCAGTGGTTTTGGTGGCAACGGCATCTTCCTGGTTTGAACTGATATCCCCTGTTACATACGGAATAAAAACCATATTGCTGCCGGGTTGCGGCGGGGGCTCTTTCCAGATCAGGGCACCGGTATAGCCAAGGTCCATCGAACGGAAATTAACGGGTACATGTGTCCAACTGGAATATTCGTTTGTTTTTGTATCAATGCGTACAAAATTTAATCCCCACAATAATTTGTCGGCAGTATAACGGATACTTTTAAAAGGGATAGCAATTTCGGCTGTCCATTTATCCGCATATCGTTGGGTGGCAGAGAACCATTTATTATCCCAGCTCCATGAGGGGCCGTTGTCTGGAAACGGAAGCTGGTCGTCACTTTGGGCATTAAAAGCATTTACCACAAAGAAAAAACCGTTGGTTCGCTGGTTGGTAGGATCAATGGTTATGCCAATACCATCATTGCCATCATGACCGATATCTCTTTTCAGGCTTTGTATATAGGCTTTCCCCGAGTCATAAGCAGTAATGGCGAAATAGAGAAACTTATCATCATAGGTTGCTTTCACTTCTGTTTTTCGCTGTGGGCGACCTTCATCATTGGGAAACTTTTTCCAGAAGGGTGAGGTTATTTCTGTTTTGGCCCAAACAGCCTCGGTAAATTCACCATCTACCTTAATGGGTTCACTGGTTTTTGCAATATGTAGCTGGTATTCTTTCTGAAAGCTCTCACCATTGATCTGCTGTGCATTTATTTTAATGCAAAAGAGTATACCGCATGTAATCAGCAGCTTGTTCAGTGGTTGAGTGAGATGCATTTCGTGTTTTGGGTGGCAGGTTGCTACAGCAATATTCTTTTTTTTACCTAAAAGAAAGTGTTAACAACCTATGTAACGCAGGAATCTATGGATGAACGGTTATTTTAAAAGATGGCACTATTCGTCTTTCAGCAGATCCGGGCGCCGTTCTTTGGTTCTGCGTAAAGACTGCTCGTTCCGCCATTCTTCCACTTTTTTGGGATCACCCTGCAAAAGCACTTCCGGCACTTTATCGCCGCGGAAATCAGCGGGCCTGGTATAGACTGGTGGGGCCAGTAAATTATCCTGGAAAGAATCAAATAAAGCGGAGGTTTCATCATTCAAAACACCCGGTATTAAACGGCCAATGGCATCCACTACTACCGCAGCAGCCAGTTCTCCGCCGCTCAATACATAGTCGCCAATAGAAATTTCTTTGGTTACGTATTTCTGGCGGATACGGTCGTCAATACCTTTATAATGCCCGCAAATGATCAGTAAGTTTTCTTTCAGTGATAATTGATTGGCTGTTTTCTGGTTGAAGGATTCGCCATCAGGTGTCATAAAAATAATCTCATCGTATTTTCTGTCTTTCTGCAGCTCATCAATGGCATTGGCCAAAGGTTCGGGCATCATTACCATTCCGGCACCGCCACCAAACTGGTAGTCGTCTACCTGCATATGTTTATTGATGGCCCATTTTCGGAGATTGTGCAGGTTCACATTAAGCAGACCTTTTTCCTTTGCACGCTTTAAAATGCTGTGGTTGAAAGGGCTCTCTAACAGATCCGGAACTACGGTAATGATATCGATGTTCATGATGCAAACATACAGAATACCTGCACAGGCGTGAAAAGACAGTTGTATAGTTTTCTTCGAAAAATTATATATCCATAAATCCTTCCAGATCCCTTCTTTCCCTTTTGGTAGGGCGGCCAATTTTGCTTTGACGTTTGCCGGTTTGGAAACTGGCTGCTTCAAACCTGATCCTGTCTAATTCTTCTGCCGGTGTAATGTCTACATAGAAATTTATTGCTTCCGCATACTGAACCCGTTTGTGTAATAAGCCGGTTACTTTTATTACCCATTTACGGGCTTCATTTTTTACCTCATATTCATCGCCCACTACTACTATTTTGGAGGCTTTTACATTAATACCTTTGCATTTTACCTTGCCTTTATCGCAGGCATCTCCGGCCTGGCTCCTTGTTTTAAACAAACGGATGGCCCAGAGGTATTTATCAATGCGTAGTTTTTCTTTTTCTTCAGACATAGTAAAAAAGCTTTTGGAAAGTTTTAAAACTTTCCAAAAGCTTCTGTATAGAATTTATGAAAATAAGGAATGGTTTCAATGCCTTTGTAGAAATTGAACAGCTCATATTTTTCGTTCGGACTATGCAGGTTATCACTGTCTAATCCAAAACCCATAAATACGATCTTCAGTCCCAGCTCTTTTTCAAACAAAGAACAGATAGGGATACTGCCACCGCCGCGAACAGGGATGGGCTCTTTACCAAATGTTGCCTGAACGGCTTTGGCTGCTGCCTTGTATGCATCAGAATCAATAGGTGTCATATAAGGTTCACCACCGTGATGTTCTTCGGCTTTCACCGTTACACCTGCCGGAGCGATGCTTTTAAAATAGTTGAGTATTTTTTCAGTAATCTTTGCCGATGACTGGTTAGGCACCAATCTGGCCGAGATCTTCGCAGTTGCTTTGGCGGGCAGAACGGTTTTAGCACCTTCACCTGTATAACCACCCCAGATACCATTCACTTCCAGTGTTGGGCGGATGCCTGTTCTTTCATTGGTGGTATAACCTTTCTCCCCGTATAAACTGCTGATGCCAAGATCTTTTTTATAGGCTTCTTCGCTAAACGGTGCTTTGGCCATTTTAGCTCTTTCTTCTGCTGTTGCTTCCACTACATCATCATAAAATCCCGGGATGGTGATATGGTTATTCTCATCATGACAGGTTGCGATCATTCTTGCCAATACGGTGGCAGGATTGGCTACTGCACCGCCGTATACACCACTGTGCAAATCGCGGTTGGCGCCTGTTACTTCTACTTCAATATAACTCAGTCCGCGAACGCCGATATCAATGGATGGCGTATCCATACTCAGCATAGACGTATCGCTGATCAGTATCACATCGGCTTTTAATAATTCTTTATTGGCTTTAACAAAAGTGGCAAGGTTAGGACTGCCCACTTCTTCCTCACCTTCTATAATAAATTTTACATTGGCTTGTAAGGTATTGGTCTGCGTCATGGTTTCCAATGCTTTTACGTGCATATAAAACTGCCCTTTATCATCGGCAGAGCCGCGTGCAAATATTTTTCCGTCTTTGATCACAGGCTCAAAAGGGCCGCTGTTCCAGAGTTCCAGCGGATCGGCAGGCTGTACATCGTAATGCCCGTAAACCAGTATGGTTGGTTTAGATGCATCAAATATTTTTTCACCATATACCACCGGATGGCCGGCTGTTGGGTAAATAGTTACTGTATCGGCACCGGCTTCTAGCAATCTTTGTTTTACAGCTTCGGCACAGCGGGTCATATCATCTTTGTGCTCACTGCGCGCACTGATACTGGGTATGCGTAATAACTCAAGCAATTCGTTCAGGAAACGGTCTTTGTTTTTTTCCTGGTAATCTTTCCAAATCTGCATGATCTCTGATTTTAGGATTGAAAGTATGATTAATATGATTTGTGTATAACGGTCTGCAAATTTAGGCAGGAAATGTGGTTGGGAGAGGGAAGATTTTTTGGCGTGAATCGTCAGTCGTGAGACGTGAATCGTGAGTTAAGCCAAACCGCATTTACTCACGTCTCACGATTCACGACTCACGACTCTCACAATTGATGTTTCTTATTAGAAATAATATTTTGCAAAGTCCATTCTAACCTGCTTTTCATGGGCTGCTCACGGGCGGTACAATCTTTTTTGGTGCAGATAGTGCAGCTAAAAGGCATACAGCCATCGGTATGAACAAACAGCTCAATGGCATCGCCGAATTTCAGTTTGATCAGGGCAGCCAATTCATCTATTTCTTTATGAGCTTCATGTACATTAAGGTACCAGGGAACAGTGAGGTGACAATCAACATGCAGCAGGGCGCCATATTTGATCACGCGGAGATTATGCAGATCGATCCAGTTTTCACGTCTATGGTCATTTAATACCTTGATAACAGTGTTGAGTAATTTCATGTCAGCCTCATCCATAATACCTGCCAGCGAAGTGCGAATGATCTTATACCCGTTGTAAATAATCAGTACACTCATGCCCAGGGCAATCACTTTATCAAGCCAATACAGTTTCGTAAGTAATATGATAACCAGTCCGGCAATAATTCCAACAGTAGAATAAGTATCTACCTGTAAATGTTTGCCGCTGGCCTGCAGGGCAAGTGATGTATTTCTTTTGCCAATCTTAATACAAATGGTTCCCGCAATAAAATTGATTGCCGCAGTAAGGCCGATCAGGTATAGGCCCGTATCCAGTTTTTGCAGTGGACTTTCCTGAACAAAATTCAGAACGGTTTCATAAACGATCATAATGCCTGCTGCAACAATCAGGCCCCCTTCTATGGCGGCAGATACAAATTCTGCTTTGCCATGTCCATAGGGATGTTCCATATCCCGCGGCTTGGCGGCAATATATAAACTGTAGAGGCCGATAAAGCCGGCTATCACATTCACAATACTTTCCAGCGCATCAGAAAGGATGGCCAGTGAGTGGGTAAATTGATAAGCGATGATCTTTGTAAGGAACAACACCACACTCAGTGAAGTGATCCAGAGTTGAACGCGGAAATTTTGTTTGGCAGATTGCAGAAGAAAAGATTTGCGGCAAAGGTAGAAATTATTTTTGCCACTGCATCTACATTATATCAACTCTATTGTATAAGTGATTGCACAGTGCTTTGCCAGCATGGCCGAAACGCCGCAATACTTATCCTGCGATAAGGTTACAGCCCTTGTTACTTTGTCCAGGTCATCTGGTTTTGCATCTATCCGGTAAGTCATTTTGATGAATGTAAACACTTTGGGATGGTCTTCTGTTTGTTCCGCTTCTGCCTCTATCTCAAATTTGGTAAAAGCCACTTTCATTTTTTTAAGCATATCCACTACGTCCATTCCACTGCATCCATTCAGGGCACCGAGTAACATTTTTTTCGGATTCATTCCGCTTCCCGATCCACCACCTTCAACAGTTGTATCAATTCTTACTGTTTGGCCTGTATCGGCTGTGGCATCAAAAGCTAATGCGCCTGCCCATTTGGTTATTGTTTTCATGAAGCTTATATTAAAAAGTAAAAAGTCAAAAGTAAAAAATCAAAAAACAACCTCTTTTGAATTTTTACTTTTGACTTTTGAATTGAATGTTATCCCTGCTCAAAACGCTTCTGCACAAATTCCCAGTTCACCACATTCCACCAGTTATTAATATAGTCGGGGCGTTTGTTCTGATACTTCAGGTAATAGGCATGTTCCCAAACATCTAATCCGAGTAATGGTGTTCCTTTAAGATCACTAATGTCCATTAAAGGATTATCCTGGTTAGCGCTTGAGCCTACGATCAGTTTTTTATCTCCGTTTAAAACCAGCCATGCCCATCCACTTCCGAAACGGTTTTTGCCGGCATCGGTAAACTGGGTTTTAAATGCATCGAATGATCCGAACGACTGGTCAATAGCCGCAGCTAATTTTCCTTCTGGTTTAGTGGCAGCACCGGGCTTCATACATTGCCAGAACAGCTCATGGTTGTAATGCCCGCCGCCATTGTTCCGCATCTTGGTTGAGTATTTTGAAATATTGTGCAGTACATCTTCCAGTTTAGTATTACCGGTATCTACTTTTTCTGCGGTACAGGCATCGGCTAGGTTTTTAGCATAAGCAGCAGCATGTTTGCTGTAATGTATCTCCATCGTCATAGCATCTATCACAGGTTCCAATGCTTTATAATCGTAAGGCAAAGGCTGTTGGGTAAAACCTGTAGCAGCAGTTAGCATACCAGCATCTGCCCATGATGGTAAAACAGTTAATGCAATACCTGCGGCAACGCCCGCTTTGCCCGTGGTTTTTATAAACTCACGACGACCCGGATTATGTTTTAACATAGAATAAAGTTTTAGGATGATTTTTTTGTGAACTTAAAATTAGCCAAAAAACTCCGCAACTGTTTGAAAGATCTGTAATAGAATTCCTGGTTAAATAATTGTGAATCCCTCATGGCTTTAAAGGTGAGAAAAGCGCCGATAGGGATCAGGATGAAGGTAGAGAGCCACATGCCTAAGAGCGGACTGGTAGAGTCCGATTTCACAAATTTCTCGCCAAACGTGTTGAATAAGTGGAAGATAACAAAGAAGATGATGGCAAATACCAATGGGGTACCCAGCCCGCCTTTACGGATGATAGAGCCCAATGGCGCACCAATCAAAAACAAAACGAGGCAGGCGGCAGAAAGCGTGAACTTTCTGTGCCACTCAATTTCATGCAGCCGCAGCGATTTATATTTTTCTGTATAGTCTGTAGCCAACACACTCACATTACCTCTGATACTGTTGATCTGGCTGATGGAAGCCTCCATCACAGCCTGCCTGATCGAATCGGGGATTAGCTGGCTAAACTGTGTAGCTTTTCTGAGTTTGAAAGTATCTTTTGCTACCCAGCCGGTATCCATATAACGCGTAAAACGGATATAGGGTGACACCTCTTTTAATGATTTTTTGTAATAAAAAGTATCAACATTATGCAATGAATCAATAGCCTGGTTTAGTTGACGGATACTCAGCATTTTAGGATCGTAAAAAGCACTGTCGCCCGATTTGTTCATCTGGAAACTCTTCAGATCGAACACTTTTTTGTATTCTTTAAAGCCCATCCTGGTAAACTGTGTATTAGTGGTACCGCGCGAGCCTTTCTCTTCATAACGCCATCCGTTCTTTAAAATAAATTCAAGGAATTTTTTGTCTTTGGTAAGACGCATCACACCGCTTTCAGCCATCAGCATATTATCCTGCAGCATATTTCCTTTTTCAAAGATCACCACGTTATGAATTACGCTGTCGTTCTTTTCTTTCGTTCCCAGTTTAATTACATACCCGCCTATCTTATCATAAAAAACCCCTTCTTTAATATCAAATGCCGGTTTTGATACGATGATATCATACTTTAAAGCCGATAATTTTTTTTGTGTTACAGGGATAATGTTGTTTGCAAACAGAAACGCCAGCCCGCTGATGAAAATAGTTATAATAGTGAGTGGGCGCATAAAACGCAGCAATGGAATACCCGCTGCTTTGATGGCCACCAGCTCAAAAGTTTCACCCAGGTTACCAAATGTCATGATAGAAGAGAACAGCAATGCCAGCGGCAGGGCAGTAGGCACCCAGAACAATGTTACCAGCCCCACCAGTTTTAAAATGGTGAACAGGTCAAGCCCTTTACCCACCAGGTCGTCAATATACAACCAGAAAAACTGCATGGTAAGCACAAACAGCGAAATGGCAAATGCAGCAATAAAAGGCCCGATAAACGACCGTATGATGAGTATGTCAAGTTTTTTTATCACTTTGTCCTTTCTTAATATTGTCTGATGAGCCCTGCAAAAGTAACGCTTTCACCAAAGGAACTGGACCTGGTAAATGATGCCGGTTGGATTTTAACAAAGAATGCCATCATTCAAAAAGTATATACCCTTTTTGGCAGCCTCAGTGAAGCGTATAAAACAGTACTTGAAAACAATCCTTCCATCACTAATAATGGCGTTGATTTCCGCTCGCCAAAAATATCCAAAGGCGAGCAGTACGAAGGGTTGCCATGGGTGATGCTGGATCATCCGCGGTATTTTGCGGGGGATGATGTATTTGCTATCCGTACTTTTTTCTGGTGGGGTAATTTTTGTAGTATCACGCTTCAGTTATCGGGCCGCTTCAGGGAAAAGTATGCAGCCTCTATTCAAAACCATGCAGATAAAATAAGGAAAGATGATGCAGGATGGTATATCTGCATCAGCAAAGATCCATGGCAGCACCATTTCAGGGGTGATAATTATCTGCCCTTGAGTGAATGGGAAAATCAATCAGTTGCCTCATTACCCTTTATCAAACTGGCAAAAAAGGTTAGCCTGCAGGATTGGGATAATCTTGAAAAATTCCTTGAGGATACTTGCGTAGAAATGCTCGGGATGCTGGCTGTTCAATAATGCTTATGCACCGCCCAGCCTGTGAAAAAGATCTTTGATCTGGTATTGCCATAACTGGCTCTGATCCTTCACTTCATTTTTTTCTGCAAAATCCTTGATCACCAAAATGGTCTGGTTGGATATTTCTGTTTTTTCAATCCTGAACTCGAAATATTCATTCTTCTCAGAATGTAACCAGTGATAGCGGATAAATTTATCTTCTTCCTTGTCTACCACTTCTGCTTTGTCAGGTGTACCGTTACCCCATGAAAAGCTGTATACATTTTCCCATTCATCCACTTTATCAGCAAACCATTCCTGCAACCCTGCGGGAGTGGCCAAAAACTCGAATAAAATACCTGGCGAACAGCGAACCGGAAATTCCAACGTAAATAGTTGCTTCTTACTCATTACAATCTCTTTAACCTACAATCTGTCGTAGGCATGCAATAATATTAAATAATCCCTCGCATACAAATGTTTTTTTGGTAATGAGTACCGATTCGTGGCTGTGTGAAAATAATCTGCAGCAACACGCATCGTAAACTATTGATTTTCAATTTTTTGCGAAAAATATATTTTTTGATAAGTTTTAAAAAAATCTTAAATTGCTTTACAAGTGATTGTGTGCCCCCGATTTCGCCCGCTCAGTTCCGATAGAAAGGTTTTATACCAATACTAACATAGCATCAAAACCTGCTTATTATGAGTATGCGTCAGCTCAAAATTACCAAGTCGATCACCAATCGTGAATCGCAAAGTCTTGAGAAATACCTGCAGGAAATCGGAAAAGTAGAACTCATAAGTCCGGAAGAAGAAGTTGCTTTAGCGATGCGCATCCGCGAGGGCGACCAACCGGCACTTGACCGGCTGGTAAAAGCCAATCTTCGTTTTGTGGTATCTGTTGCCAAACAGTACCAGAACCAGGGGTTAACCCTGCCCGACCTGATCAATGAAGGTAACCTGGGCCTGATCAAAGCAGCGCTTCGTTTTGATGAAACAAGGGGGTTTAAATTTATTTCTTATGCTGTTTGGTGGATACGTCAGAGCATACTGCAATCACTGGCCGAACAGAGCCGTATTGTACGTTTGCCATTGAATAAGGTGGGCCTCACAAACCGCATCAGTAAAGCGTATCAGCAACTGGAGCAGGAGTTTGAGCGAGAACCAACTCCTGAAGAACTGGCAGATGTGCTGGAGATCGGTATTGATGAAGTAACAGCTACCATGAGTGTTGGCTTCAGGCATATAAGTATGGACACACCTTTATCTGAAGGCGAAGACGGCACTTTATTAGACCTGATGGAAAATCCGAATGCCGAACGTACAGATGAAAAACTGGTTCACCATGAATCATTGAGAATGGAAATAGAACGCAGCCTCTGCACCCTCACAGAACGGCAGAAAGATGTGGTTTGTTATTTTTTTGGCATAGGCGTTGATCATCCGCTAAGCCTTGAAGATATTGGTGAAAGGTTTCATTTAACGAGGGAAAGGGTAAGGCAGATCAAGGATAAGGCTATCACAAAGCTCAGAAGTACCAACAGGAGTAAGCACCTGCGTTTTTATCTCGGATAATTTGGATTTTGATAAGATTTCGCAGCATTCAGGAAACTGATTTATTTGCGCCTTTGCGTCTTTGCGTGCTGAAAAAATCCCGCAAAGCCGCAAAGGCGCAATTTGGTTCGGGGTATTCGTTTGTAGAATTTATATTTGCACTCCGTTAGTGAATATAGCTTCGGTTATATTCACTTTTTATTTGTGTATACCTGAAACCAGTGAAATATGTTTAATTCTTTAAGTGAGAAGCTTGAATCGGCCTTTAAAAATCTGAAAGGCGAAGCGCGCATTAACGACCTCAATATTGCCAATACGGTAAAAGATATCCGCCGTGCATTGATTGATGCGGATGTGAACTTTAAAATAGCCAAAGAATTTACCGATAAAGTAAGAGAAAAAGCAACAGGTGAGAAAGTACTCAATGCCATCAGCCCGGGCCAGTTAATGGTTAAGATTGTGCAGGATGAATTGACCGAGCTGATGGGTGGTACCGAAGCGCAATTTAATATCAGCGGTAACCCGGCCATTATTCTGATTGCTGGTTTGCAGGGTAGTGGTAAAACCACGTTTACCGGCAAGCTGGCCAATTATCTTAAAACAAAAAAAGGCAAATCTGTTTTATTGGTGGCAGGTGATATCTATCGTCCGGCGGCTATTGACCAGTTAACTGTTCTTGCAGAACAGGTAGGCGTTGATGTGTATAGTGAAAGGGAGAATAAGAATGCGGTTGAGATAGCACAGAATGCGATCAAAGAAGCGAAGTCGAAAAATAAAAATGTGATCATCATAGATACTGCGGGCCGTTTGGCTATTGATGTAGTGATGATGACGGAAGTGGCCAATATAAAGGCAGCCGTAAACCCTGCAGAGATCCTGTTTGTAGTGGATTCGATGACAGGCCAGGATGCAGTGAACACTGCCAAAGCCTTTAACGACCGGTTGGATTTTACCGGGGTAGTGTTAACGAAATTAGATGGTGATACAAGAGGTGGTGCGGCCTTGTCTATCAAATACACCGTAAACAAACCTATTAAGTTTGTAAGCAGCGGTGAGAAGATGGACACGCTGGATGTGTTCTATCCAGACCGTATGGCGCAGCGTATATTGGGCATGGGTGATATTACCAGTTTGGTAGAAAAAGCGCAGGCACAATATGATGAGGTAGAAGCCAAAAGATTAGAAAAGAAAATCAGGAAAAATCAGTTCGATTTCCAGGATTTTATGGACCAGTTGCAACAGATCAAACGCATGGGTAACCTGAAAGATCTGATGGGTATGATACCCGGGGTAGGTAAGGCCATGAAAGATATTGATATCAAGGATGACGCTTTTAAAGGCATTGAGGCGATGATCAGTTCGATGACAGCTTTTGAAAGAGCCAATCCGGATTCATTAACTCCCTCCCGCAAAGCGCGTATTGCCAAAGGAAGCGGTAAGGATATGGCTGAAGTGAATGCTTTTATGAAGCAGTTTGAGCAGATGAAGCAGATGATGAAAATGATGAACAATATGCCGATGGGCGGAAGGTTTCCGGGGATGAGGCGGTAATCGTCACTGCGAGGAACGAAGCAGTCTGTGCTACAAATTAGCGGAGTGCCCGAATTTTGCAGCATAGATTGCTTTGTCGTTCCTCCGCGCAATGAAGCAGTCTGTGCTACAAATTAGCGGAGTGCCCGAATTTTGCAGCATAGATTGC
>DAIOVU010000033.1:43201-43422 GCA_036758845.1 Sediminibacterium sp.
TTTGTCGTTCCTCCGCGCAATGATGCCGAATAGCGTTCCCAGCGCACAAGGGTGCGACGCAAGCGGTGCCGGGACCTGTACAAATGCCTGAAAAACAGTATTATAACAATTCCTTTACGTAGATACTTGGAATAATTCCCTTTTCCCTTTACATTTGCCGTCCGGCTATTCTTAGTCGGATTAACCAAATTCCTAACGTTAAATTTCTATTTAACATGGCA
>DAIOVU010000034.1:0-43351 GCA_036758845.1 Sediminibacterium sp.
GGTATCTTCAACTATTACCTAAAATCAGTCAACCTATTTTAGGACGTCACATATTGTCTCAGTATTTATTTTATAGATACCGGTACATCAAGATTTTCCCAGCTCAACACAAAACCTTTGTTATTAATTGTGTACACCAGTCTTTCGTTCATGCTGGCCGATTTAACGGGCTTCACTGTTACCCTTATTACATCTTTTGCGGGGTCTTCGGTTGTTTCGCCTGTGCGTTTAATACCCCACTGGCCTGTTTCTGCATTTAAAATGATGGTCCACTCTTTTTCGCCGGGGATAGCGTAAAGGCTATACTTACCTGCAGGCAGGGCTTTGCCTTCTACTTTGATGCCTTTATCTGTTTCAAAGATAGTGGCCTGGTTGGCGCCGGCTCTCCATACCTGATTGTAAGGAACCAGTCCGCCCCAAACCTGCCGCCCTTTTACAGAAGGGCTGCTGTAACTGATGGTGATAGTAGCATCTTTTACTTTGCCTGTGGCAGTGGCTGCGGGACTTGCCTGCGACCAGATCTGTGATGATACCAGCATCAGTGTCAATACCAGGGCAGTCCCTTTAATGATTTTCATTTTTTTCATAGCTGTAAGTTTAGTTAATAAAATCCGTGGCTTATTAGCTTAAAACTACTGATGATTTGCTGTTCGATGCCATTAACAGAAAGTTAATATGTGTGATAGGAGAAGCTGGTTTTAAATACTTCTTAAAGAGTAACCCGTTATACATCAAATTTTTCTTAATATTTATGAAAGCCGGTAGCAGAGATATTTTTGCGGGTTACTTTTCATGAAAAAAAGTATTAAGGGGTAGAAATAAAAAAACATGATACAAAAAACATATTTTAAGACAAAAGATTATTGCAAAGTAAAATTCTCGTTTACCGGTGAAAATGCTGAAACTGTTGAGGTCCTTGGATTGAACAGTGATTGGGAAAATTCGGTGGTAATGAGCAAAAAGAAAGACGGAAGTTTTACCTGCGATGTATCCTTACCTAAAAACTCTCAGCACGAATTCAAATACCTGGTAAATGCCACAGAATGGATCAATGATCCGGAAGCTGATGCACAGCAGGCAAATGTGTACGGCGGCAGCAACAGTGTAATTACTTTGTAGCAGATTGGTTAAAAGGGTTAAAGAAGTTAAAAGAGTAAAAACTAACGTGTTGTGCTCCTATTGAAATTCGTTAGTTCTCTGTGTAAACTCTTTTACTCTGCGGCTCAGCGGTGAAAAAAACTTGTCTTATAGTCGATTTGCTTTGGTCTATAAATTCAATTCACCGCAGAGAACATGAGATGCAGAGAAAGCGCAGAGGGTTGTTTTCTTTCAAATCTTTTTTTGAAACACAAAACAAAACTAATTTAACCGCTTTAACTATTTTAACCACCCCTCAGCCTCAAAAAAAGCAAGGAATCCCTTTCTTCCTGCTGTCGTTATTAAAATAATAGATAAAAGAAATTTCGCTGCTTCCGCTGAACCTGTTGATTCGGCTGATATCCTTATTGATGATATCATAACTAAGTCCCAGTTGATAATCGGAAGCTTTCAGGCCTACATAAGGATAGATGGCATCCTTAACGCGGAGCCATGCCCCAAGGTATAAGTTCATATCAGACGAGCCGAGGCCCAGGCCATATGCGGCACCGAACACATATTCATTAGCGCCTGCCTGTTGCATCATATGGGTACTTACAAAAAGGTTATCCAGTTCTCCTATATTAAAACTTGCTCCTGCATGCACCGTAAAACGTTGCGCCAGCGATGGATTAGCTGCGCTGAAAAATGAGAGTCGTGGCCGCAGAATATGAAACATGCTGGCACCAAATGAGAACTGGTTGCCTGTTTCATCTTTATAATTATACAGGATCCCCGCATTCAGATCAACATAAGAAACAGAACGGTTGTTGATTGTTTCACCGCTGGGGATTGAAAGATCAAACCCCGATCCTGTAAACTGGCTGTTGAAAGAGATCTTACTAAAGTCAACGTTGTTCCGTGCAATACTTGCCTGGATACCTATACCAATACTCTGATCACCATCTGCATCCAGACCTTTATTAAAAGCGGTTGATACAGAAAGATAACTGTTCTTATATATGCCACCGGTAGACTGATCGTACAAGGCATGCACACCCAAACCCCAGCGGTCGTTACTGCCAATACCGCTTTTTAGAATTTTTGTGTCGAATGATGCAGTGCCTGTTATATATGGATCGCCAGTACCGGTTGATTGATTGCGGATATTAAAAGTGGAACGGCTTGTTCCCTCGAAATACCCGGTAAGCGCGGGATTAAAAGTAAGCGGAGAACTGAAATATTGCGAAAAATGCGGATCCTGTGCAGCTACCGGCTTTACGCACACAAAGGAACCGAGCAGTACAATAATGATATGTTGATATGTTCTCTGCATGCAGCGCATTAGTTGATCAATAAAATATTTCCTGTTCGTTTAACAATATTTCCGCCGCCATCAATAGCCTCGGCTGCCCAGATATAAGTGCCGGTAGTTTGTAATTTACCGTTCAGTTTTCCATCCCATCCGTTTTGCGGGGTTGCATCGTTTGTCTGGAAAACAAGATTGCCCCATCGGTTAAACACTTTAAAATAAGTAAGTGTTCTGATGCCCACCAACATAGGATAACACCTGTCGTTCAGGCCATCGCCATTTGGCGTAAACCCCTGCGCCACATACATATCTCCTTCGGTAGCTACTTTCACATAAACAGAATCGTTGGTAACACATCCGGCGGCAGTTTTAATTGTTACCGTATAGGCCATATCATTATTGAGGGTAACGCCTGGTGAGCGGATACCAGGATTATTTAATCCTGCTGCCGGATGCCACAGATAATTTACACCAATAGCTCTTGCATCCATAATGAAAAACTTGCCACCTACTGCTTTAATTGTATCGTACCTGATAGCAGCAGGGGTAGTTTCGATAATATAGTTTGCAATGATCTTTTCGGTGAGATTACTACAGGATGCATTATTTGCAGTGAGCGAGATTGCATAACTGCCGCCATTTTGAAAAGTATGTACCGGAGATTGGGTGTTTGATGAGGATCCATCACCAAAATCCCATTGCCAGGTAATGCCACCCGAATTGGAAACAACCGAATTATTTGTAAAACTAACCGGCGAGCCTGCACAAAGACTGTTGGGTTTAAATTGCAATACGGGTTTTGTTAACAGGTCGAGACGGATGGTATTGGCTGCATTTGCAGTACAACCTTCTTTCGAAATAAACTGTACGGTATAGTTACCTGATTTAGCAGCAGTATAACTGGATGCAGTTGCACCCGGTATCAGCTTTTGATCGGCATACCATTGATAAGTAGCTGCATTAACCGCGTTAAGTACCAGGGTTGAGCCATCGCAGATATAATTTACTGAAGGATTTTGCAGTACTCCTTTAGGCAATGGATTAACCACAACTGCTACCGGTAATAACGCAGAACATCCTGTTTTGGAAATTCCTTTAATGTAATAGGTTCCGGAACTGGTAACAGCTGAAGGCATAGCCACCTGGTTTGTTTGTGCCGCATCTGTATAGTACATAAATGTTACATCTGCCGCATTGCCACCGGTTGTTACGGTTGTAATAAGATTAACCACAGATGGTTCACAAACAGGTGCAGGATTGTTGATGTTAATTACCGGAGGAGTAAAAATATTTACCGTAACAGGTTGTATGCTGGTACATCCGGTTTGCAAACTGCCCTTAATAAAATAAGTGCCCGGAACCGAAATGGCGGAAGGAGTTGTAACCGGTTGTGTGGCGGCTGCATCATTCCAATAACTGAAAGAAGTTCCGGAAGAACTACCGGTAGTTATCTGTACATCCAACAGACTGATGGTAGACGGAGAACAAACCGGTGCCGGATCTGTTACAACCAATGTTGGCTGAGGATGTACTGATAGGTTTACAGCTTTCAGTACAGAACAGCCTGCTGAAGTAGTTCCTTTAATATAATACGTGCCGCTGCTGTTAACAGATGCAGGATTGCTGAGTGGCAATGTTGCAGCGGCGTCTCTCCAATGAGTAATAGTTAGCCCGGCCGTACTGCCGGATAGAACAGCGGGGGAAGTTAAGTTTATTGAGGATGGGGAACATACCGGTGAAATACCGGCCACTACCAGATTTGGTGCAGGGTTTACAGTTACGGTTGCAGCTGTGGAAGTTGCAGAACAACCATTTGCTCCCGTTACTGTTACCTGCTTAACAGCGCTGTTAGTAACTAAAACGGATTGTGTGGTTTCACCTGAATTCCATACATAATTATTCCCCGCAGCAGCTGTTAGTATAACAGCGCCACCTTCACAGAAAGTGGTTGAACCGCTGGTACTAATAGTGGCAAGTGGTAAGGGTTTAACTGTTATTGCAGTGATAGATGAGTTGGCAGAACAGCCATTTGCATCTGTTACCGTTACCTGTTTATTGGCGGTGCCGGTTACCTGGATGGTTTGACTTGTTTCACCAGAGTTCCACAGATAAGAAAGTCCGCCGCCAGCAGTTAAATTCACAGTACCGCCGGCACAAAAAGTAGTAAGACCATTGGCCGTAATGGTGGCAGTGGGTAAAGCATTCACTGTTACCGCTGTAACAGATGAGGTGGCTGAACAGCCGTTCACATCTGTTACTGTTACAGATTTATTGCCCGTTGCAGTTACATTTATGGTTTGACTGGTTTCATTAGTGTTCCATAAATAAGAACTGCCCGCACTTGCTGTTAAATTAACTGAGGCCCCCGAACAGAAAGTTGTTGGGCCTACTGCATTGATTGTGACTGTTGGTAGCAGATTAACCGTTGTTACAACCGGTTGAATAACTGAACAATTTGCTACAGTTGTGCCTTTGATATAATAAGTGCCGCTTGCAGCCACTGCAAAATCATTTAATAAAGGATTTGTTCCTACAGCGTTTGTCCATCTGGTATAAGTCAGCCCTCCTGTACTTCCAGTTGTAATGTTTGCAGAAGTTAAATCAACAGTTGCGGGAGAACATACTGCCGTCGGATTTGTAATTGTTACTGTGGGTAATGGATTGATTGTTGTTACTACCGGTTGAATAACCGAACAGTTTGCAGCCGTTGTGCCTTTAATGTAATAAGTGCCACTTACAGCAACTGCCGTCGCATTTGATAAAGCGTTTATTGCTGACGCATCGGCCCATCTTGTGTAAGTCAATCCCGCTGTACTTCCTGTTGTAATATTTGTTGCTGTCAAATCAATTGTTGATGGTGAACATACTGCCGCGGGGTTGGTGATTATAACTGTTGGCGAAGTATTGATTGTTGCACTTACTGGTTGCGTGGCCGAGCAACCTGTTGCCAAAACAGTTCCCTTAATATAATAAGTACCCGTAGTTGTTACTGCATTGGCATTGGTTAAAACAGAAGCAGCCAATGCATCTGTCCATTGAGTATATGTTAAGCCGGGTGTACTGCCTGTTGTAATACCTGGTACCGTTAAATCAATTGTTGATGGTGAACATACTGCCGCGGGGTTGGTGATTGCTACCGTAGGTGGAGTATTTATTATAGCGCTGACTGATTGCGTGGCCGAACATCCTGTTGCCGGTATGGTTCCCTTGATATAATAGGTGCCGGTTGCAATTACTGCATTGGCATTCGCTAAAGCAGATGTTGTTATCGCATCTTTCCATTGCGAATAGGTTAATCCAGCAGTGCTGCCTGTAGTAATACCTGCAGAAGTCAGATCAATTGTTGAGGGTGCGCATACGGCAGCAGGATTGGTGATTATTACATTGGGCGATGTATTTATCGTTGCACTTACCGGCTGAGTAACAGCGCAACCCGTTGCCGGAATCAGACCTTTTATATAATAAGTTCCTGTTGCAGTTACTGCATTGGCATTGGCTAAGGCCGAAGTTGCCAGTGCATCTGTCCATCTGGTATAGATTAATCCCGTAGAACTACCTGCCGTAATACCTACCACTGTCAAATCAATTGTTGATGGTGAACAAACTGTAACAGGATTCGTTATCGTTACTGTTGGTAAACTATTGATCGTTGCAGTCACTGGCTGCGTGGCTGCACAACCCGTTGTAACAACGGTGCCTTTGATATAATAGGTGCCGGTTGATGTTACTGCATTGGCATTCGTTAAAGTAGAAGTGGTCAATGCATCTATCCATTGAGTATAGATTAAACCTGCAGTACTACCTGTTGTAATACTTGCCACTGTCAAATCAATTGTTGATGGTGAACACACTGCTGCCGGATTCGTGATTATTACTGTTGGCAAACTATTGATCGTTGCACTTACCGGCTGAGTAACAGAGCAACCCGTTGCCGGAACCAGGCCTTTTATATAATAAGTTCCTGTTGTAGTTACTGCATTGGCATTCGCTAAAGCCGAAGTTGTCAATGCATCTCTCCATTGGGTATAGGTTAATCCGGCAGTGCTTCCCGTTGTAATACTCGTAGAAGTCAGATCAACCGTGGCTGGTGTGCATACTGCTGCAGGATTAGTAATCGTTACGGTTGGCAAAGCATTAATGGTTGCACTCACTGGCTGCGTGGCCGCACATCCTGTGGCAACAACAGTTCCTTTGATATAATAGGTGCCGCTAACTGTTACTGTATTAGCATTGGATAGAGCAGAAGTTGCCAATGCATCTGTCCAGCGGGTATAGGTTAATCCGGCAGTGCTTCCCGTTGTAATACTCGTAGAAGTCAGATCAACCGTGGCTGGTGTGCATACTGCTGCAGGATTAGTAATCGTTACGGTTGGCAAAGCATTAATGGTTGCACTCACTGGCTGCGTGGCCGCACATCCTGTGGCAACAACAGTTCCTTTGATATAATAGGTGCCGCTAACTGTTACTGTATTAGCATTGGATAGAGCAGAAGTTGCCAATGCATCTGTCCAGCGGGTATAGGTTAAACCTGCAGTACTACCTGCCGTAATACTTGCAGCTGTCAAATCAATCGTTAGTGGAGAACATACTGCTCCGGGGTTAGTGATTGTTACTGTTGGTGAAGTATTGATTGTTGTCGTGACAGGTTGTGTAACCGCACAACCTGTTGCAGGCACGGTTCCTTTTATGTAATACGTTCCTGTTGTTGTTACTGCATTGGCATTAACTAATGCAGAAGTTGCTAATACATCTGTCCATTGCGTATAGGTTAATCCACCTGTACTTCCTGCTGTTATAATTGAAGAAGTCAAATCAATTGTTGATGGCGAACATACTGCAACAGGGTTGGTGATTGTTACTGTTGGCGAACTATTGATCGTTACACTCACTGGTTGCGTGACCGCACAACCTGTGGCAACAACGGTGCCTTTGATATAATAGGTGCCGGTTGTTGTTACCGCATTTGCATTTGCTAAAGCCGAAGTTGCCAATGCATCTGTCCACCTGGTATAGGTTAGTCCTCCGGTACTTCCGGTTGTAATACTTGCAGCTGTCAAATCAATCGTTAGTGGAGAACATACCGCTGCCGGGTTGCTGATCGTTACTGTTGGCGAAGTATTGATCGTTGTCGTGACCGGTTGTGTAACCGCACAACCTGTTGCAGGCACGGTTCCTTTTATGTAATACGTTCCTGTTGTTGTTACTGCATTGGCATTAATTAATGCAGAAGTTGCTAATATATCTGTCCACTGTGTATATGATAACCCGGCTGTACTTCCCACCGATGTAATACTTGCTGCAGTTAAGTCAACCGTTGCCGGGGTACATACCGCAGCAGGATTTGCCACAACTACTGTTGGCAAAGGATTCACATCCACGGTTGCCGTTAAACCAGTGAACTGACAACCGGTGGCGGATATTTTTAAAGTAAGAATACCTGCATAAGAGGCAGGGGCCGCTGCCGTTGCAGGCACAGCAACAGTAATATCACCAACCGCAGGATTGAAATTATTTGGCGTAAAACTTACATTGGTAAATCCCTGTGCTATTGCCGTGGCATCCCACAAAATCTGGTATTGGTCCGGACTATTGGAGGTTCCAAAATTTTCTACAAAAGAAGTTTGTCCACGGCAAACGCTGGGGCTAAGCGGTGCAATAGTATTAATAACCGGATTCGGATTAACAGTTGTAGTTGTAGTAACAGTTGTTGTACATCCAAGTGAGGTTACCCCATAGCTCATGATAGGCGACCCTGCCGATACACCTGTTACTAATCCGGTTGCATCAATAGTTGCAGCCGCATTATTGCTGCTCCATGCACCTCCTGATGTTGTGCTGGTTAAACTAATGGTTGACCCAATGCATACTGCTACAGGGCCCGTTATTGGATTAACAGTAGGTAGCGCATTAACGGTAACTGTTGCGGTAGAGGACCCGGATGGGCCACCACCTTGAGGAAAAGGAACTGACGAATCGGTAATTGCCAAGAGTTGATACACAAAGCTTCCTGCAGATGAAGTAGGGACTGAAATTGTGGTACTTGGTCCTGAAACTGTAACAGCATTAGGTTGAACAGCACCATTAAGTGTATAAATAAAAGTATAGGGTTCAACACCATTCGAACCAGTAAACGTAATATATGTAACAGCATTTACACAAACAGTGGCTGTTCCGACAATCGTTGCAGATACTGCAAAAACATTCTCATAGCTATTATTCTTTTGAGAGTTTGTCAAGCTGCTACTACGGTCAGTCAATGACCCCCTAACATCAATAATACTTGGCGTTTTATTCCCATTATCTACACTGCCGGATGAAATACTAGCTTTGGTTTTTTCATCACCAACACCCGCTCTCACCATCATAGGCACCAACAATAAAACTAATACCGGCAAAAAAATGTGGTAGAGATTTGAGAAAGGAAACCGGAGATATATATTCTTCCTTCGGCAGACAGGCATACGCTTCACCCTCTCCTGCCAACAGGAGCGCATCAATGATTCTGCAGTTGAGGGGGAACTACGTTTCATCACAAGGATATCGGTTCACTAATTTAAACTATTACAGAGAGATCTGTCTCTTCTGTTTTAAGAATATTGCATCGGTTTTTATTTAAATACGTAAAAATCAGAGGCACGGTTTCCCGCAATATCCTGTAGACGGCCTTGCAGATGTAAACGTGGTTTTATAAACGCTCAATCCTGTGTTTTTCGTATAAAATTTCCCTCTTTCTAAGAAAAATAATTTCCTCTCCTCAAAGTTATTATTTCTTTACCCCTCGCGGGTTTCAGCGTTATCCGCTTTTGTATCGTGATATTAATTTTTACTATATATACGTACCGTGTTATTAAGATCTATCTGTACTGAATTATTTTATTCTTAACAGTATTTAATAATGCAGTTATGCCTTATTTCAAAGCCCCTTTTTAAACACATAGGTATATAGAAAAGCAAAAAAGAAATATAGCCGTTTGGCTATATGCCCTGTTTCCTGACCTATGTAACTATGTGTTTTACTAGCACAATACGTCAACTACTAAGCAAGATGAGATATGGTTAATCCCTTGTGCCCCTTGCGGTTCCTGGCGCTCCTTGCGTTACAGCTTTTCTCTCCAACACTTATAAACCCAAAAATCACTGAAACAGATTCATCTATAATAGTTGGCCCGCTGAGTATGCGGGTTTAAAGCGGTAGCGCAATGAACGCAAAGGGCTGCAATGATCGCAAAAAGCCTTTGTGTATTTCACACAATTCTTACTTAAAAACGCAATTAATCCGGTAAAACCAGAAATGATGCTATCAATAGCTAATTTTAATAGCACTACACGTTATATATATTAAACTTCAAAATGAATGATTTGGAAAACCGTACCTGCTAACAAATCGGGAACTTCGTTTTCCACCTTACTCAAACCTCATTCATCTACCCATTTAACCGCTTATCTTATTTACCTGCTTCATATTACAATTGAATATCCTATTTTCGTTTCTGCAAAGCTTTTTACCAAAATACAGCAGACGCAATTTTCAATTTACAGCCGATGAACAACTAAGCAGAGCTTAGATCTACTTACTGACAAGCTCAAACCTCCCCCGGCATTACGCAAAGGCATCCCTTTGTGATTTTTCTATTTATATACTTCTAATAAAAAATAATGACTACTTATATCAATCATAAGGGCAGGAAAACTGTTTTCACCTATCTCAAAGAAGCTTTAAACAGCGAACACCAGGATTTTACCACCGGCAGCATCCGTAAAGCCATCTTTATGCTGGCCATTCCCATGATCCTCGAAATGTGTATGGAATCTGTATTTGCCGTTGTTGATATTTTTTTTGTAGGTAAACTGGGCGCCAATGCCGCAGCAACGGTAGGTCTCACCGAATCCTTTCTTACCATCGTATACTCTGTTGCCATCGGCTTAAGCATGGCCGCAACAGCCATGGTGGCAAGGCGTGTGGGCGAAAAAAATTATGAAGACGCCGCCAAAGCCGGAGCACAGGCTGCTTTACTGTCTTTTGCAGTAACCATACTGATCAGTTGCACCGGGCTGTTCTTTGCCAAAAACATACTGAGCCTGATGGGCGCCGGACCCGAAGTGATTGCGATGGGAACCAGTTATACCCGCATCATGCTTACCGGAAATGTGGTGATCATGTTATTATTCCTGATCAACGGTGTATTCCGCGGAGCGGGCGATGCAACCATTGCCATGCGCAGTTTGTGGCTGGCTAATATCTGTAATATCATTCTCTGTCCGTTATTAATTCACCGTTACGGCCTGCCCGGCGCAGCTATGGCTACCACTACGGGCAGGGGTATTGGTGTTTGCTACCAGGTGTACCACCTGTTTAAAGGGAAGGGCATTATCAGGGTACATCTCAAACACTTTATTCCCGATACGGCCGTTCTGAAATCTATCCTGAACGTTGCCTCATCAGCAACGCTTCAGTTTTTAATCGGCTCGGCAAGCTGGATGATCATGGCAAGAATTGTTTCAGGATTTGGAAGTGATGCCGTTGCCGGCTATACCATCGCCATCCGCTTACTGATCTTTTTCCTGATGCCCGCATGGGGACTGAGTAATGCAGCCGCCACATTGGTTGGTCAAAACCTTGGCGCCAAACAACCCGACCGGGCAGAAAAATCTGTCTGGATAACCGCCGGTTACAATGCCATCTTCATGGCGGTTGTATCAGTGCTGTTTATTACAAGCGCAGAGTTTTTTGTAAAACTGATCAACTCAGATCCTGCCGTAATTAAAACTGCCGTGGTTGCTTTACGCACCATCAGTATGGGATATATTTTTTATGGTGTGGGGATGGTGATCATTAATGCATTTAATGGCGCCGGCGACAGTAAAACACCAACATGGATCAACCTGTTCTGGTTCTGGGCTTTCCAGATACCCTTTGCGTATACACTTGCCAATGTGATGCATGTGGGCACATCGGGCGTATTTATTGCCATCGTGGTAACAGAATCCTGCATCACCATTACCAGTGTGATATTATTTAAGAAAGGAAAATGGAAATTGGTTAAAATATAAAAACCGTGCCTTCTCGCCCGCTAAGCTCAGGCTTAGCGGGCGAGAAGGCACGGTTTATAGGATGTTGATTGCATCCAAATATGCAATCGGCTTTACCTTTATCTAATATTAAAAATGACACTGTACTATGGATTTACAATTAAAAAATAAACGCTTCATCGTTAGCGGCGCTACTTCCGGTTTTGGAAAAGCCATCGCCGAAGCATTGATAAAAGAAGGCGCTCATATTATTGCCATAGCCCGTGGTGAAGAGAAACTGAAAGCATTGCAATCATCCGCGCCAGCACAGGTGCAGATCATTGCCGGTAATATCTCAGACAGTAATATCATAGCAAAGCTGGTAAATGCAGTACAGGATAAAGAACTGCATGGCATGGTAGTAAACGCCGGCGGCCCTCCCGCCAAAACCGTTCTGGAAACCAGTTTAGAAGACTGGGACGATGCCTATAAAAACATCCTCCGATGGAAAGTGGCCATCACCCAGGCCATTGTACCTAAAATGATCGGGCAACACTATGGCCGTATTGTTTATATAGAAAGCTCCTCTGTAAAACAACCATTGGAAAACCTTGTATTAAGTAATTCTTTGCGGGTAGCCGTAGTTGGGATGGTAAAAACACTGTCGCAGGAAATTGCAGGCACAGGTGTTACCTTAAATATTTTAGGTCCGGGCTCTCATAACACCCCGGCTATCGACCGCATTTATCAAAAGAAAAGCGAGCAAACAGGTTTGCCATTTGAAGAGATAAAACAAAAAGCCATTCAACAGATACCCGTTGGCGCCCTTGGTGAAGCCGATGATTTTGCCAGCCTGGCTTTATGGTTATTAAGCCCCATGAGCCGGTATGTTACCGGAGAAACCATAACCGTAGACGGCGGAATGGTTAAAAGCATGCTTTAATCTCTTATCGGTACATTGATAAAAGATAAAGAATACAACAAAATATCAGGTAAACTAATCTGTAAGCGCCTATTCGGCAGCAGCCTCTTCTTTAGGTGTTACATTTTTAAGGCTAAGCTGGAATTTGGTATTGAGGGATACGATATAGTGGTTGGCCAGCAGTAAAGCTTTCACATTGGCATCTTCCAGCATCACAAAAGCAAGATCAGACGCCAGTGCAGAGCCGCTGATAATATTGGCCACACGGCCCTTGGTAAACTCGATTGAAAATTTATAACCCGCTTTACGGCCACTTCCCGCTCTTTCAAAATCAATACGGTTCAGATCCAACACCTGGTCTCCATTTACGGTTCTCTTTAATAAAATTTTGATAATGGGAAGGTACTTGCTCCAGATCTGTGTGTACATGTGGGTAAATTATGGGGTTTAGGGGTGTGTTGATTGCCCTTAGTAAGGGAGAATTACTCTGCAAAGGTGCGCTTTTTATGGCCGAAATACGAATTTGGTTTTGAATAATACTGCTCCACTTGGCCAAAAGGCGCGCTGGTATTGATTGACGGGCGTATATACTTTCTGTTTTTATTCCCTCCCATCATCCCATAAACTGCAAATCACCGCGTCTTACTCAGGCTTCTGCTTGTTATCTTCGTGGCTTATGACAAGTATCGACAGCGTACAATTACAGCAGGTTATCGTACACAAAGTGGGTAACCCCACCCGTGGCGAAGAACTGAAATTATCTGCTAACCCCTTAACCCTGAATGATGAGATTGTGCGGGGTTTACTGGCTAAATATTTCCTGGGGCCTTTTAATGAGCACGAACAATACCGGTTTACCCACCTCAGCGACCTGGGTATGAATGAGGTATACACTTATGTAAGCTCCCTGTTCGATACCCCCCAACAGTTTACCAAACATAGTGCCCAACTGGCGCAGTTTCTTTATAGCAAAAGCACGCATGCCAAAGTAAAAGAGGGCGAATTATATGTGGTGCATTTTAGCAATGTTCCTTTTGGAACAGAATATACAGAGGCCATCGGTATTTTTAAAAGCGAAACCAAAAAAACCTTTCTGAAAGTATTTCCGCACGGAGAAAGCTGGGAGGTGATTGCGGAAGATGGTATCAACATCAACAAACTGGATAAGGGATGCCTGGTATTTAAACAGGACCGCGAAAACGGCTATGTGGTATGCGTAGTAGATAATACCAATAAACAAAACGATGCCCGGTATTGGGTAAACGATTTTTTACAGGTAACACGCAGCGCCAACAGTTACCACTATACCGATGCAGCGCTGGGCATGTGCAAACTGTTTATCAGCAACGAACTGGCCGAAAAATTTGAGGTAAACAAAAGTGAACAGATAGATATGCTGAACCGCAGCATGGACTATTTTAAAACCAAAGATGAATTTAAGTTTAACGAGTTTGCAGAAGAAGTGCTGCACCACCCCGAAGTAATTGACAGCTTTACCCAATACAAACAAACTTATGAGCTGGCAAGGCAGGTAACCATTGAAGATGAATTTGATATTCACCTCTCTGCTGTTAAGAAGCAACAACGTGTATTTAAAAGTGTGCTGAAATTAGATAAAAACTTTCACGTGTACATCCACGGCCGCCGCGACCTGATTGAAAAAGGTTATGATGAGATGACGGGCAAACACTATTACAAACTCTTCTTCGACGAAGAGAGTTAATTACATCTGTGGTAGCTGGTAAGTCTTTTCACCGCAGAGCCGCTGAGAGCGCGGAGTTTACGCAGAGAAGTTTTTTTACATTAACTCATTCAACTCTTTCTGCAGATCGTATTGGATGTCTTCATGCAATGTCTTCATTGCGGTGTTGATCTTTTTAAGTTGCATCTCATACAGGTTTTTCAGCACCGTGGTTTTTGAATAAGGAATGCCCGAGCTTTTCATCTTGCTGCAGAAATAAATCAACAGCGTAGCTTCTGCCAGTTTTGATCCGGAGTATTTGATATAGCGGTTGGTGATGCGCAGAATTTTTCGGAGGCTTTTTTTAGTGAGGTACAGATTGGCTTTGGGCAATTCTGTAAAACCCCCGTCAATCAATCCTTTCACGCTGTTTATATAAGCTTCTTCGTCATGTGCCTCAAACAATAAAAAAGTAAGCAGTTCTTTATTTTCTTTCTTGAATTTAGCCAGACGCAAACAGAGTTCCAGCAGTTTGTAATGACTAACTGCCTGCAGCTCCTGCTTTAATTCCTGAACGGTTGCCATTTTCATGGATGCAAGTTAATGCGAATTTTTTGCCACCGGCTTGTCTGCCGATTGAGGCAGATTTCACAAATTAACACGGCGTCTATTCTGTGACAATCTGTGAAATCTGTGGCAACAAAAAAGACAAACTATCTTTACTGATCATTATTATTCTGTAACCATGCCATTCGATACCACCCAACCACACCCCGAATTATTGCCGGAACTGGTAACCATGCAAATGCCGTTTGGCAAATACAAGGGAAGGTTGTTATGCGATCTGCCGGATCACTACCTTGAATGGTTTCAGCGCGAGGGTTTTCCAAAAGGTAAACTGGGTATTCTGTTAGAAACCATGTTAGTGATCCGGTTAAACGGATTGGCTTATTTACTGGATCCATTAAAAAAGAAGTGATGAACGGCTGCTAAATCATTGGCTTACTCAAACGCTCTCCGGAATATTGCTTATTTTCAATCTGCCTTTTTTGATTACTTAACAGCCATATTAAAAACAACTTCATGAACACCTCCCGTAGATCCTTCATCCAAAAAACAGCACTCGTACTTGCCGGCAGCTCCGTTTTTTCAAAACAATTATTGGCCGCGGCCGCACCCAAAACCCTTACGGGAATACAGTTGTATTCTGTAAGAGATGATATGGGCAAAAACCCGCTTGGCACATTAAAAGCCCTTGCAGATATGGGTTACCGCAATGTAGAACACGCCAACTACGTCAACCGGAAATTTTATGGATACTCAGCAAAAGAATTTAAAAAGATACTTGAAGACCATGGAATGAAAATGCCCAGCGGCCACACCGTAATGGGCAGGAATCATTGGGATGAATCGAAAAAAGATTTTACCGATGTCTGGAAATACACGGTAGAAGATGCGGCAATTGCAGGACAGGAAATCGTGATCAGTCCCTGGCTGGATGAAAGTCTGCGAAAAAACATTGACGACATGAAACGTTATATGGATGTATTTAACAAAAGCGGCGAGCTCTGTAAAAAATCGGGCATGCGCTTTGGCTATCACAACCATAATTTCGAATTCAGCCAGTCGTTAGACGGCAAAAAAATATACGATATCATCCTCGATAACACCGACCCTTCGCTTGTGACGCAACAATTAGATATGGGTAATCTTTACGGTACCGGTGCCAATGCTTACGAGATCGTTAAAAAACATCCGGGCAGATTTGTATCCATGCACGTAAAAGATGAAGTAAAATCAGCCAAAGGCGAAATGGAAGATGGTTACGAAAGCACTATTCTGGGAACAGGCGTAGCCAATACCAAAGCCATTACAGATCTTGGTAAAAAATCGGGCGGCACACTGCATTTTATTATAGAACAGGAATCTTATCAGGGCAAAGCGCCATTGGATTGTGCCAGGGAAGATTTAAAAGTGATGAAAAGCTGGGGGTATTAACTCAATTTGCCCCTGTTTTTTTCGCAAAGAAAGAAAAGCCCCCTCTCAATTCATAGAGAGGGGGTGGGCAAGCAAAGCAAAGCCGGGGAGTGTTTATTTTTTGTAAATACCTCTTGCCAAAGCATATGTAATAATCCCTGCAATACTTTTGGCGCCAACCTTATCCATAATCCGTGTTCTGTGCCCCTCAATAGTCCGTTTACTCAGGTTCATGGCATAAGCAATTTCTTTACTGGTACACTCCCTGCATATTAAACGGATGATCTCTTTCTCCCTTTCCGTAAAAAAAATATCGGTGCTGGTTGTTGACTGGTAATTTTTTGAAACAATCTCGGTAAGCCGTTCTGTAATCTCCCTGCAGAAATATGGTTTATGCCTGTAAACCGTGTTAATGGCTTCTGCTATTTCAAGTGTATCTGCGCTTTTTAACACATACCCCAATGCACCTGCTTCCAGCATTTGCAGGATGGGTTCTTCTTTGCCATAGGCAGATAATACAATTACCCGGTTGCTGATCTTTCGTCGGGTCAGTTCTTTGGTGGCCATCACACCGTCCATTATGGGCATACCAATATCTGTGAGGATTACGTCGGGCAGCAGTTCTGTAGACCGTCTTACAAGATCCTGGCCGTTTACTGCTTCGCCCACAACCTCTATATTTTTAATCTGCCCCAATAAGGTTCGTAACCCTGTTCTGAAAATAGTATGATCGTCTGCAATCATAACCCTGATGTTTCTTTTTTCCATATAAAGTGGTTTTAAGTGAGTGTCCTCTTTGTATTACAAACAAACAGCGGTCAACAGGGATGGTTACGGGGCTCTACCCGTATTTATACTGAGTAGTACCCATTGTTTCACAAAAAATCAACAATTGAAAGCTAAGATAACAAAGGATTTGAGCGGCAACAAGCGTTAAAACACGGTATTTATACGGAGAAGATGCAGCAAGGTAATTTTAAAAACACTATGGGCATTTGAGGGGAATCGTCACAGGTATTTATTACCACAGTATTTTATAGTTCTGCAGATGGTGATTGTGAGGACACAATCACTGCCTCGGTATTTTGTAGTCCTGCAGAAGAACATGAACATCCACATCCAATCCCTGCGCCAAAGCAACCAGTGTTGTAAAGGCCAAATTCACTTTCCCTTTCTCAATTCGTTGAATCTGACTGTATTCAAGGCCGGAAGTGGCAGCCAGCTGACGGATACTAAGCCCTTTTGCCTGCCTCAGTTTAGTGAGAGTAGAGGCAAACCTGGTCAGTATCTTTTCCCTGTTATTCATCGGATAACAAGGTCAGTTCAATGTGATTATTTTTTGACGTATGATTATACGTCTTTCCGGTTTTCTTGTTAACTTAGTACAAACCAAATGCCTCTGGCTTTGCTTATGAAAAAAGCGGATCTGTCATTGCTTCCAAAAGAAACCCTGCATATTATTCTGTATGGTCTGTTAATGGCGCATATCAGAAATCAAAAACATTCTTCCTGAAATATCATTCAGATATGAATGGTGCAGCATTCAGCTATCCTGCCCTGTTAATAATTAGCATATAAATGTGGAGTATTTAACATCTATAAAATAGAGATGTCGGTTTATTTTATAGAAATTTAAACACGATACAAATATTCCAATCCAACCTATATGATCCCTGCCGTAACTACAGCGTATAAAACGCTAAGCAAGCACGGTTTTGCAGACGTTATGCAAAACAGCATTACAGGTGAAAAATCATTACATGCTACTGCGTTTTTTGATGCGGGAGAACTGATCTGCGGTTTTGGGCCGGAAAAAATTTTAGACTCTCCCACCTATCTAACTGTTCAGATTGACGAAGACAAACACATCACACTTCAACCGGAATTCCTTCAGTATATCAATCATAGTTGCAACCCGAACGTTTTTTTTGATACGGCCAATATGGAACTGATTGCTTTAAAAGAAATTCAACCGGGAGACGAGCTGGTGTTTTTTTATCCTTCAACCGAATGGGAGATGGATCAACCCTTCGATTGCTTTTGCGGCACCCGGCAATGCCTGCATCGCATTCAGGGCGCCGCTCATCTTTCTGAAGAAGATGTAAACAAATACAGGCTTACCAATTTTATTCAGCAAAAACTGCAAACCCGTAAGACGAAATAATTCTCATGTGCCCTCTTGATGACCTTATTCCCGAAGTACCTGTAGACCGTTTGAAAATTTGGGTGTTGGCCCCATACCTTGAAACAACAGATGCCAATATTGATTACTATTACGATTTTACACAAAGCATAGCCGAGTACACAAAAACATTCAAAGAACTTGATCTGCCCTGGCAATGGCAGCCGGTAACAATGAATGATTATGTGTTGATCATTGAAAAGATCATTGAAGAAAAAAATGCAGGATATCATTTCCCCCTGGTACTGAATTTATGCGATGGTGATGAGGTAAACGGCACACCCGGTGTTTCTGTAGTACAATTGCTTGAAGCCTCAGACCTTGTATACACAGGGTCTGATGAATATTTCTATCGCATCACCACATCTAAAATCCCCATGAAGCAGGCTTTTGATAAAGCCCATGTGCCCAACGCCAAATGGGAAACAATCCTCTCAAAAGATCAAAAGATTGATGGATTGTTTGATAGATTAGGAACACCTGTAATTGTTAAACCATCCGTTTCTGGTGGCAGCATGGGCGTAGGCATAAAGAATGTTGTTTATACACCCGAAGCATTAGAACAACAGGTGCAGCAAATGTTTGATGGCTACCGTGGCTGGAACCTTGCTGCCGATGGCTTGATAGCAGAAACATTTATTACCGGCCCTGAATTTACCACGCTTATTGTTGGTTCATCGAAGTTTCCTGAACAATGCATCGTTTACGAACCGGTTGAAAGGGTATTTCATCCGTCTTTACCCGAGCAGGAAAAATTCTTATCCTTCGACCGCCTGTGGGAGATCTATGAAGAAGAATCGCCCATGCCGGAAGAAGCTAATTTTTACGAATACCAATCGCCCGATCCATCGTTGCACGCAGCGCTTAAACAACTCAGTCTTGATGCCTATATCGCCGTTGGCGGAACAGGGTATACAAGAATAGACATCCGCATGGATGCCGCAACCCAACAATTATATGTACTGGAAGTAAATGCCCAGTGCGGTTTAAGCGAAGATGAGGATTATACTTCTATCGGTGCTATATTGCGCATAAGTGGCAAAACATTTACCGGGTTAATTGTTGAGATCATTAACGATGCATTCAGAAGAAAAGCGAATTTGATCCCGGCCCAAAACAAAAAACCACGCGTTGCCTCTTTGTGAGCTTAACAAGATGAAAGTTTGTGTACTACAACCCGATTATTCAACTTCTGCAGTGGATTATCAATATTATGATCCGCCACGCAACCTGTCGGTACTGCTGCCCGAAGCAGAAGTAGACCATGTTTTTCTGAATAAACTCACCACCTATAAACAACTTAAAGCACTCCGCGATAAAGGGTATGACATCTTCGTAAACCTTTGCGAGGGCTATCTGGAATGGGAGGTTCCTTCTATTGATGTGATCTATACATTGGAATTACTTGGCCTGCCTTACACCGGCCCAACCACTTTATTATATGATCCTTCCAAAGAGCTGATGAAATATGTGGCTTATTGCGAAGGTGTAAGCACCCCGGCTTATGTATTGATTGAAAAAGATACCGATCCGGCAACTGCCTGCGCGCAACTATCCTTCCCGTTGTTCATCAAACCGGCCAAAGCAGGCGATAGTTTAGGGGTAGATGAACATTCGTTGGTACACAACAAAGAAGAACTTACAGAAAAAGTAAACGCCACACTGAAAGAATACCCGCAATTACTGGCCGAAGAATATATCGCCGGCCGCGAGTTCACGGTTCTTATCGCCGCGAACGCGGATGGAAAAACAGCCACTACTTTTAAACCCGTTGAATTCATTTTTCCTTCGGGATACGAATTCAAAACCTATGCCTTAAAAACATCGGAACTGCACCCCGATGCCAATATACCCTGTAATGATCCGGCCATAGAACAGGCGCTTCGTGATGCAGCCGAAAAGATCTTTAAAGGATTTAACGGCGCAGGTTATGCGCGGCTCGATTTCCGGTTAAATGAAAAAGGGCAACTGTATTTTCTTGAAATCAATTTTACCTGCTCTGTTTTTTACAGTGATGGCTATGAAGGTTCGGCTGATTATATCCTCAAATACGACGGTATTGGCCAGGCAGGTTTTCTTCGCCACATGATTGACGAAGGCATGGCCCGGCACCAACGGATACAAAAAAAATATACTATCAGGGGCAATGCCATTGCCGGCTACGGCATTTATGCAACGCAGGCAATTAAGCCTAATGAGCTGGTATTCAACGGAGAAGGCCTGTCTCAACGCATCATCACCCGGCGGTTTGTGGAGCAGAACTGGACCGATGTAGATAAAAAAATATTCGCCCGGTACGCTTACCCCCTCAGTAATGAGGTATTTTTGCTCTGGGATAATAACCCGGCCGAATGGGCACCACAGAATCATAGTTGCCAACCTAATACTGCTTATGATGGCCTTAATGTAATAGCCATCGCCCCTATAACCCCGGGGCAGGAACTAACCCTCGACTATGCATCCTTCCTGGATGATCAGATGGAGCCTTTTCAGTGCCATTGCGGTGCACCCAATTGCCGGGGATTGATTTCCGGTAAACACGACAATTCGGTAACAAGTCGTGAAACACTTGCCCGCGGTTAAACATTAGCCCTGTTAGAAAGTCTTACTTACTACCCCATTAAGCAAAACAAGACTGTGTTAAATTTTTATGCTATGATGTAAAGCTGGTTTTTTCAGCATCATCCTTGCGTGAATAAAGAAAGAAAGGAAGCACTGATATGTCAAGATTTGAGATTTTGCGAAAACTGATACAGAAACACCGCGGGCAACTGCTGTTTACGTACCTGCTATTTTCGCTGGAGATGTTCGGTTCTTTAATGCGTCCGTATTTTCTGGGTGAAGCCGTGAACGATCTGATCAAAGGAAGCTACAAAGGAATAATCATTTTATCAGGCGTTCACCTGGCATGGCTGATTATTGGTACACTCAGGCACAGGTACGACACAAGAACCTACTCGGCTATTTATACCTCACTGGTTACACGTTTTTTATCGCGCCGTATTGCGCAGTCCGATGTGTCCAAATTAAGCGCCCATTCTACTTTAGCCCGTGAGTTTGTTGATTTTCTTGAATTTGATCTGGTGTATGTAATAGAAGCGGCTTATAATTTACTCGGTTCATGTATCCTTTTGTATTTCTACGATCGTTCTGTGGTTTTGCTTTGTTTGGGCATCCTGTTACCCGTTATCGGTATCAGTTATATATACGGTAAACGAATGAAGCGGCTAAACAGGTTAAAGAATGATGAGCTGGAGCAACAGGTAGATATTATTTCATCGGGCGATAAAAAAGCCATTTTCAAACACTTCAGCAACCTGCGTCACTGGCAGATACGCATCAGCGACCAGGAAGCGTGGAACTTTGGTATTATGGAACTGATGGTGATGATCGTTATTGGTATTTCACTGCTGGTTACCAGGCAGGTTTCGGGTACTACCATACTGGCAGGTAACCTGATTGGTATTTATACTTATATATTAAAGTTTGTGTCTGGGCTTGATACCATCCCTTACACTGTTCAACGCTTAACTTCTTTAAACGATATTACCCGCCGTATTGAATTACAGGCAGAGGATTTTCCGGTAGAAGGAACAGAAAAAATCAGGAGGGACAAAACAATCCGGTTATCAAAAATGCCCAAACCAATTTTATAACAACGCCTTATTAATATTACGCTAACAATTTCGTAATCGTTCATCCCTTTAATCGGTTCTTCTGACAAAAAGTGCTTAATTTTTAGGTTTCTTATCAACCTTTCTAACGCTATGTCATCAAGAAGAAATTTTTTGCGCAACACCGCATTTGTTGCGGGAGGCAGTTTACTCAGCTCCTCTGTAAACAACCAGGCATTTGCTTATTTCAAAAACAAAATTGCACCAAGTGATCAATTGAATATTGCGGCCATCGGCATTAATGGTATGGGCTGGGCCGATTTAACCGCTGCCATGAAAGTGCCGGGTGTAAATCTTGTGGGCTTATGCGATGTAGATAAAAATGTGCTCGACAGAAGAATGGGCGAGCTTGGAAAAATAAACGCAGACGCTACCAAAGTAAAAACTTACCACGATTACAGAAAACTGCTGGAGCAGAAAAATATTGATGCGGTGATTATTGGTACCCCCGACCATTGGCATGCACTGCAAATGATACACGCCTGCGAAGCAGGTAAAGATGTATACATAGAAAAACCGGTTGGCAACTCAATAGGCGAATGCAGGGCGATGGTTAAGGCTCAGCAAAAATATAATCGTGTTGTGCAGGCAGGGCAATGGCAAAGAAGCCAGCAGCATTTCACAGATGCTATTGATTATGTGCATAGCGGGAAGCTGGGTAATATACGCACGGTAAAAGTCTGGTGCTATCTGGACTGGAAGCAGCCGCTTGAGGTAAAACCTGATGCACCTGTTCCGCCGGGCGTAGATTATGCCAAATGGCTTGGCCCTGCACCTGCAAGACCATTTAACCCCAATCGCTTTCATTTTACTTTTCGCTGGTTCTGGGATTATGCGGGTGGTTTAATGACCGATTGGGGCGTGCATTTATTGGATTATGCTTTGATAGGCATGAAAGTGGCCAATCCAAAATCTATTGTAACGGTTGGCGGAAAATTTGCCAAACCCGATTCGGCAGATGAAACCCCCGATACATTAATGGCCATGTATGAGTTTGATGGATTTAATATTGTATGGGACCATGCCGTAGGTATTGGCAACGGCAATTATGGAAAAGATCATGGCATTGCATTTATTGGCAATAATGGCACTTTGGTATTAAACAGGAATGGATGGGAAGTGTTGGAAGAAAAGAAAAATGCCAATAAAGTAATGGTGCCATTCCAAAAATCAAGTGATAGTGGTTTGGATAAACATCTGGTTAATTTTGTTGACGTAATTAAATCAAAGAACCTGAAAAACCTTAACTGCCCCATACAGGCCGGAGCAGATATTGCTTCTTTGGCACAGATGGGAAATATTGCCTACCGCACCAAACAAAAACTTTTCTGGGATGCAGGCAAACAGCTCTTCACCGATGAAGCCATCAATAAAAAATATTTAACAAAGGAGTATCATAACGGTTACCGGTTACCGAAAATGTAAATAGTCAAGGATAAACTTGTTCTGCTATTGAAATGTTTTTAAAACACATAGATACATAGGGAAAACAAAAAAGAAACATAGCTTCAAACTATATGCCCTGTTTCCTAACCAATGTAACTATGTGTTTAATACAACACGCTAATGATAAAGTAAAATCAAACCAAATGAAAAAAACAATCTTATTCGCTGCTGCCATTATTTTATCAGGCACTGTTATGGCACAGAAAAAATTTAACCAGGACAGCCTGGTAAAAGAAGCGGCTAAAACAGAATTCTGGGAACCTGTTCCAAAACCGGTAACACCCGGCAAAACCAACAGTGATGCGCCAACAGATGCTGTTGTTTTATACAATGGCAAAGATGTATCGCAATGGCAAAAAGAAAAAGGCCGACAGCCCGGATGGAAGATTGATAAAGACGGCGCCCTCACAGTGGTAAAAGGCTCCGGTAATATTGCCACCAAACAGGGCTTTGGCAGTTGCCAGTTGCACATTGAGTGGCGCGAGCCCGCAGCCATTGCAGGTTCCAGCCAAACACGCGGCAACAGCGGAATATTTTTTATGGGCAGATACGAATTGCAGGTATTGGATTCATACAATAACCCAACTTATGTTAACGGGCAGGCAGGCAGTATTTACAAGCAACATGTGCCATTGGTAAATGCATCTAAAAAACCAGGTGAGTGGCAGAGTTATGATGTGATCTTTACAGCGCCCACATTTTTTTCTGATGGCAAATTACAATCGCCCGCAAGAATTACCGTGTTGCATAATGGTGTGCTGGTGCAGAATAATGTAGAGATCAAGGGACATACCGAATGGATTGGCCAACCCAAATACACCGCTCACGGCGATAAAGAGTCATTGATATTACAGGATCATGGATTGGATGGCGGCAACCCGATCAGCTACCGGAATATCTGGATAAGGGAATTATAGTTTAACGGGTTGTGCTATCAAAATAAGTTGGTTTAAATAAAAGTTTCTCTGCGCTTCCTCTGCATCTCACGTTCTCTGCGGTGAATTGGACCAGTTGACCAAAGCAGTCTGGCAATCAGGAGGGTTTTTTCACCGCGAGGAGCCGCAGAGTAAAAGAGTTTACGCAGAGCAATCGAATTTTAATGGTACACATGTTAGAAGATATTTCAATAAAAGAAAGACAGAAGAAAAAGAGCATCTCTTAAATTCAGGGTAGTCTCTTTTTCTTCTTTTCTTCGTTCTTCTCTTATTGCAACCAAAATATACTGACGTGTTTAATAGTACAATCTATCCGATGCATCTGAAAAAGTACTCATAATCAATGTTTTTTTCTACTAAATCAGTCGGAAATCAATTTCCGGAAGTTTCGGATAGGTTATTATAGCTATTCCATGATAAAAATTCTTAATTTCAGAGTCATAAACTTTAACCAAAACTAATTTTATGTCAGACTCATTTACAAACGAAACAAATACAGAAGTACAATACGGAAGCCTTAAAACGCTTACAGTACTTACTTTTATTGGCTGTGCGCTTGGTTATATCTTCGGCATCTGGGGCTATTTTAATGCAGACAAACAGGTTACCGATTTTGAAAAAGGTATGAACAACCCGGATCTGCCTGAATTTGCAAAAAAATTCATGACACCCGAAGCCTTTGAAAGGATAAAACTGCTTGCAGCAAACAAATTACCCATCCTGATTCTGGGACTGATTGCTACTTCTTTATGCCTGGTAGGGGCTATGCAGATGCGTAAGCTAAAAGCGCAGGGTTATTATTTATGGCTGATTGGAGAAATTCTGCCTTTTATTGCTACAGCGATCTTTGTTGATGTAGCATCTATTTACACTGGTTTTGCTATCATCGGGCCGATCATTGTATTGGTTTTTGTGATATTATATACCATGCAAAGAAAATACCTGATCAATAAATAGCATTCACTTTATTAAAAAAGCAGGTGAGGTTTCCTACTCACCTGCTTTTTTATTTCCGGTTATAAAACCGGCAAGCCAATCACATTTATCCATTAGATAATCCAAACTGGTTGGTATCTATCCATTCGGCTTTGGTCATTGTCCACCAATCATCTGCAACACCTTTTAAAATATATTCATAGGGCAGCCAGCCATAGCCTTCTTCACCCCATTCTGTTCCCCACGAGTTTCTGATAAGAATGGCGCCGGTGGTTACAACAGCTTTATTTAAAGGATTGGTTATTTTCAAAGCATCGTCAAAACCTACAGCCATCACGGCATGCCCGCCATCCGTGTCTTCTTTTCTATCGGGGAAAGGTATTTTTCCTTTAACTGCATGGTTAATAGAGGTGTAACAGGTAAAACCAAAAATCAGTGGCAACCCATTTCTCAGATGGTCTTTAATGGCATCCAGCAAATGCGATCTGGTAACCCCTGTACTATCTAACCGGTAATAACTGATAGCCTGGAAATTTTGTGCGTAAGAGTATAAAAATGCCGTTGGTTCTTCTGATACTTTGCTTTCATCGTAAGGCCAGTATTTTTCGGGCACCACACCAAACAATGCCATGGCCGCCATAGCGGTACGCAGGTAAGCGCCGTCATCACCGGTTTTTTTGAGCAGATTGCGGGTTGCTTTGTATTGAAACAGGCGCGACCCATCTATATGTCTGCCAAAAGCCCTTCGTTCAAAATATTCATACAAGCCAATAGAAGCATGCGCCGTGCAGGAACCTAAATGCCCCTGATCTTCAATGGGCGAACACCATTGCCTCAGATCCAAACGGGTAGAAGAAGTTCCTGATTTTTTACGACCGCCGGCGCCGCGTTTTGCATCAAGTTTTTGCAGTATTTTCTGCACCGGAACTTTGATACCCCGGCTGGCCTGTTTATCGGTTAGCTGGGTACTTGCCGGTGTTTGATCGCGAAAATCAGGAAGATCTTTTAACCACCCTTTCCCTTTACTCAGAGATGTGTTGTTCATAGGACTGGACTTATAAATTTTTAGGTATGTATGTGCCTTATAAATATACCAGTTGATTTACTCTGCAAAAAAACCAAAAGATATTTTTAATTCCTATGGGGAAAAGACCCTTTTATTTGCGTATAAATACCCTTTCTTAAATCAGCCCCTTACATATTATCTTGCACCAGGTAGCGATGACCAACTCATCGCCACAGGAAATGAAAATTTATTATGCGTTCTATTGCTACACCGCACCAGGTTTTGACAAATGTTTTTGGTTATCCAGCATTCAGGCATAACCAGGAAGGGATCATTGAGGGATTATTAAAAGGTAAAGACGCTGTGGTGCTAATGCCCACCGGCGGCGGTAAAAGTCTTTGCTACCAGGTTCCGGCCCTGTGCCTGCCGGGTGTAACCATCGTGGTTAGTCCCCTGATCGCTTTAATGAAAGACCAGGTGGATGCTTTAGTGTTAAGTGGTGTAAAAGCAGCGTTCCTTAACAGCTCGCAAAGCAGTAGTGAACAGGCATATATTATGCAGCAGTTGCGCAGGAACGAATTGAAGCTTTTATATGTAGCTCCTGAAAGATTGGTGGGTGGGGAGCTGCCTTTTCTACGTTTTCTGCAGGAGGTGCCGCTTTCTTTGTTTGCCATTGATGAGGCTCATTGCATCAGTCAGTGGGGACACGATTTCAGAAGCGACTATCGCGTACTGAGCCAGTTAAAAGAAACCTTCCCGGATGTTCCCCTCATCGCACTTACTGCCACAGCCGATTCACTTACAAGGAATGATATTATTCAGCAACTGCATCTAAAAGATTATCGTGTTTTTGAAAACAGTTTTAACAGGCCAAACATCTCTTATTATATCAACCCCAAAAAAGGGTATTATGATGTACTGGTAGATTATCTGGAAGCGCATAGCGACGACAGCGGTATTATTTATTGTTTAAGCCGTGCCGCAACAGAAAGATTAGCAGAAGACCTGCGCGAAGATGGTTTTAGCGCTGCGGCCTATCATGCCGGACTGGACAAAAACACACGCGATGAACGGCAGGACCTTTTTTTGAAAGACGACATTAAAATTATGGTGGCCACTATTGCTTTTGGGATGGGTATTAACAAAAGCAATGTGCGTTTTGTGGTGCATGCAGACCTGCCCAAAAATATTGAAGGCTATTACCAGGAAACAGGAAGGGCCGGCAGGGACGGATTGCCAAGTGAAGCCATTCTTTTTTATGGACCCGGCGATGTAATGAAGCTGAAAGGGTTTGCACAGATAGAGGACAATCCCGAACAAACAAAAATTTTGCTGAAGAAACTGGACCAGATGGTGCAGTTATGCGAAACAAAAAGCTGCCGCAGAAAATACCTGCTCAATTATTTTGGCGAACAGGCATCCGATTATTGCGGCAGTTGCGATAATTGTTTGAACAAACCTGAATTACAGGACAGTACCATTATTGCACAAAAGATATTGAGTACAGTTTATCGTATCAAACAAAGTTTTGGTGCGCGATATGTAGTGGATATTTTAAAAGGAAGTAACAGCGAAAAAATAAGAGAAGAGCATAAAAAATTATCTGTTTACGGTATTGGCAAAGACAAAGCGAAAGAAGAATGGATGCATTACACCAAAGAGTTATTGCACTATGGCTATTTAAAACAAAGCGAAAGCGAATACCCTGTTTTACAGTTAACCGATAAAAGCCAGAACGTATTATTTAAAGGAGAAAAAGTATTCTTATCTGCCCCTGTGCAGGTAACAATTGCCAAAGAGCCGGTAATATACCAGCCACACGCTTATGAGAAAGCATTGTTTGAAGAATTAAAGAAACTGCGCAACAGGATAGCGCACGAAGAAAATGTACCCGCCTACCTTATTTTCAGCGACAGTACATTATTAGACCTGGCTACTTATTTACCCTTAACACAGGATGATCTGCCAAAAATATCCGGCTTTGGTGCGTTTAAGATTGAAAAATATGGAAGGGATTTTTTAGAGGTAGTACAGGATTATTGTCATGAAAACAATTTAGGATCACAAATTGAACTAAAGCAAACCAAAAGAACAAGAAAAAATTCCGCCTCCGGAGAAAGGGCATCGGATACAAAAAGAACCAGCTACAATATGTACCGCGAAGGCAATACCATTGCAGAGATTGCGGAAGCCCGCCAGCTTGCTGTTACCACCGTTGAAACACATCTTAGTTATTATATCTCAACCGGCGAGTTGGATATTGATGAACTGGTAGCGTCTGATAAGCAGGAACTGATAGAAGCGGCCATCGCTAAATATGGCAGGTTAGGATTGAAGCAGTTAAAAGACAACCTGCCCGAAGAGATCAGTTACGGCGAAATACGGATGGTAGCTGCGCGGTCGGGACGCTAAAGCGGCCTGAACGCTATGCAACCTGAACACTAAAATATCAACAAGACAAAAATACCCCCCACTTTTTACATACACCGTGCTTCTCTTTTTTAAACTTAACGTTCAGGCCGCTTTAGCGTCCCGACCGTGACTAAAATCTTTTTGTATGTCGCAGGGACATTGCTTTTGCGTGAAGCAATGTTGCCAGGGCTTTCATCTGTTATGGTTGAAGAGGTATTTCTTTATATGTCGCCCTGTCCATTGTAATGTTTAATCTATCAAACATTTCTTTGGGGTTAAACCCTTTCTTTTTGTATTCGTCTTGCACCACTTCCTTTGCTTTCTCTAAAGCATCCTTGCTTCCCCATACTGCAATAGTTATATAAATCAGGTTTCCATGTTCATCGGCGCGTTCATACGCGGCGTCTTCTATAAATCCGTTGAGTTTTTTAATGAAATTCCGGTTGATATTCATCCTTTCGATAAACTCCTGCTTCGCGTTTTCAGGAACACTGAATTTGTCAATCAAAATTTGTTTCATACTGCTTGTTTTTGGAGTTCCTGATTGTAGCTTAGCATTATTTGTTTGTGCATAAGTTTTACAACTGAAAATTGCTAACAATATAATTCCAGTTAAAAGATTTGCTTTCATTTTTTTGCATTTTGTTCATACGCTTTACTTAGCCAAGACACTAATTCCTTGTCAATTTGCTTTGCGTTAATAATTCTTACGCGGTGTGTCATCATCGCATTCCATGTACCGGCAGCTTCAAGCCTTGCGGTGGTACCTTCTCCTTTTAGTTTGATTCCTACGTCCATTCTATCTGTTGTAATTTGTACAATAGCAATTTTTCTTTCGCCCCTTAAAATACTTAAATAACTTGCTGCAGGTGCAATATCAATATCGTTTCCTAACTTATTAAGTTTATTGATTAAAGCATCAAATACTGGACGCCAAACAGACTTTGCATTTGTAAAATGTTTCCCTATTGCATCATCCTTGCTTATCTTTTGTACTTTTGTTCCTTTAAATACGGTATAAATTGCCATTGCATGTCCATGTCCCAAATCAAATTCTTTTTTTAGCCAAGCAACAATTTCACCGGCTTTTACATCAGGTTTCAGGAGGCCTTTCTTTTCTGCCAGTTTTATAAAATCTTCCGGCGTTTTACCAGTTTTTAATTTAACGTTGTCTAAGTATGCTTGAAATGACATAATATACTGCTTTATAAGTGAGTTAATTTTTTGCTTTTTTGAAATACATTTTACATTTAAATCTCTCCTTTGTTTCAGGATTATATACCTATTTAATTTCCAATATCATTGCTGTTTTTGCTCCAATTTCCAGTGTTTTATTTACCAAAATTTCACTGCCTGAAATAATGTCTTTGGCATTAAACACATTTGGAATCATTTCCTTGTAGATATTCATATCAAGTGTCACTTTTCCATGATTTTTATTCAATAGTATCATTATCTTTTCTTTATCATTATATCTAAAATAAACATATACATCATTTTTACCTGGGGCGTAATGTTTTAATTTCCCTGTGTGAATCACTTCTTTTTCTTTTCTCCAGTTAAGTAATTGGGCAAAATATTTTTGAGCTTCTTTTTCTCTTGGGGTAAGTCCTTCTTTCGTTTTTGCATTTTTTCTGTCACCCACCCAGCCGCCATAAAAATCACTTCTCGTTTGTCCGTCATTTCCTGCTTTTTCATTGATAAAGAGTAGTTCTGTTCCGTAAAAAAATTCGGGGATCCCTCTCATTGTCATATATAAAGCAATACCTATTTCCCAATTTTGGAAATCCTGATTTAAGCGTGAATAAAATCTATCTAAATCGTGGTTATCCGGAAAAATCAATAAATTTTCGGGGTGCGGATAATGATAATCCTGCCCCAGGCTTTGGTAGGTTTCCCGCCAGGCAGAGAACCATTTATTAGCGGTGATTAATGATTTTACAAGATTATCATTCAAAGAAAAATCCATTAATGACGGCAAATACGATTTATATCCATCAGCATTAATTTTGTCTTTTTGCCAATATGCAGATAGTTCAATTACGTTAGTCATTTCTTCGCCAACGATATTAAAATTGGGATATTCATCTGTGATTGCCTTTGTCCAACAGGCTAAAAAATCTTTATCCGCTTAAGAATAGGTGTCTTCTCTAAGACCTGAAAGCTCTGCGTATTCTATCCACCAAATTGTATTTTGTATCAGGTAACCGGCAAGCAATGGATTTTTTTGATTTAAGTCGGGCATATGATTATCAAACCAGCCATTTGTATATTCCTGTTTATCCCGAGTAGTTGCATAGGGGTCTAACAATGTTGATTTAATAAAATTGCTGCGGGTTTTTGTTTCTTGAAAATTCAGCCAGTCATTTGTTGGTAAATCTTTTACAAAATAATATTCTAACCCACAATGATTGAGTACAACATCCCAAATCACGCCTATGCTTCTTTTTTTAGCTTCTTGTACAAAAGTTTTAAATTGTTCGTTAGTTCCGAATCTGCTGTCAATTTTGTAAAAGTCGGTCGCTGCATATCCGTGATAAGAATATTTTGGCATATTGTTCTCAATCAGAGGGGTATTCCAAATTTGGGTAAAGCCTAATGATTGAATATAATCCAGGTGATTGATAATTCCCTGAATATCGCCTCCATGCCTTCCATTTTCATCTTTTCGATTCGGTTTTTCTAAACTGTTTACTGTATTGTCGTTTGTCGTGTCACCATTTGCAAATCTGTCCGGTACAATTAGAAGTATAGCATCTTTAGATGAATAACTTGTTCGGGTAGCACTATTTTTTTGCCTGACTAATAAAGGAAAATCTTTAGTTATAACTATTTTATTCTCCTTTTTAAATTCTATTCTTGCATTTCCAACTGGCGTTTGTGGGCTGATTTCAAGAGTAACAAACAAGTAATTAGGATTATCTATTTTTTCAGTTTTTAAAATTTTAACGCCTTCATATTTTATAAAAGGCTCTAAATTTTGAATTTCTTTGCCGTAAACCAAAAGAGTAATATTATTTAACTTCATTCCAATCCACCAATTACCCGGTTCAATACGGCTAATGGTTTGTGCTTGCGAAAACAAAGGTGAAATGAACAACAAAATTAGTGCCCAAAGTTTATTTTTTTTTCGTGCCATAATAATTTTATAAGTCGTTATTTAATTACCAGGTGTATACGGTACTTTGCAGTTGGCTATGTGGTAAAACCAGGGACATCGCTCCGTTCAATTTTTTTCGCAAATTCCATAAACTCATCAGTATGGTTTTGACGTTTTCCTGTTTTTGTACTTATGGCTACAAAGGTTGTCAAAAGCCGCGATTTTAAATGTATCTGTGCTTCGTCCATCATCTGCATTTCCACCAATAAAAAATCATTTTGAATTTCCAGTAAAGAGCTTTGGATACAAATGATTTCGCTGTACCTGGCCGGTCGTAAATAATTTATTTCATGGCTTCCCACTACCCAGGCCAAGCCTTGTTTGTAAAACTCACTTAGCTGTAATCCATAATCGTTCTTTAAATGGTCTTCCCTTGCATTCAAAAAATAGTCTATATACCTTGCATTATTCAAATGACCAAGTGGGTCACAATCATTGAAGCGGATTGTATAAAATGAAAATGGGGTTTTTGTCATACTATCGGTTATAATTAAAGCTCAACAAATTTTCTGCTAATTCGCCTGTATTCTTTTTGATTCGGTTTCTAAACCAGATTCCCGCTTCCTTGCACCCTTAATTTTATTGCTCCCAAAGCGGTAGGAAAAGCTTACTCTTGCTGTTTGACTTTCTCTTGTAACCCAAAAATTGAGGACAAGTCCCCCAAAGTCAGTACCAGCTCTAAATGGCACCGATGTACGGAAAACATCAGTTGCTGTGATTTTAATTGTTGCTTTTTTTTGAAACAACAATTTCTGGAATCCAATATCCAAAGCTCCAACCGATTTGGCAATCAATGTGGGGCTCAAAGGTGCCGGGCCATTAAAATAGCCACTTATTTCTGCAGTGTAATCTTTACCAAGTGCAAAGGAATGCTGTGTAAATCCTCCGTATGTAAATGCCTTTAACGAGACGGTATTTTCATTAACTTTCCCATTAAAAATCAGGTAATTTGCGAATAGGTTTACAAATCCGTTCCACCATTTTGTGATTGTAAGAGGTGAACTGATACTAAAAGCACTTATATTCTGCGTAGCCAGGTTTTTTGCCAAAGCATAGGTGTAGTTTTTAAGGGTATCTACAGTTTGCGTTGCAAAATCTTTTACTTGACTGTAGCTAACCGAAGTATTGACTTTGCTTTTCCATGTATGCGACAGCTCAACATTGTCAGTATATTGAGGACGCAGAAAAGAATTGCCTTTTACATAAGTTAGCTCATCAAGTTTCATTTCATATGGATTAAGGGTTTGATAATTGGGTCTGTCAATTCTGCGGCTATAAGATAAATTAAAACTATTCTTCTCACTTGCTGTCCAGGTTAATACAGCGCTTGGAAACAAAGAAAAATAGCTTCTCTTAACATTATTATCAGTTTGAATATCCCCGTCGCCCCTCACAAGTATGCCCTCGCTATTAGTTTGCTCAACTCTGAGCCCAGCCCTTACTGTCCATTTTAAATTCAACTGGTTATGATAGGTTGCATAAGCTGCGTTTACATTTTCTTTATAAATAAAATTATAACTGCGCTCCGGAACTTTTGTTGTTGTGCCGCTGATTTCGTTAAAAAAATCAAGAGTGTTGTTCGTTTTTACATAGGAGAATTTTACCCCAAAACCAAACTTGTTTTTCTTTTTAGGAAGAACAATATCCAGTTTGCCTGTATAGATGTCAATATTAGTAGGTGTACTATTACGGGTTATAATTTCTGCTAATAATATATTGTCTTTATCAATATAATAATTGGGCTGGTAACTCTTTGCCCTGCCCCTGAACAATCCATAATCAGCATCAAAATTTATTTCCCTGCCACTTGTATCAGCATATCTGTAGTTAAGATTTGTATTTATATTCGTCCGTCTTTTGGGTATTTCATTCGTTGCATCTAATTTCTTACTATAATTATTAGTTGGCTGATAGTATATAGCAGTAGTGCCATAGCTTGTATAATCATCAATACTAAAGTTGGAAGTATTCATAATACCAATAGTCTGTTTTTTGTTGATAAAAAAATCAACCCCCGCTTTTAGATTGTAATTTTTGTTGTAGCTCACTTGTTGTAGCCGCTGGTCATACGTTGTGTCTTTTTGAGTGCGGGGTGCTATGATGTTGGTTTCATTCCTTCCAAAACTTAAGCCGGCGTTTGAGAAAATATTTATTTTTCTATTTCGGTAATTAACATTCAATGCCCCATTTGCTTTGGGTGTTATGCCCTGAATAATAACCGCAGTAAAACTTCCATTAGTTCCTAAGTTATTATTCTTCCTTAGACGAATATTTATAATTCCGGTACTGCCACTTGCATCATATTCTGCACCAGGATTAGTTATCGTTTCAATAGCTTCAATATCATTGCTATTAATGCTTTTTAAATAAGCAGCAAGATCTTCAGCAGTTAACTGTATCATTTTCCCATCTATATAAACCTTAACACCAAGCTTCCCTTTCACAGAAATATTATCATTATTATCAACAGTGATGCCCGGGCTTTTCTGCAATAATTCAAATGCACTGCTGCCTGTTGCATTAATACTGTTTTGTACATTAAATACCGTTTTACCGGCTTTGATCTGAATCAGGGGTTTTCGGGATGTAACAGTTACATCCTGCAGTTGTTTAGATGCGATTTTCAGATTTACTACAAGTGCTGTGAAGGATTGCCCCGATGCCAACTCAAAAACAGGTGAATAGTAAGTTTCAAAGCCTATTGCTGAATAGCTCAGCAGAAAACTTCCCGAAGCTGTTGAAGAAATTTCAAATTGTCCATTATCATCAGATAAATCTGCTTTTATAAGTGACCTGTTACCTGAGTGCAGAAGTGAAATAATGGCCCGTTTTAATGGTTTTCCATTATCATCAATTACAGAGCCATTAACTTTAACTCCCTGCTGAGCCTTTGCATAAAAATTGCAAATCATCAGCATAAAAATCATGAAAAAACCAAGTACTTTTCTTTTCATATAATATTTTTTAGAGCTACTTAGGGCATAACTATCCTGTTCCCAAAAATTTTAGGGTTTACTACACACAAAAACTTACTTATTTTTCAAGAATTGTTTTCAGGTTTGCAAGGCTTAGTTCCAGGTCTTTGCCAAGTGTTTTTTCTATGGTCATAAATAAAAGAAAAATATTTGCAGGATATTTTAGCTTGCTGGAGAAAACCCATTTCACCATTGTTGATTCATCATTATCTATTGGATGGATGACTGACCCGGTTTCCATGAAAGTTTGAACTATCCCCTTAAACGGCCGGCTAAAGCGAATTTCCATGTCGATCCGCTTACTATCTTCTATTTTTTTAATTTCCTGTTCGCCTGCCCCTGCTTTATTATTCCCATCCCAGGCATAAATAAAACCATCGGTGCCATCATTTCCCCTAAACTCTTTTTTCATATTTGGGTCTGTCATCACCCATTTATTGTAATAGTCCTGGTTTTTCAGAAATTTTATATAAGTAAAAACTTCAATAACGGGTTTTATAATAGTAACTGACCGTTCAATTGTGTATTCTTTTTTAGAAAACAGGCCGATAATCAAAAGCACACAGAATATACAGCCAATGATTGTCAGGATAATTAATATTGCATTCATGATTTTAAAAACGTTTAAATTTTACTATTCAGGATATTTTTCTACAGCATTCCGATGTAGTTGAATTGCTTTTGATGCAACTATTATCAGCCAGGTGCAATATATCAGCACTAATAACCTGTTAAACCAACCGATTGCAGTATCGGAACTAAACTTTCCCTGTGATTTACTCATCATAATAAACGTTGAGGCAAACATTAAACCCAAACTTATCCAGGTAAAATGGGCAAACCGTATAATTGGTTTCATAACAGATGACCAATTGAGATTGCGTTTCAGACTATAACTTATAAGCAAGGTGGCAATGGCCTGTCCCGGCAGTCCTATCATAGCTGAAAGCCCATGAAGGTTCCCATGCATCGTGAGTTCTTGTTTTTCTGCATAAGGAGAATCAATAACAAATATACCGCCTGCTATCAATGCCATGCTTGCAATAAAGAGCAGTACTAAGCCTGCCTTACCACCAACTGATCCAATTTGTGTACGAATAGAAAATACCAATGACATACAACTTGCCGCCCATGCAAAAAAAGCAAGTTTCATAATCCAGCCATATTGTCCAATTGCATATTCACTTAACATATGCCCTGCCGGAGTTAATTCACTTTTAACAAAATGCAAAATAACGATAAGCAACATCGAAATTAAAGCAGAGAAAAAAGACAGATGTGCAACAGCAGACGAAATTGACGGCACGGGGTTAGTCGAATTTGCATGGGCACTTAAATATTTATTTGTAGTTGCCATATCAATATTTTGGTGCTAAAAAATTATCTTACTTCAGAATAGTTTATCATCCAGCTAATTCCAAATTTGTCCTTACACATTGAAAAATAAGCACCCCAAAAGGTTTTATTGGGAGGCATTTGCACAAAACCTTCTGTTGAAAGTTCTGTGAATATTTTATCAACCTCTTTTTCACTCTCCGCCTGAATACATATATGAAAATTATTTCCAAACAATATATCATCACCCATTGGCTTAACAGAATCTGAAGCCATAATTGTAATGCCATTTGCAACTAATGAGATGTGCATCATTTTCTCCTGGTCATCCGGTGGCATTTTCTCTCCGCCGGGTACATCTTTGTATCGTTGAAAAACGGCAAACTCTCCGCCAAATACCGATTTATAAAAATTCATGGCTGCCTCTGCATTACCCATAAAGTGTAAATAAGAATTTGTGCTAATCATAAATATTTTGTTTTGAAGTGTAAAAATAATGACGATGATTAACACAAACACCGTGTAAATACGACATTCTTTAGTGGGCATTTGCGACAATAACTTTTGGTAATTTTGACTTATGATTACAATCTCAATTCTGGCACTAAGAAATTCTGTCCTGGCATCTATAGCAGATTCCAGGTATGTTTTTACAATGGTGAATCAATTTTTAACGCAGGCAGGAAAGAAGCCGTTATTTTATATTCAGCTTGTCGGAAATTCAAGACAGATTGAATTAAATGATGGTTTATTTTCTATACATCCCAATGTTACATTTACTGAAGTAAAGAATAGTGACCTTATTATTATTCCTGCCCTTACGGGAGATATGATAAGTGCAACACATCTTAACAGGGAATATGGTCATTGGATTGCACAGCAGTATAAAAATGGCGTAGAGATAGCAAGTCTTTGTTCAGGCGCTTTTTTGTTGGCATTTTCCGGGATTTTAAAAGGAAAGCAATGCACTACACATTGGCAATATGCTAATGAATTTAAGCATTTTTATCCTTCAGTAAAACTTGTTGATGAAAAAGTACTTGCACACCAAAGCGGTATATATTCAAGTGGTGGGAGCAATGCGTACTGGAGCCTGCTAATTCACCTTGTTGAAAAATATGCAGGAAGAGAAATGGCGATACATACTGCCAAATATTTTGTAATTGACTTTGATAGGGATGTACAATCGCCTTTTATAATTTTCAATGGGCTTAAAGACCACGAAGACGAAACCATTCTTCATGCGCAGGGGTTTATTGAAGAAAACTTTAGTGATAAACTTACTGTTGAGCTATTAGCAGATAAATTCAATATTACCCGAAGAACTTTTGAACGAAGGTTTAAAAAAGCCACACAGAACACTGTTGCGGAATATATTCAACGGGTTAAGATAGAAGCGGCAAAGAAGTTACTTGAGTCTGGCAGAAAAACTGTGGCAGATATTATGTATGAAGTTGGTTATGTTGACATACAGACTTTCCGTGATGTTTTTAAAAGAATAACAGGAATGACACCAGTTGGTTATATGAATAAATATAATAAATAATTGATGCTTCTGTGTAAGGCCTACTTATTGCACAGTTTTTACAATGTGAATTTTTACTATTCCTTTCACTATCCAGAACATTTACAATTATACTTTTCCATACAATATTCAAAGAAGTTTTAGGCAGCCGGGTAGGTGTAGGCTTCATCTCGCTTTAGCGCCCCGACCGCGCAAACTCCAGCGCCCTTAACTCTGCCCATGAATATTCTGAACCCGGCAACATAAAGCCACAATGGCCACCATGTGCCGGCGTTTCAAGAAATAACTGATCATTGTTTTCTGCCTCCTCATAACAGAAACATTCGGGAGATAGAAAAGTATCGTTTAAAGCCTGCACAATTAACGAGGGTATACGAATATTAGGTAACAATGGTTTTACACTTGCTCTCGTATAAAAATCATAGGCATCGGCAAATCCGTGTAAGGGTGCCGTATAGCGGTTATCAAAATCAATAAAATGTTTGATCTTATCATACCCTTCATAACTGATCAAACCAGGAAAAACTGTTTCTTTTTGTTTGATCTTTTCTCCCAGTTTTCTCAAAAATCTGCTGCTGTAAATTTTATTGGTTGATTGTGATAATATCTTAACGCTCGTCAGCAGATCGCAGGGCACCGAAAATGCGATCACGCGTTTGATCTGCACAGGAACGGTTTCAGGAAATTCCGCTATTGCCCTCAAACTTAAACTGCCACCCATACTAAATCCCACCAGCACTATCTCTTCATACCCATGCTCCGCAATCGCATAATTAATAACCAGGCGGAGATCAGATGCATCACCATGATGATAAAATCGCGGCAACCGGTTCATTTCACCACTACAACTTCTGCAGTTCCAGCCCAGCACATCATACCCATTGGCCGTAAACAATTTGGCCATGCCCAATACATAATGACGGTGCGAGTCGCCCTCAAGGCCATGGGTAATGATAACCAGTTTTTTATTTTTTGGGGTGGTAAACGACCAGTCCAGATCCACAAAATCGCCATCCGGTAATTCGAGTCTTTCCCTTTGCCGGTAGTTAAAATGAACTTTCCGGAACAGGCTGGGGTAAATAGTTTGCAGATGCCCGTTAAACTGCCAGAACGAGGTACGGTATTTGGGTTGCGATAATACAGGCATTCAAAAATGATTAGCAACAAATGTAAAGCGAAATGGGTTTTGAAAAACTACCGCTTTTCCAAAACTTGTTTTTACCTTCAGCTATGCCACAAAATAAATACCTCAAATATTTTAATGTTCTGTCGCTTTTCAACACCAAACGTACCAGGGATATTTTCCAGGTAAACCCCACTATTGTGCCGCACAGAGAAGAAGCGGCAGAAACCACCATTAATGTTTTTGATTTTTCACCACATCATATCGAAGAAAAAACACTTGATAAAATAACAGATTGTTATGCTTTCAGAGACAGTGATACGGTTTCGTGGATCAATGTAGATGGCATACGGAAAGAAGATGTAGAAGATATCTGTAATCACTTCAATATTCATTTGCTCATACAGGAAGACATCCTCAGTGTAAGCCAGCGGCCAAAGATGGATGAAATGGACCCGGTTCTTTTCTGTCTTTTAAACATGCTCTATTTTAATAACCGCACCGGAGCTGTTGAAACCGAGCAAATCAGTATTGTATTGGGTAAGGGTTTTGTAATTTCTTTCCAGGAAGATGGTACAAGGGATGTGTTTGACCCCATCAGGGAAAAGCTGCGCACCGGCAGCAGCAAGCTACGGCAGAGCGGTGCGGATTATTTGTGTTATGCATTGCTGGACATGATTGTTGACAATTATTATGTGGTGATGGAAAAATTAGGAGAACGCATTGAAATGCTTGAAGAGCGGATTATACGAAGCAGCAATACCCGCTCACTGGCAGAGATCAATAGTTTACGTAAAGAATTGATTGTTCTGAAAAGAAACGTAAGCCCCGTTCGCGACCTGATAAATGGTTTTATCAGAAGCGACAGCGACCTGCTACAGGAAAAAAGCACAAAATATTTCAAGGATATTTATGATCATATTGTACAGGCCAATGATCTTGCAGAGAACTATCGTGATATGATGATGAACCTGCAGGACCTCTACCTGAGTAATGTAAACCTGAAAATGAACGAGGTGATGAAAGTGATGGCGGTAGTAACCTGCCTGCTTGCGCCGGCAACCGTTATCGGCGGTATTTTCGGGATGAACTTTGATAAACTGCCGTATATCCATCATCCCTATGGGTTTTTTATTGCCGTAGGGCTAATGCTTATTATTCCCGTGTGGATGGTTCTGGTATTCAGAAAAAGGGGATGGTTCTGATGTTAGATCATTCTTCTATCCGCAGCGCTTTATAAAATCTTTTCAGTTCGTTTATCTCGTCAGCAACAAGTGCTTCGTTATTCTCATATTTCGATTTCAGAAATAATACCCGCTTGTGTTCAGGGTATTTAGCCAGTATGGAGGAAAGTATCTTGCCCGCCTCTTCATTTTTTTCATAGATGGGAGAAGGAACAATAGATTCCTCCGATTTGTAGCGTGTGGGCATTTTTAAAATGATGGCTTCCAGCGTGCCCAGCCAGTTTTGCGGGATATTTTTTGCCTTTTGCGCTTTTGCCAGTAAACCCTGCAATTGTTTTTTGCTCAGGCTTCCGCGTTCTTCATACTGGTGCATCAGGCTCATGATGAATAATGCATCAGGGTTATGCGCATAACAGGCATCCAGTATTTTACCAATAATATCAATGCCGCGCTTTTTCTGGTACATATACAGAAATGGTTGTAATGCTGTTTATAGTACAATATTAATGTGTTGTGCTATTGAAATCAATATGTACTAATGCATTTTACTTTTAAAAGTATTTAATAATACGGCTATTCTTTATTTCAAATCACTTTTAGAACACATAGGTACATAGGAAAAACAAAAAAGAAACATAGCGGTTGAACCATATGCCCTGTTTCCTAACCTATGTAACTATGTGTTTAATAGCACAATAAGTTACTAATGAAACATTGAATTGAGAAACACTACAGTGACGGAATATTGATGCAGATCTGTTATATAAATAAAAAAAGCCCATGCGGGCTTTTTCGGGTAAAAGTATCTGCAACAAATAGTTTAGTTAGTGCCGGTTACAGGATTTACTGTTTTAACTACACTGCAGGTATAGTTACCGGCCTGTTTCAGGTTAAGGGTGATGGTGTAATTACCGGGTTTTTCTACTTTAAAATCGGTTCCTTTATAATCGGGTACCAGATAACCGTCTACCATTGTTTTACCAAAGCTTATGGCATCAGTATTATTGGCCCTGATCCTGAAATCGCCTTTTGCAAGTTCTACATTCATTGTCCATGCGTTGGTAGCTGCATGGTAGGTCATTTCAGGGTCTGCATTACCATTTGCAGGCACCGCAGTACCGTGTACGCCCCATGTATTGATTTTAGTATAACTGAAGGTATTGGTATTGGTGCTGGCTGTTATTCTATAGATGCCTGCGCCGCCAAAAATTGAGAACACGCCGCCACCAAATCCGAATTTGCCACCGCCAATATAAGTGTAGGTATTAACCGGAACCCATTGAGCTCCTTTTACCAGCAGGAATTGAGGATACGCATTGGTGAAGTTTACATATCCGTCGTATTCACCATTATTTTCGGCAGTTACCAGTGTGGGGGCGCTTGTCATATCCCAGCTTTGAAAATTACCCGGAACGCGCATGTATTGGGGAGCCTGGTATTCGGTATAATGCTGGTAGGTGGTAACCTGTAAAGCAACAGGATTAGAATAAGTAGTAGCGGTTTTACCATTGCTTGCCCTAACCCTTAATTCAACCATTTCGGTAGTACCGGCAGGTATCAGTTGACACATCTGGCGGTTAAGGTCTTTAACAATAGGGCTTATAGTAAGCTGGTCTGTAGAACCTATTTCAATAAAATCGGCAAAATTGTTTCCTTTAAGAGCCACTTCAACAGTAAACATTCCGCCCGCATTGCTTCCGGTTACGTCCCAGTTTAAGTTAATGGCTTTGATTTTATCGTTGCCCTGTAATAAAGTTATTTTAGACTCAGAAAGATGAAAATTACTGGCAGCTACAGGAGTAAAAACCGGTGCATTATTAATGGTTGTTTCTGGTGTAACCATTTCTTTCTGGCAAGAGAAGAGAAATACTGAAACCATCATAACCAGTAAAAATTTACCGGCTGTTGGCAGGTTTCTTTTTTGGGTGATGGTGATTTGCGGTTTCATAAACTCTGTTTTTAAAGCGGTTAATTTTGATTCCCTTTAACAATACAAAGGGATAAAATCAGCCGTTCCTGTGAAATAGAGCCAGATTGATAAAACCGTAGCATTAGCCGATAAAAAGGCTAACAAAAATTTCAGAATGGGAGTAGTGAAAAAAGACGCAGATGATAGTTAATAAAACAGCAGGGCAGTAGTAGGGATCGGTATGGGAGTAGTAGCTATTCTACCGGCATGTACCAACTCATGAATCCTGATTTCTGCGGTATATATAAGTACCACAGTTTTGTTATACATAACCTCATAAAGCCATATAATTATGTACACTATTAACCATTAGCCGGATTAATTTATTACTCTCTATGAACCTCAGTACCTCTGTGCTCTGTATTGAAAAAATTGCTTTAAATGGAGCGTTTGTTTTTTAACACAGAGGGCTCAGAGAATTGGAGTTGCACAGAGGGGGTACCCAACTATACAGTTATTTCTATTTTACCGGCACGACCTGCCCTTCAAAGATGACCACTTGGTTAATGCCCGGCAGGTATATTGTATGGGTATTGTTATAGTATTATTAACCCGTTATTATTCATTGGTGTTCTTTTGTCGCAAAACACCCCCTGATGGTATAAAAATGCCAGTTAGGCACTTCGGCTACCCCCCGGTTGGGCATGGCTTAAAATGGGTGCCAAGGGGGTATGGTACGGGAAGGGTTGGTGAGTGGTTGGTATGGAGTTAGTATTTTATAGGTGTATTGTTATGGTGGGATTACTGTATTATTACTGTATTGTTGCTCGTTTGTGTTTTTGGCTTAAAAATGGGCCCTATGGCGGCTTTTTTGCCCACCCACCCAAGCTTGAAATACGGGATTTTTCCCGGTATGGCGCTGGATGGATTGGTGTACTTTGAGATACTTAAAAAACGCAAAACAAATGCGCATATCTGCTATGTAGGGTTGGATTTGCGAATGTTTTTAGGGAGTTTTTCCGTAAATTGAAAAGTTAGCTGCAATACATTTATGGAAGAGTTTAAAGTAATTATACCAACAGAAAATTATCAACTGCTTGATTTTAATCACGAAGGACTTCCGGGAGTTGCGGTTGTAAATTCAGCTTTAAGAATGTTTGAGCCAAAGGCAGTTTTCGATTCTCATCTTTCACTCACATTACAATTAGAAGATTTGGTAGACAATGGAATGCCTTCAAAAAAAGAGCAATCGATTATTGATGAATATGGCGATTTTCTCGATTCAAATATAAAAGGACAGAACAAGGAAAAACCAAATGCACTCTTTTTAGCTAGAATAACTTGGAATAAAACTCGCGAGTTGGTGTGGAGAGTTTATAATCCAGAAATAGTTGATGCTTTTTTAAGACAAATTATTCTTGAAAATTCCTCACCCCGACAATTTGAATATCTTCTGTCGCCTGATCCAAGTTGGAATTTAGCAGCGTGGTATCTCGAGGATCGCGAATAGTACTGCAGCTAATAACTAAGGTTTCGTTGCGCCCAACGGGCGAACAATGAAACCCCTGTTG
>DAIOVU010000035.1:0-42819 GCA_036758845.1 Sediminibacterium sp.
CTGTAATGGTTGGGTTTTCATTATCTGTTACTGTTACTGACTGTGTGGTGGTATTAGTGTTGCCATGAATATCAGTTACTGTCCAGGTTACAACGGTTGTGCCTACAGGGTAGCTTGCTGAAGGATGATCATTCACCACACTTGCTACACCACAATTATCTGCTGTTACCGGCAATCCGATGTTTACTGTTGCAGCACATACACCCGCATCATTACTTACTGCAATATTTGCAGGAGCGGTGATGGTTGGGTTCTCATTATCTGTTACTGTTACTGACTGTGTGGTGGTATTGGTATTGCCATGAATATCAGTTACTGTCCAGGTTACTGTTGTAGTTCCTACAGGGAATAAAGCAGGTGCATCATTAGTTACTGTTGCTACACCACAATTATCTGCTGTTACCGGTGTTCCTATATTTACTGTTGCACCACATATACCCGCATCATTATTTACTGCAATAGCTGCAGGAGCTGTGATGGTTGGATTTTCATTGTCTGTTACTGTTACTGACTGTGTGGTGGTATTGGTATTGCCATGAATATCAGTTACTGTCCAGATTACAATGGTTGTGCCTACAGGGTAGCTTGCTGATGGATGATCATTCACCACACTTGCTACACCACAATTATCTGCTGTGCCTGGTGTTGTAAGCGCTACAACAGCACCGCATTTACCGGCATCGTTGTTCACTGTAACACTTGGCGGTGTTGTACTGGTAGATGCAATTGTATAACGGATGGTCATCGTTCCGCCATAGAAGAAACCTTGCCAGCCGGGGTAACCCGTAAAGTTCATCTGGAAAGTATTATTGCCTCCATAAACATAACCGGGAACAGCTCCTGTAAAGTGCAGTGCATAAGACTGTGTATAATGCAGGTATTGATTCCCTCCAATATATGTTCCGGATACAAACAGATGGTTATAATCGCCGGTTCCTCCCCAGCCCTGATCCTTACCTGAATAAGTCAGATCGATGCCGGTAATTACCGCACCGGCAGGAAGTGGGTCAGCAAAATTGTATACATAAGAGTTCCAGCAGCAGGTTTGTCCGTATGGAATAGTCAAAGTTTTTGTTCCATTAATAACCGGAGCGGTAAAACCTGGTTTCTCATCATCTGTTACTGTTACATCAAATGAACAGGTAGCCGTACCACAATCATTTGTAGCTGTTACAGTTACTGTTGTTGTTCCAACAGCAAATAAACTACCTGAAGCTATTGAGTAAGTAACCGTTGGTGTTGTGCCTGTTGTTGTGGCCGGAGCAAAATTCACTACGGCACCACATGTTCCTGCTGTTGCGCTTACCGAAATATTGGAAGGACAAACAATAGCAGGGGCAATACAGGTGATCACATTAATATCAAAAGACTGTGCAATAACAGAAGGGTTACCATGATGGTAAGTATCTTCTGCTGCCAGTTCAACATGGTTAATGCCACCATTGGCAAAAACAGGTGTACCCGATAATACGGCAGTACCATTTCCGGTGCTGGTTAATGTTAACCATGAAGGGATAGTGGTACCTGCAATATTAATTACATCACCATAAGGTATATCAGGATCTGTTACGGTAACATTATATGAGAAAGGTTGTCCTGCATTAACACTTAATACAGATGGTGTTGATGAAAATGCAGGAGGAGTATTTACAATTAATGAATAACTGCGTGTTGCAAAAATGGTAGGCAAGCTGCTGATAACTGCCTGGAAACTCAGGTTATGTGTACCGAAGTCTGCAGGAGTTGGTGTCCAGCTTAAAGTAGTTTGTCCGGGATTGGCGCCGGTAGTTGGTACTGCTGGCGATAATACAGCTCCGGAAGGAACGGTAGCAAAAGCAATGGATACATTTGATCCCAGGCTACTCTGTGCAACAATATTATCCTGGTGCAAAGCTCCGGTAAGAATTTGTGTTACTGATGCCTCACCGGGAGTTGGATTAATAAATACCGGTGCAGGTTCTGCAACCACTTTAATGGTAACAGAAGTAGTGTTTTGAACACCTACATTATCTGTTGCTACAATATTTAAGATATTGGTGGTACCAATTTGCGCGGCGCCTGGTGTCCAGCTAAATGTTGTTTGAGATGGATTACCTGTTGCAGGAAATGCAGGACTGAAATTAGATGTTGTAATATAAGAAGGTAAACCAGATACGGAAAGGCTTACCGTGCTTCCGGCATCAGGATCTGTTGCTTTGATTGGGAAAGAGATATTCTGGCCGGCAATTACATTATATACAAATCCATCGGTTGGTGTTGTTGTATAATCAAATGCAGGCGGGTTAGAAAATCCTACCATATTGATTAAGAAATCAAGCATAATCTGATTGCCATCGTTATCTGTAACAATCACATCGGCATTCCACAGTTGCCCCGCTACTTTAGAGAGTGTATTAAAAGTAATCTGGCCGGTGGCCGGATCGATGGTTAATCCGCCTAGTTGAGTACCCGCGGTAAAAGCTCCACCCATTTCGGCACCTGTTGCCAGGCGGTATGATAAAGTTGAACCCGGATCAGGATCGGATGCGGGAATTGTATAGGTTGCTGCTGCTGCGCCTACAGGCATATTAATAATAGCGGGTAATGTTGACACAGGACTGCTTCCTGCCGCATTGGTATTTACCAGTGTAAACACGTTCCAGAAACCACCATTATTATTTTGAAGACCTGAGATCTTATTACCGCCATTGAATGCGATCTTATAAATGGAAGCAGACTTTGTTAAGGTTGTAATTGCAGAACCTGTGCTATTGGTCCAGCCACCGGATGGGTCTGTTACATTTGATAAAGGCACATTTACAGAACCAGTTGTAGGGCCTCCTGAAATAGCAAAAGAAGCAGAAGGTGGTGCTGCAGTAAGTCGCCATGCCAGACTTACATTTAAACGAATAGTTACTGTAGTTGGTGTTTCCGAAACCCTTGTCCAGGTTATATTTCCGTAACGGAAATGCGAAGCAAATACTCCGGAAACCGTGCATAATAAGAGCAGGGAAAAGAGTAAACGTTTAATCATAAATACAAGTTTTGGTTGTGATGATTTCTTATGTTACAATGGCCTAAAAAAGTTCTGTTTTGTTACAGGCAAGAATAATTTTATCAGAATCAGCAAGCTTACAATATGCAATGCCCGAAACTCATTAAATCAGGCAATCCACCTTGTTGTAAGAAGGATTATAAGCAGGTTATAAGCGTTTTGATAAAATGATTCTCCACTGTAGTTTCAACTACGAAATTGTAGCTAAACTCCTACAGAACGATAAATATATACGTTAACCTTACTTCGAAAAGAAGCAAGTTGATGAGTGAGGTTACCCAGTAGATGATTGGGTATAAAAAGTAGATACGGCCGGATTAAGCCAGTACCAATTCAACATTTTCTAACAAAACCCCGGCAGTTTTTTATTCAACTTTTATAACTGCTGATCTTTTACCAATCCCATTTTCATTAAAAGCCTCTATCTGAAAATAATAAGGCTTATCTTTTTCCATGGCAGTAAAATAATATTCGCTGGCTCCGTATACCATCATGCCGGTGTATAATTTATCGGGGGCTGTTCCTGTATAGATCATGTAGCCTGTTGCTTTTTCATTCACCTGCCATTTGAGCCAACTATTCCTTCTTTCACTATCACCACGCAAAACAACAAAATGCTGCACGGCATCCGGTACCGTACCTGCACCTTTGCCAAAAACGCGAAAACCACTGATCGCAAATTTACCAGTAGCCATATGTATATTTTCAAGTTTAAGGTAACGGGTTTTAACAGGGTTGGTCAACTCAACATATTCATGCGGGATATCTGTTTTGTTCCGGCTTTTATCGATCAGTACTTTCCAGTTAACCCCATCATTAGAACTATAGAGTTTGTATTGATGATAGTTATCGGTTTGCTTTCCCATCAGTGTGGCATCCTGGTCGGCATAATTGATCTGCACCGCATTGATGGTAGATACGGCACCAAGATCTGTTTGTATCCATTCTCCTTTATTACCTGTTTTTGCGCTCCAGTACGTTTTGATGTCTTCATCAACAGCAAGGTTGGCAGAGAATGCATCTAAAGCAGAAGATACTTTTACGGGTTTCTGGTAATTCAATAACATCCATCCTGTAAACTGTGATTGACTGTGATCTGCTTTGGCATTGGGTAAATAATGCGGGTAATCGCCGTAAGTGGTATTGGTATACAAAATATCATCCTTATCAAAATCTGCTGGCCAGATACCAATGCGGCGTTCAAAATTATTTTTTACGGCAACCACAATGGTTGATACATGCCACCATTGTTTGTACAGATCCTGGTAAGTAGCGCCATGTCCTGCGCCACGTGCAAAACCACCAGGTTTATAGGAGAACGGATTATGCGATTGATACCTGAATGGCCCTAATGGTTTATCTGCCACATAAACACCATCACCATACCCGCTGAATTCGGTACCGGGCGCACCGTATTGCAAATAATATTTTCCATTGTGTTTATTCATCCACGAACCTTCCATAAAAGGTTTGAGGAAGGTGTTATCATTATGTTCTCCAAAACGCTCCCATCCATGCACATCTTCATGCAAACGCAGGGTTTCTTTGACCTCTCCGATAGGCTGTAATGTTTTTCTATCTATCTCCTGGCCGTACATGGGATAAAAATTGCTGGAGCCCCAGTAGATATACACCCGCTTATCATCATCCACCAAAAATCCGGGGTCCCATGCGCCCACCCTGAATGAATCTACTGCTTCTTTCCATTCATCTTTTTGCGGGTTGGTACTCATCCATAAAGGAAAATTCTTTTCATGGGTGGAACCTATCACCAATAAGGTATCGCCTAAAACCAATGTAGCAGGGGCGCATAACTCATCCCATACTTTATGCCAGGGTTTTAAAAATTTGCGGGGCACAAAATTCCAGTGGTTCATATCAGCACTCCACCAGTAACCCCATTGGTTGGTGGAGAAGAGATAATAATTGCCTTTAAATACAGTGATCACAGGATCGGCTGTAGCACGGTGTTTGCCTTGCTCTACAAAATTGGGGATAGGGCAAAAACCATAATCAATATTGATAGGGTTGCAATAAGTTTTCTGCTGTGCAGATGATTCACCTGGTGCAACACAAAATAATGCTGCTGCTAAACAGAGACGGAAAGCAATACGAAATCCCATAAACTGAATTATAAATGACTTAACCGGATTATCTGATCAAAGCTAAGATTTCTTTCACCGCAGCCATAGGGAGTTGAAGTTATTTTTTGAAGGTTCCGGTAGAAATAATTTGCCACAGAATACACAGATTTTCACAGATGGGTTCTGTGTTATTCTGTGCCTTCTGTGGCAAAAAAGCATGCATCAAAATATTTCCGCCGTTGTTGGTCGCTGACCAACAACAAAAGCAACCTAATTATTCAGCAACCAATTCTTCAATTCCGCAAAACCAGCTTTCATCCGGATGCTGTGCTTTTCTTTTTCAAACAGGTGTTTGGCAGATTCGGGGATTGCAATTTTCTGACCGATCATTGCCTCCACTGTTTCAGGAAACTTAACTGGGTGTGCAGTTTCCAGCAGCATCCCTTTTTGTCCGGGATGATCTTTCAGGTATTCATTCAACGCATAATAAGCAACTGCTCCATGCGGATCAAGGGTATAATTATATTGTTTGTAAACTTCTGCGATAGTCTGTTTGGTGATATCATCAGTTACTGTATAACCGGATATCTTCCCTTTTATCTGCCCGTAATCATTTCCCAGTAATTCCATTACACGGATAAAATTACTTGGGCTGCCTACATCCATTGCATTTGAAATAGTAGGCACGGCTGTTTTGGATTGATAATTTCCTGTGCGCAAATATTCAGGCACCGCGTCATTCACATTACACGCTGCAATAAAATGTTGCACGGGCAGTCCGCTAACATGCGCCAGTAATCCCGCACAGATATTTCCGAAATTACCGCTTGGTACGGCTATTACAGGTGGGTGTTGCTTGTCTTTCCATTGCTGGTAAGCAAAGAAATAATATAGTTGTTGCGGCAACCATCTTGCCACATTAATTGAGTTGGCCGAAGTGAGTTGCAGTTTCTGATTCAGGTCCGCATCCATGAAAGCATCTTTAACCATGGACTGGCAATCATCAAAACTTCCTGCTACTTCAAGGGCTTTGATATTCTGTCCGCAGGTAGTTAATTGCAGTTCCTGAACAGGGCTTACTTTACCTGAAGGATAGAGTATCACCACTTCCACCCCTTCCACACCTAAAAAACCATTGGCCACCGCACCGCCGGTATCGCCTGAAGTTGCTACCAGCACCATTACTTTCCCTTTTTGCTGTTGCGAAAAATACCCAAGGCAACGGCTCATAAAACGGGCGCCTACATCTTTAAAGGCAAGTGTAGGGCCATGAAACAGTTCAAGCGAAAAAATATTTTCATTAACCGGCACTAATGGAAACGGGAAATTGATGGTTTCTGAAACAATTCTTTGCAAACTTTTCTCATCAATGCTATCGCCAACATAAGGTTTCATAACAAGGTATGCCAGCTCTTCTTTTGAATAGCTTTCTATGTTTGCTATAACCGACGGATCAATAACAGGAATAGATTGAGGAAAATACAATCCTTTATCCGGCGCCTGTCCTTTAATGGTGGCTTCGCGAAAACTTACATCGGGGGCTGTTTTATTGAGACTGTAGTAGATCATGTGAATGGGCAATGGTGAATGGTGAATATCAGTTTTCACACTAAAGGCATAACTAAAAACCGTGCCTTTGTGCCTTTGTGTGATTTTTAAATAGTTTCATCAATCAATAATTTTAACTCCGGTTTGATTAATGTTGGTTACATATGTATGATGATCCAGCGACAGTTTTTCGTACACTGAATGCATTTGTTTCTCTACTTCTTTGGCTGTTGCCTCATCTTTACTAAGCATAAAGATGGATGGACCGGAGCCTGATATTCCGCCGCCTAATGCACCTGCTTCTTTGCTCAGTTGTTTTACTTTATCAAAGCCGGGAATAAGGATACTTCTTACCGGTTCTATCAATACATCTTCTAATGAACGGCCAATAAGATCGTAATCACTCTTTAATAAACCCGCCACCAATCCTGCTATATTGCCCCATTGGCGTATGGCATCTTTTAATAAAACCTGTTGTTTTAAAATACCACGCGCATCAGAAGTACGTACTTCAATCTGCGGATGTACAATGGTTACAAATAACGGTGGTGCTGTTAACGGAATAATATCAAGCGGAAAAATGGAGCGTATCAATGTAACACCACCATAAATACAGGGTGCAATATTATCGGCATGTTTTACACCTGATGCTACTTTCTCGCCATTCATGGCAAAGCGCACAAGGTCTTCGTTGGTAAATTGATTATTCAATAACCTGTTGGCCGCCACAACCGCACCGGCAGAACTGGCCGCGCTGGAGCCTACGCCACTACCGGGTTTGATGTGCTTACAGATATGCAATTCAAACCCTCTTTGCTCCTCCATTTCTTCCTGCATCGCCAGCAATGCAGCGCCTGCCACATTTAATTCAGGGACGGTAGGCAGGTTGTACTCATCTTCATTAATGATGGTAATACCCGGCTTATCCGTAAAGCTGATGCGCATCTCATCATAAGGATCATTCACCGCAAAGCCAAGCACATCAAAGCCACAGACCATATTGGCTACCGTGGCGGGTGCATGTACACGAACAAAATCAGGCACAGCACTTCCGCCAGCCTCGCCCCCCAACCCTCTGGAGGGGGAGTAGAGAAAATTATTATTGACAATTAGTTTCATGAATGGTTACTATACATTTTATTTATCATCCCCTTAAACTCCCCCTTCAGGGGGTTGGGGGGGGTGCAGTTGCGGTGTTATCTCGCCACCCTGATAATATCTGCAAACACCCCACTCGCCGTTACATCAGCTCCGGCACCTGCTCCTTTAATTACCAATGGCTGTTCAGGATAACGCTCGGTAAAAAACAGTACAAGGTTATCTTTCCCATACAAATGGTAAAAATCAGAATCAGCGGGGATATGACGTAAGCCAACGGCCGCTTTTCCATTTTCGTAGCTTGCCACAAATTTCAGCTTGCAATTTTCTGCTGCGGCTGCATCGTACAGTTTTTTGAAATGTGCTTCCTGTTTAGCCATTTCGGCATAAAAATCTTCTACGCTTCCTTCAAAACAGGATGCCGGCAGGAAATACTGGTTGGTGATATCATCCATTTCTAATTGCTGCCCTGCTTCACGCGCCAGGATCATGATCTTACGCATTACATCGGTACCACCGAGGTCGAGGCGCGGATCCGGTTCAGTGTATCCTTCCGCCTGCGCCTGTCTTACCACTTCAGCAAAAGGTTTTGTTCCATCGTAATTATTGAAAACAAAATTCAATGTGCCTGATAATACTGCCTGTATCCTGTTCACTTTATCGCCACTGCGTAACAGGTCGTTCAATGTACCAATCACCGGTAATCCTGCGCCAACATTGGTTTCAAACAGGAAATGTGCATTGTATTCTCTTGATAATGATTTTAATTTATGATACGCTGCATAGCTGGAAGAGCAGGCGATCTTATTACATGCCACCACTGAAACACTTTTCTCCAGCAGACTGCCATATACGCCCGCCACTTCTGCATTGGCCGTAACATCTACAAATACGCTGTTACGTAAATTGATATTGATGATCCGTTTTACAAAATCGTGAATATTACCATCGGCAGCTCCTCCCACTTTCTCTTTCCATGTATCAAGGTCAATACCTTCCTCATCAATCAGCATTTTTTTACTGTTAGCCAGTCCTATCACCTGTATTTGCAAACGAAGATTATCCTGCAGGTATTGGTATTGCTTTTTGATCTGTTCTAATAATTTACCGCCTACATTTCCTGTGCCGGCAATGAATACGTTCAGTTGTTTATAGGTTGTTTCAAAAAATTCTTCATGCAATACGTTGATGGCTTTCTTTACATCAGCACTGGAGAGTACAGCAGAAATATTTTTTTCTGAAGATCCCTGTGCAATGGCCCTTACGTTAATACCATTTCTTCCCAGTACACCAAACATTTTGCCGCTTACCCCCGGGTGACTTTTCATTTGCTCGCCAACCAATGCAACAATGGATAAACCTGATTCTATTTTGAGTGGCTCGAGGGTTCCGTTCTGCACTTCAAAGCTGAACGCATGATCGATAGATTTTTTAGCCCTGTCTTTATCAGTTTCGTTAATACCCACGCAGATCGAATGTTCTGAAGAACTTTGGGTAATCAGTATCACGTTCACACTTTCATGTGCCAGTGCTTCAAATAAACGTTTTGAAAATCCGGGGATGCCTACCATACCGCTTCCTTCAAGACTTAACAGGCTGATCTTGTTAATACTTGAAATACCACGGATAAAACTATCTGTTACGGCAGATACATTCTCAATCAAAGTACCATATTCATCAGGGGCAAATGTATTCTTGATCCATACCGGAATATTACGACTCATTACCGGCTGTATGGTTGGCGGGTATATGATCTTGGCGCCAAAATGCGAAAGTTCCATTGCTTCCTGGTAAGAGATACGCTGGATAGGTTTGGCATTTTGTACCAGACGCGGATCGGCAGTCATCATACCGCTTACGTCTGTCCATATTTCCAGAACAGAAGCCTGGCAGGCTGCGGCAAAAATAGCGGCGGTATAATCTGATCCGCCACGGCCCAATGTTGTTGTATTATTTTGGTCGTCGCTTGAAATAAAACCAGGGGCTACATATAGTTTATGTTTAAACTGTTCAAAGTGATGCTGTATTTGCTGATCTGTTGTTTCAAAATTTACTGAAGCATTACCATGATTGGAGTTGGTAGTGATCAGTTTGCGTGAGTCGATCCATAACTGATCTATATGCAAAGACTGTAAAGCAGCAGAGATCATCATAGAGGACAATAACTCGCCGTAACTTACGATCCTGTCTTTTGTACGCGGAGATAATTCTCCCAACAGGAAAACACCATCGCAAACGCCTTCCAGTTCATTAAACTGTTGTTTTACCTGGCTAAGTGTAGCGCTCTGTTGCTGGATAGGCAGCAGTTCGCGCACTGTTTCGAGGTGGCGTTTTTCCAGATCGCACAATACTGTTTTGTATGATTCGTCTGTTATGGAAGCCAGGTGCCCTACCTGTAATAAACTATCGGTAACACCACCCAATGCCGATACTACCAGCACAGTGGGTTCTTTCTGAACAGCTTTCTGAACGATGGCTATTACTTTCTGTATGTTGGCCGCATTAGCTACTGAACTGCCGCCGAATTTTAATACCTGCATATGACTGATACTTATATCCTAAGGAATGTTTAAAATAAAATAACGCGCTGCCTGCCTTTTGAGGAAACAGCTTATATAAGCCCGTTGATAATATGAAAATGTATAACCCCTTACAGGGTTGTAATAATTGTAATAGCAGTTGCAAACAGCGAAACTGTTTGTAAAGAATGAATGATATGTAACTGCTTTTGTTGCATGGTTGGTTCTACGCGACCGAAGGTACTGAAATATTGTTTTCATCATACTAAGTATCCGAACAAATTATCGTTCTGCTTCAATTCGGTAAAATTGATATGGAACCTTTTCATGTTCTTTAATAAAACTTCATAATCCTGTCTTGCTTTCAGCTCAATACCTACCAAGGCCGGCCCTGTTTCCTTATTATGTTTTTGCATGTATTCAAACCGGGTAATGTCGTCATCGGGTCCGAGCACATGGTTAACAAATTCTTTTAAAGCACCGGGTCTTTGCGCAAAACGGATCAGGAAATAATGTTTCAGTCCCTCGTATTGCAAAGATCTTTCTTTGATCTCCTGCATGCGGTCAATATCATTATTACTGCCACTTACAATACATACTACTGTTTTCCCTTTAATTGCCTCTGCATAATCATCAAGGGCCGCTATTGATAAGGCGCCTGCCGGTTCTACCACAATCGCATCTTCATTATATAACTGCAAAATGGTTGTACAAACTTTCCCTTCCGGCACCAGGTGCATATCATCCAATACCTCTTTGCAGATGCTGAAAGTGATATCGCCTACGCGTTTTACAGATGCACCATCAACAAAGCGTTCTATATTTTTCAGTGTTACCGGGTGGCCCGCTTTTAAAGCTTCATACATAGAGGGCGCGCCTTCCGGCTCCAATCCAACCACCTTTGTTTTTGGAGAGAAAGTTTTAAAATAAGCGCCAACACCTGCACTTAATCCGCCACCACCAACAGGAATAAAAATAAAATCAATGTCTGACCGGTCTTCCAGTATCTCTTTACCCACGGTAGCCTGGCCTTCAATAATACGCACATCATCAAAAGGCGGGATGAAGGTCATGCCGTTTTCTTCTGTGTACTGTTTGGCAGCCACGGCACAATCATCAAACGTATCGCCGGTTAATCTTACTTCAATAAATCCTTCGCCAAACATTTTTGTCTGGCTAACTTTTTGATTGGGTGTAATGATGGGCATAAATACCACACCTTTCACATTTAATTTCTTACAGCTATATGCAAAGCCCTGTGCATGATTACCGGCACTTGCGCAAACCACCCCTTTCTCTAATTTCTCTTTCGGTAAGCTGCTCATCATATTATACGCACCACGTAATTTGTAAGAGCGTACTACCTGCAGGTCCTCTCTTTTCAGGTACACATCGCACTGGTATTTGCGCGACAGGTTATGATTGTACGTAAGCGGTGTTCTGTTCACGATCTTGTTCAAACGCACAGCAGCAGATTCGAAATCGAGTGTTGGGGTTGCTATGAGGGGTTGGTTTTGCATACTAATATTTTAAACCCATCCCCTGCCTGCAAACTGCAGTTGGGGATGGGTTATAAGGTTTAGGCTTTGGATGCCTGGTTTTCAGGACGTAAACTTCTTACAGTTCTGCCTGCCTGCCATATTTCACTATCGTGTAATTCTTTCAATTCAACTTCCAGTTTTTCGCGGTAATCAGGTTTACTGTTACTTTCGATAGACCTTGCCGCTTCTTTTCCGGTTGCAACACTTTCGTACAGGTCTTTGAATACCGGTAAAGTAGCATCGCGGAATTTTTTCCACCAATCCAATGCACCACGCTGGGCAGTGGTAGAACAGTTGGCATACATCCAGTCCATACCGTTTTCTGCCACCAATGGCATCAATGACTGTGTTAATTCTTCAACAGTTTCGTTGAAAGCTTCAGAAGGAGTATGTCCTTTAGAACGCAGCACTTCATACTGTGCAGCAAAAATTCCCTGGATAGCGCCCATCAATGTTCCACGCTCACCGGTAAGATCGCTGTATACTTCTTTCTTGAAATTTGTTTCAAATAAATAACCGCTGCCGATAGCAATACCTAACGATACCACTCTTTCAAAAGCACGTCCGGTGGCATCCTGGAAAATAGCATAGCTGCTGTTCAGACCGCGACCCTGTAAAAACATTCTGCGCAATGAAGTTCCTGAACCTTTAGGTGCTACCAGGAATACGTCTACATCGGCAGGAGGTATAATACCTGTCTGGTCGTTATAAGTAATACCAAAGCCATGAGAAAAATACAGGGCTTTACCCGGTGTTAAATGTTTTTTTACAGTTGGCCACATGGCAATCTGTGCTGCATCACTTAGCAGGTAGCAGATAATAGTGCCGCGTTGCAATGCTTCTTCTATTTCAAAAAGGGTTTCGCCTGGCACAAAACCATCGTTAACCGCTTTATCCCAGCTTTTAGAATTTTTACGCTGACCAACAATTACATTGATACCATTTTCTTTCTGGTTCAATGCCTGGCCGGGGCCCTGTACGCCATAGCCAATTACTGCTACGATTTCATTTTTCAAAACTTCCTGCGCTTTTGCAAGAGGAAACTCTTCACGAGTCACTACATTTTCTTCAACCCCACCGAAATTTAACTTTGCCATGGTTTGTTTTTTTTACCCCCTCCCCCCTGAAGGGGGAATTGGGATTTGTTTTTGATTAATGATTATGTATTTATAAAATTTATTTTCTTTCTCCTTTCAGTGTTGCGGGCTTACATGGTAAACACCTGATCCTGTTTGTCTAAAAATTCATTCTCAACCAGCTCTTCTCCGGGTTCGGCTTCATCAAATTCTTTTAGTTTCTCGTGAAATCCTTTACTGTTTTTAATAATGGCTACCCTTGCACTTCGTACAAATTCGATCAGACCATATGGTTCCAATACTTTTACCAGCTTATCTGTTTCTTCACGATGGCCTACGGTTTCAAAAATGGTATAGTCTTTTCTTATCACCACCGCTCTTGCACCATGCTCGCGCAGCAATCTTTCTACTTTTACTTTTTCAGCTATTTCATCGGTAGGCACTTTGTACAAAGCCAGCTCCTGCCAAACAATTTCGTCATTGGTATTGTAGTAGGCTTTTAATACTTCTACCTGCTTCTCTATCTGGCGTGCCAGTTTTCTTACCACTTCTTCTGTTTCTTCAATCACTATGGTAAAACGGTGAATACCTTCTGCTTCTGAAGGAGAAGTGTTCAGGCTTTCAATATTGATCTTTCTTCTTGAGAAGATAGTTGCAATACGTACCAGCAAACCAATATGGTTTTCTGTGTAAACGGTTATGGTAAATTCTTGTTTCATACCCCCTACCCCCCTGAAGGGGGAATTAGTTTTATTGTTTAAAAATATTTTGTTTTACCTCCCAACTTACTCCCCCTTCAGGGGGCCGGGGGGTATTATTTCAATCTCACCTCACTCACACTGCAACCCTGCGGCACCATTGGGAACACATTGTTTTCTTTACCTACCATCACCTCCAGTAAGTAAGGCCCTTTATGGTCAAGCATGGTTTGTAAGGCATCTTTCAGTTTATCTCTTTCGGCTATTTTTTGTCCGTCAATTCCATAACCTTTTGCTACCATCACAAAATCCGGGCTGGCTATATTTACGAACGAATAGCGCCTGTCGTTAAACAATTGCTGCCATTGACGTACCATTCCCAGGAACTGGTTGTTCAGGATCAGGATCTTTACATCAAGATTTGTTTGCATAATGGTACCCAGTTCCTGTATGGTCATTTGTATACCACCATCGCCAATGATAGCTACTACCGTTCTGTTTGGTGCGCCAAATTTGGCTCCGATAGCCGCAGGCAGACCAAAACCCATGGTGCCTAATCCACCGGAAGTGATATTACTTTTTGATTGATTGAATTTTGCATAACGGCAGGCCACCATCTGGTGCTGACCCACATCTGTTACGATGATTGCGTTACCATTGGTAAGTTCATTCAGGTTTCTGATTACCTCACCCATGGTTAAGATATCAGTTGATGGATGTAACTCTTCAAATATGACTTCTTTTGTTTCTTCCTTATCACATTCCCTGAAGCGTTCCAGCCATTGCGCATGTGTTCTGGTTTCTACCAGTTTGGTTAAAAGCGGAAGTGTTTCTTTACAATCGCCCCAAACACCAATAGTAACTTTTACATTCTTATCTATTTCTGCAGGATCAATATCGAGGTGAATGATCTTAGCCTGTTTGGCATATTTATCCAGGCGACCAGTTACACGATCATCAAAACGCATACCTACTGCTACCAATACATCACACTCATTGGTTAAGAGGTTAGGACCGTAATTACCATGCATACCCAGCATGCCCACATTCAACGGATGGTCTGAAGGCAGGGCGCTTAAACCAAGCACTGTCCATGCTGCCGGTGTACCTGCTTTTTCAATAAAAGCTTTGAATTCCTGTTCAGCTTTACCGAGTATAACACCCTGGCCAAAAATGACAAAAGGTTTTTTTGCTTCATTGATCAGTTTGGCTGCTTCAGCAATATATTCTTTACGAACAATCGGTTTGGGACGGTAGCTGCGCACATGATTACATTTTTGATAACCCTCATAATCAAATTTCTGTATCTGTGCATTCTTGGTAATGTCTATCAATACGGGGCCCGGTCTTCCTGTGCCGGCAATGTAAAATGCTTTAGCCAGTACAGCAGGAATTTCAGTAGCATCCGTAACCTGGTAATTCCATTTGGTAACAGGTGTGGTAATATTGATCACATCCGTTTCCTGGAAAGCATCAGTGCCTAACAAATGCGCAAACACCTGACCGGTAATTGCTACTACCGGTGTGCTGTCGATCATCGCATCGGCCAGACCGGTGACTAAGTTAGTAGCGCCCGGGCCACTTGTGGCAAATACAACACCTACTTTACCAGACGAACGGGCATAGCCCTGTGCAGCATGAATGCCACCCTGTTCGTGTCTGACCAAAATATGTTTCAACTTATCATTATAATCGTACAATGCATCGTAAATGGGCATGATAGCTCCACCGGGGTATCCAAAAACAGTATCAATACCTTCGGCTATCAACGATTCTAAAACTGCCTGGGAGCCTGAAAGAGAAATGGTTTCTTTCTTAGCTTCTGCGATCTTTTCTTTAGTGAGATCAATAGTATCCATGGCCTGATTTTTAATTCTTAATGATTATTGTTTAAGTATCACGCTTCGTCTGTTACACATCCTTCCGAAGCATCTTTTACCTGCTTTGCATATTTGAACAGAACACCTTTGCTTGCTTTTAATGCAGGTTGTTTCCAATCAAGTTTGCGTTTGGCAATTTCTGCTTCCGGCACTTTCAGTGTCATTTCTTTGGTTGCCACATTCAATTCAATAATGTCATCATCCTGAACAAATGCGATCAATCCACCCAGATATGCTTCCGGTGTAATATGCCCCACCACAAAACCATGCGTACCACCGCTAAACCTTCCATCGGTAATCAATGCAACGCTTTTACCAAGTCCTGCGCCAATAATGGCTGATGTTGGTTTCAGCATCTCCGGCATTCCGGGTGCGCCTTTTGGCCCAACATTCCTGATCACCACCACATCACCTTTTTTAATTTTTCCTGAGTTAATACCGGCTATCAATTGCTGTTCGCCATCAAATACTCTTGCAGGCCCTTCAAAACGTTCTCCTTCTTTTCCGCTGATCTTGGCCACGCTTCCACCTTCTGCAAGGTTGCCGTATAATATCTGTAAATGACCGGTTGCTTTTATTGGTTTTTCTATCGGCAGGATGATCTGCTGCTGATCAAAATCAAGATCGGGCGCATCAACCACATTCTCTGCAACTGTATTTCCGGTTACGGTTAAACAATCGCCATGCAGGAACCCTTTGCGCAGTAAATATTTCATCACTGCAGGTACGCCGCCATATTGGTGCAGGTCCTGCATCAGGTATTTTCCGCTTGGTTTAAAATCTGCCAACACCGGAACTTTATCACTGATCTTCTGAAAATCATCCTGCGATAATTCCACGCCCACACTTTTAGCCATCGCTATCAGGTGTAATACAGCATTGGTGCTTCCGCCCATCACCATCACCATCGTGATCGCATTTTCGAAAGCTTTTCCGGTCATGATATCTTTGGGCTTGATATCTTTCTCCAGCAATTTCCGGATGGCTTTACCTGCTTCTAAACATTCTTTCTTTTTATCCTCGCTCAATGCAGGGTTAGAAGATGAATAAGGTAAGCTCATACCCAGCGCTTCAATAGCCGATGCCATTGTGTTGGCAGTATACATACCACCGCAGGCGCCGGCGCCCGGGCAGGCATGTTGTATAATCCCCTTAAAATCCGCTTCGTCTAATTGCCCGGCAAGTTTTTGACCAAGTGCTTCAAATGCAGAAACAATATTCAGGTCCTGCCCTTTGTAATGCCCCGGAGCAATAGTACCGCCATATACCATAATAGCGGGTCTGTTCAGGCGGCCCATCGCAATAATAGATCCGGGCATATTTTTATCGCAACCTGGTAATGCAATCACACCATCATAATATTGTGCGCCACAAACCGCTTCAATAGAATCTGCAATGATATCCCTGCTCACCAATGAATAACGCATCCCATCTGTTCCATTACTCATTCCGTCACTTACACCGATGGTGTGAAAGATCAGCCCTACCAGGTCTGCATTCCAAACACCTTCTTTCACTAATTTGGCCAGTTCGTTCAGGTGCATGTTACAGGTGTTACCATCATATCCCATGCTTACCACACCCACCTGTGCTTTTTTCAGATCCTCATCTGTTAAACCTATTCCGTATAACATAGCCTGCGCAGCAGGTTGTGTTATATCCTGTGTTAATGTTTTACTGTACTTGTTTATTTCGTTTCCCATTTTCTTTGTTTATCAGCTTTATCTCTTTATTCAGTTTTTTGTGAATGGTAAAAAATCATTGCCCATTCACCATTGCCCATTCACACCTCCCTATTCAACACCCGAAATTTCATTCGCCAGCATCTTTTTGTTTTCTACCACCAGGTTTTTATAACCATCCTGTACCAGTTTACTTAATGTATCGGCCCATGGCATACGGAAAGGCCGGTCATCGAACGATTCAAACCCGATCACTTCTGCAGCAGTGCCACAGAAAAAAGCAGCGTCGGCGCCATAGATCTCATCTTTTACAAATGTTTTTTCTACAACAGGGATATTGAGTTCATCGCACAATTCAAATACTGTGGCACGTGTTATGCCGGGTAAAATATTTCCGAGTGCCGGTGTATACAATGTGCCGTCTTTTTCATAGAACACATTGGCACCGGGCGCTTCTGCCACATTACCATTCATGTCCATTAACAAAGCCTCGTCAAATCCTTTCGCTTTTGCTTCCTGGCTTGCTAAAATGGAGTTCACGTAATGGCCTGCTGCTTTGGCATATATTTTAAACCCTTTGGGGTTGGGCCTTTCAAAAGAAGAGGTCATTACACGTAATAACTTATCTCCCAGGAACGGCGCCATCTCCCACACTTCAATAAAAATGAAAGATTCGGTGTTGGGATTAAAACTCATATTGGCAGGCGCATATACCACGGGGCGGATATAAGCATCCTGCAATTGATTTCTTTTCAATAATTCGTAAGTGGCATCAATCAGTTCCTGTGTATCGTAGGTGTACGGCAGGTTCAATGATTGTGCAGATACTTTAAGGCGTTCATAGTGCTCAACAGCCTTGAATATTTTTGTTTCGCCTTTTGCTGTTTTGTATGAACGTATGCCTTCAAAAACAGAATATCCATAATGAAGCGACTGGCTGTAGAAATCCATCTTCGCCTCCGATGCTTTTACAAAAGCGCCGTTGAGATAGAGTACTGTGTTTTCGTTGTAATAGCTTGCCATAATATTTGTTTTAACTTTTGGAAAGTTTAAAGCTTTTCAAAAGTTGGTTCTTTGTTTTAACTTTTGGAAAGTTTAAAACTTTCCAAAAGTTAACGGGGTTAAAATGAAAAACCCCGCCTTTTTGGAGGCGGGGCTTATATGCTTAGTATTTTTTTACCAGATAAAAACTCATCCTCCATGCAGTGCAGGAATAATAATGACGCTCACGACAATAATTATCGTGATAACTGAATTGACATTATTTGATCTGCTCTTCAACATGGATGATTTGTTGGAACAAAAATACTCCCACCATCTCAAAAAACAAAGAACTATTTGTAACTATTTTATAAAATAACTTTTGGTTACAGCAAACAACCGTTAGTTACTATATAATTGTCGACTGATTCAAACTCGCATTACTACTGCGTCTGTCGCCATTTGCATTTCTTTCTATATGATCAGTAATCAGATCACCCACAGCCGTGGTTGCATAATTATTGATCGCATCAATATCTTTCGTTACAAAGCCATGTGCCAATGTCCAGCTCACCGCTTCGCGTACAGCGGTAGCTTCATCTGCCAACTGAAAATAATCAAGCATCATGGCTACTGAAAGAATAGAACCCAGTGGGTTTGCAATGTCTTTTCCGGCAGCCTGCGGATAAGAACCATGAATGGGTTCAAACAAAGCCGTTTTATTACCTACCGATGCAGAAGGCAGAAGGCCCAATGAACCGCTTAATACACTTGCTTCATCGCTGATGATATCGCCAAACATATTTTCTGTTAATACCACATCAAAATGTGCGGGAAACTGGATGATCTGCATGGCGGCATTATCAACAAACATATAATCCACGGCAACATCGCTGTATTGCGTTGCTATCTCCTGCACCACTTTGCGCCATAAACGGGAAGTTTCAAGCACATTGGCTTTATCAACCAGCGTTAATTTCTTCTTTCTTTTTTGTGCATGTTGAAACGCAAGATGCGCTACGCGTTCAATTTCACTTCTGCTATAAGTACATTCATCAGTAGCAGTTGACTGATCTTCACTCAATTCTTTTTTACCAAAATAAATACCACCGGTTAATTCGCGGTAGATCACAAAGTCTACATTTTTTAACTGCTTGCTTTTTAATGGAGACAAATGATGCAATGCGTGGTAAGTATTGATAGGTCTGATATTGGCAAACAACTGCAGCTCTTTGCGCAACTTCAGCAACCCCTGCTCCGGCCTTACTTTGGCAGTAGGGTCGTTATCATATTTAGGGTGACCGATAGCGCCAAAAAGGATCGCATCGCTCTGTAAACAGGTTGCAATGGTTTCATCCGGTAACGGGTTGCCGGTTTTATCAATCGCATCCGCACCCATCAAACCATAACTGTAATGAAATATATGCCCAAAGCGGTGCCCGATGGCATTCAACACTTTTATGGATTGTTGTGTCACTTCCGGCCCAATGCCATCTCCCAGTATAACTGCTATCTTTTTTTCCATAGTTCCTCGCCCCTAACCCTCCCGGCTAAGCCGGGACAGGTGCTAATGGGGAATTTTGTTTTAGTAAGAATATTTCGTTTTCTTCATATCAGTTCTCATATAATACAATCGCCACTCTCTCCCTGTTCCCCCTTCTGGGGGTTAGGGGGTAACAGTGGCTTCAAATTCTTCAATTGCCTGTTTATTGCTGATCAGGTAATCAATATCATCATAGCCGTTCAGCAAACAGGTTTTTTTGTATGTATTGATATCAAATTTTTCCTGCGCACCGGTTGAATCGATGGTGATGGTTTGCTGATCAACATCAATAGAGATGGTTGATTCATTGTCTAACGCAAATATCTGCGCCAGAAATTCATCACTCACTTTTACAGGCAGTACACCGTTGTTCAATGCATTGTTCTTAAAGATATCTGCAAAGAAACTTGATACCACTGCTTTAAACCCGTAATCCTGCAATGCCCATGCAGCATGCTCGCGGGATGATCCGCAACCAAAATTCTTACCTGCCACCAATATATCCCCGCTATATTTTGATTGATTTAAAACAAACTCTTTTTTGGGCGCAGCCTCATCATTATTCTCATAACGCCAGTCGCGAAACAGGTTTTTCCCAAAGCCTTCTTTTGTTGTTGCTTTTAAAAAACGTGCCGGGATGATCTGGTCCGTGTCCACGTTCTCCATTGGTAATGGAACAAACCGGCTTTGTACTTTTTTTAATGGTATCATACCCCCTAACCCCCTAAAGGGGGAATTATTTTTTTTATTTGTTAGTAATATTTTTCGTCCTGCTTTAACATCTTCACCTTTTATCCCATCCATTCCCCCTTTAGGGGGTTAGGGGATACTACAACATCTCTCTCACATCTGTTACTACACCTGTAATGGCGGCAGCAGCAGCAGTTAAAGGGCTTGCCAATAAGGTTCTGGCACCTGCACCCTGCCTTCCTTCAAAGTTTCGGTTGCTGGTACTGATACAGTATTCGCCTGCAGGAATTTTATCTTCATTCATTCCCAAACAGGCGCTGCAACCAGCCTGGCGTATTTCAAAACCTGCTTCTTTAAATATTCTGTCGAGGCCCTCTGCTGTTGCCTGCCTGGCTACCTGTTGAGAGCCCGGTACAATCATCACCTGCACATGTTCATTTTTCTGTTTGCCCTTCACTAATTCAGCCACCTGGCGCAGGTCTTCAATGCGTGAGTTGGTGCAACTGCCAATAAATACATGCTGTACAGGCATTCCCAATAATGGTTTGCCTGATTCAAGTCCCATGTACTGTAATGCTTTAATGATATTCTTTTTCTCTCCTTCATCGGGTATGCTGTCGGTAACCGGTATCAGTCCGTTAATGGCAATACCTAACCCGGGGTTAGTGCCATAAGTGATCATTGGTTCTATCTCCGATGCATTGATATTGATCTCATGGTCAAATACAGCGTCTACATCGCTGTACAATTGTTTCCATTCAGCTACTTTTTTCTCCCACTGCTCACCACCCGGTGCAAACTGGCGGCCTTTGATGTATGCGAAAGTGGTTTCATCAGGAGCAATCATACCACCACGGGCACCCATTTCGATGCTCATATTGCAGATGGTCATTCTTGCTTCCATGGAAAGTGAGCGGATTGCAGAGCCTGCATATTCTACAAAATATCCGGTAGCGCCGCTGGCTGTTATTTTTGAAATGATGTAGAGGATGATATCTTTTGAAACAACTCCTTTATGTAATTCGCCTTCAATATTGATGCGCATTACTTTAGGCTTGCTCTGTAATAAACACTGCGATGCAAAAACCATTTCTACTTCGCTGGTTCCGATACCAAACGCAACAGCGCCAAAGGCGCCGTGCGTAGAAGTATGGCTGTCGCCGCAAACAATCGTCATCCCTGGTTGTGTAATACCCAGCTCGGGCCCGATAACATGTACGATCCCCTGGAAGGGATGGCCCAAACCGTACAATTCTATGTGGTGTTTCTTACAATTTTCAATGAGTTGCTGTACCTGTAACCTCGACAACTCATCCTTAATAGGAAGGTGTTGGTTAATGGTTGGTACATTATGATCCGCTGTGGCTACCACCTGTTGCGGACGGAAAACTTTCAACCCTCTTTTTTCAATGCCGTTGAATGCCTGCGGACTCGTTACTTCATGAATAAAATGCTTGTCGATGTACAATACAGATGGTCCATCTTCAATTTGCTTTACTACGTGCTTGTCCCAGATCTTATCGAATAATGTCTTTGCCATAAGATTTAATTAAAGCGTGGTGTAGAAACACCACGCTACTCAAACTAAAACTATACTGATGAGAAAATCCTAAATAATGGCCGGTTCGGGCCTATATGCCTTTGCCAGCAGATGCAGGTCATCTTCTTCTACTTCTTTCTTTTTGTCTGCGACCTGCAGGAATGATTCATATAAAACGTCTATATCATTACGGTTAAATGAATAGCCTAATTTATGTAAACGGTGAGCCAGCGCGCTTCTTCCGCTACGGGCCGTTAATACAATTTTGCTGCCTGCTGCACCTACTTCATCCGGATTAATGATCTCATAGGTTAAAGAATCCTTCAGAAATCCATCCTGGTGAATACCGGATGAATGCGAGAAAGCATTGGCGCCCACAATGGCCTTGTTTACCTGCACCGGAACCCGCATTACATCAGACACTTCGCGGCTGATGGGGTTCAACATTTTTGTATTGATATTGGTATAGAACCCAAGATGTTTGTGTTGTTTCAAAACCATCACCACTTCTTCCAGTGAGGTATTTCCGGCTCTCTCTCCCAATCCGTTAATGGTACACTCGATCTGTCTTGCACCGGCAACTACGCCTGCAATAGAATTGGCGGTAGCCAATCCGAGATCGTTATGGCAATGGCATGAGAGCACCGCTTTATCTACATTGGAAACATTATTCCGCAGGAAAGCGATCTTTTCACCGTATTGCTGTGGCAGGCAATAGCCGGTTGTATCAGGAATGTTTACTACGGTAGCGCCGGCTTTAATAACGGCTTCCACTACACGGGCCAGGTACTCATTATCGGTACGGCCTGCATCTTCAGCGTAGAACTCAACATCATCTACAAAATTCTTTGCCCATTTAACGGCCTGTATGGCGCGCTCCAGGATCTCTTCGCGGGTGGCATTAAATTTTGCTTTGATATGATAATCTGACGTACCAATACCTGTATGGATACGTGGATGTTTGGCATATTTCAATGCTTCAGCCGCCACTTCAATATCTTTCTGAACCGCACGGCTCAAACCGCAAACAGTTGCATTTTTAATAACTTTTGAGATCTGGGTAACCGATTCAAAATCGCCGGGACTTGAAATGGGGAAACCGGCTTCAATGATATCAACACCCAAATGCTCCAGTTTAAGGGCCAGTTCCAGTTTCTCTTTTGTATTGAGCTTACAACCGGGTACCTGTTCCCCATCGCGGAGTGTAGTGTCGAATATGAAAACCTGTTGATCCATTAATATTTATTTTATTCAATAGATTAGATGAAAAGACAGGCTATTTAATTTTGTTACCGATTGCCTTTAATAACAAACAGATAGCCTGTCATCTTCGAATATAGTTAGGACTTCAGAGCTAACGGGATCAAAATTGGTGGTAATTTACACTCCATAAACCGTGTGAAAATTCCTGAAACCCTTATCTGTATTGGATTTTAGTATAAAAGAATTACGATGCCCAACCGTTCTACAGATGCTTTATTTCAATTGATTCAATCGCTCGAAAGGTCGGAAAAGCGGAATTTTAAGCTTTACATGACCCGGAACTCGGGCTCAGGCGACCTGAAAGTGGTTCAATTATTTGATGCGCTGGATAAAATGAGGCAGTACGATGAAGAACAGTTGTTAGTTAAAGCCCCCAGCATCCAGAAACAACAGCTTTCTAACCTGAAGGCTCACTTATACCGGGAAATATTGGCCAGCCTGCGTTTATTAAACCAGGAAGAGAATATCGACCTCCAGTTACACGAACAACTGGATTTTGCCCGCTTGCTGTACAATAAAGGCCTTTACCTGCAAAGCCTGAAGATCCTGGATAAAGTGAAGGAGCTTGCCCGTGCAAATAACCAGGTTACCTATATTCTGCAGGTACTGTTCCTGGAGAAAAAAATAGAATCGCTGCACATAACCCGCAGTATGCAGGACCGCGCCGACAGGCTGAGTGCAGAGGTGGATGATGTGAACCAGCGTTTAACATTGATCGGCACTTTATCAAATATTTCTCTGCAATTATATAGCTGGTATATAAAAAACGGTCATGCCCGTAATGCAGAAGATACCGCAACTGTGGATGCTTTTATCAACAACGAATCCATTCAGCAGGCGCAGGATGCAAAAGGTTTTTATGAACGGTTATACCTGTACCAGATCTATTGCTGGCACACTTTCATCACCCAAAACTTTATTGGCTATTACCGGTATTGCCAGAAATGGGTTGACTTGTTTGATTCCTGCCCGAAGATGATTGAGATAGAAACGGCGCATTATATTAAAGGACTGCATAACCTGATGGGGGCGCATTTTGACCTGCGTAATTACCAGAAATTTAATGAAACCATTCTCGTGTTTGAAAAGTTTATTGAAACACCGGTTATACAGCAGAACAGGAATAACCTGATCCAGACTTTTATCTACCTCAACATCTCCAAACTTAACAAGCATTTCATGGAAGGCAGTTTTACAGAAGGCCTGAAACTGGTGCCATATATTGAGGAGAAGCTACAGGAGTACGGGTTGTACATGGACCGCCACCGTGTATTGGTATTCTACTATAAGATCGCTTCGCTTTATTTCGGAAGCGGGGATTGCGATAAAAGTATTGATTACCTGAACAAGATCATCAACTGGAAAGTAGACCTGCGAACCGATCTGCAGTGTTATGCAAGACTACTGCACCTGATAGCCCATTACGAACTGGGTAATTTTGATCTGCTGGAATATTTATTAAAATCGGTTTACCGGTTTATGTATAAGATGCAAAACCTGAGTACGGTAGAAGAAAAAGTATTTGGGTTCTTACGCAAATCGTTCCACTTATCCCCCAAACAATTAAAGCCTGAATTTGAATCTTTATTAGCTGTCCTGAAACCATTAGAGAAAAGCCGTTTGGAAAGCCGTGCATTTATGTATCTCGATATCATCTCATGGCTGGAAAGCAAGATCTATAACAAGCCGGTGCAAACTATTATCAGGCAGAAATATATTGATGCCAAAAGGCGGGCAGAGGCCTGATGACATAAAACCGTGCCTTCTCACCCGCTAAGCTTAGGCGAGAAGGCACGGTTTTTTACAAGCTGATAGTACTACTATGCAAGAATAGCCTTTTCTAACGGGAACGTGATATGAATACCACAACCTGCGCCGGGAGAGGTTTGTATATCAACAATGCCATTGTACAGATCGGCCCTGCTGATGATGTTATAGATGCCAATGCCTTTTCTTTGCTGGTTCACATCAAACCCTACTCCGTTATCAGCTATTTTAAGATAAATCAACTGATCGTTGCGTTTCAGTTCTATATTAACCGTTGTGGCTTTGGAATGTTTGAGAATATTATTCATCTGCTCCTGCACCATGCGGAATATGCTCAGCTTAAAATCGTATTTAATGTCTTCTTCAAAAAATAAATCAGCCGTCAAATCAACCTGGATGGTATTTACTGCAGACACATCATCCAACAATCCTTCAATGGCCTTACTCAATCCAAAATGTTTGATGAGTGGTGTTACCAGTATTTGCGACAGCTTACGTATCTCCTCAATGGCATTAAGGATAAAGCCTGATGACTGTTTCAGGAGTTCAGAACCGTCAGGACATTTTTGCTGGGCAGATGCTATGTACATCATGGCAACCGTTAATTGCTGGTTCACATTGTCATGCAGTTCTGTGCTGATCTCGTTACGTTCTTTTTCCTGCCCGCGTATCATCGCCTCATTAATTTCTTTCTGCTTCAGCAGCCGCTCTTCTTCCAGTTTTTCTTCCAGTCTTACTTTTTCCGTAATATTATTCTGTATCGCCAGTATCGCGGCCCTTCCTTTATAATCAATTTTGTGCGAGGAGATATCGAGGATCATCGTTTCCCCGTTTTTCTTTTTCAACTCCCATATACCTGAGCTTTTGGATATACCGGTTTCCCTGAATTTTTTGGCAAAAGCAGTAATCCGTTCATAAAATTCCTCTACCCTTAAATCCAGGATTGTCATGACCAGCATTTCTTCACGGGTATATCCGTATTCTGCATGGGCAATTTCATTTACTTCAAGGATGGCGAGGGTCTCCAGATCCCAGATAAAAATAGGCAGAGGGTTATTGAAGAACAGGTTACGATAACTTTCATTACTCTCTATCAAACTCAGGCGGATCCTGTTACGCTCAATACTGTACTGGATAGATTTTGCCAGCAGCCGCTCATCATATTCGCCTTTTACCAGGTAATCCTGTGCCCCCTCGGCCATGGTTTCCAATGCCAGTTCTGTATCAGACAAACCGGTAAGTACAATAATGGGTACTGCAGATGCATATTCATTTATCTGCAAATAAGAGTTAAACCCTGAGCTGTCGGGCAATGAAAGATCAAGTAATACCAGGTCTATCGCATGTTCGCCAAGGTTGGCAATCGCTTCTGCAACGCTGGCTGCTTTGAATATCTGTTTGAATGGAAGCCTGGTAAGCCTCAGTGTTTCCTGCAACAAAAACAGGTCGCCGGGATTATCTTCTACAATAAGAACGGATAATACGGTTGTATTTTCTGGAATGGCCATCGTTTACAGATTCGTCTCGCTTTTTATAAACTGTTAGTTTTACAAATGAATGACGGATATCCCATCTTTCAAAATATTCCTGCCGTCTGCATTAATTCAGGCGGTAATCATCCGGGGATTTGCTGACGGTAAAAGAGAAACAGCTTCCTTTTCCGGGTTCTGATTCAACCCAGATCTTTCCGCCATGTTTTTCTACAATTTTTTTACATACCGCCAGGCCAATACCCGTTCCGCTGTACTCATTTTTGTGGTGAAGGCGTTGAAAGAGTACAAAGATCTTTTCGTAGAAAATAGGTTTAATCCCGATCCCGTTATCCTTCACACTGAAAATAAAATCGTTCCCTTCTTCTTTTCCACTCACACGTATTAACGGTGATTCTCCGCTATGGTATTTCAGTGCATTACCGACCAGGTTTTGAAATAACTGGAACATCTGTGTCCTGTTTCCTTTTATGTTCGGGAGCAGATCAATAATAACGGTTGCCTGCATTTCGTCTATCCTGTTCTGAAATACATTTTTCACTTCCTGCAACAGTTTGCCGGTATCTATCTCTGCAAAATCATCTTTATTGGAACCTACCCTTGAATATTCAAGCAGGTCCATGATCAGCTTCTTCATCCGCTCTGCTCCATCTACTGCAAAATGGATATACTGTTCGGCTGTTTCATCTATCTGGTCTTCATATTTTTTCTTGAACAACTGTAAAAAGCTCGTAATCATTCGCAGCGGCTCCTGCATATCATGCGAAGCGATATAGGCAAATCTTTCCAGTTCTACGTTTGATGCTGCCAATTCATCGGCCCGTTGTTTTAAGCGGTTATTCAGTTCAAGTAACAAGGCTTCATTTTCCTTTCTCTCGGTAATATCCCTGGTGGCGCCAATCAGGCGGATAGCTTTTCCTTTTTCATCCCTTATGATATAGCCTTTATCAAAAACATAGGCATATTTACCATCCTTTCTCCTGAACCGGTATTCATCTTCCCAATATATTTCATCAGGGTTGCTCATGATTACCACCTGTTTATCTTTCACCCGCCGCAGATCATCGGGATGGATTGCCGTGTACCAGAAATTTTTTTCAGAAGCCACTTCCTGCGGATCATACCCGAACAATATTTTCAACCCCTGCCCTGTTCTGGTTACTTCATCAGTTTCTACGTTCCAGTCCCAGATTGCATCGTTGGTGGCCAGGGCAACCATATCATAACTCTGGTTGCTCGATTTTACAGCTTCTACTGATATCTTATTTTCTATAATGATCATCAGCAGGTTCTTGGCGCGCTCCAGTGTGCTTTCTTCATCAGGGGTAGGCGCTTTTATTTTCTTATAATAAATAGCAAACGTGCCCAGTACATTATTATGCGAATCGAGGATGGGGAATGACCAGCATGCTTTTACGCCTTCCATATGTGCAAGGTCAAGGTATGCCGCCCATCGCGGATCATTATCAATATCAGATACAACAATTTTTTCTTTAAGGTATGCAGCAGTTCCGCAGGAGCCTTTGTTCTCCCCTATTTCAGCGCCTTCAATAGCTGTGCAATATTCGGGAGACAGGTTCGGTGATGACCAGTTATATAACCGGTTCCCTTTTAACCGCAGTACAGAACAGATCATTCCTTTATGCAGGTCCTGTATCTGTTTCAGGTAAAAATCCAGTGTTTGCTCCAGCACACTTTCCGGCCGGGCGTTCATCTCCAGTACTTCTCTTTCCAGTTTTTCCAGTATACGGAGGTTCCTGACTTCTGTAACATCTTTAAAATATACAGATATACTTTTCTCTGAAGGATAGACACTCACATCTGCCCATGTTTTAAACGGGGGAAAATATTCTCTGAAGCGAATAGATTTGTTTTCTTTTACCAATGTCTGGTAATCTTCATGATCTTTTAATGCGGCGAGTTCCGGAAATGATTCCCATAAATTTTTTCCAATCAGTTCCGCTTCCGTTTTCAGTAAAATGTTTTCTGCAGCTTTATTGAAAAAAAGTACATTCCAGTCCTTGTCTACAATAAAAAAACCATCGGTTACACTATCCAATACATTCTCAAGTAATTTCCGGCTGTCTTCTTCCTGCTGGTGCAATTTTTTTGTCTGCTCCAGTAACATGGTCATTTGCTGCTCCTGCTGTATTTGTGCCGACATATCAACACCCACAACGCTGGTAATTTCCTGTCCGTCGGGGTCCTTTAATACAACTGCAGAAATTTTAAGCGGGAATCTCTCCCCGCTCTTCCGTATGCCGGTAAGCATCCCGCTCGTTTTCCCATTTACATCCCGGTCTTTTACCAGGGAAGCAAAAACAGGATCGCTAATATCAATAATGTCAAGATTTTTCAGATTTTGCAACTCAGCTTCGGTATATCCAAACATATCGCAAGCTGTTTTATTAGCCACCAGTATGGTGTTGTCCCCTGTTGCCAGAACAAGCGCATTAACAGAGGTTTCAAAAAAAGATTTGTAAACAGATGTGTTCACCATATCGCCTCAGTGGATATTTGATTCGGAATAGTATCTGCGGGGGAAGATCAGATGCTCAAATATAATTATATCCGGCCATGTTTTGATTGATCACCTGCAGCCCCCCAATTTCGCTAAGATTTACTTCTCATCCAAGATTTGTTTGCAGAACGTGAGTCGTGAATCGTCAGACATGAGATAAGAACGGCATCAACTTTTGCACGCAAAAAAAGGCTGCTTTTGCAAGCAGCCCCGTTATCAGGAATAGATTCTTTCAATAGCGTCTTTGAATTTCTCCATCACCACTTTTCGTTTAAGGCTCATTTTCGGGGTCATTTCGCCTGTATCAATGGTCCATTCTCTTGGTAACAGTTCAAATTTTTTGATCTGCTCTACATGGTTGAAGTATTGGTTAAAACTTTCCACCAATCCCCTGTACAGTTCCAGTACTTTGGGGTGATGTACCACATCTTCATTGGTAGTGTAAGTGAGACCTTTTTCTTTCATCCAGTCGCGCAGTGTCTGGAATGAAGGAACGATCAGGGCGCCTACAAACTTTTTTTCGGCACCCACTACCATTACCTGTTCTATAAACGGACTCTCTTTCAATTTATTCTCGATGGGTTGTGGCGCTACATATTTACCACCGCTTGTTTTAAACAACTCTTTCTTTCTGTCGGTGATCTTTAAAAATTTACCGTCCTCCCATACACCAATATCACCGGTATGTAGCCATCCGTCTATGACAGCTTCGGCAGTAAGGTCGGGACGTTTAAAATAGCCTTCCATTACACATGGACCGGTAACACAGATCTCTCCATCTTCGGCCAGTTTTACTTTTATACCGTCGATAACCGGGCCCACTGTTCCAAATTTGCTTCCGCCTTTTACCTGGCGGTTTACAGAAATTACCGGGCTGTTCTCTGTTGGGCCATAACCCTCATACACCGGAACTTTAGCCGCATTAAAAATGCGCAGCAGTTTTACCTGGCATGCCGCACCGCCTGTTACCACAAAGGATACATTACCCCCCAATGCTTCGCGCCATTTGGTAAAGATGAGCTTATTGGCAAGCGCCAGTTGCAGGTTATACCAGAGGCCTCCGCTTATACGATTATCGTATTTCTCTGCCAGGTCTACCGCCCAGAAAAAGAGTTTTCTCTTTACACCTGTTAGTTCATTGCCTTTGGCCATGATGCGCTCAAACACTTTTTCCAGCAGTCTTGGCACAGTGGTAAATCCGTTTGGTTTTACTTCGCGAAGGTTATCGCCAATGGTTTCAAGACTTTCGGCATAATAAATACCAATACCACTGTATAGATAGATATACGTACAGGTTTTTTCGAAAATATGATTAAGGGGCAAAAAGCTTAACACCTTTGTATCCGGCGCATCGTTAAAAGGGAAACTCGCTTTCGAAAACTGCACGTTGCAGTAAATATTCTTATGACTCAGCATAACCCCTTTGGGTGTGCCTGTTGTGCCTGATGTATAAATAATGGTTGCAAGGTGAGAAACAGGGATCGTTGTTTTGATTCTCTCTACCTGTTTTAATGAATCTGCATCTGCCAGTACAGTTACATCGCTCCAGTGAGAAGCGCCTTCTACCCTGTCGAATGTATATACGTTTTTCAGCGAGGGCACTTTACTGAGCAATGCACTTATTTTTAGCAGGAGTTCCTCACTACTTACAAAAATGTATTTAACTGCTGCGTCGTTCAGAATAAATTCAAGTTCAATTGGATTGGTAGTTGGATAAACCGGTACCAGTATGGCGCCGAGCTGCTGTACGGCAAGGTCTGCAAATAGCCATTCCGGCCTGTTATTACTGATAATGGCAATCTTGTCGCTGCCCTCAGGTGTCATGTCGTTGGCGCTTACCCCTAATTTCAGTAATCCTGCGCTGAACCTGTTTACAATATCTGCTACCTGCCGGGTGTTGTAAGTTACCCATTGCCCCCTTTCTTTGGCGGCCAACATGTCTGACTTGGGGAAATGCTGTAACTGATGATCTAAGCAATCAAAGAGTCTTTTGATGGTCATGTGCAATCGTTAATCGTTCAAAAAAATCGTGTATATCTTACGGATAGGCTAGTGCTGTTCTTCTTTCTCTTTCAGCTTTTTAAATTCGTCAATGGCCATATCCTGTTTGCTTCCGCTATAAGCTGCAAAATACTGGAAGCCGAGGCCCACACCCCATCCCAACATTACCCATACGGGCCAGGGATAACTGTCAAAGCCGGTATACCTGCCCATAGTAAACCACCAGATGCCCCATAAGAAGGCATTGATCACAATGTAGCTGTAAAGACTTTTTTTAAACGTGGCCCGTTTACGGGCTATCCGCCAGAGCCTTTCATCATTTGACTGTTCCATTGGAAAAGGGGGTTTAGGACAGTCAAATTAAGCAAATAACTACAAATAAAAAAGCCGGCAGTTGTTACTGCTGGCTCAATCTCTTTTACGGGCATTTAATTAGTGTGCAAAATAATATTCTCCAGCCGGGATTTTAAACACACGGCTCTGTTGGAATTTAGTATACGCCTCCGCCTCTTTTGCATGCGTTTTTTGCCATGCCTGGTTTATATCTGCACCTGCAGCACCAAATAACCAATAATGGTAAGCTTCAAAAAGGCCCTGGTTCAATAAATACTGTTGCTGATCGAATAAACGGAAAGGATATATCTTCTGTTTGCCCTGTAACCATTCCAGCAAAAAACGGGTGCGGATACTGATCAGGCGATCAATATTGATGGTTTCTTTGCTGCCGGCACCGGCTTTTGCCAGCATGCCAAGGATCTCTTTCTCAAAAGCAGAAGTAGTTTTTGCATTCTGCAATAACAGAATAGAAGCGGGTGTAAACAGGTTTTTGTAAGCATCGTACAAACCGGTTTTAATCTCGGTGGTACGGGCAGAATAACTTTCGAGATTCACAAAATTTTCTCCGTACAAAACAGCTCTTATCCAGTTTCCTTTACGCAAATAATACATGGTGGCATTGTAATAATTGCTGCTGTAACCGGGGTCTGCTTCAATACCTTTTTCCCAATAGTTAATCGCTTCATCAAGATCATTTTCAAGCGCAAACAATTCGGCGTACTCATTAAGTATTACGCCACTATTGGGAAATTTGCGCAATCCGGCGCGATACATCTTACCGCATTCCTTATACTCAGCAATGGCTTTATAAGCAAGTCCGAGTAGCTGGAATGATTGCTGGTCGGCATTGGGTTTTTCTACCAGTTCTTTACCTGTTTCTATCGCTTTTGAAAAATCTCTTTTGAGATAACTGGCAAAACAGAGATCCCGCAGGATATCAATATTATCGGGCTCCTGTTGTTTGGCGCGTTCCAATACCAGTATTGCATTATCAAAATCGCCTTTCTGTACAAGGGTTCTGGCTGTTTCCTGCAGCAGTTTTGCCGTTTGTTCCTGAGCCTGTAAAGAACAGAAACTACCGAGCGAAAGAATAAAAATGAAAAGATATCTCATAGTAAAAATTAAACAGCACCGGTTTTGTGCCGGTGCTGTAATTTATTCATAAATCAGGTGAGTTAATAATCCATCCCTCAATTTAGGTTCAAACCAGGTGCTTTTGGGGGGCATTACATTACCACTGTCGGCAATATCAAATAACTGCTCAATGGTTACGGGATACAGGCTAAATGCTGCTGCCATATCTCCACTATCTACTCTTTTTTCCAGTTCACCCAATCCGCGGATGCCACCTATAAAATCGATGCGTACATCAGTGCGGGGGTCTTTAATGGCAAGTAATTTATCCAGTACATTGTTTTGCAGGATGGTTACATCCAGCACCCCAATCGGGTCGGTGGTAAAACTGCCTTCTTTTGCGGTGAGTTTATACCAGTTTTTATCCATATACAATCCAAACGTATGAAGGTTTTCGGGGCGATAGGCGCCGGAACCGATCAACTCCACTTTAAATTGCTTGCCTAATTCTTTGATGAATGCCTTTGGTGTTAAGCCATTCAGGTCTTTCACGGCCCGGTTATAATCCATGATGTATAACTGGTTGGAAGGAAACAGGGTGGTAAGAAAATAATCGGCGCCTTCTGTTGCCGCTTCGCCTAAGGCTTTACGTACTTTGGCAGCAGAAGCGGCCCTATGGTGACCGTCAGCGATATAGGTAAAAGGAATTTCGTTTTTAAACAGCGCTGATATCTGGCTGGACGTTTCGTCATTATTCACAATCCAGATCGTATGCTGGATGCCATCATCTGCTGTAAAATCATACACAGGCGATTTGGTCTCTTTCCAATTGCTGATCAGTTTATCCACTTCAGGATGATTCCTGTATGCCAGGAAAACATTTCCTGTTTGCGCACCGGAAGTTTTGATGTGGTTGATCCTGTCCTGCTCTTTTTCAGGGCGGGTAAACTCGTGTTTCTTAATGATATCGTTCTCATAATCATCCACACTGCTTACACATACCAGGCCTGTCTGGCTACGCCCGTTCATGATCAGTTGATAGATATAATAACATTCTTTCGACTCGCGGAAAAGAATATTGCGTTGCATAAAAGCAGCCAGGTTTTCTCTTGCCTGCTCATATACAGATGCATCATGTACATCAACCGTATCAGGAAGATCGATCTCGCTTTTAGTGATATGCAGGAAGGAACTATGATTACCCTGCGCTTCCATTTTCGCTTCTGCACTGCTTAATACATCGTACGGGCGACTGGCCACCTGTTTAGCCAGTTGTGGCTGTGGGCGCAGTGCTTTGAAAGGTTTTATGATTGCCATTGCGCAAATATCCGTAAATAATTATAAACGAAAAGTTATCAAGCGGGTGAAGCTTACAAACAGCAATGTATTAATGTAATTTTAAGCTGGTATTTCCTGCTATTCAATTGCCCTAACAAACATTTGTAAAAATTTTTGAAAGGCCCTGTTTTTCTTTGCTGCCCATTGAAACAATGCAATACCGGCAATGGCGCAGGCAATACCCGCCAATATATCCAGCACATAATGATGGCTATTATAGATGGCCGAGAACCAGATACCTGCCATAACAAAAGCAAACACCATATTCATAAACCAACCTGATCTGTATTTAATTCCATAAAACAAAACGATCATCGGGTACGAGGCATGCAGCGAAGGCATGGCCGCAAATACATTGGAACTCTTACTATATAATGAATGAAAAACAGGTGTATTAAAAAAAGCATCAAACCGCCACAGGCCTGCGGTATTACCGGGTGTTGATGGCAGAAATGTAAAACCATGTTGCTGCACATACCATGGTGGTGCTGCGGGATAAATATAATACAGTGCAAATCCGATCAGGTTAACCAATAAAAAACTAAGCGAAAATTCAAGAAAAGCAGAACGGTTCTTTGCAAAGAGATACCCGGCAAAAGTAAGTGGTACGGGCACCCAGCAGAGATAAGCTATTCCTGTTACCACATCCAGAAAATTATTGTTGTGACCCAGCCAATATTCGTTGGGGGTAAGAATCAAATCTCCGTGATGTATGCCGAACAGGTTTTTTTCTGTGAGGTAAAGGCTTTCAATATGCACGTTGTGGTACAGGTAATTTGGAAAGGCCTTCATGTAATCAAAAATGATCCAGAAAACGACAAAGATTGAAAAACCGGTAATAAATTTCCTTGTATTATATGAGAAGAAATACAATACATTAAACAACAATACCAGGTAAAGCTGGTCTGTTTTAAAACCAATCAATAACCAGGAAAGTGCCAGGTATGTAACAGACACTGCCGCACAAACCAATAACTGCTTTACCGTAAACAAACCAACCGCCGCCTGTGTAGATTGATTATTCATATCAGGGTTTGAATCGTTCCATCACTTCTTTCCCGGTTACGGGATCAATTCCTTTCATTTCCATATACACAACATTGGGCGACCAGAAAGTACCACCATCTACTTTTACGAATAGCCTGTTAAGAAGCGCCTGTTTGTGGTTGATGGTTGCGTATACATGATATTTATTATCTCTGGGTGAAGGCATTAAAATAAACGACTGCTTTCTATACGAAACAAAATGCAGCCTGTACATACCATTACCTATTGGCTGCGATTTGATGCCATAGGCAAACACCTTTTGTATATAATTAAGCTCTCTGCGCATACCACCTTCCGGGTAGCGGATCCAGAAAACATGAACCGGTGATTCTTCATCAGGCTGTCCTTTGCTGTTCAGATTCAACTCGCAAACTATCGTATTGGTGTTTGCGGTTCTTTGCAGGTAAAAAAGCTGTTTAGGGTTGCTGGCAGGTACGGGAAAAGTGTCCTGCGGATCTTTCGGATTTTCGGATATGAAAACAGGATTGATAGATTTTTTAGTGATAACATCTTTATCGGTAAAACCGAGCCCGGTTAACACCACCACTCCAATACCCATCATTAATTTGCCGGCCGAAGTAGTGTCTGTTGTTTGTTTACCATCTCTCGCATCCAGTGTTTTTTTTGCACCCAATAATCTTTTAACAGCGGTAACATTTGTAAGCACTGCCATCAGGGTAATAGGGATGGTAAAAATAGACATGGTTTCAAACACATGAAAAGACACGCCGGTTATATACCATTTATGATCGCCGCCAAGATAATGCCCGGTAATACCGCAGGCAATTGCAGAAATACCTATTGTTACAACTCTTTCGGGTCTTTGCATCAGTCCGTCTTTACATTCAATACCCAAACCTTCGGCCCTTGCCCTTGTGTAACTCACCATCATGGAACCTATCAGCGCAATAAATGCAAACAATGAGCTAAGGAAATAATGATGTCCTACCAGGTAATAACAGATGCCTAAGAACATTACCAGTTCACTATACCTGTCTAACACGGAATCATATAAAGCGCCAAAAGAAGATCCCATTTTACCAATACGCGCTACCTGGCCATCCAGCATATCAAACAAACCTGCAAACAGGATCAAAGCCCCGGCCCATCCAACATAAGACAAATCTCCACGATGTCCTTCTTCTGCACCTGCAACAAAAATAACTGCCACACCAATATTCAAAATAAATCCAATAGTGGTAACCGCATTAGGCGTTAACCCCAATTTGATGAGTAGTTTTACAAAAGGGTCTATAACAAAATAGATTCCTTTCTGCAATTTTATTCTTAGCGGCACTCTTTCCATTAATAACTTACTTTTCAATAATCTAAATAACTAAAAATCAAATTTAAACCTGGCCCGTATACCAAGTGTAGCAACATAAGGGTTTTCAAGGTAATTAAACCTTTTTACCAGGTCAACACGTATCAATTTAAAAATATTGGTTATTCCAACACTTCCTTCAATGTATGGTTTTTTATCCAGTGAGAATGTAGTGGGCTTCCCTTCAAAAACAGGGTATTTGATGAGTGATGGATCATTGGAAGGATTGTTCTCATCTCTTACCCCACCATATAACACCTTCAAAGAAAGCGCCTCCCTCCACTTCAGTTTTTTCAGCAAGGGTATCCTGTTAAAAAATAATCCATTGAAGTGATGATCGATATTGATTGCAACAAAATGATCACTTACAAACTCCTGGAAGTTCATCAGGTTATACGAATTCAATTGGTAGGCATACGTTTGGTTGGCACGATGAATGGTCATTAACGGATATGGCAGCTTGCCAAATATATATCCACCTTCCACTACCAGGTCGCTATAGCCTAATTGCGACAGGTATGCACGCTTTTCGAAACGTGCGCTGATGTTCTGGTAATTGTATTCGCTGTTCATTACCCCTTTCACTCCGGCAATAAAGCGAAGTGTAAAAATCGGGTACTTATTAATGATAGGGATACGATACACCTTGCCCTGGTAAAACTGCTCATGCGGTGCCCAGCGCAGCTCTCCTGAGAATTCACTGGTAGTTAGTTTATCAATATTTACATCTGAGCCATTCTGAACTTTGGTATACACGATCGAACCGGCGGGCTCCTGTTGCCAGTTTTTGAAACCAAGTGTATAAGACAGATGGTTTGCCAATTCATGCACATACTCAACCTTGAAATTTCTGTTGTATAGCCACCTGTCGTTCTTTCCGCGTTTAAACGACAAAAGGAAATTATCTTCCGATACAAACTGCAGTTCCTGCCCCGGTATTTTGGTATCATACTGATAGCCTACCCTGATAAAATTCAGCGGATACTCATAAATGGATTTATTATTGAGCGAATAAGTGGTACTCAGGAAATATTTCCATCGTTCATCTTTAAAGCCATAGGCACCATATCCTTCAAAATAGATGCGTTTACTAAGCTTAGGTGTTGTTCGTCCACCCAGGCGAAGTTTGAACCCTTCTACCGGGTTAAAGCTGTAAAAAGCCGCAGCCGGCCCCAGGTCAAATCCACCCAAAGAAGTATAACCTGCCAACAGGAAAGTAAGGAATGCCATGGTTCGTCTGAATGAAGGCATTTTTTCCAGGCTGTCTATATTGCTGTAAACCTTAGCTTCTGTTTTTGTTAAAGAATCATGCCGGTTGGCCAGCCAATAACTGTCGGAATGTGCATCGGCTTTGTCAACTTTTACCAATGAAGGGCCATCATAAACACTATCCGCCAATGGTTTATTGATCCTGAAATTTTTGAATGATACAGTTCGCTCACCAAAAAATCCGCTGCCCGAATTTTTTGTAACACTTGCATCTGCCATTACATTACTCCGGCTAAGATGATAACGGCTGTCTTCGCTTTTTTCAAAATCAAGATCAACATGCAACTCGCGAACAAAATTCAGGTTTGCATTCTTACTCAGGAACATGTTGATCTTCTGCACAGCATAGTTGCCATCCAAAGTGATCCACATATTACCCCTGAACAGGAGATCATTGGTGTTTCTTGGTGTGAAATATAATTTGATCAGTTTTTGCCCGCTCGCATCCGTAACAGTATCCCTGATATAATACATGTAAAACGTAGGGGCCAGGTCGGCTATCGGACTTAAAAACTGGTACGTGAACAAAGGGATATCATTATCGTAGATGTCAATATCCATGATCAGGGTATTGAGGTATTTGCTCACACCCGCATTATCAATATACTCACCAAAGTTTACGCGTTTTTCTCCAACAACAACGGTTTTGGTTTTTTCCGGTTTTTTACGGAAAAACTTTTTAGACAATGTTTCTTCCAGGTATACCGGCAATAAAGACTTGCCCTCCACCTTGGTGGTATCGCGGTTCTCGAAAAGGAATTTATAGTTACGCAGTAATTTTGAATTGGTGAGTTTATCATTAAAATTGCTTAACGATACTTCCATCTTCTCATACTGGTCGTACTGAACAAAATCGTAATGTTCTGTTCTGTTGATCGACTTATTCTGTATCACCCGCCTGATCAGTTCTACTGCAGGATTACCCTTATTGCGGTAGGGCGCTCTTTTACGGGTGGTTACAGTTACATTATTGGTTGCTTTCGGATCTGTTTCAAGAGCAATATCAATAGTTTGGGTAATACCCGGTGTAATTGTTTTTGTTACCGTTTTATAACCAACATAGGTGATCTGTATGGTAGCAATATTACCGGAAGATCTTAATGTATACCTGCCAAGGCTGTCTGTTACCGTTCCCCGTCCACCCTTTAAAACAACGCTCACATATTGCAATGGTTGTTTATTAACCATATCTGTAACCACACCCTGTACAACTGTTTGTGTAAAGCCCTGAACCAATCCCAATAAAAGGAACAGTATTATCAATCCGCCACTTATCTTTTTACTTTTCATCATTTGTTATTTAAACACAAATCTTTTTTGAAGCACATAGTTATAAAACACGCCTACCATAACTGATACGGCGATCTTAGATACCAGGTAACTGATGCCTCCATAATTCGTTAAAAAAAATACCCCGCCGGAAACCAATAACAGGTTCCCTCCCCATACCACCAGGTATTTGACTACCTGGAAATGGATCTTTTTGTCTTTAGCCCTGAATACCCAGGATCTGTTCATTAAAAAATTTGCCACACCCCCACTTATTGTACCCAGCATGCTGGATAATAAATACCAGCATCCAAACAACTCTTTAAGAATAATGGTAACAGCAAAATCAACAATAGTGGCTGTTAATGATGCTGCCTGGGCTTTAATAAATGTGGCCATTACTTATATAACATTGAAATAGATAATTACCTGCAACACTATATTGGTATAAACACCGGCCAACACATCATCTGCCATTACACCCCAGCCGCCGGGTAATTTTTCTGCACGGCGGATGAACAGCGGTTTAACAATATCAAAAAATCTGAACAACACCAGCCCTGTCATCAGGTACTTACCCGTTACCGGTACAAAAAGCAGGCCGATACACATTCCTGCTACTTCATCTATCACTACACGGTTACTGTCTTCTCCCCAATGCGGTTCTACTTTATTGGCAGACCATACACCTAAAGCCGTTAATAAAACGGTTACAGGCACCATTATTTTTTGAAAACTTCCATCAGCCTGAACAAGGTACCATGCCACACAGGTTACCAGTGCGGCAATGGTACCTCCGCCTTTGATGTTTCCGATATCGAAACACGATGCTATTGTTTTGTGCAGTCTGATCATAATGCTTCTACCAGGTCCTGGTAATAATCCAACCCCAGATGTGTGATCAGGTCTTCACCCATGATATGTCTTAACGTATTCTGCAACTTGATCAATTGTTTAAAAATATCATGCTCAGGTCTTAACCCCGGTGCTGTTTGAGGCGATTTGAAATAGAATGACAGCCATTCCTGTATGCCCGTCATATTCGCTCTCTTGGCAAGATCCATGAACAGTGCAAGATCCAGCACGATAGGTGCAGCCAGAATTGAATCGCGGCAAAGGAAATTGATCTTGATCTGCATGGTATAACCCAGCCATCCAAAAATGTCTATATTATCCCAGCTCTCTTTATTATCGCCATGCGGAGGATAATAATTGATGCGCACTTTATGGTACAGATCACCGTACAGTTCCGGATTAATATCGGGTTGAAAAATATCTTCCAGCACACTGAGCTTAGATACTTCTTTTGTTTTAAAATTATCCGGATCATCCAATACCCATCCATCCCTGTTACCTAAAATATTGGTAGAGAACCAGCCCCTAACACCAAGCGCACGGGCGTGTAAACCCGGAGCCACTATGGTTTTCATCAGGGTCTGTCCTGTTTTAAAATCTTTACCTCCAATAGGTGTACCGGTTTCTTTTGCCAGTTGGATCAGGGCAGGAATATCGCAGGTAAGGTTGGGCGCGCCGTTTGCAAATGGCACCCCTAATTTTAAAGCAGCATAAGCATAGATCATGCTTGGCGCAATTTCAGGATCATTGTTTCTCAATCCTTCTTCAAATGATTCGATGCTTTGATGAACTGCAGATTCTTCAATATATTTTTCGGTAGAACCGCACCAAACAATCACCACCCTGCTGCAATCATTGGCATCGCGGAAATTTTCGATATCATTCATTACTTCCAATGCGAGATCGTATTTAGTGGCTGCTGTTTTGATATTCTTTCCGTCGAGATTTTTTACATAAGATTTATCAAATACTGCTTTCATCGGCACAATAGCCTCCAGCTCTGGTTTGATAGTTTGTAACAGTGCAGATTCAAGCACTTTGGCATTCATGGCCGATTCATATACATTGTCTGTATACACATCCCATCCCCCAAAAACAATATCATTCAGGTTGGCAAGAGGTACAAAATCTTTGATCAGCGGATACCTGTTTTCTGTTCGCTTACCTAAACGGATGCTTCCCATCTGGGTTAATGAGCCTATTGGCTTGGAGAGACCTTTCCTAACCGAAAATACCCCCGCAATCATGGTGGTGGCTACTGCACCAAGCCCGGGAAGTAATACACCTAATTTTCCATCAGCCTTTTGAATTTGTTCTTTCATGTTCATTGATTTTATCTTTCTAAAATAGTAGGGATGATTTATTTTATAGTTTTAGTTGTGCTTAATTTTTCTTCAACCCCCGCATCAGGATACCCATGATGGATTCCATTCTTGATTCGAGTTTTGTATACTTGGTACCTGTAAATATATCCTGCTCCAGCCCACGTAAAGAACTAACCATTACAGACGGCAGGATATCCAGTTCCTTACTGATCTGTTTGGTAAATTCCCCGTTCTCTATACCAAATGTGAGAATCTCTTTTACCAACTGCGTTTCCTGCATATCGTATTCGGCATGCAGGTGTTTTGTGCAACGCATATTATCCTGCATTTCGCCTCTCACAATCTTATAGAGATTTGCTTTTTTCTGTACTGCCCTGATCTTGTTTAAGGTAAAAGCCTTCATTTTTTCTTCAGCGGAGGAAGCTTTTTCTACTGCCAGTTTTACGCAACTGAATACTTCATCCATTTCCATTAATATAACGGCATCAAATATTTCTTCCTTACTGCAGTAGTAATAGTATAGCGTACTTTTCCCTTTACCCGCAGCTTTGGCAATATCTTCCATGGTTGTTTTCTTAACACCAAATTGCCGGAAAAGTTTTTGGGCCTCTTTCAGGATCTCTTCCTTAATAATATCATCTTTGGCAACTATCATACTTTCGACCAGATTCGTATTTTGGTCCAAAAGTACAACAGAAATCTTTAGGGGGGGATACCGTTTATCAAATTAGCCGTTCTTGGCAGCAAAATTGGTCATCAGGTCGCAAAAAGTCTGAACACTGTTCAGCGGCAGGGCATTATACATGCTCACCCGCACACCACCAACGGTACGATAGCCTTTTACGCCTATCATGCCTTCTCTTTTGCACAGGTCAAGAAAAGGCGCTTCCAGTGCGGGATTGCTGAGAAAGAAAACGGCATTCATCTGGCTTCGGTCTTCTTTGGCTACCGAGCCGGTAAAAACAGGAAGGCTATCTAATGTATTATATAGAAGGTTGGCTTTGGCTGTATTTCTTTTTTCCATTTCGGGCAAACCGCCCTGAGCCAATATCCAGCGCAGAGTTAACATGCTTACATATACCGCAAATACAGGGGGCGTATTCATTAAGGAACCTGCCTCTATGTGTTTCTGATAATTCATGATGGTAGGGATCTTACGTTTTACCTTGCCTAACACGTCTTTTTTGATCACTACAAGATTTACACCTGCGGCACCCATATTTTTCTGGGCACCGGCATAGATCAATGCAAATTTTTTAAAATCGATCACCTTACTGAAAATATCACTGCTCATATCGGCTACCAATGGCACAGTTGTGTTTGGATACTGATGCCATTGTGTACCCTCTACGGTATTATTACTGGTAATATGCAGGTATTTTGCGCCGGCGGGGATGGTAAAGTTTTTTTGAATATACGTGTGCTTTTTATCAGCGGTACTTGACACCACTTCAGCATTTCCAAACAGTGCAGCTTCTTTGGCGGCTTTGTTTCCCCAAACACCATTATCGCAATAGGCTGCTGTTTCGCCATCATCAAGCAAATTCATAGGAACCTGCATAAACTGGGTGGTGGCGCCGCCGTGTAAAAACAATACTTCATAAGTATCATCAAGCTGCATCAACTGCTTTACAGAATCAACAGCCTCATTCAGTACTTCCTGAAACCAGGCAGTGCGGTGGCCTATCTCCAATATGGATAAGCCGGTATCGTTAAAATTGAGGATCGCTCTGGAAGCTTCTTCCAATACTGATTGTGGTAATATAGACGGGCCTGAATTAAAATTGTGCAGTTTCATTTCGATTGCTTGAGACCGCAAAGTAAAATGATTTGCGGGAAATGTAAGCGGGGGGATTTTATAAATGGCGTGAAACGTGAGGCGTGAATCGTGAGGTGTGAATGGTGAATGGGCAATGGTGAATGGTGAGTGGTGAGTGGTCAGTAGCAAGTATCTTTATTAATTCATCATCTCACAGACCACAGACCACAGACCACAGACCACAGACCACAGACCACAGACCACAGA
>DAIOVU010000036.1:0-1041 GCA_036758845.1 Sediminibacterium sp.
GGAGTAAGATCTTACTTGGCGTGCTCTTCAAGGTAAGCTACAGCCTGACCAACAGTAGTGATGGTTTCAGCCTGCTCATCAGGGATGGAGATGTTGAATTCTTTTTCGAATTCCATAATCAACTCAACGGTATCCAAAGAATCGGCACCGAGGTCGTTAGTGAAAGAAGCCTCATTGGTTACTTCAGCTTCGTCAACACCTAACTTGTCAACTATGATTTTCTTTACTCTTGTAGCGATATCTGACATTGTAAAAGTTTTTGTTACAGGCGCAAAAATATACTTTTTGTTAAATAAGCAATCTTTTCGGCCATTTTTGTTTTCACATACTTAATCCGGCCGTTTTGCCCGAATGTCATTTTTGCAGGATATTTTTAGTAAAATGATCATTATCTTGTAGTTCTTAGCCTCATTATATGGCATTAAAATTAATAGATCACGGCTCTGAAAACTACCGTCAGATGGTTGATTTGCGCCTACAGGTATTGCGCAAACCGCTTGGTTTAGACTTTACAGAAGCCGATCTGGTTGCAGAAAAGAATGATATTTTAATAGGTGTTTTTGACGATGATAAGCTGGAAGCCTGCTGTGTTTTAACCAAAACAGACCCAAAAACCGTTCGTTTAAGGCAAATGGCCGTTGGGGCAGCTCTGCAGGGAAGGGGCATAGGAAGGGCTTTAATGAGCTTTGCCGAAAACATTGCCCGCGACCATGGCTACCGCCGCTTAACCATGCATGCCCGCAAATCGGCCCTTGGTTTTTACGAAAAGAACGGATACCGGGTATGCAGTGGCGAATTTGAAGAAGTTACTATTCCGCATTATGTGATGGAGAAAGAACTTTAGAGGGTTTGTAGTCTGTAGTCTTTGGTCTGTGGTTGTTGGTGGTTTTTAGTGGGTAGTTTCTTTAAAATCAACAAAACAATTAACCGCACACTACAAACAACCAAAGACTACAGACTACAAACCACAGACTTCTATGTTTGTTGTCTGTAGTCTTTGGTCTGTGGTTGTTGGTGGTTTTTAGTGGGTAGTTTCTTTAA
>DAIOVU010000036.1:1141-40977 GCA_036758845.1 Sediminibacterium sp.
TTGTTGTCTGTAGTCTTTGGTCTGTGGTTGTTGGTGGTTTTTAGTGGGTAGTTTCCGTAAGATCAACAAAACAAATCAACCGCACACTACAAACAACCACAGACTACAAACCACAGACTTCTATGTTTGTTGTTTGTAGTCTGTAGTCTTTGGTTGTTGGTGGTTTTTAGTGAGTAGTTTCCTTGAAGTCAACAAAACAATTAACCGCACACTAAAAACAACCACAGACTACAGACTACAAACCACAGACTTCTACGTTTGTTGTCTGTAGTCTGTGGTCTGTGGTTATTGGTGGTTTTTAGTGAGTAGTTTCCTTGAAGTCAACAAAACAATTAACCGCACACTACAAACAACCGCAGACTACAGACCACAGACTACAAACCACAGACTACAGACTACAAATTTTTTTACTTTTTGTCAATTTTATTCTTAAGCACCCCCCTCAATTCATGCCTGAACTCCTCCGTCATCCCATCTTTGGGTACGAGGAAGAATGATTTACTGTCGAAATAGAGGTGAAAAAAATGGGGACTCTCAAAAAAACGGGTAAAGGTTTTCCAGGGCCAGTTCATATAACCGCGTTCATTCTCCAGCCTGATCTCATCTTCCTGAAAATCGATGATAAAAGAATCCCGGAAAGTAGCTGCTTTTTTATAGATACCGTTTGGCAAAAAAAACCAAAACGAAGCCATGAGTATGAGCCATATGATGGAACCGAGTAAGAAAGGCTCAGGACGTATCTTTTTAAAATAAAATAATACGGCTGAAAGGATGGCAAATACATTGACCAATACAATCAGGATGCGTATTTCAGGGCGCTGTACAAAATGATAGCGCAACGCCTGTATTACTTTCTTTTTTTCGTAGGAGAAACTGTGCTGCATAATTTTTCTATGCGGTAAAAGTAGAGAAATTATATAAAGATATTTTCACACGAAGGCACAAAGGCACGGTTTGTTAAACTTAGCCTGCCGCTTATTGGGTGAGTGGTCAGTGGTGAGTGGTGAGTAGGCAATTGTGAATTGTGAATGGGCAATAACCATAATACTCACTACTGACCACTGACTACTCACTACTGACCACTGACTACTCACCACTGACCACTCACTACTCACCCCCTACTACCCACTTTCTTTTTCCCGATCAGAAAGTGCATGATCAGCCAGGCAGTTAAATAGGTGGAGGCGCAAACAATGAACATGATATAGTAAGCCGTTTCTATCTGGTTGATGGCACGGTAATGCACAAAGATGTTTTTCTGTACCAGGAAGGATAATAAAATCCCGCCAACAGCACCAAACATTCCCCCGATACCAATCACAGAGGCTGTTGATTTTTTCGGAAACAGGTCACTCACCGTAGTATACATATTGGCGCTCCATGCCTGGTGGGCTGCTGCTGCCAGTCCGATAATACCAACAACCAGCCACATGTTTACAGTACTCAATATCATCGTAAATAATATAGGCACCACGCAAAATGCATAAATGAGCATCGATATTTTTCTCGCTTTACGCACTGTCCAGCCTTTATTTATCAGGTATAAAGGCACCCATCCGCCACCTATGCTGCCAAGTGTTGAAACAAAGTAAACAACGGCTACGGGCAGACTTGCTGCTGTGATCTTAATGTGATAAATACTTTCAAAAAAATCGGGGAGCCAGAAAATATAGAACCACCAAATCGGGTCGGTTAAAAACTTACCAATGGCAAATGCCCATGTTTGTTTGAATTGTAATAACTGCAACCAATTTAGTTTTGGCTGATCATCATCCCCCACACTTCCTTTTTCTTCTTCTTTATCACTTTCAATAAAAAACAATTCAGCCTCTGATATTTTTTTGTGTTTACGCGGCACCTCATACAGGATGAACCAAAAAATCAACCACACAAATCCAAATAAACCTGTAATAATAAATGCCCATTGCCAGCCCCATTGCGTTACAATAAACGGCACGGTTAATGGCGTAAGAATGGCTCCTATATTGGCTCCTGAATTAAAAATACCCGTTGCCAATGCCCTTTCTTTTTTAGGAAACCATTCTGCCACTGTTTTAATAGCTGCGGGAAAGTTACCTGCTTCCGTTAAGCCTAATACACCGCGCACCACCTGAAATCCAGGCACTGTATTAACCAATGCAGTGGCAATACCTGCGAGGCTCCATAAAAAAGTAGACAGTCCATAACCAATCTTCGAACCCAGTTTATCTATCAAACCGCCGGCACCCAGCAGGCCAATGGCATAAAATATTTTGAAGGTGATCTCCACATCAGTATAATCGCCATCTGTCCAGCCTAATTGCGTTGTAAAAGTAGATTTCAAAAAACTGATCACACTGCGGTCGATGTAGTTGATGGTGGTGGCAAAGAAAATCAATGCACAGACCGTCCATCGGTATTTACTCATTTTGGCTGAGGCAAGGGTCATGGCTATGATTTGATTGACTTGATGATAGCTAACACATCCTGCGTTGCTCTGGTTATTTGTGCATAATCTTTGGCTTCCAGCAGTTGTTTGGTGATGAGTTTGCTACCCATCCCCACAGCACAAACACCTGATTTAAACCAACCGGCAATATTGTCTTTACCAAGTTCAACCCCGCCGGTTGGCATAAATAATAAGCCGGGGAAAATTTCTTTAACAGCAGATACGAACCCGGGACCAAGAATATTTCCGGGGAAAATTTTGATCATTTTTGCACCCAATGTTTCTGCCTTAATGATCTCGGAGGGCGTCATACAACCCGGCACCCATAACATATTATTTTTATCTGCAACAGCAGCAACGGACTCAACCAAACCCGGACAAATAATATAATCTGTGCCTGCGTCAATAAAAATCCGGGCCATTTCACCATTCTTAATGGTGCCGATACCGAGGTACATGCCTTTCAGTTCGGTATCGCATATTTTACGCATTGCTTTAAAATTCTGCAGGGCTGCTTCACCGCGGTTGGTATATTCAACAGCACGGATACCTGCACTGTACAAGGCTTTCAGCACTTCAATACTTACAGTAGTGTCTTTATAAAAATAGAGTGGCAGAATACCCTGTTGGGGAATTAATTCAAGGATGGCGTTTTTCTTTTCCATATGGCTTTTTTTCGTGCAGCAATGTTATCTGAAATGGCCAATATTCCGGCATTTTATTACGCAAACGATTGCGTATTTTTATCGCAGAAAACAGTTATATTTTTTTCCTGACCGCGATTATTACCCAACTTCGCGGCAAGGGCTTTGAAGATAATTAATATATGTTCGTAACCCTCTCCTTTATTTAAAAAAACACGATTGACCATGCCTAAAAAAGTTGTAACCCTTGGAGAGATCATGATGCGCCTCTCTACTCCCGGATTTGAAAGATTTGTGCAAAGCAACAGTTTTGATGTTACCTATGGGGGTGGCGAAGCCAATGTAGCCGTGGCCCTTTCTAATTATGGATTGAATGGTGTTTTTGTAACAAGGGTGCCGGATAATGCGCTGGGGCAGGCCGCCATTAACCACATCCGCCGTTATGGTGTAGATACGCAGTTTATAGCCCGTGGCGGAAAACGTTTGGGTATTTATTTTTTAGAGACCGGTGCCTCTATGCGTGCCTCGCAGGTTATTTACGACCGTGCCGGAGCTTCCATTGCCGAAGCAGAGATCAGTGAATTTGATTTTGATAAAATATTTGATGGTGCAAGCTGGTTTCATACCACCGGTATTACACCTGCCCTGAGTGATAAGGCTGCCGCTTTAACTGAAGCCGCTTTAAAAGCCGCAAAAGCAAAGGGCATTACAACCAGCATTGATCTTAACTACCGCAAAAAATTATGGAGCAAAGAAAAAGCAAGGGAGGTAATGACAAAACTTTGCCGGTATGTTGATGTATGCATAGGCAACGAAGAAGATGCCGATACCACACTTGGCTTTAAACCCGAAGGCACTGATGTAACCAAAGGCGAACTGAACCTGGAAGGTTATAAAAGCGTATTCAAACAAATGAAAGATAAGTTTGGTTTTAAATACATTGCTTCCACCCTGCGTGAAAGTTATAGCGCATCTGATAATGGCTGGAGTGCGCTGGTATATGATGGCACTGAATTTTACCATACCAAACAATACGAGGTACGCATTGTAGACCGTGTGGGCAGCGGCGATTCTTTTGCCAGTGGTTTTATTTATGGCCTGGTTAGCGGAATGCCTATGCCCGAAGCGGCCGAATTTGGTGTAGCCGCATCTGCTATCAAACATACCATTCCCGGCGACCTGAACCATGCTACATTGAGTGAGGTGAAGGAATTGATAAAAGGGGATGGAAGTGGAAGGGTGCAGAGGTAAAACATTGAGGAATTTTGAAATTGGGAAATCGGGAAATTGAAAACCCTGGTCTCATTTTCAAATTTTCAAATTTTCAAATTACTTTATGATCATCGATAGTTTATCAAACAGTTCAAAATACACCTCACTTAACCCGCTTTTTGCAAAGGCATTTGCCTATATCAATTCTACAGACCTGTCTTCTCTTGAACCGGGCACATTTGATATTGATGGCGATAGAATACGTGGGATTGTGGCAGAAAAAAAAGGGGCTACGGTAGCAGAATCTACTGCTGAGTTTGAATGCCATAATGCACATATTGATATCCAGGTTTGCATAAGGGGAAAAGAAACTTTTGGCTGGAAATCACGTGACACCTGCATTGCACCACGTGGCGAGTACAGTGCGGAGAAAGATGTATTATTTTATAATGATGTACCGGATATGTTTTTTGGATTAACAGATAACCAGTTTGTTATTTTTTACCCGGAAGATGTGCATGCGCCTATGATTGGTAATGGCATTATTAAGAAGTTGGTGATTAAAGTGAAGATTTAATTTTATAGAAATATGAGATAAGAACCGCATACTATACCTTATGCCATTTATGGGTGCAGTTTGTTTTGTGATTGAAGGTTTGTATATTTAAATCTCTCACATCCTTAATATCGCTACCTATTATGACCGATCGAGTTTTTAGATTTTCTCTAACTGGCCTAACATTTACCTTATCTATAATCTTAGGATATTGGCTATTGGGTGGGCAAATAACTAGTATTCTAAATAGAGGAGTCAATCTCAATTGGATTACCATAATTGTACCGGTTGTTTGTTCTCCAGTGATTGGATTTATAATTTCCTCAACTGGCATAGGTCTTCTAACATTTTTTTGTCCTCAGAAAGTTGATTTTCAAAAGCCATCAAAAGAATATGAGCAGCAATATTTAAAAAAGATATACGATCAATTTTCAGATATTGGTTCCGGAATAGTTTATAAAAACAATGTTTACAATATAGAGAACTTTGAAATGGTCTTTATAAATCATCAGTTACTTTTTAGGCAGATTACAGATGAAGAAATAATAAAATTTACAGTTCGCCGAATGGATGTATACTGGGCACACATTAATACAATATTTTCAATCTTATTTGGACTACTTTCTGGTTATATAATAAAATCTGTCTTTTGGGGCCTCGGGTATAGTGGATTTTCACTATTAAAATTTGTTTTCTTAATTTCAATAGCCATTTATATAATGTTGACATTTTGGTTAGCCAGAAAATCATTAAAAGAGGTGAATGAAATTGAAAAAAGATATTTGGTAACACATTAAACCAACTTATTTTAAAAATTACTCAAATGAACACTGTTGATATCCGTCAGAAACTACACCAGTATATAGAAACTGCGCAGGACAAAAAAGTAAAAGCCATTTTTGCAATGGTTGAGGAAGAGATTGAAGAAACTTCTGATCATTGGAAAGACGAAAAGTTTGTAGCCGAACTGGAAAGAAGAGAAACTGCTTACAAAATTGGCCATGCTAAAATATTTACAATAGATCAGGCAGTTGGCAAAGCAAGATCGGCTGTTAAGAAAGTAAAAAACAAATAAGGTGTACACCCTTAGTATATTAGAAGAGGCCAGTAAAGAATTTACAGAAGCGGCCCAATGGTATGAACAGAAAAGTGAAGGGCTCGGTTACCGGTTCATAGAAACCATCCAGCGAAAATTACAGTTAATCCAGCAATTCCCTGAAAGGTATCCAAGACGAAGAAAAAACTTCAGAGAAACAGTTGTTAAGACTTTCCCGTTCATTATCGTTTACTCCTTTTATAAGAAAGAAGGGATTATAATAGTAATTGCCATTTTCCATGCCAAACGAAAACCTGCGAAAAAGTACAGGAAACCAAGGTAGTGGATCAAAAAAATTATATCCAAATCATCTGCACTAATTTTTTCGGCGTAACTATTTAACAGCAGCAACCCCTCTGCGCAAACTCCGCCGCTCTGGTCTCTGCGGTGAAAAAACACATTTAATTTTTGAAATTTTTTTCACCGCAATCGTTTCCGGTAACGATAACGGCAGATGTTCTACTGCTCCAGCCACACCATCCTCCCTTTTTCAGAATCTATTCCCTATTTTTAGCAGCACCCAATTAGCCGATAGTTATGTCGTTACCCAAGCCCCGCCTAAGCTTCTGGCAGATCATCAACATGAACGTCGGATTTTTTGGTATACAATACAGCTTTGGCCTGCAGCAAAGCGCTGTAAACCCGATCTACGATTTTCTCGGGGCTAAACCAGACCAGATACCGTTGCTTAACCTGGCAGGGCCTATGACCGGTCTCCTCATCCAACCCATCATCGGGGCGCTAAGCGACAAAACATGGCACCCACGTTGGGGCCGCCGCAAACCTTATTTTTTTATTGGGGCATTGTTTTGCAGTTTGTGTTTATTCATCTATCCATTCAGCAGTACTTTATGGATGGCAGGCGGATTATTATGGGTACTGGATGCGGCCAATAACACGGCTATGGAACCTTACCGCGCATTCATTGCCGATAAACTTCCCTCTTCTCAAATGCCTACCGGATTTTTAACACAAAGTTTCTTCACAGGGCTTGGTATTACACTGGCCAATATTTCTTTATTCGCTTTTCAGAAAATCAGTTTTCTGAAGCAGGTACACGGACAAATTCCGTATTGGGTATTTGGTTCGTTTTTTCTTGGGTCGGTCTGCTCAATTTCTTCTGTGTTGTGGTCCATCACCAAAACACCTGAAATTCCTCCTACCACTGAAGAACTGGCAGCGCTGAAAGCCAATAAACAAACTGTGTTCGGCCCATTTATAGAAATTGCCCATGCAATCAAAGACATGCCCAAAGTAATGTGGCAGTTGGCACTGGTATATCTTTTTCAGTGGTATGCATTATTCTGCTACTGGCAAAACGCTTCAAAAAGCATTGCACAGTCTGTATGGAAAACATCTCCTTCCAAAGATCCAAAATTATATGAAGAAGCAGTTGGCTGGGCCGGCCTCGTTAACGGCTGGTATAACGTGATCACCTTCTTATCTGCTTTCGGGTTGGTGGTGGTTGCCAAAAAATACAGTCCTAAAGCAGTTCATATTTCCTGCCTGCTGTTAGCAGGCATTGGGTTACTGATCTTTCCGCACATAGAAAATAAATATTTATTGTTTGCACCTATGACCGGTTTTGGTATTGCCTGGGCAAGCATGATGGGTGTACCTTATTTAATGGTGGTGAACCAGATCCCGAAAGAACGGTATGGTGTTTACATGGGCATTATTAATATGATGATTGTGATACCGATGATATTACAAACCACAACATTTGGCTTTGTGCTGGATCATTTTTTAAACAACGATCCCGGCAATGCAATCAGCTTTGCCGGTGCACTATTATTGATTGCCTGTTTGGCAACGATGCTGATAAGCGGTCGGGGCGCTAAAGCGACCTGAACGCTTACAAACTATAGTGCTATGCCATTAAAATCTATGAACGCTGATGTGTTTTACTTTTAAAGGTTTTTAACAATGCAGTTTCTCTATATTTCAAAGCTTTTTAAAACACATAGATACATAGGAAAAACAAAAAGGAAACATAGCTTTTGAACTATCCGCCCTGTTTCCAAACCTATGAAACTATGTGTTTAACAGCACAACATATTACAAACTAAGAACAGGATAATTAAAAAATATTATGAAAATACTCTGCATAGGTGAAGCATTAATTGATATGATCTGTACCGACAAAGGCAAATCATTATCAGATGGCAACAATTTTTTAAAGAAACCCGGCGGTGCACCAACCAATGTAGCTGCGGCCATTGCGGCTTTGGGCGGCGAAGTAGAACTGGCCGCAAAAGTTGGTAACGACCCTTTTGGAAAACAACTGATCAAGGTGATGCAGGAATTTGGTGTATCTACTAAATGGATGATACAGGACGATACACATTTTACCACCTTCGCATTTGTATCGTTGATGGAAGATGGCGAACGCGATTTTGTATTTAACCGCGGAGCCGATGGTGAACTCACACACGATGAAGTGGATGCCATCCATCTTGACGATGTATCCATTATCCATTTTGGTTCTGCCACCGGTTTCTTGCCGGGGCCATTGCAGGCTGCTTACCTCGGGCTCCTGCATAAAGCATTGCAGAAAAATATTTTTATCAGTTTTGATCCTAATTACCGGCACCTGCTGTTCAGAAATAATGTGCAAAGTTTTATTGATCAGTCGTGGAAATTTTTAACTGCCTGTCATTTTTTTAAATTGAGTGATGAAGAGGCGATGCTGCTTACCGGCACTAATGCCGTTGCAGACGCCGCTGCAGTGTTGCTTGAAAAAACATCAGCAGTTTTCACGATTACATTAGGTAAAGAAGGAACTTTATTTGGATTCCAGGGCACTACTACTATTATTCCAAGTATTGCTATCAAACCTGTTGATACAACCGGTGCCGGCGATGCTTTTGTGGGAGCAGTATTATATCAACTGAATAATCAATCACTGGATTCTATTCAGCATTTAACACTTGCTGAGTGGACCGGGATCATCACCAATGGCAATAAAGCAGGAGCCAGAACCTGTGAGTATATGGGAGCGATGGAAGCTTTTAAACATTTAAATAGCCAGATATTTGGGTAGTGAATGGTGAATTGTGAATGGTGAATTGCGAATAACAAGAAGATGCTATTACTGTCCGCCACTCACTACTGACGATTGACAATTCACCATTCACAATTGCCAATTCACCATTCACAATTGCCCATTGCCCATTCACAATAAAAACAACAACCGTGTACAACTACCCCCTACATAACCGAATCAACCTTCTCTGCACGCAGGAACAGCTTGATCTGTGCGGGAATGATAAATTATTTCATACCCGTTTCATTGCCAACACCTCTGCCATTCATGAGTTGTATATGGAATTGTATGGACATCATCCAAAATGCGACAAAGCATTTGACAGTTTGATACTTACCCTCATTAAAGCGCATAAAGAAAGATCTGCGGCCCTGCGCCGGGAGGATGAACGTAAAGAACAAAAAGGCAACTGGTTTCTCAGCAACGATATTACCGGCATGAGTTTGTATGTTGACAGGTTTTGCGGTGCATTAAAAAACATGCCCGGCAAGCTGCCTTACTTTTCAAGGCTGGGAGTAAATTTTTTACACCTGATGCCTGTGTTTCAAAGTCCGGCAGGAGAAAGTGATGGTGGCTATGCAGTATCCGATTTTAGAAAGATAGACGAACGATTTGGCACACTTGAAGAGCTGAAAGCGTTACAGCAGAAAATGCTGGAACAGAAGATGTACCTGATGATTGATATTGTTCTCAACCATACCTCGCATTACCACGAATGGGCGGAGAAAGCCAAAAAGGGTGATCCTGTTTACCAGGATTATTTTTACATGTATGATGATAGATCATTGCCTGATCAGTTTGATGAAACCATGCCCGAGATCTTTCCTGAAAGCGCACCCGGCAATTTTACCTATGTGAAAGAATGTAATAAGTGGGTTATGACCGTGTTTCACAATTACCAGTGGGACCTTAATTATACCAACCCAGTTGTGTTTAATGCCATGCTCGATACCATCTTTTTCTATGCCAATCTTGGTATAGATATTCTGCGTATTGATGCACCCGCCTTTATCTGGAAACAGTTGGGCACCACCTGTCAGAACCTGCCACAGGCGCATAGTGTTTTACGATTGATCAGGCAATGCGTTCAGGTAGCAGCACCGGGAATGGCATTGCTGGGTGAAGCCATAGTAGCGCCCAAGGAGATCATGAAATATTTTGGTACGGATAATTATACCGGGCAGGAATGCGATGTTGCATACAACGCCACACAAATGGCATTGCAATGGGATGCGCTGGCAACAGGCGATACACGCGTTATGCTTGCCGCTCAACAAGATCTGCTGCAAAAACCATTTGGTACTACCTGGGTAAACTATACACGTTGCCATGATGATATTGGATTGGGCTATGATGACAGCATGATTGCTTCGGCAGGCTTTAGTCCGTATGAACACCGCAGGTTTTTGAAAGATTATTATTCAGGCGCCATTCCAAACTCACCAGCCTCGGGTGCTTTGTTTTCAGTAAACCCCAAAACGCAGGATGCACGCATCAGCGGTTCATTGGCTTCATTGTGTGGTTTGGAAAAAGCTTTGCAGTATAATGATGCTGATGAAATAACATTGTCTATCCGGAAAATAATTCTCATGCAGGCGCATAGTTTTTTTGTTGGCGGTATACCCATGTTATTTTATGGAGACGAAGCCGGTTACACCAACGATTATTCTTACCAGAACGATACTGGCAAAAGCTATGATAACCGATGGATGCACCGGCCTGTGATTGACCAGGCAAAAAATGCCAAAACAGAAGAAAAAGATACGATAGAAGAAAAAATATTCTCGGCCACTCAGCGATTGATCAGTTTACGAAAAAAATTACCGGTGGTAGCCGACAGAAAAAATCTTGACTGGCTTACCCCGCATAATATTCATGTAGCCGGCTTTCTGCGTACCGGAGATAATCAAAGATTGTACTGTCTGTTTAACTACAGCAGCAAAACCGCATTTCTTACATGGTATGCATTTAAGGAACATGGAAAGGCACCTATAAAACTATACGATCACTGGCAGGAGAAAAGGCATACTGTTGGGTCTGATTACGAACATTTAATCATGGAACCTTATTCGTTTTGTTTGTTGGAGGTGGTGGATTAAAGGCAATTTAAATTATTCGTGGTCATTCAATGGGCTGTATTACAAACTAAAGGATGCGATATAGTTACGATCAGTAAGAGAACTGGATCCCCCGTGGTAAAAAGGTGATAATACATGAAGACTCCATAAAATTATATTGACACATTATTCTTTTCAGATGTTATTAGTAACGATTTGTCAGAGCTGGTAACCATGCAGCCCCCCTACGTTTCATCTATTTAAAAGTTGAAAAAAATATAGGATTATCCATTTACACTAACCTATTTATTTAAAAAAATCTCTTGCTTCTTCCGCCAGATTTTCCAGTATTGCGCTTTGTAATAATCGGGTAAAAAGGATGACATAATCAATTTATGTACATCTTCCTCAGCCGAGCTATATTTTTTATAACAGTTTTGCATCACTTTTACCGGGATTCCCAACAATTTTCCCAGCGCATTAAAATCAATCAGCCGGATATTGTTTTTTTTGCCGCACAGCATCAATGCCAGTTCTTCCTTATCCTTTGGATGAATCAGATTAACATTGATCAGATCATAAGCGGGACTAAATACTATTTCATTTTCTATGTGCAATACGGAAAAATTTTTCAGGTGCATATCGTTATTACCCGACAGATAGGAAAAAAGCAACAGTTCAAAATATTTAAGCACATCAAGGCCGGCGTTCGTACAGTATTTGATGATCAACTGCCCCGTTTTTTCGTAAGACCCTTTGTATTTATTCTCAGTTAAGAATTCCGAAAGCTGACAAAAGTCCTCCATGTGTATTTTTTTTCCTTTCTTCCTGTCAAATCTCCTGGCTATATATACCAGTTTTTTATCCTTTGCCCGCAATAAGGTGTGATCACAAACTTCAATGTTGAAAACGGAAGCGAGGTGCATAGTCAGGTCCTCTGTTTCAGGCATGACCGGTATCTTTTCATGCTGCGGTTTTAAGATAAATTCTCCCCATAAACCAACAATGGTGAGCCTTGTATTTTTTTCTCCTCCTTTTTCAAGCGTTAGTGATAATTTTGGTTGTACACCTGTTATGGCGATTCGCCTATTGATCGTTTCTTCTGCCATTTTTTTCAACAGATTCTTATTCAGCACCAATTCCGGCATCTTTTCTGTTCCAAAAAACTGCTTAACACATTTTTTGTGGTACTCTTTGTCACCGGCATCTTTATAACAGATTAAACAGTTTGGCATTCTTTTATTTATTTTCCGGGATGATGGTTACGGCTCCGATTGTATCCCTACAGCAAACCATAAGCAATTCAAAACGGTCATTCGGCTTTACCTTCCAGTGTTCCTGCGCAATGTGTAACAGCCAACCTTCCGGGATCAGTCCGTCAAAAAACGGGAAGAGGGTTTTGCTGTAATAGGGGCCTTCCCTGAGTGGCAATGTGAGACTGACCGGTTGTGGATTTTGTGCGGCCAGGTAGCCGGGATCATACACAAACGAATAGCCGAAATCTCCTTCCGATATACGTCCGGCTAATTGATCACGATACAATACTTTTCCGGTTTTACTCATTGGTTCTCTGTTTGGCTGCCGCTACAAGTTCCATTCCGAATAGCGCTAATAATTGGTTTACTTTATCCATGCGCATAGAGGTCTTGCCCTGCTCAATTTCACGGATCAACCGCAAACCCAGGCCTGATTTGAGGGAAAGGTCTTCCTGGGTTAGTTTGAGCGATTTTCGCTTCTGTTTTATTGTATTGGAAAGGGAAGTCATACTATACCTATTAGGGTATAAAAATAGGTTATTTATTGATATTATACCCTATTGGGTATAATAAATATAATTTTTAATTAACTATACCTAATAGGGTATAGTTACTCTTGAATTAATACTTGCCCCAAAAGCGCCTGAAGTAGAGGGGCTAACTTCATTTTATGAGCCAAACAAACCCAGTTCGGAAATAGGATAGCGTTTTTCCAATTCGGGTTTCCTGGCTTTTAGAATAGCTAATATTTGGTTGGCATGTACCTCAGGGTAAGGATACAAAAAAAGTGGTTTGCCTGTATTTTAAATGCTCTCCCATATTCTAATAGACTATTCTCATACTCTGCGTAGCTTTTTTTTTATGAAATTTTTCATTTTTTGAAAGATGGGGTTATATTTATAGTGGTTTCATTCCCCCCGAATGAGTTATGCCGGCAGCCTTTATTACCCAATATCTCTTTTAACAAACAGGTTGGTATTCATTCTCTTTTAAAATACGGCAACAAAAAAAGCCGAGTTGCCCCGGCTTAAATGTTTACACAACGGAATAATCCTTATTGTGATTTGCTTTCAATAGAGTGAAATTAAAGAATAAATTTTATAAACCAAACTATATGAAACGAATTCTTGGACTTGATTTAGGAACTAATTCAATAGGATGGGCACTAATTAAACAGGAGATAGAAGCCAATTCAAATGAAATAATCAAGTTGGGTAGCAGGGTCATTCCTATGAGTGAAGATATTTTAGGAAAATTCGATAGCGGGATTACTGAATCTGATGCTGCAAAAAGAACCAAATTTAGAAGTATAAGAAGATTGAGAGAAAGGCATTTATTACGCAGACAGCGTTTACATAGGATTTTAAATATCTTGAATTTTCTACCCATTCATTATTCAAGGGAAATAGATTTTTTAAATCGCTTAGGACAATATAACAAAGAAACCGAACCTAAAATTGCTTACTGTTTTAATGATGAAACAAAACATTTTGAATTCATTTTTAAGAATTCCTTTGCAGAAATGGTTGAAGATTTCAAACTATACCAGCCAAATTTATTGAAAAATGGCAAGAAAATACCGCATGATTGGACGATCTACTATTTAAGAACAAAAGCATTATCTCAAAAAATAGAAAGGGAAGAATTAGCTTGGCTTCTTTTGAATTTTAATCAAAAAAGAGGGTATTACCAATTACGGGGTGAAGAAGATGAGGATGCCACAAGAACTGCACAAACTAGAATGTATTTTGTTACCGAAAATATAGAAAGCATTGAGGATACCGGACAGACATATAAAGGATTAAAAATAATTCACATAAAATTAGCAACTGGCGTAACTGGAAAATATTTCAATAAAGAGCTACCAGATTGGATTAATCAAAAAAAGAACATAATAGTTACAATAGACCTAGATAAAAATGGGAATGACAGGACAGAAGAAGATGGTACGGTAAAAAGAAAATTTTCTATCCCCTCAGATGAAGATTGGGAAAAAAAATGGAAGCTTATTAAAATTAAAACTGAAAAAGAAATTTTCGATTCTGGCAAAACAGTTGGTAAATATATTTATGATACCCTTCTGCAAAATCCATCTCAAAAAATAAATGGAAAGTTAGTCAGGGTAATTGAACGAAATTTTTATAAGAATGAACTTCTTCAAATATTAAAAAACCAACAAAACTATCATCCAGAGTTAAAAGACAAGAATTTATTTAAAAGGTGTATAGAAGAACTTTATAAGAACAATGAGCCACATAAAGGTGCATTGGAAACTAAAGACTTTATTCATTTGTTTATAGAAGATATTATTTTTTATCAACGTCCCTTGAAAAGTAAAAAATCTTTAATTAATGATTGCAAATATGAAAGCAGAGTATTTATTGAAAATGGAGAGAAGAAAATCCAACCAATTAAATGTATTGCAAAATCTCATCCATTATTCCAAGAGTTTAGATTGTGGCAATGGGTTAGAAATTTAAAACTCTATGAAAAGAATTCTGGCATTGACATTACTGTCGATATTTTAAAAACACCATCTGACTGGGCATCTCTGTTTGATTGGTTAAATGACAGAAAAGAAATTGATAATAAATCATTGCTCAATCACCTACTAAAACCATTAAAATTAAAATCAAGTAACTACAGATGGAATTATGTATATGACTCCATAAAAGGTGAATCCAAAAACTATCCCTGCAACGAAACCCGATCACAGATTCTTTCAAGGTTATCAAAAGTTAAAGACATAGCAGCTGACTTTTTAAACAAAGAAACTGAGGAAGCTCTTTGGCATATATTATATTCAGTTAACGATAAATTGGAAATTCCAAAAGCCTTAAAATCATTTGCACAAAAGCATAAACTAGGAGATGACTTCGTAGAACAATTTAAGAAGTTTCCCCCATTCAAAAATGAATATGGTGCTTATTCTGCAAAAGCTATAAAAAAATTATTGCCTTTAATGCGAATAGGAAAATATTGGAATGAAGAAAATATTCATGAACAAACTAAAAATAGAATCGCGAAAATAATTACTGGTGAATATGATGGTACAATAAAGGACAAAATAAGAGACAAATCAATCCTTTTAACCGAATTAGAGCACTTCCAGGGATTACCACTTTGGCTTACAAGCTATATCGTTTATAATAAATATTTCGAGAATGGTGATATAACTAAATGGGAAACTCCTCAAGATTTAGAAAAATATCTACAGGAATTCAAACAACACTCCCTCCGTAACCCTATTGTAGAGCAAGTGATAACAGAAACTTTACGTGTAGTAAAAGATATCTGGAATAATTATGGAAAGGGGATAGAAAATTTTTTCGATGAAATACACATTGAATTAGGACGTGAGATGAAGAACCCAGCTGATAAGCGTAAAGCAATGACAGATCAAATTACAATTAATGAAAATACAAACCAACGTATAAAAGCATTATTAGCTGAAATGATGAATGACGTTGAAGTTGAAAATGTCCGACCCTATTCCCCGAGTCAGCAAGAAATATTAAGAATTTATGAAGATGGCGTATTGCTTTCTGGCTTAGAAATACCAGAAGATATTCTAAAAATTAGCAAAACGGCTCAGCCTTCAAAAAATGATCTAATTCGGTACAAGCTTTGGCTTGAACAAAAGTACCGCTCGCCATATACAGGCATATTAATACCTCTAAACAAATTATTCACTTCTGCGTATGAGATTGAACACATAATTCCTCAGTCACGATTTTTTGATGACTCATTTAGTAATAAAGTAATCTGTGAAGCCGAGGTCAACAAATTAAAGGATAATAAGCTTGGTCTTGAGTTTATTAAGGCACACGGAGGGCAAATTGTAGAATTAAACTTTGGGAAAAAAGTTGAAATTCTATCCGTTGAAGCCTATGAAAAACTGGTAAATGAACATTACGCAAATAGCCAGGGAAAGAGGAAAAAATTATTGCTGGAAGAAGTTCCCGAAAAAATGATTGAGAGACAAATGAATGACACTCGGTATATAAGTAAAATGGTTAAGAACTTATTATCAAATATTGTTAGGGCGGGGGCAAAAGATGATGGAATCACTTCTGTGAATGTTTTATCAAGCAATGGTCAAATAACGACAATCCTAAAACAAGATTGGGGATTAAACGATGTATGGAATGAAATAATAGCTGCTCGTTTTGAAAGGCTTAATAAGATAACTAACAGTGATAATTTTGGCACTATTAATGAAAAGACAAAAAAATTTATGCCTACCGTTCCATTAGAGTTATCCAAAGGCTTTTCAAAAAAAAGAATTGATCATCGTCATCATGCTTTAGATGCTTTAGTAATCGCATGTGCTACGAGGAATCATATTAATTATCTAAATAATCAAAGTGCATTAGAGAAAGGAAAAAATAATGAACAAAAACAGAAATCAAGAGAAGATATAAAGCATATGCTTTGTTATAAAAAAAATAATGAGGGATCAAATGGAAATTACAAATGGATTTTCAAAAAGCCGTGGGAAACATTTACTCAAGACGCTAAGGAACAATTATTCACAACCATTGTAAGTTTTAAACAAAATCTGCGTGTTATAAATAAAACTGTTAATAAATATCAAAACTGGAAAATAAAAAACAGTGACGTAGAAAAAATAATTACAACTCAAACAAAAGGTGCAAGTTGGGCTATAAGGAAGCCTCTCCATAAAGATACAGTTTCTGGTTTAGTCAAACTTCGGTTTAAAAAAGTAGTACAACTATCAAACGCATTAGATAATTGGGAAGATATAGTTGATAATAACCTTCGCAAATTTATCAAGGGATTGGTTGATGCCAACTTAAATAAAAACGCCTTACAAAAATATTTTAAAACGTTAAATAATACCTGGAATGACAGAGACGTGTCTAAAGTAGAAATTTATTATTGGGACATCGATAATCAAGGCAATCCTAATAATGTAGCATCAAGAGTAAGATTAGATGAATCATTCAATGAATCAAAAATCAGAACTATCACAGACACAGGTATTCAAGTTATTCTTATCAACCATCTCAGTAAAGAAAAATATCAAAATGTAAAAGATGAAAAAGAGAAAATACTTGCTCCAGAAACATTAGCATTTTCGATTGATGGCATTGATGAGCTGAACAAAAACATTACAGAAACTAATAATGGTAAATTTCACCAACCAATTTACAAAGTAAGAACATACGAGGCAACAGGGAATAAGTTTAATGTGGGGCAAACTGGTAATAAGAAAGATAAGTTTGTGGTTGCAGCTGATGGGACTAACCTTTTTTTTGCTGTTTATAAAACTGAAAATGGTACAAGGAAGTACGAAACAATCCCTTTAAATATTGTTATTGAGAATCAAAAGCAAGGTGCTTTAGAAAATATAAAGCCAAAAAACTGTTCTGTTCCTTTAATAAATGAAAATGGCGATGCTCTATTATTTTTTCTATCACCTAACGACTTAGTGTATTTACCTACGCTCGACGAAATAAACAATCCAAATTCCGTTAGTCTGGAAACTATTAACTTAGAGCAACTTACCCGAATTTACAAATTCATTGATGGATCTGGTACTACTGCCAATTTTATTCCCAATACATCTGCCACAACGATATTTAACATGAATAAAAAAGAGCAGGCTAAACGAGGATTAAATTATCCTATTCAAAATGAATATGGAATAGGCAGCCCCCAATCTAAAAATCAAAAATCGCTTGACGGTACAATGATTAAAGAATTTTGCTGGAAACTAGAAGTAGATAGGCTTGGCAAAATCGTAAAAATCATCAAATGATCAAACGCACCCTCTACTTCGGCAACCCTGCTTATTTAAAAACCAAAGACGAGCAATTGGTTTTTGAAGGAGGAGATACCGGTGAAACAAAGCAGGTACCTATAGAAGATATTGGCGTATTGATCTTAGATCACCAGCAAATAACTATTACGCAGGCCCTGATAGCCAAACTGCTGGCCAATAATGTAGCCCTGATAACCTGCGATAACGGTCACCACCCTACCGGCTTATTATTAAACCTTGACGGACATACCTTGCAAAGCGCCAAATTTACCGCACAGGTTGAAGCTTCAGCTCCTTTAAAAAAACAACTTTGGCAACAAACCGTAAGCGCCAAAATAGATAACCAGGCGGCCATATTAGAATGGTTACGGATACCCGTTACCAATATGAAAAACTGGAGCAAGGAAGTAAAAAGCGGCGACAGTGAAAACCATGAGGCCACTGCAGCAGCTTATTACTGGAAAAATATTTTCCCCGATTTTCTCCAGTTCCGGCGCGAACGGTATGGGCCACCGCCCAATAACCTGCTTAACTATGGTTACGCCATATTAAGGGCAGTGGTAGCAAGAAGTCTGGTAGCAAGCGGTTTATTACCCACATTGGGCATTTTTCATAAAAACCAGTACAACGCCTATTGCTTAGCTGATGATATTATGGAACCATACCGCCCGTTTGTAGACCGTATAGTATGGGATATTGTAAGAATGAATGGTAATTACCTCGAACTATCGCCCAAAATGAAACAGCAATTGCTGAATATACCGGCAATGGATGTAAAGATCAGGAATGAAAAAAGCCCTTTACTGGTGGCAGTTCAAAAAACAACCGCCAGCCTTACTAAATGTTTTGAGGGAAAACAGCGGAAGATCGATTACCCGGAATTTGCCAGTCTTCAATGAGCCGCCAATACCAGACACGACTAAACGCTTACCGCATTATGTGGGTGCTTGTACTGTTTGATCTGCCAACTGATACCAAAAAAGACCGGAAAGCGTATGCCGTTTTCCGGAAAAAGCTGTTAACAGATGGTTTCCAGATGTTCCAGTTCAGCATCTACATGCGCCACTGCCCAAGCCGGGAGAATGCGGATGTGCATATTAAAAGGGTCAAGGGATTTTTGCCCGCCAAGGGGCATGTGGGTATTTTCCAGTTTACCGATAAACAGTTTGGGATGGTAGAGCTTTTTTACGGAAAAAGCCCGCAGAACACCCAAAGCCCGGTTCAGCAATTAGAAATGTTTTAATCAAAACTATAAAATATCCCTTCCCGGAAGGGCAAAGGGTGGGTCAGGCAGCCCTAAAAACAACAAAACAGGATAAAAAAATCGGTGTACATTACTGATTTTCTTATCCTGTTTTTTAGCTCAAACACAATACTGGTAAGCATTTTAGCCAAAACTGTTGTGAAAGAACTAAGTTAGTATCAATTTGAAAGCAAATCACAACTCTGCAACTGAAGTGAAAAACATAATCGAAGTTGTGAAAGAACTAAGTTAGTATCAATTTGAAAGCAAATCACAACAGACATCTATGATTATGTTACTGCAGTTGGGTTGTGAAAGAACTAAGTTAGTATCAATTTGAAAGCAAATCACAACTATAATTCTACCCCTAACGAATAACTAAGGTTGTGAAAGAACTAAGTTAGTATCAATTTGAAAGCAAATCACAACTAACAGTTAGCGGTTGCCCATTGCTGACCCGTTGTGAAAGAACTAAGTTAGTATCAATTTGAAAGCAAATCACAACTGTGAAAGGGCGGCTATTAACCGCCCTTCAGTTGTGAAAGAACTAAGTTAGTATCAATTTGAAAGCAAATCACAACTAATCCTTATCAGTAACTAATTCTTGTTCAGTTGTGAAAGAACTAAGTTAGTATCAATTTGAAAGCAAATCACAACGTAATGTATTCAGCACACCTAACATTTCTGTTGTGAAAGAACTAAGTTAGTATCAATTTGAAAGCAAATCACAACAGCATTACTATTGCTGTCTGATAAATGAATGTTGTGAAAGAACTAAGTTAGTATCAATTTGAAAGCAAATCACAACAGGGATACCTACGATGCTATTTCAGGAGTTGTTGTGAAAGAACTAAGTTAGTATCAATTTGAAAGCAAATCACAACCACATATTATTAGGCTTCCTATCAAACCCGGTTGTGAAAGAACTAAGTTAGTATCAATTTGAAAGCAAATCACAACGGGCGGGGCAGTGACCTGCGATAACTTCGGTTGTGAAAGAACTAAGTTAGTATCAATTTGAAAGCAAATCACAACAAAATGATCTGCAATGTCTGTGCGTAGTACGTTGTGAAAGAACTAAGTTAGTATCAATTTGAAAGCAAATCACAACTATGCCGGAATAGGTTACAAAATACGTTCTGTTGTGAAAGAACTAAGTTAGTATCAATTTGAAAGCAAATCACAACTCCTTGTCGTACATAATCGCAAAGTCAAAAGTTGTGAAAGAACTAAGTTAGTATCAATTTGAAAGCAAATCACAACATCCGGGGAACTGAGCGTTAATAGCAGTAGGTTGTGAAAGAACTAAGTTAGTATCAATTTGAAAGCAAATCACAACCAAACAAGCGTGTTACCAGTAAGCGAAAAAGTTGTGAAAGAACTAAGTTAGTATCAATTTGAAAGCAAATCACAACGCCATCTGCGCAACAGGCTACAGTCAGTTTGTTGTGAAAGAACTAAGTTAGTATCAATTTGAAAGCAAATCACAACGTTGGGGATATGGAAGAACAGATGTCGCATGTTGTGAAAGAACTAAGTTAGTATCAATTTGAAAGCAAATCACAACTTGCATACAACGAGTACCGCCCTGGGATGGGTTGTGAAAGAACTAAGTTAGTATCAATTTGAAAGCAAATCACAACAGCATAGTTACTGGTTTATACCAACAAACCGTTGTGAAAGAACTAAGTTAGTATCAATTTGAAAGCAAATCACAACTTTATTGGCCTCAACTTCAAATGCTTAAATGTTGTGAAAGAACTAAGTTAGTATCAATTTGAAAGCAAATCACAACTGATAGCCACTTGTAAGCAGATGATCTCGGTTGTGAAAGAACTAAGTTAGTATCAATTTGAAAGCAAATCACAACAGGTAGGAAGCATCGAAGTGCAGGGTGCGCGTTGTGAAAGAACTAAGTTAGTATCAATTTGAAAGCAAATCACAACGAAGAAGCAAACCACATTACCAATATAACCGTTGTGAAAGAACTAAGTTAGTATCAATTTGAAAGCAAATCACAACTCTACAAGGTGTTGTTGTAGTTCTGCTAAAGTTGTGAAAGAACTAAGTTAGTATCAATTTGAAAGCAAATCACAACAGTTCCACTGTGCTATTCAATGCGAATTTGGTTGTGAAAGAACTAAGTTAGTATCAATTTGAAAGCAAATCACAACCCCCTCTTTTGCGGTTTTTCTGCTTTGGCTTTGGTCTTTGGTCTTGGTCTTTGGTCTTTAGGTTTGGATCTTGTTCCTTGCTTCTTGAACCTTGTTTCTTGTTCCTTGCTTCTTGTTCCTTGGATCTTGTTATAATAATAAATTTCTGCTTAGTTTTTCGGATAATATAATAAAAATATCTTATAGGATTATCCATTTAGAACGCAAACAAAAGTAGGCATTGCTAAATACCAAATAATTTAGTATTTTTAAGCTAAAATATTTGGTATGTTTAAAGGAGTAAATATTCATCAGTTTCAGAAGTTCTTTGCCAGTGAGGATGATTGTAAACAGTATCTTTTTGATATGAAGTGGAAAGATGGTTATCGGTGCCACCAATGCAGTGCTACCAGGAGTGTGAAAGGCAGGACAGCTTTTCACTTGCGCTGCGGGAAATGTGGCTATGACGAGTCGGTTACAGCGCATACCCGGTTCCATAAAATAAAGATACCGTTGCTCAAAGCATTCGGTATGGCCTTTCGGATAGCTGTGCGTAAAAAAGGGATGTCCACCATTGAGTTGGCCAATGAATTTGCAGTAAACCAGAAATCATCCTGGCTGTTTAAGCGAAAAGCGCAGGAGTCCATGAAAAGCAGCGGCAAACACTTGCTGGACGATAAAGTGGAAGTGGATGAACTAATGATAGGTGGCCTGGACACCGGGGAAAGAGGAAGAAGTAAAGGCGATAAAAAGTTAATAGTCATAGCAGTACAAAAAGTAAAAGGGAATAAAATAGGCAGAGCTTATGCTGAAGTGATAGAAAATGCAAGTGCTGAGAGCTTTAAACCTTTTTTTGAGAAATACATTGATAAAGACAATGCACAAGTGCTAACGGATGGTTGGCGTGGTTATTGGCCCTTAGAAAGTGAGTTTGAAATCAAACAAAAACTTTCTGAAGGTGGTAAGAACTTTCCCGGTCTGCATTTTGTGATTATGAATTTAAAAGGATGGTTAAGGGGTATTCATCACCATTGCTCAGAAAAATTTATGAATGGGTATTTGAACGAATACTTTTTCCGCTTTAATAGGCGCAGCTTTTTAAAAACTATTTGGCATAAGTTGATAGAAAGATTTATGACAAATGAACCGTACTGGTATAAAGCCAATGCGGCTTAAATGGATAATCCTAATATCTTATTTTGTATTCACCCCCCAGCTCCCCAAATAATACCAGCCTGATTTTACTGTAATACAAAATAAACCACTGTTTGAGACAGTTTACCAACGAAGGATGGACGAAGGATGGACGAAGGATGAACGAAGGATGAACGAAGGATGAACGAAGGATGGACGAAGGATGGACGAAGAATGGACGAAGGATGAACGGAGCTGCTATGCCGGTAACAGGGAGGATAGTACAGTTTGGAGTTTGGAGTTTGGAGTTTGGAGTTGGGGTTTGGGGTTATCTATACAGCTTGCGTATTGGCTATGCAATACAACCTTACACCCGGCTATTAACCATTTAACAAACCTATTCATATTATATGGCTAGAATTTCTAAAAACTCGCCCTTAGAGAGCCTAAGCGGGTCTATTGGCAAACAGTTGGTATTTAAGGTGTATGGTAATACCACTGTTGTGTCGAAACATCCCGATATGTCGAAGGTTAAACCGAGCAGGCGGCAAACAGAAAAACAAGTCCTTTTTAAGCAGGCTGTTGCTTATGCGCAATCAATTATCCGCAACCCCGAAAAAAGGCAGGCTTATGCCGCAAAGCTGCCCAAAGGCAAATCGGTTTATCATGCCGCTTTGCAGGATTTTATGAAAAATGGCGGGTAGCGTAAGTGCCGGTTTGTTTATTGTTTACATTACCGCCTGGCTGTTATCTGCTATTTCAATTTTTTGTTTTTATTTACCGGTGGCAGAAAATTTTCGCCTGTTACCACATTTTTCCTGTTTTACTTTCTAATTCTTTTCTTGCATTTTTGGCTACGGCGCCACCCCTTTTACCGGCCCCGGCATTTTGCAACAACCCTTTTGCCTCTTCAGTTTCGGCTACAGAAAGTTTTTTGTCTGTAGTCTTTAGTCTCTGGTTGTTGATGGTTTTAGTAAAAAGTTTCTTTAAAATCGGTAAAACAAATCAGCCACACAAAAAAAACAACCACAAACAGCAGACTACAAACCACAGACTTCTGTTTGCTGAATGTTGTAAAAATCAATTCAGCTTCGCTCATGCGGTTACGCAGGTTTTGCGATTTTAGCCCTTTTAAATCTTTATGTTTTTGTACCGTGAGCCCGGTCCATTCTTCGTGAATAATATTAGTAATCAGGGCAAATTCATCTGCTTTTTCTACACCGTTTTGTTTCCGGTAATCAGTTAATTTGTTTCGGGTTTCCTGCCCTGTCATTCTTTGTTGTATCCATTTTTGACTACGCCCCAGTTTTTGCCAGTTTTCTCTTGCCCTGTCTAAACTTTGCTCCGGATTAGCTATTTCCTGCATTCGTTCGTAACCTACTTTGGCCAACCATTGCTTAAATGGCTCTGCTTTGGGGCTTGGAATAGATTGAATAAGGCGTAAAATATGCTCTACATTACCTCCCGGGGTTTTTCGCTTTTTGCCATTATATGTAACCATTTCTACGAGGGGACAGTTTGTCCCTACGTAGCTGCCCAACCCGGCATCACGTTTTCGTAATTTTTTCAAATAGTCAGTTGGGTTTACAGAATCTGCAAGGGCTTGAATAATATCAACAACACTGAAATACCCAAGACACAAGATCCAAACCTAAAGACCAAAGACTAAAGACCAAAGACACAAGATCCAAACCTAAACACCAAAGACTAAAGACCAAAGACCAAAGACTAAACACCAAAGACCAAACACCAAACACCGCTACAAATACGGCGCTACAAATCCCAGCCTTTTCATCCCTCTTTTAATCTCCGTGCAACCCGTTAATAAATTCCACACTAATTGGCTACGGTAATTTTCTATCATAATAATTTCGGGGCCCTGATCTATGGCCAATGCAGATTCGGCATACCAGAGACTTTGTAAACTGAAAGCATCTGTAAAGCCGTAGTCTTTAAATATTTTATCACCCAGTGTATAATAAAAGAATTTTAATGCACGCATACTTTCTGTTGGCGTATACGGGAATGAAGATAATGCCGCCGTTGGTGTGATCACACCAATATCATTGTTTGGTTCATTGGCGGCATAGCCACTGGGTATATCGCTGGCAGTTAATCCCCAGCAGGCATTACTGTAACCGTAATACCCTTTGGGATTGTTTACACAGTAGGTATAATTTATTTTAGTATGATTAACTACCTGCGTTTGATAATTGGCGTAACCATCGCTCAGTCCGTTGGGGTTAATACCGAGAAAAGAATAGTGCGACCAGAACAAAGGGCCTCCATTGGACGCCCCCAGCGGTAGCGGATAACCAAGATAACTATTCCCATTGATCATAGACCCACTGCGGGCATAACCATTATGATATACTGAAGCCGGTATTGAATCGGTATTGGATGATGATGCGAGGATATACGTTATCAAACATTCATTCCAGCCTTCAATTTTATGGTTCATATCCCAATTGTATTTGGGGCTCCAGTGCCAGTATAAAACATTTTGCCCGCCCTGCCTGAACCAGTTCCATTCTACTGCGTTCCACAATGCATTGATATCGTTGCGGAGTGCTGTTTCGCCTGCATCTACCCCATCAAAATACTGTCTTGCGCTAAGTAAGCCAGCCATTAAGAAAGAGGTTTCAACAAGGTCGGCCCCATCATCTTTTGTACTAAAGGGAATAACCGTACCATCCATTCCATTTAACCAGTGCGGAAAAACTCCATGAAATTTCTGTGCCTTATTTTTTAAGAACCCAACAATGGTTTGCATTCTGGCCAACCCCTGTGCACGTGTAATAAAATTTCTGTTAACAGCAACAGGTATGGCCATGATACCAAAACCAGATCCGCCGGTAGTAACTGTTTCAGCATTTCCGTTTGAACGCTCTCTGGCCAGGCCGCTAACAGGGTGTCCAAAATCCCAGAAATATTTAAAGCTTTGTTTCTGTACAAGATCTAATAATTCATTATCTGTAACCCTCGGAAATTTATCTGCCGGGTCAATTTGTGTGATCAATGGCGTATTCAGGGCAGAACTAAGTTTTGTTTTTTTTGCAGATTGCAATGTTGTATTAGCGGTAATATAATAGCGTGTTAGCCCTTTTAGTGGAGCAGTTGGTGTAATAACCAATACACTGTCGCTTCTTTCATAACTCATATCGGCACCAACCACCGTTGTGCCATTCTCGCTAACCGATACTGCGGCTGCAACAGAATTTCTGTCAACAGGCGCATTAAACGATAGCCTGATTACCACCCCGGGGCGGATGCCATAGTTTGTTGTGCTGCCGGAAGCAACCGTATTATCTAATTGCAATTTATCAATATCGAAACTTGCCGGAGTTACAACAGGTGGCGGGGCATTGGGAGCTGATTGTTTACTGCATGCAAAAAAGATGCAGGAAGTAAAAAGATAGCCCAAAGCCCATTTTTTGTTACAATATATCATGCAAGAAAGTTATGACTAATAGTGAAAATTTTCAAATAGTAACTCCTAACGTGTTACGCTATTAAATACAGTAGTACATTTTGGTTGCAATAAAAGAAAGCCAGAAGAAAAGAAGCGTTTCTGAAATTCGGGATACTCTCCTTTTCTCATTTCTCTCTCATCGAGACCATTACGTACTTTTCTTTTAAAGATATTTAATACCTAACGTGCTGTGCTCCTATGTTTAAATTAGCTATTGATACAATCATTTCTGGTTTTACCGGGTTAATTTCATTTTTAAGCAGGGATTGTGTTAAATACACAAAGGTCTTTTTGCGATCATTCCGGCCCATTGCGTACTTAGCGATACCGCTTTAAACCTTGCATAATCAGCGAGCCAGCTATTATAGATGAATCTGTTTCAGTGATTTTTGGGTTTATAAGTGTTGGAGAGAAAAGCTGTATCGCAAAGAATGCCATGAGCTGCAAAGGGCGCAAGTGATTAACCATATCTCATTTTGCTTAGTTGTTGACGTGTTGTATTGAACTCTATTGTTATCAATGTGTTTAATAGCACAACCGTTAATACCTAAATTATTCTTTATTTCAGATTTTTAAACTTCCCGGTATTATGTTAAGCTTAGTCTGTCGCTAATTTATGAGTAGTGAGTAGTCACTAGTGAGTAACTGCCGGTAACCGATTAACTTACTCACCACTCACCACTGACAACTCACGATTAACTTAACACATAGATTCATAGGAAGAACAAAAGAAACATAGCTTTTAAACTATATGCCCTGTTTCTTAACCTATGTAACTATGTGTTTAATAGCATACCCATTAGAAAGTAACTTCCCCAATGATCACAATGAGCCTCCGTCCACTAATAGTGACTCAATCATTACTTCTTCCGGAGTTTCATTGTTTTGCAGACGTGATAACATTTGCGTAAAGGCCCGTTTACCTAATTTATACCCACTGGTTTCTACATGTGTGATTTTGGGATCGTATAGCGTTGGAATAAAACCATTGCTTACGCTGATCACAGCAATATCATCCGGTACTTTTAATTTCTTTTCATGTATTGCATACATCACCCCAATCAATATCAGATCTCCCATACAAAAAATCACATCCGGTTTTTCCTTTCGGGCAAGGGCTTCCAGTGTTATTTCTTTTGATGGCGCTGAATTTTCAGGAAAATGCAACTCTATTTTTGTTTCGGGCGACTGTGTTTTAAAAGTATCAAGAAAAGATTCTAATCTTTTCTTTGTAATACTCAGGTGCGGGTGACCAAATAAAGCGAGAATATTTTTTTTCCCTTTTTGAATAATGGCTTCTGCAGCTAACCGGCCCGTTTCTGCATCTGCCAGGCATACTTTATTGCACTGCGCCGATTCGGGTACCCTGTCGAAAAAGATCACAGGGGTTTGTTGTTCCGTTAATTTATCGAATGAACTGATATCATCTGTTGCTATTGAGATAGAAGCAAAGAGTCCTGCTATCATATTCTTCCTGAAAATAGCCAGATTGCTTTTTTCTATCTGCAGGTCTTCGCGCGACTGCATGATCAGTACTGAGTAGCCATTTTCTCTTGCACCTTCTTCTACTGCCGCAATAAAGGAATCGTAAAAATAATTGTTGATGGAAGGAACGAGTATACCCAATACATTTTTATGCTTGGTGCGCAACTGTACGGCATAGCTATTGGGTTCATATTCCATAGCTGTTGCCAGTTCCTTTACTTTTTTCTTTGTGGCTTCAGATATATCGGGATGATCTTTTAATGCCCTTGAAACTGTTGAAATACTCAGTTCGAGTATTTCCGACAGTTGTTTAAGTGTGCTTTGCTGTATCATACTTCCATAGCTGGTTTATGATTTTTTAATCGTCAATCTAAGATACAGCTTTGAAGCAGGCATTGCAGAAGTTATTTTTCCTTCACTTCAATATCAAAACCATCTCCGGTAGTACCTTTCAATCCATAATGCCCTGCCCGGTTACTATCGTTGAGCAGCACTAACTTGCAGGATCCCAATTTCCAGTACAGCCGGCCCGGTAAATCATCTTTCCATACAAAATAATCTTCGGTAAGAGAGAGGCTGTATTTTTCGGGGTCTAACGTTCCTTTAAAATGCGCTTTGTTCGAATACACTTTGCCGGCATAGGTCAATCTCAAAATGGTAGTACCCTGTACCGAATAATCATTGTAAACAGTAAAGTCCATATCTATTCCACAGCTCCCTGTTTCATTATCAATTTTCATTACCTGGAACCCTCTGTAACCTCTGCCCAAAACATCACTAAAAGTTTTTAACCGTTGTTCTTTTGCAGTGGTGGTTGCTTCCGGATTTACCATCTGATCGTTCTTCCAGTTGCCGCTGTAAAAAAGCTTCCCGTTTTTATCGCGCAGCTCTCCAAACCCTTCTTTTTTTCCTTTCACAAACATGCCTGTGTAAACTTCACCAGTAGAATATTTCATTTCACCTTTCCCTTCACATACGCCATCAACAAAAGCGCCCTCATATTTTCCGCCATCTTTATATAACAGGTACCCCTGTGTTAGCTTATTCTGCAAAAATGTTCCACCCATTTTGCCCCCGGTGCTTAACGTGAAGGTTCCCTGCCCTTCCATATTGCCTGCTTTAAAGTTGCCTTCGTAAACATCTCCACTGGCATAATAGAACATGCCAGTGCCATCCATCAAACCATTCTTAAAGTCGCCAACATATTTTCTCCCGTTCTTCCATATTTGTATGCCTTTGCCTTCCGGTTTAGCATTTTTCCATTGGCCTTCATAACTGGTTAAATCTTTGTACTCGTATTTACCTATTCCGTTTTTACAATCGCCGGATACGCATTTACCATCGCTCTGCGCAAAACTTGCAACAGAAATAATCAGACAAATAAAAAAGCAGACATTTTTCATGCCTGCTAATTTAATTATACTAAACGGCACTATAAAGTATTTTCTGCATTTTTAATCAATGCATCAACACCGTTCAAAGGATTCTCTGCCCGGCACTGACTGTATTTACCTGATTCTTTTCCTTTTCAGCCTTCCACAATACAACGCCTGCTGCAATAATGATGATGTTTTTTACGATGTATTGCCCTGTTAAGGTTAATCCATAGGGAACATGGCGGAAAGTATCGCCGGGGAAAAAGATAAATGGCGAAAAAGTACATATCATATGCGGGAAAAGCAGGTATAGAGCGGTTTTGACGAGTTTGCCGCTGATCAGCAGCACGCCGATCAAACACTCCCAGCCGGCCAGCAGCAGGAGGTTGGTGTGATCATTAATTAACCCAAAGGTTAGCTTATGTATGGTTTGCATGGCTAATTGCTCTGCAGGACTTAATCCTATAAAAAACTTAAGCGCCCCAAACCATAAGTACACAATACCAACGCTGACCCTTAATAAACCAATAGCAGTATAAGCCGGTTGCTTTTCTTTTTCCAAAACTTTCTCTTGCATTTTTAACAGTGTAACATTTTAAAAAAATCTGAAATATATTGATGGTGAGTAGTGAGTAGTGAGTAAGTTAGTTGCTGGTACTTACACTCACCACTGACCACTCACCACTGACCACTCACCACTCACCACTCACCACTCACTTCTCACCGGCACAATAAGCTAAATATAACAATGGTTATAAACTATCCAATTTTATTATAGTTTAATTCCAATGGTAAAATTAACATTCCGCCCATCGGCCGGCCATATACCGGGGCCGGGGTAAAACATGGGGCGCTTTGTAAAATATTGTTTATTGGTAAGGTTACTAATATTCATTTTTATTTCAACAGCATCCGTAAGCTTCAAACCGGCATTAATGTCTACGATACCATAAGCCGGAACCAAACCAACGGCGCCTGTTGCTGCGGGCGGCGTTACCGTATTTAATGCATCTGCAAAAGTGGCCGCTGTATAGCTGTATAAAACCGACAGATGCAGTTTATGATGACGAAGGGTTATACCGTTTCGGGTGGTAAGATCCGGCGCACTTTCTACTTTGTTGCCGTTGATATTCCTGTTTACATTGCCCGATTTTACAGTAGCCTCTGTATACCTGGCATGCATAAGCGCAGTGGATGTAAATGCTGTTAAACTTGTTTTCTTTCCCAACAACCAATCGCCCTGAATAAATATTTCAGCTCCTTTTGAAAGAGAATTACCAATATTGGTTCGGTACAGGTACAGTGCTCCTGTATTATCTGTTTGTGCCAGTGTTCCAAAACGGTTCTTATCCTGCAAAATAAAACCGGTAATATCCCATTTTAAAAATTTCCAGTTGCCACGGAAACCGATCTCCGCATTATACCCTGATGCATCGCGGATAGTCGGGTCTACTTTTTCATATAAAGAAGCAGGAATAAGGTCTTTAAAGATCATGGGGCGATATGCCTGCGACCAACCGCCATACAACTGCAGTGATTCTTTTATCTTATACGCAAAGCCTGCGGCATATAAAGGAAAATGATGTTCAATACTTACCGGAACCTGATTACCGGGATAATAATTGATCAACCCGGTAAGATCTGTTTGTCCACTTTCTAATCTTGCCCCCAATGTAATGGACAATTGTTTTAATACCTGGAACTTATTCTCTGCAAACAAGGCTATGTTTTTTGTTTTAAAATGAATATCCCTGCCCCATCCCGGTGTTACCAAACTAAGGTCAAAATCACTGCCAGTTGTGCCAACGCCTAATTGCTGGCGGTGCAGGTCGTTGTTCATATACTGGATGCCCGCGGCCAGTACACTGGTTTGTTTTCCCGCATGATATTCCTGCAGTAATCTTAGTTCTGTGGTATAGCTGTTGAATTCATCAATATCAACCTGCCGATTGTTGTATTGGAAAGTAGTTTTGTTAATAGTATCTGCTACATTGGTTGGCTTATCAAATAGTACACTGTTCCGTTTTCCCAGCACCGCCGAAGAGCTAAGGCGTAAACGGGTTTGATCAGCTATTTGCCAGTTAAGTGTAACGGAGGGAACATGAATATCAGGGTTAAAATAATTTCTTGTTCTTGAAGCCTGTGCAGGATCTGCATAAAATTGTTGATCTGTTAACGGGCCGGGCATCCTGTATTCATAAGCTGATCTTGCCCATTCCAATCTCACTGAAAAATCAGCAGATGGTTCATAATTAATAATCACCGACTCTGCTTCTGAGTTAGTGTGTTCATTCTGCCTGTAACCGTCTCTTGTTTTTTTATTGACGTATGCGTAATATGAAAAATTGCCCACCCGTCCGCCCACTGCCAGGTAACTGCTTAACAAATGATAAGAGCCTGCCGTAGTAATGCTTTCAAAAGAAAATGGTTTGGTAGAATCGCCGCGTTTATTGATATAATTCAACATACCGCCAAACTGCGCCCCATATTGCAATGAACCTGTGCCGCGAACTAATTCAATATGATCGATACTCTCGAGTGGCATATTGTAATGACTTGCCGGATAACCATACATATCAGAATTGGTAATGATCCCATCTTTGCGGATATTAAATTCCCATCCACGGTGCGGATCAAGTCCGCGTAATGCAATATTTACCTGGTTGCCCGAGCCATCCATATCATACACAAATACCCCGGGCACTTTGGCAAATACCTGACGGCCAATTTTATTAGCGATATCGGCATCAGTTTGAAGTAAGTTAACTGACTCCGTTTTCTTTCCCGAAAAAATATAGGTACCCTGCACTTCGGACAGATATGATTTCTGCGATGAGGATATGTAGGCCTTAACGGTTACACTATCCACTCCTTTAGCCAGTAAGGTATCGTTACTATCTTTTGCCTGAGCATATACAGAACGCACAGAGCTCATTGATAAAAAAAGAAATATGATGGTACGCATAAACATTATAATGAGATGCAAAATTAAAAAATAAAAGCCCCCCCGGTAGACACCAGGGGGTGTTCTAAAAATTGCTATTTATTGGAACCCAAAAACCATTGAACTTAATCGGCGCCATCTGTTCTGGCTCTTGCCACTGCAAAATCACCCACTTTTTTACCGGTAACCAATCCTACTTCACAATCGATGCGATAGTGAATACCACCCACTAATCGCGACATTGATGCTTCCTGGGCCATACTCATATATGCATTGGCTCTTTCAGGTATGATATAGCCAAGAATACTGGCTGCGGCTCCACTAAATGTAGAGTGCCCCGAAATGTATGAAGGAAAATTAGGGATACCGGTTAGTGTTTTAATGGATGAATTCATTTGTGTTGGCCGTGGATTGTAATAAAAATACTTGGTATCCCAACATACAATGGCTGCATCCATCAATGCCATATTTACCAATGCCATATTGCGTGCCCATCTTACTTCACTGAAATTTTTTGTGATAAAATCTTCGGCTGCAATGGCATCCCAATGCCCAGGAGGTGTAGACGTGCCAACACCATCGGCCCAGTAATGCACCATGCGGATATTTTCGCGTGCCGGATTTTTTATATAACTGTAAACTTCATCTGTTTCTTTTTTCATCTGGTCGCTTGCAGTTAATGGTGGTGGGTCTGGGCGCAAAGTGGCCGTTGTTGCAGCATCAAATAAGAATGGTGTTACCCTTCCAAACAGCGGCAACATGGGTGGCCTTTTGGGTGCATCCAGACTGATCCATGGTGTTTCTCCTTTTGCGGCAGTAGTAGATACTAATGCGGCCCAGTCGGTTGGCGTGCCTATTGCTGCGCCGGCTTTATCCGTTCTTGCACGCGCTGTGAATTTTTGGGCAACCAATCTACCCAATGCTTCCCCTGCTTCAATATCGCTCCTTGTAGCAGTACCGGCTATAATACTTGCCAGTTCCTGCTCTTCCAGTTTTTGCTGAACATTGGCTATCTCACCCGGGAATAACAATTTCATCATTTCTGTTGTTACGCCTGCCAGCACTGCTGCTTCTGAAGGATAAGAAGGCAGATCTGTTTGCGTCAATTTTGCCTGTATCGCTGCATCCGTTTTATATGGTGCAGGCCGGTTGTATAATTTTTTATAATACCATGCCGCCACTAATGCATCATACTGTGCTGCGCTAACATAAGCATATGCCCTTGCAGCATAAGGTGGATTGGCAAAAGGAAATAACGGATAAGCAAATGGATTAGCTGCACTGGGTGCAGGATACGTTCCATCAGCATTTTGATATGGCGGAAGATTATACTTGGCCACCAGTTCACGCATTATTTCATTCCAGCGCAATACACCACCGGCACCCCAATAGGCAATTTTTTCTTTCTGTTCTTTGCTGATATTATTTTGAAGCGCCTTAATTTCATTTAGTTCTGCTATATAACCCGGCGTGGTTACTGCAGCAGGTGCGGCTACAGGAAATTCTGTTGGCCCGGCTAATAATACCGGTTTCCAGTTACCCGCATCAATATCTGTTTTAGCAGGTGCCAGCGGAGCTATATTGTCTGTTCTGCCCAAAGAAGTTTTATTGCAGGATGTTTGCCCTGTTATCATCGCTACAGCAATGATAAGAATGGATGGTAAAAATATTTTTTTCATATTATTTTGCTTTTGCAGGTGTGTTTAATGAGGTTTCTTTTTTTGCCTTGTGCGAAAAATCAAAAACATAAAACATGCCCCCGTTAAAACTGGTGGCCTGTCCCACATTCCTGCCGGCTATCGTAATATTTCCTCCGCCAATCAACGCTAAACCCTCAATGGCTTTCACGTTATACTTGATGTTCACACCTACGGTAGTAGCATTCATTTTGTTACTCGGGAAAGGCATATTGTTCCGGGTAATATCAAACCCACCCAGTGTGGTCCAGTTATTCAGCACGGCTTCTAAGATCATTCTGCTGCTACGATAACCGGTTCTGAGCTGGTAATTGGATGCATCAGGCATAGACACTTCATTGGTGTTATGCAGTTCTGTTGTGTAATAAGCATCGCGATCTATTTTAATCCTGCTTCTTACAACATAAGTACCTGATGCAGTAGCAAAGAAATTTCCAACCTGGTAATCTACTATACCGCGTAATGAAAGATTGGTGCCGCGAAGCCCGATAGATAATGGAAGAAAATCAGCTACATAATTGGTAGTAGGAAAAGAAACGCCACCTACTCCATATACCGATACCGTTCCCTTGCCCAGTTTTGTTTCTATCGGGTTCCATTTAACCCATAACGACAGGTCCTGCAGGCCTTTCATACCATGCAGTGTACCCTCAGAGGCTTTGGTTTGTACGTAGGGTATGCCAAACAACAGGTTCAGTTTATCCGATACACCATAGTTACCCATCACTCCATACATTTGGGTAGATACGGTTCCCAGGTTCTCATTATTCCGCTTCAGCGTTCCTTCCCAATAGTTGGTCCATTGGCTGCTGTTGTACATAAACCCCGTACAGAAATTATTTTTAGTCATCATAACCGCATCAGCATCTGTTTGGGCTGATAGTTGTGCGTACGATAGCAGAAAGAACAGGATGGCCAGGCTATATTTTTGGTTATAGCCTGTTATGAATTTTAGCATAACAGAAAATTTAATGATCATGCATGGCAAGGCAGATGACTGCTCTGTCATACATGTAATGATGAAATAGTGTTGCTCTTAAAACCTGAATGAAAGGCCTGCATTGATTGCATAATCTGCGAAAGCGGCATCACCTTTTGTATATTTTCCTGTATTTGCCGTAGTTATTTTATCTGCCATACTCTGCGTACGGTTTCGTGTAATAGCAATCGGTACAAAGGCATATACGTTTAGCTTTTTAAAGGCATACGTAATACCAGGCTCTCCTGAAATAATATAACCGGGCCTTCTAAAGCCAAGGCTACCGCCAATCAGGTCATGCACAGGCAAACATTCATTACGCAATCCGGCAGACAGGGTAACCCTGTTCAGCACAAAATTAGCGCCACCTCTCAGCATTAACTGATCAGGCACACTCATCACATCGCTTCCATTAGCAAGAGCCGTTGCAGAGGGTGTACCACCGCGGGCCGTTGACGTTCCGTTCTGTTCTCTTGGATTGATGAGGTAATAAAAGTTACCATACAAACTGATTGTACGGGTAAGGTTATAATAGGCATTGACCTCGGTGGTAAATCCTGTACCACCATCGCCTAACTGAATAGATTGATCAACAGGACCAACAACTGTTACACCCGGGGTTGTAGTGTAAAACCTGTCCTGGTATTTATAATCGCCTGTAGGTAATTTGATGCCTAATCCTATCTGAACATTTGCTTTACGGGGTTTTGCAGGGTCTAAGAGCCAGTAATATCCGGTAAAACGAACATCACCCAAACCAAAAGACGCAGTGGTATGTCTTTCTTTACCACCGTGTTCGTATAATGAAGAGCGGGTGTTTGAAACGATAGGAACATCTACCGCTACAGACCATCGGTTATTGATGATTCTTGTAACAGCCACATCCAGTGTATAGGCATGATTGATTACCTGTGTACCCTGGTCTACTCTTTGTTTTTGTTCTACGTCTCCAACAAAGTGGCGAAATGAATTGTAGTATCGGTTATTAGCATTGAAAAGCCATTTTTTTGCTGTGGAGTCAGCATGATCCATGGTACACATACCACCCACACTGCGGATGGCTACACAGCCTTGTGCGCCAACGCACGACGAAATGCCGAACGTAGCAATAAATATGATTATCAAAGATTTCATAATAAGTTTTTTAGCAATAAGTAATGGTGTAGAAAAAGATTATTTCTTTTTCATCTTTAACCGCTCAGCCACTAATTGCCCAACTTTTTGTCCAACCTCTGTACTGATGATACAGGAATTATGAAAATGCAAACCACCATAAAAACGGGCCCAGTTATTTTCCAGGGCCGCAGCACGGAACGATTTGAATGAACGGTTCTTGATCCCAAATTCCAGCTCGGTAGAATCTGTGAAAGCAAAATTGTCACCAAATACATTGGTTAATGCTTCTGCGGCCGATGAAGAAATGGTTGAATGTCCGCAGGTATATTCAGGGAAAGCAGGTGTTTGCAGGTATGGACGCCAGTTAGCATCAATATATTTATTGATAACAGTTTCGGGCCTAACGGTGTTATAGGTATATTTTACATACCAGCATTGTATGAATGAATCAAACAAAGCAATACTGGTTTTGGCGAATGCATACACGGTTGTTGCATAATCGGCTTTGGCTGCTTTGGCCGCAATGCCAATTACACTCATCCAGTGACCTGATGGCGAGAATTTTTTACTGCCATACATCACGTGTCCGGTAACATTCATTTTAAATGGATTATCATCCCAGAACTCAGCTATATGTTTTTGTTCAGGCGTTAAACTGTCAACCGCATTCTTAATAGACATCACTTCCTTATAATACTTACTATTCTTATCTGTGATATTAAAATCGGGTGGTGGTGGTGGTGCAAAAATGCCTGCACTGTCAATCACCATGGTTCGTATCTCTTTCCAGTGTGGTTCTGCGGCCGATCCGTATAAAGGCGGTGTTGGCACCCAACGGCCGGGCACATCCATAACAGTATATTTTTCAGCACCGCGTGTTTCAAGATAATTATCTTTCTTACTCCATCGGATAATAGAAGCCGACACACTATCTGCCAATAGCTGCGACGCTTTTTCTATATCTGAGGGTAAGCCTTTATCACGGGCAATTTTTAAAATGCTGTCTTTATATATCTGCATACTTCCTTCCGGAAAAGTTACTGACTCTCCTACCTTCATATACGCTAACAAAGCTGCCAGTTCTACGTCTGTTGCTTTATTGGCTGCGGGTAAAGAGACCGATTTAAGACCCTTAACCTGTCCTGCCAGCGATTGATACTGATCAGGATAAGCTGAAGCAATCACTTCATAAGATGCAATAGCTGCATAAGCATAATTACGTGCTGCCACCATAGGAGGGAAATTATTTCCCATCACTACTGTGTTTAATTCATGTACGGTCTGACTGAATAATTCCGGATTGTGCAGGTATGTCTTGTACTCATTGTTTTTTTTGCATGAGAGCAGGCATATTACAACACAAAGACCCAAACTGAGTCTTTTCATATTGCTGAAATTTTTACTGAGAAATAATTTAAAGAAAAATTTGCTTAATGAACCAACCTTAAACTTGTGGTGGCCTGTCTAAGCGGCTGAGGTAATCAGATTTCATCTCAGCGAAAACCATCGTGTTCCAGGTTCCGGACAGATCAGTGTTCCTAAACTGCCAAGAAAAGAAATCATGATCGGCCGTGAAATCCTGCACAGAGAATTTTGCCGAATGATTGTGATGTGACGGAGCCTTCTTAGAGGTATTGTTGGTTACAAAATCGTTTGCTAATCTGGCGAATTCATCGCGGGCATTTTTAATGCCTGTCTTTGCCGTATTGGGAATACAAAGCAATTCGAGTGAATCCTGGTAGAAACGGCGTTTTACATAGGTATAGTTAACACCATTGATGTCGATATTACCTTCCACCCTTTCAAATTTTTCTGAACTGCTTCCGTAGGGAAGACTTGCTGCTACTTTAATGCTAACCAGATCCGACTCATTGTAAAGATTCTGATCCAGTTCTGCCTGCAATTGCAGGTCGGCCCTGTCTTCAAAATAATTAGTCAATAAACGGTAACCGCCCAGGTTAAAGAGCAGTATCCCCAATAGCAATATGGAAGCAGTTTGTTTCAGGTGATGTGAAAATAACACAATCTTTTATTTAACTGAAAATATTTTCTTCCCAGGTCCAACTCCTTTGATAATCAAACTTTTCCACTGTTTTGGCAGCGCAGATTTTACCTGAATGATACCTTGTTGCGTTATTTCAAGGCCTCCAAAACCCATCAGGATACTTTGCACAATACCACCGGCGCCGGTTGCAAAATAGGGGTTGGTTCCTCCCTTGGTTTCTGCTATTACCCTTAATGGCGGATTCAGGTTAGGAACATAGGCATCTTTAAAAAAGTGATAGGCTTTTTCTCCATCGCCGAGGCGGGCATATAATAAGGTAAAGATGGCCTGTGTCATAGCAGGTGTTCCTTCATTGGGCACTCTTGTTTCATAATATTCCAGGTCTTTGCGGATCTGTTTGGGATCAGTGATCTCTTTAAGTGGGTATGCCAGCAGGTTCACATCTGCCTGCTTAATTCCTTCCCCGTTATACGTTGCGTGCTCACGTGTTACGCCGTTATCCATTGTAAGAATAGGGATATTACCGGCAACATGTATCCAGTCTGGATCAGCACTAATACCTAATAGTTTTGCAGCAGCAGTAGCATTTTGTAATACGGCTTTGGCCGCGGCATTGGTCCAGGCGTTATTGTCTACATTCTCGGCCCATTCATCGGCTGCCACTACATTTTTGATATCGTATTTTCCCGGCCCGTTTCTTTCTACCCGGCTTGCCCAGAAATCAGCAACTTCTTTTAACACGGGCCAGCCTTTTTCTTTCAGCCATTCTTTATCCTGTGTTACACAATAATAATTCCATGCGGCAATGCCCACACAGGCGGTGATATGATGTTCGAAAGGACCACTCAATGCCCAAACAGGTGTTTCTTCTACCCCACTGGCAGCGCTCTCCCATGGAAACATGGCTCCTTTATACCCATGATTAAATGCATTTTTCTTTGCGGCAGCCAATCGTTGATAGCGATACTCCACAAGGCTTTTAGCCATCTCGGGATGCAAAACAAGGATAGAAGGATACATCCATAATTCCGTATCCCAGAACACATGCCCGTTGTAGCCAAGACCGCTAAGCCCCATGGGCGATGGACTCATATCTGTTCCTTCCCTCACAAACGAATACAAATGATAGAGCATGCTGTGAATATCCTGCTGCGACTGCTCATCGCCTTCTACTATGATATCGCTTTCCCATAATTTATCCCATGCCTGGTTATGAAAATTAATTAAGCGGTCTCTTCCCTCCAGTTTGGCAAATATGGTCATGCGTTCCGCTTCGTTCAACGGATCATCATGGTGCGCAGACGTGATAGATGAACCTGCAATGGAATAACGATAGGTTTCTCCTGCTTTTATTTTCCTGCTGAACTTCATCAGGTGCATGTTATTATCCCACATCTCATGTATCACACGGGGCTCCTGTCCATGTGCTTCGCTGAATAAAAAAGTATTGGAAGCACACATCAGCAATTTACCTGTAGGGCTTTTGGCAGAAGAAGTGAGTAAACTGATCACCACGTGCGGGCGGTCAATTTCGTTGTAATAATTCTGAACATCTTTTAGGGCATCGGGCGCTTCCATTACACTGGCACTGCCGAGTGTGAGATCTTTTTTAGCGGTAACCGTTACATCCATCAACACCGTAAAAGGGAGTTGGCGGAGAGAATAATAGGTGTATGAAACAGTTGCTTTATCATCATAATTGAAAGAAGTAGTGAAGCTGGCGTGTTTCATATCCAGCCACTGTTTCATGTTGGAAGCCTGTGCGGCGCCTATTCTTCTGCCATCAATATCCAACTGCATGTTAAGCAGGTTAAAGCTGCGCAGAAAATTGCTTACACGTCCACGTCCATATAAGTCGTAAGCGCCAGCCAGCACCACATCTTTTACTTTAAATGGTTCGGGGGATGAAACAATACCGATCATGCCGTTAGCCACAGTGATACCATAATAGTTGGAGGGATCGATTTTGTCGGCGTTGATTTTCCATGCACTCACCTGCGCAAAAACTGTATTCAAACTAAATAGCATGCAACAGAACAAATGGCATAGCAATTGCTTTTTCATATCAATAGTTCGGTAATTTTTTAAGCAGCTATACGTCCAATATCAAGGCATTGGTAGTAAAGCCTGTTTATTTTTTTGCAACTCA
>DAIOVU010000037.1:0-40636 GCA_036758845.1 Sediminibacterium sp.
TTTATCGGGATATTATTGCCCAATTCCTAAAACTGACTTTTTGAGGGTTGACTAAGTAATCACAGGGTATACCCCCTGCCGGCCCGTATAATAATAGTTAGCCGAACTGCGAGGATATTCTTCGGGTAGTTTTACCAAACCTGCTTTGCAGGGGTTTAGATTACATATTACTCATATCATGTCCTGCCATTGGATTGGCGCCTTTTTTGAAAATATATTCGCTTTGCAGCAGATAAGCGCCGGATATCACCACCACATCGCCTGTTTTTAATCCTGCCTTTATTTCAATCCTGTCGCCGGTTTCGAGACCGGTTTGTACCATGATATTTTTAAAAGTATTCCTTGCTGTCTGTACCCATACTGTTGCACCCTTCCCGTCGCGGATCACTGCATCAATGGGCAGTGTGAGCATTTTTCTTGGCGGGCTTTTTAATATTACATAAGCAGACATACCGGGTTTTAGCAGGTTGCCGGTATTGGGGATAGCTACTCTTATCAGGTTGATTCTTGTATCAGGATTGATCTCGGGGTTTACAAATTCGATCCTGCCTTTTATTTCTTTTCCATCAAATCCCGGCAACTGCACGGTGGCCAAGCTGTTACTTTCAATCTCCGACATTTGTGTGGTATATATCTGTGCCTCTGCCCAAAGGCTCGATAAATCGGCCAGCTTTATAATGGTGCTGCCTTCTGCAACATAATCGCCTTCTTTAATATCTAACGCAGTAATATAACCGGATGCATTACTGTAAAAAGTAGTTTTGGGTGATGGTTTTTTATTTCTTGCCAGTTCCTGTATCTGCGCTTCTGTCATTCCCCAAAGCAGTAATTTATTTTTGGCACTTTGTATCAGGTGATTAAAATCAATTACTGTTTCATCAGCAAATACTTTTTTCCTGTCCAGCGCCAGCAGGTATTCCTGTTTGGCGTTATTCAATTCTTCGCTGTGTAACTCATATAATGGCGCACCTTTTTGCACGTAGTCACCAAGACTTTTAAAATATAATTTTTCAACTCTTCCCATGATCCTTGCGCTTACAGAGGAAGCTTTCATCTGGTTAAAATTAAGTGTAGCGGTTAATACCAGGCGGTCTCCAATGCTGCCGTTACGGATAGTATCGCTGTGAATATTGCCTAACTGTATCTGCTGCCCGCTCAATTCAATGCCGTCTTTATCTTCTCCATTCACGTTTTTTACAGGTGTCAGTTGCATTTTACAGATCGGGCATTTGCCTGGTTTGTGTTCACGTACCTGCGGATCCATGGAGCAGGTGTAATAAACATCTGCCAAAACCGCCGGCTTTTCAGTTTTGTTTTTACAAGCCAAACCCAATGCGCTGATGAATACGATTAAAACAACATGTTTCATACTCAGTTTTTTATTTTGATGAAGCTTTCGCTATCCATTAAATATTGTGCATTTGTTGCCACAGAATCTTTTTCTGAAATACCACCTAACACCTGGATATGGTCTTTATGCGCAATGCCCGTGTTAATGGTAATGGCTTTAAACCCGGCTTTCACTTTCTGAAAAACTACTTTATCCTGTCCTAATGAAAGAACGGCATCTTTCGGTAACCAGAATGCATTTCTGGCATTTCCGAAAATGGTTGCCCTCACCTGGCTTCCAACAGGGATCTTCATTTCGCGGTTATTGAAATAAACCCTTGCGGTAAGTGTTTTGCTGTCTTTACGGTAAAACGGTTCTATAAAATTGATAGACGCATGGATCTTTTTATCTGGCGCTGTTTCGGGTATGATCTGCACAGCATTTCCATTTTTTACCAGGGCCTGGTTTTCTCCATAGATGTTTAGGATGGCCCATGCTTTTCCGGGATCATACACTGTAAAAACCGACTTGCCTTTTTCTACATACATGCCTTCTTTTAAAGAAAGTTCTTCTGTAAGCTGCGAAACATCTTTCATGGCTCCGGGTTCTTTATTCATGCCGGCTCCATTGGAAGACTCATGCACATGCCCGCTGTAATTGCTGTACACAGTGATGGTTAACGATGCTGCGCGTGATTTTACGAGCTGCTGTACCTGCTGTTCGTTCATACCAAGGATCAATAATTTTTCTTTGGCTGCCTCTATGTACGAAGTATTACCCGGATCATTCTGCAAAAGGAATAAAAGGTTTTGCTGCGCCGTCATTAATTCGGGGCTATAGATATCGAATACTTTTTGTCCTTTATTTATTTTCTGGTAGCGGTAGCGGATGTATAATTTTTCTATCCGCCCGGATACTCTTGATGAGATGCTTCCTATCTCCCTTGTATCGTAAGTGATATTTCCCAATGCTTCAATCTCTATCTGTTCTTCTTTTTTTTGCATTACCGTTACGGGTATGGAAGACACTACAAATTCATTGGTAGGTTTCAATAATGCATCTAATCCTGCTTCTTCCACCTTTTTAGATACAGGCTCTTTTTTTACCAGGTTCATCCCGCATATCGGGCACTGACCCGGTTTATCTCGTATAATTTCCGGATGCATGGAGCAGGTGTATTCAGCAGCGGCTTGTGTGTGTGTGTGTTGCGCGTGATCTATTTTTATAAGATCCATACCGCATTTAGGGCATTCGCCGGGCTTGTTGCTGAACACAGAATCCATGGGCATAGGGCAGGTGTACAAAGGAGCTTCCGCAAGTGGTGCTTTCTTTTGTCTGCATCCCATAACAATGATCAGCAGCAGAACAGATGACAGGATAATTAGTTGTTTCATTTGGTTTGCATTATTCTTTCGAGCGACACCTGCTTTCTTAATACTTCGCTCAACAGATCGGTGTACTGTAACTGGGTCATATAAAGTGTTTCCCATGCATCATACAGCATGAACAGTTCTTCGGTATTTTGTTCATAGCCTGACTGAATGGATTTATAATTATTTTTTAAAGCAGGGATGATATTTTCATCGTATAGCTTCAGTTGCTTTTTCTTCAACTCAATATCATTGCGCATACTGTAGGCCATGCCACTGTATTCATTCACCATCATTTCTTTTTGCGATTGTAGTGCATTGGCTTTCCATTTCAGGCTTTCAATATTTGCCTTATTCATTTTAGACGACCAGTTGGTGAGTGGCAATTTGAGCATCCCCATTAAACTGTATTGCATCGGCAATCCGCCAAAACCAAACATGTGCTCATAGCGGACACCAAACTGTGGTTTGAGGCTTTGCTTTTCTGTTTCCTGTTTCAGGAAGGTAAGATTGATGTCTTTATCAATCGCCTTCAGATCGCTCCGGCTCTTATAAAAAAGTGTACTGTCGAATATGATAGACGAATAATCGTTGATCCGATAAGTAGTATCAATCGTAAGATCCGTTAATGCATTTCTGCCCATGAGTGCGTTTAGTCTGATGCGCTTTTCGCTGATCTCGCTTTCGTACATCAGTTGCATGTTCTTTACATTACCCAATGCTGCTTTTGCTTTGTAGTAGCCGCCGATCTTATCCAGGCCATTACGATATCTTAGTTCTGCATTTTTGATCATAAAATCAAGCAGTTTTTCGTTCTGTGCCAGGATGGATAATTTTTTCAGGAGGATGATCCACTCGTAATAAAATTGTTTTGCATCATTGACCAGTTCGTTGAGTGCTGCATTCTTTTTTTCTTTTTCAACAGACGACATCGCTTCCATGTAGGCAGCGTCTGCCTGTTGTTTTTGTTTATTGGGTAACATTTGCTGGCCTCCGATCATGTATTGTCCCATACCGTTTTCACCCATCGGACCTTTCTTCCATAATCCGGGATTATATGGAACCATCCAGAAACCTGATGTAAACTCTGGTGGCATCCAGCTTTTGGCGCCTTTGGCAGCTTCATCCATAGAGCGGATCTCGTTATTATACATTTTCACCACAGGGTGTGAGGCATTGATGCTGTCGATGATAGCATCCAGCTTCAATGCCTGTGCATGGCTGCTGCCTGCCAGTGCAATTGCAAACAGTACCGTGAGTAGTTTATTCTGTACCATCTATTAATTCGATTTTGCCTTTGTGTTTTAATTCTCTTTCTTTTATCATTTCAAAAATGACCGGTGTAATCAGCAACACATAAATAGTTGATGAGAGCATGCCACCTATTAATGGTATGGTGATGGGCCGCATGATATCGCTACCCACACCTGTTGCCCAGAGGATTGGGATCAGGCCAAATAACCCAACAGATACGGTCATCAGTTTTGGACGTAATCTTTTTGCTGCTCCTTCCATTACAAATTCCCTGATGATGGCCGGCGTTAGTGTTGTTTTTGAATTACCATGTTTGGCAACCATATTTTGCATGGCTTCATTCAGGTAGATCGTCATCAACATCGCAGTTTCTATGGCAATACCAAACAGTGCTATAAACCCAACTGCCACCGCTACCGACAAATTAACCCCATAGTAGTACACCATACATACACCGCCAATCATTGCAAAAGGCACTGTTAGCATGGTAACCATGGCTTCTTTTATTGAATGATAGGTCAAATACAAAACAATAAAAATAATAATGATAACAACCGGCATGATCAGTTCCAGTGTGCGGTTTGCACGGATCTGATTTTCCCACTGGCCACTCCATTCAAGAAAATAACCTTTGGGTAATTTGATCATCATCTGGTTCAGTTTTTCCTGTGCCTCAGTTACAGTGCTTCCCAGGTCTCTTTCCCTTACATTAAATAAAACCGTACCTCTTAATAAAGCATTTTCTGAATTGATCATGGGCGGACCATCACTGAGTTTAATATCGGCAACTGCTTCTAATGGCACAGGGCCAAAATTCATGGTGGGCACCTGTATACGTTTTAATGCAGAAAGATTGTTTCGAAAATCCTGTCCGTAACGCGCATTCACCGAAAACCGCTGGCGTCCTTCAATGGTAGCAGTTAATTTCATCCCACCCAAAGCGCTTTCTACCACTGTGTTTACATCATCTACACTTAGTCCATACCTTCCGATCTCTTCCCGTTTTACAACTATATCAATGTATTTGCCGCCTGTAATGGGTTCTACATACAGGTCTTTAATACCATCAATGCCCTCGAGCTGATTTTTTATTTTCTGAGCAAACGAATAAATAGAATCCAGGTTCTGGCCATACACTTTTAATCCAACATCTGTTCTGATGCCGGTTGAGAGCATGTTGATCCGGTTAATGATGGGCTGTGTCCAGCCATTGGTTACACCCGGTATCTGCATCTTTGCATTCAGTTCATTAATGATGCTGTCTTTGGTCATTCCTTTCCGCCATTCACTTTTTGGTTTTAGCAGAATGATGGTTTCAATCATGCTCACGGGAGAATTATCAGTAGCTGTATTGGCTCTGCCCGCTTTGCCCAGTACATGTGCCACTTCGGGCGTTGTGCTGATAAGTTTATCCTGTACCTGCAATAAGCGTTTTGCTTCTGAATTGGAAACATCCGGTAATGTAACCGGCATGAATAGCAAAGAGCCCTCATCCAATGGCGGCATAAATTCTGAACCCATGCGTGTCATCATCACAACACCTATACCCAATGCCACCATATTGATAAAAAGTGTTGTTTTACGCCACCTGAGGCAAAAAGCCAGAATGGGTGTATAGATTTTTTCGAGCGTCCGGGTGATGGGGTTTGCACTTTCATGTTTTAATCTTCCCCTGAGGAAGAAAGAAATGAGCACTGGAGCAAGTGTGATAGCAAGTAATGCATCTACCAGCAGGATAAATGTTTTTGTCCATGCCAACGGATGAAACAGTTTACCCTCCATGCCCGTTAACAGAAAAACAGGAAGAAAGGATGTTACCACAATGATGGTGGAATAGAAAACCCCGGGGCCTACCTGTTTGCAGGACTTCAGGATGACTTCCATTTTTTCATCGTGTGTTAACGGATCAATATTTCGTTTAAACCAGTTTGCCATGTTTATGCTTTATTAGGTGACTGCGTTTTTGCTGTCTGCGCTTCGCTGATATGCCGGTAGGCGTTCTCAACCATTACAATTCCATCATCCACTACCACACCTATGGCCAGTGCAATACCGGTTAGCGACATGATATTGGATGAGATACCAAACAATTGCAGGAAGATAAAACCAACCGCTACTGAAATGGGTAACTGAATAAGAATGATAACCGCACTGCGCCAGTGAAAAAGGAAAATGAGTACGATGATGGAAACTGCGATCATCTCTTCTATCAAAGTGCCTTTTACAGACTCAATGGCTTCCTGTATTAAAGTGCTTCTGTCGTATGAAGTTTTAAATGTTACGCCTTCGGGTAAACCTTTTTCTACTTCTTTCATCTTTGCTTTTACTGCTGCAATTACTTTGTTGGCATTTTCGTTGTATCGCATTACTACAATACCGCCTACCACTTCTCCTTTTCCATCCATATCAAAAATGCCAAGGCGCAGGTCGCCACCCATTTGTACGGAGCCGATATCTTTTACCCGCACAGGAATACCGCTGTAATTGCCGAGTGCAATGTTTTCTACATCATCTTTGTTTTTAATATATCCAAGACCGCGAATAATGTAAGCCATATCTGCCATCTCAAATTTTCTTCCGCCAACATCGTTGTTATTCGCTTTTACTTTGTTCATCACATCCATTAGTGAGATATTGTAGAACTGCAGTTTTACCGGATCAATCACCAACTGGTATTGTTTTTCAAAGCCGCCAAAAGACGCTACTTCTGCCACACCCGGTACGGTTTGCAAAGCAAATTTGATATACCAGTCCTGCAGCGCCCTTTGCTCTCCAAGGTCCATTTTTGGTGCGTCCAGGTGATACCAGTAGATATGCCCCACACCTGTACCGTCCGGTCCTAATGAAGGTGTTACGCCTTGGGGCAATAAGCGCTGTGCAAAATTGAGTCTTTCCAAAACCCTTGTTCTGGCCCAGTAGATATCAACATTTTCTTCGAAGATCACGTACACAAAACTCATCCCGAACATAGAAGAGCCGCGTATATTTTTGATCCTGGGTATACCCTGCAGGTTGCTCACCAAGGGATAAGTAACCTGGTCTTCGATTACCTGCGGACTGCGTCCCATCCATTCCGTAAAAACAATTACCTGGTTTTCGCTCAGGTCGGGAATGGCATCTATGGGATTTTGCTTCACAGAATAAATGCCCCACGCAAACAGGCAGCCCGCTATTAACAGCACGGCCAGCCTGTTGCGTAAAGCCAGTTCAATTAATTTTTGAACCATGATGATGTTTTATTGATTACAGAATCAATTTTTATTGGATCAATGTTTATGCTCAGAATGATTCTCTTCCTTTTCTTTCAATTTCATTCCGCATTTGGAACAGTTGCCGGGCTTATCGCTTTTTACATCAGTATGCATGGGGCATGTGTACATTTTCATCGCCTCGTGTTTCATCTTTTCTTTAGCAGAAGGCGTAAGTGCCATGCCGCATTTGGAACATTTGCCGGGTTTATCGCTGGTTACATCAGGGTGCATAGGGCAGGAATAGGTTTTATCATCTTTGTTGCTTTTCTCTTTTAATTCCATACCGCATTTAGAACACCTGTCGTGCTTATTACCCTTAACATCAGGGTGCATAGGACAGCAGTATTGTTTCTTTGCATCATGTTTCATTTTTTCTTTAACAGAAAGCGTTAATGCCATTCCGCATTTGGAGCATTTACCGGGTTTATCGCCGGTTACTTCCGGGTGCATGGAACAACTGTATTTAGCTTTTTCAGTTTCCTGTTTGGAATCTTTGTTTTTATTGGCTGATTCCTGCGCGTAAACAGTTACAGACAGGATGGTTACAACTGCCATCAACAGTAATTTGATAGGTTTCATTTTAGTGGTTTTATATTTTATTAACAATCGGAATAAACAGGCATATAGAAACGCCACAAGCCCGGCAAGTTAATTGCCCGGCCAATACACAGCAGTAAATACTAAATTAAGAAAACGCAGTTCCTGATATAAACAGCCAGATCACCTTTTAATGGCGGGCCGTGACTGATAGGATTTGCTTCTGTTACAGAAGGAAGGTTAACAGAAGTAATTTCAAAAACAGAAGCAGGCAAAGCAACAGAAGCAAGCTGCATCAGTTGAAAAACAGATTCAGCCGCTTTTTGATCGGTTGTGTTTTTAACAAATTTAAGTTCGTCTTTACAGCAGGCGTTCTTTTTTGATTTCTCCATGCCGCATTTGGCGCATTGGGCAGATTCATTGTTGTTAACCCCCCAACCGGCTAATTTACCCATGCAATAATGCATATGCATAGTAACACCCGCAGACGCGCTGAGGTGCAGAAATGCTAATATGATTACGATGAGTTTTTTCATACCAATACACAAAACTATCATTATTTTTTGCTAAAGCAACTATAAAACCGGGTTTTATGGGTAAATTCTTCGGATTGACAGAGCCCGGGAAGCCATGGCTAAAACATTTTACCCGACAATATCTTCACATTGAATTGTTCTTATGCAGTATCTCATTTATGTTAATTGCAAGGTGATCATTGCGAATATTGTGCATAAACAATTAGATAACAATTCCTTCTCTTTAAACTTGTTTTAAGTTAATACAGTCAGGATAGTTTGCAGCCGATTGTGAAAGGACTCACAAATTTCTCAACTATTTAATCAAACTGTATTATGAAGAAACCCCTCTACCCAAACGGGTTGGTCAGACTCGTATTTCCGGCGATGCTGATTTTATCCTGTACATTTCAGGTAAACCACCTGATTGCTTCGCCACACTATCATGCTGAAAAAGCAGTTACTGATGGCAAAATTTCCGGTGCAGTAACAGACGAAACTGGCGCCCCCTTAGCCGGAGCCAATGTAGTAATTGAAGGTTCGGCAAAACTATCGGTTACAACCGGCAATGACGGAAAATTCAATATTGCAGTTGCACCCGGTAAGTATTCTGTTTCTATCAGCTACATCAATTTCAAAACTTCCAGACAATTATTGCAGGTTAAATCCGGAGAAAACGCTTCTCTGAGTGTTGTGCTGAACCAGGAGAAGAACGACCTGAATGAAGTAGTGGTGGTAGGTTATGGCACGCAAAAAAAATTAAACCTTACCGGCGCTGTTGCGCAGGTTAGTTCAGAAGTATTGGAGAGCAGGCCCGCACCAACACTTACCAGGATGCTGCAGGGTGCATTACCCAACCTCAACCTGAATATGGCGGATGGTAACCCAACAAGGGGCGCTACCTTTAATATCCGCGGAACCACTTCTATTGGTGCCGGAGGCAGTGCACTGGTATTGATCGACGGTATTGAAGGCGATCCGAACCTGGTAAACCCGAACGACGTGGAGAGCGTATCTGTTTTGAAAGATGCCTCTTCTGCCGCTATTTACGGTTCAAGAGCTGCTTTTGGTGTGGTACTGATCACCACCAAAAGCGCTAAGAAAGGCAAAATTAAAGTTGATTACAGCGCAAGCTATTCATTCAACAAACGCACCGTTGTACCAAAGAATATTACCAACGGTTATGAGTGGGCCAAAAATTTTGATGAGGCTTTTAATGCATGGTACGATTACAATTCTCACCCGATTTCTGTAAACAGTATCTACCCGTTTTCACTGGAATACCTGGATGCTCTGAAAAAGCACAATGAAAATCCTGCACTTCCCCAGGTAGAATTCAATGCCGCCAAAGGCCGTTATGAATACTTTGGTAATACCGACTGGGATGCAATGGTGAATGCCAAAAACATTCCTTCTTTTGAGCAATCTTTGAGTGTATCCGGTGGTACAGATAAAGTGAACTACTATGTATCAGGAAGATATTATTTCCAGGATGGCATTTTCAATTTTAACCCCGACAAATACAATAAATACAATATCCGCGCAAAAGGTGATATCAAACTCACACCATGGATGACTTTTCAGAACAATTTTGACCTGACTACCTTCACCTATAAGTTTCCAATGTTTGCAGATGGTGACGGTAATTTCTGGCGGGCAATTGAAGGCCAGGGTTATCCTATGGCTGTTGTTTACAATCCCGATGGAACCTATACCAATACTGCAATGTATATGGCGGCTTCTTATATAGAGGGAAACAATGCTTCCAATCGTAACAATACCTATATCAGAAATACATCTACTTTAATTGCACGCCCGATCAGGGATGTACTTACGTTGAAAGCAGACTTTACTTTCTCCAGAGAGTTTCAGGACGAATCGAGACTGAATGATTACCTGAACTTCAGCATTGCGCCGGGAACCAGCTCCAGGTTTGGAAGAAGCCTGCTGCGCGAATTCACTACCAACGAAAAATACATCACTGCCAACTTCACTGCTGATGCAAACAAAAGATTTGGCAGGCACGATCTGAAATTACTGGTGGGTTCCAATGCAGAATCTTTCAAAGGCAAAAACCTGAACGTAAGCAGAGACGGTTTATTAGTTTCTTCCATGCCAGACTTTAACCTGATGGATGGTTTGAATTATACCATCAATGGTGGCGGTACAGAGTGGGCTTACCTCGGTGTATTTTACCGGATGAATTATGCCTACAATGACCGTTACTTAGTTGAGCTGAACGGCCGTTACGATGGTTCTTCCAAATTCCCAACCAATCAGCGTTACGGGTTCTTCCCTTCCGTATCTGCAGGATGGAGGGTATCTAAGGAAAACTTTATGAAACAAACCGGTTCCTGGCTCAATGAATTAAAAATCCGTGCTTCTTATGGTTCTCTTGGCAACGGCAATATTTCTCCTTACAGGTTCCTGGAGCAGATGGGCATCGGCAAAACCAGTGTGGTACTGGGAGGTGTTCAGCGTAATTATACTTCATTACCGGGTGTAATACCTAATGGTCTTACCTGGGAAAAATCTACCACTATGGATTTTGGCGTGGATATCAGCCTGCTGAAAAAAAGATTCGGTATCACATTTGACTGGTATAACAGAAAAACAGTGGATATGTTCACCGCAGGTCAGCCTTTACCGGCCGTATTTGGTGCGAGTGTGCCTTCCGGCAATTATGCTGATCTGTCTACAAAAGGATGGGAACTTACCATGAGCTGGAAAGACCAGGTTAAGCTGGCCGGGAAAACCCTGGAGTACAGCATTTCAGGATCTGTTTGGGACAGCAGATCTGTGATCACTAAATTCAACAACCCAAATAATATACTGAGTTCTTATTATGTAGGACAAACAGTGGGGGAAATCTGGGGATACACTACTTTAGGTTTATTTAAAACTGTTGATGAAATTTCCAAACACGCCAATCAGCAATTCATCATTAATTCAAACAACAATAAATGGCTGCCGGGCGATCTTAAATTTGCCGACCTCAATGGTGATGGTTTTGTAAATGCAGGTGACAATACGGTACAAAATCCGGGAGACAGAAAAATAATCGGCAACAGTTCTCCCAGGTACCAGTTTGGTTTTACTACTTCGGTTAACTGGAACGGTTTTGGTATCTCTGCTTTTTTCCAGGGTATTGGAAAAAGAGACTGGTACTTTGCACCGGAAGCAGGTTTATTCTACGGGCCATATAACCGCCCTTACGGTTATCAGCCTCAGACCATGATGAATGACTTATGGAATGAAACCACTAATCCTGATTCCTATTTCCCAAGGTTCAGGGGCTATACCGCATTAGGTACCAACAGATCGCTGGGTGTGCCTCAAACACGTTACCTGCAGGATGTAAGCTACTTAAGATTAAAAAGCCTGACCATCGATTATTCTCTTCCTGCAAATCTGCTGAAGAAATTAGCCATGACGAGGGCTACCGTTTATGTAACCGGTCAAAACCTGTTTACACTCTCCGGATTGTTTAAGCATACCAAAAACTTTGATCCCGAAGTAATGGAAAACCCTATCGGTGATCTTACCAATGGTACAGGGCAGGGATATGCTTATCCTATGCTGAAGACAATAACATTTGGCGTAAACATCGGTTTTTAATTTAATAACTTATTACAACTGCATTAACATGAAATTGAAACAAACTATACAATTATTTTTTACAGGAAGTTTGCTGGCTGCAGCCATCAGCTCCTGTAATAAGGATTTTCTGAATAAGCAACCGCTGGATAAGCTGGTACCATCCAATTTTTTTACTTCTGAAAAAGACCTGGATCTTTATGTAACCTCTTTTTATCAACGTCAACTCCCCGAAGGCTTAAGCATTGTACAGGATGATGAAATGGGTGATTATACTTCCAAGAATAATTCTCCATCATTTATTGCCGGAGCATACAGTTCTGTAAACGAGGGATCCTGGAGCTGGACAAACCTGAGAAATATCAACTACTTCCTGGAGCGTTATAATAACCCGGCTATTCCGCAGGCAGCCCGTAATCACTATGCCGGTATTGCACGTTTCTTCCGTGCTTATTTCTATTTCGACAAGGTTCAAACCTATGGTGATGTACCATGGTACAGTAATGCAATGTCTACAACAGATTCAGCCCTGTACAAACCAAGAGACCCGCGTACCACAGTAATGGATTCTGTTCTGGCCGATCTGAATTTTGCAGCCGACAATATCAATGATACCAAGGATGCAAGTTCTTCTACCGTAACTAAGCAGGTTGCCCTGGCTTTTAAATCAAGGGTATGTTTGTTTGAAGGAACTTTCAGAAAATATCATACACAATTGAACCTTACGGCCACCGCAGACAGATGGTTAACTGAAGCTGCAGATGCAGCTAAGAAAGTGATCGATGCAAAAAAATATAAAATTTATACTACCGGTACCCCTTCCAGAGATTACCGTACACTGTTTACCAGTGAGAACCCTGTTAGCGATGAGGTAATGTGGTCGTTGGTTTACAATAACGCACTGAGAAGATGGCATGAAATTACCTGGAAATTCAACAGTGCCACTTTTGGTGCAAGATGGGGACTGAACAAGCAGTTTATCAATACCTACCTGATGACCGATGGTACCCGTTTCTCAGATATCCCGGGATATGATACCATGGTATTTGTAAATGAAATGAAAAACCGCGATAACCGTTTGGGGCAAACCATCCGTGGATTGGGTTATAAAAGAAGCGATGGTTCTGCAGCGCCACCCAACTTCGGTTATACTTTTACCGGCTACCATATTCTTAAATTCAGTCTTGATGATAAACGCCTGGATGGTTTAACAGAATCCAATAACTCCATCACTATGGTTCGTTATGCCGAAGTATTGCTGAACTATGCAGAAGCAAAGACTGAACTGGGCCAGATGGATGCAACTATCTGGAACCTGACCATTGGTGCGCTGAGAACAAGGGCCGGTGTAAATGCAGCGGTGCCTGCAACAGCAGATACTTATCTGCAAACTGTTTACTTCCCTGAAATTTCCGACAAATTTTTATTAGAAGTAAGAAGAGAAAGAGGTATTGAACTTTGTTATGAAGGATTCAGATATGCCGATCTGTTGCGTTGGAAAAAAGGTAAATTACTCGAGATGCAATGGAAAGGAATTTATGTGCCTGCCAAAGACCTGCCAATGGATCTGGATGGTAATGGTACACCGGATGTGGCTTTTGTGGATAAAGCACCTGCAGTTAAGGTTCCCGGCGTGATCTATTACGCCCTCACCGGTTCTGCAAAACTTACAGGAGGGAGTAAAGGTTTTGTTACGTGGAGAGATGATGAAAACAGGGTGTTTGATGATAAAAAATATTTCCGGCCTATCTCCAATGCCGATATCGTATTAAATCCTAAACTGGTTCAAAATCCGGGATGGCAATAAACCTATAATTATGAAACAAAAATATTCAACCATTCTACTGTTGTTTGCAGTATTTTCTTTACTAAACAGTGTATACAGCCAGACGGCCGCAGAACTTGATAAAAAAAGAATCCTGCTCCCCAACGGATGGTCATTAAGCTCCGTTGGTAAAAATATTCCGCTGGGAGATCTTCCGCTGAATATGGCAGTGAGCCACAACAAAAAATACATAGCCGTAACCAATAATGGCCAGGCTGCCCATACCATTGATCTCATAGACGTGGAAAAAGGTGTACGGGCAGACAGTATAATTATTGCCAAAGCATGGTACGGAATTGCATTCAGCAAAGATGATCAGTTCATCTATGCCTCAGGCGGTCATGATAACCGTGTAAACAAATATGCCGTCAACCAGAACAAAATGCAACTGGTAGATTCATTTATACTGGGTAAAGCCTGGCCGGTAAAAATTGGCACTGCAGGTTTGGATATTGATGAAACAGTTCATAACAAACTGTTTGTGGTTACCAAAGAAGCCAACAGTTTATATGTGTTTGACCTGGCTACCCAAAAACTGATCAATAAACTGAACCTGGGCTCAGAAGCTTATGCCTGTTTACTTTCCAAAGACAAAACCAAACTCTATATCAGCCTCTGGGGCGATAAAAAAGTGTTGGTTTACGATATAGATTCCGAGAAAATAAGCGCAGAAATTGCCGTAGGTGATCACCCCAATGAACTGCTGCTTACAAAAAACGGAGACTATCTCTATGTAGCCAACTCACAGGACAATTCTGTATCGGTAATCAGCACCAGCAACAACAAGGTAGTTGAAACACTTAACGCAGCTTTATATCCGGAAGCTCCAAGTGGTTCTACCAGTAATGGTATTGCATTGAGTGAGGATGAGAAAACATTATACATTGCCAACGCCGACAATAACTGTGTTGCCGTGTTTGATGTATCTGTTATTTCAAAAAGCAAGTCGAAGGGATTCATTCCTGTGGGTTGGTATCCCACCAATGTTAAAGTGATTGGCAAAAAGATTTATGTAGCCAATGGTAAAGGATTAACTTCTTATGCCAACCCGTATGGCCCCAACCCGGTTAACAAAAAGCAGGTGGTTCTGAGCCATCAGGGAGACAGTACCAGGCCCGCAGAAGTGCAATACATAGCTGCCATGTTCCGTGGCAGTTTGAGCATCGTTACGGAGCCCTCTTCTGCGCAGTTGGGAATTTATTCAGGAGCTGTATACAAAAACACCCCCTATTCCAAAGCGAAGGAACTGGTAACCGAAGGCGAGCCCGGCAATCCTGTACCAATGCAGGTAGGAGAAAAATCACCTATCAAACATGTGTTCTATATCATTAAAGAAAACAGAACCTACGACCAGGTTTTAAGTGATGTGAAAGGCGGAAACGGGGATACCAGTCTCTTACTGTTTGGCGATTCCGTTACACCTAATCAGCACAAAATTGCCCGCGACTATGTATTACTCGATAATTTTTATGTAGATGCGGAAGTAAGCGCCGATGGCCATAACTGGAGCATGGGTGCTTATGCCAATGATTATGTAGAAAAAAACTGGCCTGCATCTTACGGTGGTAAAGGTGGTACCCATGGTACTTCTGCTACGCTTAAAATAGGCAACAATAAAGATGGATTTATCTGGGATTTCTGTGCAAAAAACAATGTTAGTTACCGCTCTTACGGAGAGTTTGTAGCAGACGATTGGGGAAATAAACCAAGATTAGATGTATTGAAGGGACATGCGGCCGTATTTGCACCTTATAGTCTTGGTGTTAAAGACACTGTTCGTTTCCGTCAGTGGAGAAAGGATTTTGATTCATTGGTTGCGGCCAATGCTGTTCCGCAGTTTGCTACTATCCGTTTGGGTAACGACCATACGGAAGGCATGCGTGCAGGCAGACCAACCCCTTATGCGCATGTAGCCGACAACGACCTGTCTGTAGGCATGCTGATCGATCACCTGAGTAAGAGTGCGGTGTGGAAAGAATCAGTTGTGTTCATCCTGGAAGATGATGCACAGAATGGTCCGGATCATGTAGATGCACACAGAAGTCCGGCCTATGTAGTTGGCCCTTATGTAAAAAGAAACTATGCAGATCATACTATGTACACCACTTCTGGAATGCTGCGCACGATGGAGCTGATTCTTGGTTTACCACCGATGACACAGTATGATGCAGCAGCAACACCAATGTGGAGGGCTTTCACTAACCAGCCCGATTTTACCGCCTTCGATTACCTGCCTTCCAATATTAACCTGGATGAGAAGAATCCCGTAAACACTGCAGGTTCGGCTGTTGCCAAACTCTCAGAGAAATTTGATTGGAGCAAAGAAGACAAGGTGCCGGACCTGGTAATGAATGAGATTTTATGGCAGGGTATCAGGGGCAAAGCCGCTCCTTCACCTGTTCGCGCAGCTTTTGTAAAAGAAGCCCCAAAGAAAGACGGCCGTAGCAATAAATAACAAAGACTGATTTTGATTGTTGCGGTAATTAAGTAATGCAGAACCCGGCTTTCAGCCGGGTTCTTTTTTATATCATCCTGCCTGGTTATTTTGATGCATACCTGCAAGTTATGCCAGGCATCTCTTCTCCCTATCTTCCCGCAGTTTTAAGCATAGTACCTTCGTCCATCTTCCATCCATCCTTCGTTCATCCTTCGTTCATCCTTCGTTTATTCTCATTGATAAATCGTCACTTGCCATTGTATATTCAGTGTTGCAGCAAAACCCAGAGAGCTTTTATTGTGTGGGTGATAGATAAACCTAAAATAAGACGTTTTTGTTATGTTTCCTGAAAAATGATCTGCTATTTTCTCAAAGCCGACAGGGATCACGAGGCAAATTGTTAAATAAAAATCCCCGCGTACCATTGCGGCTTTGTGTTATCGCGGTTAAATGTTTTCAAAATAAGGTCTTATCAGATAAACTTAGGGCAGCTCCCTAACGGGTAACAAAGAGATTCCTTACAACCTATCTGGCACTAAACACTTTAACCCAATCTACATACATGGTTCCGGGTTGTATCAGTGATTTGTCGAGACCCGGAAAAAAACCGCCACCCACCGCGAGATTTAAAACAATCCGTTCTGTTTTGCCAAAAAGATCGGGAATATGTGTTCCTGATTTTTTGGTTTCAACTAATTTGCCATCAAGATAAGAGCTAAGGGTATTCTGCGACCATTCTATTTCATATACATGATAACAGGCGGTCAGGTCTTCTTTCGAAATAATTGCTGCTGATGCATCTTCATTAAAAACGGTACCGGGAGCAGATCCGTAATAATAATTGGTGTAGTATTTAAAGGGTTCGTTTCCCCGGGCCTCCACGTAATCTATTTCGCCCTGTGTTGGCCAGGGATCACCGTAACTCCAGAAAGCAGGCCACATACCATATCCGGCAGGAAGTTTGATCCGGGCAATCATGCGCAGTTTAGGTGTATGGGTGTTGGCAGAGATATTTATTTTACATTCAATTCTTCCGGAGGTAAAATTAAAACTGCCTGTTGATGAACTATTGGGCAATGTTGGGCCTGTTACCGATTCTTTTTTTGCCGTAATCTCCAATGAACCGTTTATCAATTTAAGATTTGCTGCCTGGTATAGCTGCAACTCATTATTATAGGCACCACCATTCCAGATGGTCCATTTGGAAAGATCTGAATCAAAATTATCTTCAAATAGTTTTATCCAGCCGTTAGCAGTTAATTGTGTTTCATCCATAACATAATCGCAGCCAGAAACAGGTGTAACCGGGTCTGTGCCGGATGATCCGGTTTTTTTACAACCGTTTACCAGGATCAGAATAACTCCCCCGAAAATCAGTTTATTAAGTACTGCTGATATAGTGCGCCTCATATACAACCGCGAAGTTCCTCTAAAACAGCAAATTTACAATCAGTTTGCAGTATTTATTTGATAAGAGGCGATTAGATAATATTTATCGGTGTACCCTGGATGAAGATCTCATACAATTTCATCAAAAGCCATTCCAATGCCGGCCGGCCGTACACAGCAAGGACAACAAACAACAATACCATTGCAAAATAGTAAGCTGTTTTGTTGGCAGGGGTTAATTGATTAATAGTTGTCATAATAAAATATTTTGATCTTATGATTTAACGTTAATTCATGCAGCCCATTTACCTTTTAACTGGTAAGCAACAAGAATAGTAAGCACCCCAACCCCGAGATAGGCAAACTGCAGCCAATGAAGCGACCACATTAATATCATCTGCACAATCACCCAACCGCAGATCATGATACCGCCACCAATAGCCCAGTTATAACGGTTACGGTGTTGTTGCAGATTATACAAAACGGCAAGAAAATTTACGCCCCCTACTAAAGCGGCCAGCAAAATACCTGGGATCTGAAAATCTTTAAAAGGTGTACCATCCAACAGGCTATGCGGCAAACGCATGATGGCGCCATCCGGGTTACTTAACATAAACAAACCCGCCAGTGTAGCGGTAACAGCAAGAAAGGAAATCAGGATGAATAAAAACGTTTTCATGTTTTTGTTATTTATGTCTGGTATACAATCCCATCATTTCACCATACGCAATAATATGTTCGCTCATCGCTTTTTCTAATTGAAATTCTTTGGAACCCTTTGGCAGGTCCAGCAATGCATCAAGAGCATATATTTTAAAATAATAACGGTGCGTACCGGAGGGGGGACATGGACCACCGTAATGATATTGTTGAAAATCATTGATCCCTTCTACCCCGTGAATCTCATTTTCTTTGATGTGATGTGTTACCGGAATATTCCATGCCAGCCAATGTACCCATGTACTGACAGGAGCGTCGGGGTCGTCAACAATCAAAGCAAGACATTTAGCCTCTTCCGGAATTCCTTTGATATCGAGAGAGGGGCTGATATTTGCTCCGTCGCAGGTGAACTTTATGGGAATATCTCCTCCGGCTGTAAAAGAAGTGCTGGAAACATCCAGTTGCTTATAGTCTACCGATTTGGCAATATGTATCATATCATTTCCATTTTTATTCTTTCTAATACTAAGGGCCCTCACCGGGCGGAGGCACTTCGAAGGGAGGTGTTTCTTTGGGATCTTCATCGGGAATATATTCAGGATCCACCTCTGGTTCAAGCGGTTCTTCGGGATCAAAAGGTTTGGTGATCTCCGGTTTTTTTTGCGGTGATGGGATCTCGGCCGGGTTCTCTTTTTTCTTTTTCTTATCCATAATCAGCAGTATGAGTTGTAAGAACTTTTGTTTTAACGTCGCCCCGCTATCAGCTTCTTCACATTAAACAAACAGTCAAAGTAAAACCATTTTATGCCCGCCGGAAATGCTTCCTGTCAGCGTTTCTGATGATTGTTATCAGTTGGGCAGAATACTTGAAAAACGGGTATTTCCTATTGAGAACTATCAAGTGTTTGGGTGATTGAGGTCATGGTAAAAAGGCAGGCGGTGCAATAGATTTGCAACATAAAACTTGATTTTATGATAGAGACCAATCACACCATCAGCACGCTTCATAACCTGCTCGACTATGATGCCCACAAGTTTACCAGTGCAGAAATAGAGTTAAAAAACAGTCTGCCGGGATGGATCAACCAGGCAAGTTCTTTAAAGCTAAAAACCGTGCTTCAGAAATACCTCGACATGGTACTGCAACATGTAGATAAAATGGAAAGATTTTTTGTGGAAGAAAACATTACTTCTCTCTGTCTTACCAACCGGATAATGCGGGCGTTCATAGAAGAAACAGATGAGAAACTGGCTCGGTGTGGAGATACCGAAGTAAAAGATGCCTGCCTGCTGGCCTGCATACAGGTGATCAATCATTTTAAGATCAGTACGTATGGCACTGCTGCTGCATTTGCCAATGCCTTGGGCATGGATAAACAGGCGGCGGTTTTTCATACAATTGAAATAAATGAAAAACAGATTGATGACCGGCTGTCGCAATTGGCCAACTATGAAATAAATACTTTGGCTAAAACGCTTATTGCAATGCCTGGTTAAAACAAATCAGGTTTGTAAGAGCCTTAGCAAGTGCAGCAGCGCTGCCTGCATGAAACCAGCGATACGGTTGCATTTGCTAAGATAAAAGGCAGACTGATGAGAGTCAATAAAACCATTGACAAGCCTCATTGGAACAACCTATCGTTTACAGTTCTTTTGATCCTTATAAAAACAAAATCTTGAAACCTAAAATCAACCAATTATGAAAAGTGATATCCAGATCCAAAAAGATGTGATTGCCGAATTGAAGTGGGAGCCCGTTTTAACTGCTTCAGAAATTGGAGTAGCAGTAAAAAAAGGAATCGTAACCCTTTCAGGAAAAGTAGACACCTATGCTGAAAAACTGGCTGCAGAGAGAGCTGCCAAAAGAGTATCGGGTGTAAAAATAGTTGCAGAAGATATACAGGTAGGGGCTTCCCCCTCCTATCGCAAAACTGATGAAGAGATTGCTGAAGCTGTACTTAATGCACTGAAATGGCATTCGGGTGTGCAGGACGAAAAGATCAAAATAAAAGTGGAAGATGGCATTGTAAGGCTTGAGGGCGTGGCAGACTGGGAGTATCAACGAAAAAATGCAGGAGCGGCTATAGAGAATCTGACGGGTGTACGCTCTGTAATAAATCTGATTACAGTAAAACCAAAAGTTTCTTCATTTGATATTCAGCAGAAAATAAGTTCCGCTTTTCACCGGAACGCAACTTTTGATGCAGCGAGAATATCAGTTGATGTTACCGGAACAAAGGTTATCCTCCGTGGAAAAGTTCGCTCATTTGCCGAAAAAGAAGATGCAGAAAGAACAGCCTGGCTGGCACCAGGGATCAGCAGTGTAGAAAGCAAGCTGGAAGTTGAGCTGCCAGAGTATTCTTATGTAGACTAGGAAGAAGAACGGCATTTACAAACTAAACCGGGGAACGCCATTCCGGGGTTCTGCAGGAAGTTGTCTTGATAACTTATTTAAGGCAACTTCCTTTGTGTTACATAATGCCATGTTGAGTTATCAGCGGTGTTTTAGTCTGAATAATTTCTTTGTGGTCTTCTCATCCCGCGCCTTTGCGCCTTGGCGTACAATTTTTTCCCACACAAAGGCACTAAGGCACGGTTTTTTGCTGCGGCTGCATTATTGAAAATAGTATATAACTTAACAGTGGCTTTCTTACTATCCGCAAGGCTTTAAACAAAATGAACAGTTAATCATGTCTGCCGGAAAACATAAATCAACTCAGAAATATTCGGCTCACAATAAAGTAAGATTAGTGCGGGGTGGTAAAGATTATTTTGACCTGCTGCTGAATATGATCAACAATGCCAAAGAAAGCATCCAGCTACAGACCTATATTTATGATGATGACGAAACTGGCCACTTAGTGGCCGATGCCTTAAAAGCTGCCGTTAAAAGAAATGTAGCGGTTTATTTATTGGCCGATGGATATGCCTCCCAATCTCTCCCCAAAAAATTTATAGATGAGCTAAAAGCATCCGGCATTCATTTTCGTTTATTTGAACCGTTGTTTAAAAGCAAATATTTTTATTTTGGCAGGCGGATGCATCATAAAATGTGTGTGACGGATACGAAGTTGGTCATTATCGGGGGCATTAATATCTCGAACCGTTATAACGATATGCCCGGGAAGCCTGCCTGGCTTGATTTTTCGCTCTATGCCGAAGGAGAGATTGCAAAGAACATGTGTGAACTCTGCTGGAAAACATGGAATAGTTTTCCACCCAAACCTGTTAAATCGCCCTGCAGCGATTTGCACCCATTATTCAGTTTTAGCAATGATGAAACCTGCCTTGTACGGATGAGGCGAAACGACTGGGTAAACCGGAAAAATGAGATCTCTGCCACTTATAGTGAAATGTTTCGCAATGCGCAATCGCATATTACTATTCTGTGCAGTTATTTTTTGCCGGGCAAGGTGATCAGGAGGTTATTAAGTAATGCCGCTAAGCGTGGTGTGGAAATTAAAGTGATCACTGCGGGCCGCTCAGATATTATGATGGCCAAGCATGCAGAGCGCTGGTTGTACGACTGGCTTTTGCGCAACAACATTAGTTTATACGAATATCAGCCGGCAGTATTGCACGCCAAGATAGCAGTTTGCGATGGCGAATGGGTTACCATAGGTTCTTACAACTTAAATGATATCAGCGCCTACGCCAGTATTGAGCTGAACCTGGACGTTAGAAATGCTGCTTTTGCCGCCGGTGTGGAGCAAACCCTGGAAAGGATCATGCAACATGAATGTATCCCTATTACCAAAGAAAAAAACACTGAGACCAACAACCTTGTTAAACAGTTTATCCGATGGTCTTCCTATAAATTTATCCGCCTCGTTTTTAACCTGGTCACTTTTTATTACAAGAGAAAAAGCTGATTGGCTGACCAATCTCATAAACAGTACTGACCACTGTCGTTGATTCCCCCTTCCAGATAAAATACATTTGTCAGGCAAAAAAAATTACCCTACATAAAAAACAAAAGGAGGACCCTATGGGAACGCAAGTTTTAGCCAGAAAAGCAGAAACAATACCATCTGTTTTTGATGAATTCTTTAAACCATGGAACGAATGGTTTGACAATGGCAATTTATGGAACAGAACAATGAATGTACCTGCCGTAAACATTACAGAAGACAAAGACAATTACCTGGTATCATTGGCAGCGCCGGGATTGAAAAAAGATGATTTCGTGATTGATGTAGATGGCAATATGCTTACCATCAGCAGCCAGAAGGAAGAACGCATAGAAGAGAAAGACAAAAGATTTACACGGAAAGAGTACAGTTATTCATCATTCAGCCGGAGTTTCACTTTACCGGATGAGATCAACAAAGAAAAAATTGAAGCTAAGTATGAAGATGGCGTACTTAAAATTGCGCTGCCGCGTGCCGAAGCAGCAAAAAAACCTTCAGCCAAACACATCGCTGTAAAATAAGCCGGGAACATTTGGCTTAGGCCCCGCCGAAAGGGTGGCGGGGTTTTTTGCATAAATCAGTTATCATATAACAGGTTCATGATTTGAAGCTTAGGTATTACAAACAGTTTTTTGAACTATGAAGCAGGCCCTGTGAATATCCTGTTCATTTTGTCCAATGTTCTTAACCCGAATAATGAGTAACAAGATCATTATCATGCCAGAAGATAGTTATACATATCCCATGTCAAAATCCCAATCAATAGCCGGCACACAACATGACGGGTATATGTCGGAATTGCAGTTAAAGCAATTCCAATATGAGACCGATACCTGGAAGCGATTGATGCGTTTCATCATGGAAGAAAATATCCAGATGAAAAACAGGCTTTCCGAAGTTCTCAAAAACACAAACGATATCAGTTTTCTGGAAGAAGTTGAGAGCTTCCAGAGTTGCTTTATAAAGGAGGATGAGTTAATTGGCTTACTCAGGAATGATATTACTGACCTGGATAAATTATTAACCACAAAAGACGCTGAAGAAAAGGGGATTAGTGACGAGGTTACAAGAAAATTAAACCGGCTACGGAATAATATCTTAAACGTAGAAACGCAGTTTAACAAATTAAAAATGGAGTTTAACTGTTATCTTTCAGAAAAAACTTTAACCGAATGAAACACCGGATCTTATATAAAACATTGGCAGTATTAATAGCCGGTTTATGGGGTTTCACTGCTTTCGCACAAATTACGCCTGATAAGCTGAAGCAATTTATTTCGGATACAAAACTCAGCGGTAAAACCGGCATTAAGAATGCTACCCAGGTAAGGGATTTTTATAGCCGTTTAAATTACCGGCCGGTATGGATAGTAGAAGACAGGCAACCTAATCTCCCTGTTTTCCTGCATGCAAGGGGTTTATCAGCAGATTTTGGTCTTACTGAAAAAGACTATCCATTCAATTATTCTGCAGTCGGCAATGCGGTTGGATTACAAAACAGCAACGATTCACTAACAGCCGAAATTCGTATAACAGATGCGGCCATTCATTTTTACAATGATATTGCTTATGGTAATACAAAACCGGCCCTGGGATATTATGGTCTGAAACAAAAACAGGGCTACCGGGATATTCCTGCATTGCTGGCAGAATATATCTCCGGTAAAAAACTGCATTTACTGATGCCCGATCTGTCTGCCGCTTTACCTGAAATCAAAGCGTTGGAATACAGGATACAAAAACTCCTGAAAGCTTTATCAGCAAACGGTTTCAAAGAATTAGTAATCAGCTCAGGCAAAGTAAGCAAAACCAATACTCCCCTGATCGCAAAACTGCACCAGTTAGGGATCATTGATACCAACTACCAGAATTTATCCGATACCTTACTCAAACAGCAACTGAAAGAAGCACAGAAACAATTCAGTCTGCAGGCAGATGGCCTATTAAAAGGTAATACCATTCGCGAACTGAACATCCCGATATCTGTAAGGATTGAGCAATTAAACCTTGCTGTTAATTATTACCGGTGGCTGTATAGTCTTACACAAAACCGTGCAGTAATAGTAGTGAACATTCCCGCTGCTTTTATGAAAGTGTACCGCAATAAAGAAGTTATTCTTGCCATGCGGATGATTGTAGGTAAAAAATCAACCCCCACCCCCACCCTTGCCAGTGTTGTAGATGAAGTGATCGTGTATCCATACTGGCACGTGCCTTTCAGCATTGCTACCAAAGAAATGTTGCCAAAACTCAGGAGCAATCCCGGTTACATTAATTCAGGCAATTTCCAGGTTTTAAACAGTGCGGGCAGTATTGTAAACCCTTATTCAGTTAACTGGAGTTCACTCAGCAGGGGTTATTTCCCATACACCATTCGTCAAAGTACCGGTTGCGATAATTCATTAGGTTTATTAAAATTAGATTTCGAGAGTCCATTTGGTGTTTATCTGCACGATACACCTGTAAAATATTTATTTACGTTGAATAAACGCTACTTCAGTCATGGCTGCATGCGAATGGAGAAACCGCTTGAATTGGGGCATCTTGTTTTAAAAAACAACCCCATTGCCATAGATACGCTAACACAAAAAGGATGTTTGCGAAACCAGTCGCCCATTACAGTACACGCAGATGATCATATGCAGGTTGTTGTGTGGTACAATCCTGTGGGCATGGATTCTACAGGACGTGTAGTATTTTATGAAGATGTGTATGGAAAATTTAACTGGATGAAGAAGAAGTAATGATAACGTGTTGTACGCTTCAGTGAATTGAATCATTTGATTTAAAGAGTTTGCTTGCTGTGCAAGGTGTTTTCACCGCAGAGCCGCAGAGTAAAAGAGTTTACGCAGAGAACCACCGAATTTTAAGAACACAATATGTTAGAAAGTATTTCAATAAAAGAAGGACAGAAGAAAAAGAGCGCCTCTGAAATTCGGGATACACTCTTTTCCTGCGATTCCTGTCTGTCTTCAGTCAGGTTCTCTTATCGAAATCAATAAGTACTGCAAGATCATTGGTGGCCCAGGGCGGCAGGGTCTCCCATTATTTTATATCGCAACGGTTGACCAATATCTCCTCACTTAATGACGGTCATCATTCTTCTGCGGTGTCATTACATCTAACTTGCAGTTAGATTCTAAAATAACCTATTTATGAAAACGATAAAAGTAATTGGTCTTTTCCTCGTGCTGATGGTTATGGGATGTACTTCATCAAAAATCACTTCTTCCTGGATAGCAGACAATGTTACACCAAAAGATTATAATAAAATTCTTGTATTATGCCTTACCCGTGAAGCAGACCGGAGTATACAGGATAAAATGGAAAATCATTTTGTAAGTGATCTGAAAGGGCTGGGATACAACGCTGTTACATCGCTGAGCGAATATGGGCCAAAGGTTTTTGAAAAAATGGACGAGGAAGCGGCCATTAGCAAATTAAAAAACAGCGGTGTGGATGCAGTGATCACCATTGTATTACTGGATAAGAAAAAAGAAAGAAAATACGTTCCCGGCAATATCTATGCTACTCCTTACAGTTACTATTACAGCAGTTTATGGGGTTACCGGTCTACTTTGTACCGCCGTATCTATGAACCCGGATATTATGTTACCAATACCAAATATTTCTGGGAGAGTAATTTCTATGATATGTCAACCACTAAAATGCTCTACTCCGTGCAAACTCAGTCTTTTGATTCCGACAATTCAGAAATGTTAGGGCATGAATATGGCAGAAAGATCGTGAACAATATGGTGAAACAACATGTTCTGAAAGGGCCGGTAAATTAAACCACCATACCGGAAATAAGTGGAGCTATGTTTATTCAATTCTTTGAATAGTACAATAACGCATCATGGGTATCAAAAGGAATTGGACAAATTTTATCGTGTTACTTGGCATACTTAGTTTGCCCATGCACAATAATTGCAAAAAGGCAGCAGACCAGTTTGCACAGATCCCCTCTTTATCAACCATCGCTGCTTATGGCGTTACCCAAACAAGGGCCAGCTCCGGTGGCACTATCAGTTCTGATGGCGGCTCAAAAATATTTGCAAAAGGTGTTTGCTGGAGTACCAGTAATCAGCCCGTTATTTCCGACAATGCCACTACTGATGGAGGCGGTGATGAAAGTTATACAAGTTTACTTACCGGCCTGAATCCTAACACAACCTATTTTGTGCGTGCTTATGCTTCCAACCTTATTGGTACGGGCTTTGGTAATATTATTTCGTTTACCACTCAGGATCTGCGGATACCGGTTGTAACTACCCTTCCTGTTATTGATATTACACATAGTACGGCAAGCAGTGGCGGAAATATTACTTCAAACGGCGGGACGCTAATATCTGCTTATGGGGTTTGCTGGAGTGCCGACACTATTCCAACCATACTTGATTACAGAACAATAGATGGTACGGGCACCGAAAGTTTTACAAGTAACCTTAACGGATTAACCCCTGCTACCAGCTACCGGTTAAGGGCTTACGCTACCAACAGTGCGGGTACGGCATATGGCAATACCCTATCATTTACTACAAAAGAAGGTTTGGCAGAAACAGTAGCTGATATTGACAATAATATTTATCATACGGTAACCATAGGCACCCAGGTATGGATGGTTGAAAATCTGAAAACCACCAGGTTTAATGATGGTACAGATATCCCTTTAGTGTCTGATGACAGTATTTGGATAAATTTGATAACACCTGCTTATTCATGGTATTCAAACAACCCATCCGGATTTAAAAACATTTATGGCGGTTTATACAACTGGTATGCAGTAAAAACGGGTAAGCTTTGCCCGGTTGGCTGGCACGTACCTGCTATGACTGAATGGATCGTTTTATCTGACTATCTGGGTTCGGATTTTGCGGGTGCCAAACTGAAAGAAAAAGGCACTGCTCACTGGAGTCAGCCAAACCAGGAGTCTACCAATGAAACTGGCTTTACAGCACTTCCCGGAGGAACCCGCAGTAATAAGGGTGAGTTCAACTACCTTAGATTCCAGGGGAACTGGTGGGCAACAACCGAAAGGGATTCTACCAGAACATGAGCCTGTATATTGTCAGTAATTACCCGGGGCTTTACCTTATATACAGCTTAAAGGAATGGGGCAATTCTGTTCGCTGCATTAAGGACTGATAGATGTGGTATTGCGCTGGCAAATAAATAATCTCCTCGCGATCCTTCGTGTCTTTGCGTCCTTGCGGCGAAACCTATTCTAACCGCGAAGACGCAATGACGCGAAGTTGCGCGGGGAGAGATTAGCTTATCAGGTGTTCCAGTTTCTTTTCATTAAGAACAGTGATCGTTCCTTCATTAATCTCTATCAGTTTCTCGTTGCGAAAATCTGTTAATGTACGAATGAGCGATTCAGTGGCCGTTCCCGCAATGGTTGCCAGGTTATCCCTTGTGATATCAATCACAAACTGGTCGTCTTTTGTTTTATGATATTTTTTTTGCAGGAGCATAAGCGCCTCAGCCACTTTTTTTCGGAGCGAGTTATAAGCAAGCCCCAGCAAATGTTCCTCCTTCTCCGAAATATTTTTTGCCAGCAGGCGGATAAATTTCTGTGCAGCTTCTCTGTTGGTATTCATCAACTCATCAAAATCCTGCTGGGGTATTACAGCCAGCTCTGTTTCTTCCAGGGCTTCTGCCGAATCTTTATACACCGTTCCTTCCAACAGGGCAACATAGCCAAAAAAGTCTCCGGGACTGTACAGATCAGTTACCAGTTCTTTCGCGTTCTCATTTGTTTTAAACACTTTCACCTTTCCTTTCAGCACATAAAAAAGGCTGCCCGGGTGGTTACCTTCTGTATAGATGGCTTGTTTTTTTCTGTATTTATTGATATTACGGTCTTTGGTAAAAGCATGCAACCGGCTTTTGCCAAACGACACCTGCATCAGGTGCTGCAGTCCATCAAGGTCAGGGGACAGTTCCTGTTTTAACTGTTCATGTTTTTTTAGCCGGCTGTCAACAGCATTCAGCAATTCGGTGCCGTTAAAAGGTTTGGTGATATAATCATCCGCGCCAAGTTCCATCCCTTTGCGAAAATCGCTATGCTCTGTTTTGGCGGTAAGAAAAATAAAAGGTGTGCTTTTGATGGCATCATTTTTTTGAATAGCATGAAGTACCCCATATCCATCCAGTACCGGCATCATGATATCACAGATGATCAGGTCTGGCATATGTTCTATGGCTTTTTCTACGCCTACTTTACCATTCTCTGCCACGATCACTGTATAGCTCGACAGTTCCAATATCTCCGCCGTATTATTACGGATATCATCATTATCCTCTATCAGTAAAATCTTTTTCATATCAGCTTGATTTAGTATTAAACTTAATAATAAACTCAGTACCCTCTCCCAGTTCACTCTTACATTCTACGGTAGCGTTCAGCAATTCTGCGTATTTGGAAACAATGTGCAGGCCCAGTCCTGTACCCTGAATATTACTTGCATTGGTGCCGCGGTAAAACCGTTCCATCAAATGCTTCTGGTCATCTTTTGAAATACCTATTCCGTGATCCCTGATCGTTAGCATAAAACATTCATCGCTCCCTACTGTACTAATTTCAATGGAACTCCCTTCGCCCGAAAATTTACCTGCATTGGAAACAAGGTTCATGATAATATGCTTCAGCAGCGATGGGTCCAGCAGCAGGTCTGGATTTCCCTCATGCCGGTATAAGATAAACTGATCTTTTTTCAGCGTATTTTTTATTTCATCTGCTATTTCCTTAATCAGTTCATCTACATTAAACCTTACAGGCCTTACCTGTATCTTTCCTTCTTCTATCCTGCCTACACTCAGAAAATCATTCAGGATATCGGTGAGCATATTCACTGAAGAGATAATACGCTGCAAATGTTTTTCACGTCGTGGCTGATCTTCTGCATTTACATATTTCTCAATCAGGTAAGTGGACGAAAGTATTGTACTCAATGGTGTGCGGAATTCATGCGATGCCATCGAAACAAATCTCGATTTCAATAAATTCAGTTCCTTTTCTTTTTCCAGCGATTCCTGCAAGCCATGTTCAAAGATCTTGGTTTTTGAAATATCAAATGAAACACCCACAAAACCAACAATTACACCCTGCTCATCCCGCATGGCCGAAATATTCAACTGAACAGGAAAGATGGTTCCGTCTTTGCGCTGATATAACCATTCATCTTCGCTTTTTAAACCAAGCCTTGCTTTTGTCAAAAAGAATTCAATGGTAGGCGGAATTTCTCTTCCCAACTCTTCTGAAAGCTCTTTTGCACGTGCCGCCACCAGTGTGGGTTCATGAAAAATAAGGGGGGTATGTTTTCCGATCAGCTCATCTGCGGTGTACAGTAGTTCACGTTCTGCTTCGGGATTAAAGGTCTGGATAATTCCATTTGTGTCAACCGCCACAATGATGGCTCTTATATTATTTAGTAATGCCTTTTTGAGAGAAACAGCTTTTTGCAGATGGCTCCGGGATATTTCAAGCTGCCTGAGTGTTTCTGTGAGGTCTTCTGTTCGCTGTTCTACCGAGCTTTCCAGTTCTTCTTTTAGTTTGATTATTTCTGCTTCTGCTTTTTTCCGTACAGAAATATCGCTCATAAAAACGATCGCTCTGAGCTCGCCTTCATGATCGTATTTATCCAAACTAACTTCCAGCAGCAGTTCAGAACCATTTTTCTTTACACCCAATAATTCAGTACCAATACCCATAGGCCGACGACCCAGTTTTTCTATGTAGTAATTCCGGTGGGTAAGGTGTTTCTGATGAAATCTTTTCGGGATCAGCATTTCAACCGGCTGCCCGGCAATTTCATCCACTGTGTATTCGAAAAGTTTTAGTGCAAATGGATTGGCAGACTGGATAACACCATTACTATCTACAATCAATATACCAATGGAAGCATTTTCAAACAATGCTTCAAACTGCAGGAATTCGCTAATGCTGTTTTGTGAAGTCTGCTGCATAGATGAATTTAATCATAAACCACGTAAATATCAACAGGCTACCTGTTTTGTTAAGTTATTTTCAGTTATTAATCTACCCTTATGTAACACATTTACTATATCACACAACAAATACGGCCACAGAATTATCCAGCCGGTAATAAACAAATAAAGAGGAAGAAAAGGCATGCTATAAAGCAAACTTATGTCCTCCAATACTTTCTTTGATAAATACTTTGAGTTCTACCGGCATAACAGCCAGAATATCATTCATTTCGCCTTCCGAAACAAAATAGTTCAGTGTTTTGAACACAGTAGCAACCACATGCCTTGTTCGCATGTTGTCACCAAAATCATAGGCCGCCAACCGGCCATCTTCATGCCTCACTTCTTCCAGGAAATCGTCTAAGTAATTAATGCGGTGTGCATCTTTATCAAATTTCCATCCATCCACATACACCCCTTTCATGGCCATGGGCAATTGTGCCAGTAACTGAAAGGATTCTTCATGACTCAGTCTGTTACGCAGGGTATGAAAAACTGTGCGGATAATTCTGCCTGCTTTATCCAGAGGTATCTGCAGCTCTTCGGCAACCAGCCTTACAAACTCATTTCCTTTAATAGCGTATTTGTCAAAATTGAGTGGCATAGCGTTATTATTTTTTAGATTTTGTGTGTGTGGGATGTTCGAGTTCAAAACTGAGTTTGGCTACAATTCTGTATTCAACAATTTTATTGTGTTTAACCACAGCACTGTGGTCTTTAATATAAACCGACCGTATATTTTTGAGCGATTTGGATGCCTCAGTCACAGCCTGCTGTGCAGCATCTTCCCAGCTTTTTGGGGAACTTGCCATCAGTTCCAGCACTTTTAGAATAGCCATAATTGTAATTTATTTGGTTAAAAAATAGTTGTGTCGTTAATGCTGATTATTTCTTAAGAAGCCCGGCTAATTTATTTCCTGTTCTGCCAAACAATTTAGTTGCCAGCATAGCTGCACCGTAAGTAACCGTGCTTTTAAGAATACCACCGGCATTCATCTTTGCTTCTGTTCTTTTGCGTATCCAGTTGCCTATTACCTGTTTGGCTATATTGGCAGGTTTCAGATCATCTTTCAGCTCATGCCAGTTATCCTGTATCGCATCTTCCAGGTTTTCCTGGTGTTGTTTGATACGTTCTTTCTCCCGCTTCAATTGCCTCAGGTTTTTAATCTTCTTCATCGCTTTTAAACATTTCTTTGATCATTGCATTCATCATTGGTGTACGCAGCATCCAGCTTCGGCCAACCCAGGCTATAATACCTATAAACAGGTACACAAAAGCTACAATCAGGTAGCCAGACCATGTTTTGCCGGTGTATTCTGCTGCAAGCAGCGACAGGCCAATTCCTGCAAAAACAAAAAAGCATAAAAACACAGCAGCCACCATAATTCTTGCCATCATGCCTGCAACCATGCCTGCCGTTTTTTCTGCGGCTTCTAATTTCAGCAAATCAACCCTTGCATTTACATACTCTTTTACTGTACCAACCAGTTCGTCTGCTTTGGTAAATACCGTTTCCATCTTGCATAAATTTAAACCGCTGCATTAAGCAGGGTTATTGTTTAATTACTCAGGCAAATTCTTCTGCTTTCTCTTTCACTGTTTGCTGAAATTCTTCTTTTAGTCCATTCAGTTTTTCTTTACCTCTGCGAAATTTATCTTTCACATCTTCAGCTAATTTTTTGCCTTCCTCATTAATTTTTCTTCTTGTTTCAGTACCTTTATCAGGCGCTAACAAAATGCCCACAATGGCGCCCAGAGCAGCTCCGGCCACAATAGCTGTCAGTATTTTTCCTGTGCTTTTCATAACATTAAATTTTATCGTGACTCACAAGGTAATAATGGAGCTGCGGGATAAGAATGACAAGGGTCAGCAGGTTTGCTGACATTTATCATAAACGCTAAAAGCTCCACTTAAGCCGCAGATAGCAGCGGTGGTTAACGCCCTGCATGGTTTTGTTTAACTCTGCAAAGAAGGATTGCCATACCAGGTTGATATCCAGGTTAGTAGCAATACTGTATTGTAAAGAGGGGAAAATGATCAGCAAATTGGTACCCGGTGCATACAGCACACTCATATTGGCCGATAATAAGGGATTTAACTCTTTGGCCGAGGTAATAACCATGTTCCATTTAGTGGGCATCAGGTTTTCGGGGGATAGTTTCAGGTTGATCGTTGTCCAGTCGGCAACAGGTTGATACAAGCCATGACTATTGAACAGGAAACTCAGGTTCAGGTACCATCCTTTTTTAAACATGTAATCAGTTTCCAGCGACATATTGAAATGGTTGGATGAATCTTTGCCGGCAATGAAGTATTGCAGCTCTCCTTTAAAGCCCGCTTCTTTAATAGAACCCGCCCATCCCGCACCAATAGTTGCATGATTGTTATACCAGCCGGTGATCAGCTGCATATCGTAATTCCATCTGTTCAGCGAATATTTGATAGCGGCCACATTTCCATTTTTCTTACCTGTATTTATGTAAGCTATTTCGGTATTAAATGAGTTGCTGAAACTGTATTGCAGTTTGGCGCCATCAACACCCGGGCGTTCTTCGTAATCAAAGTCCAGAAAATTATAAGCGTTAAAAATATCATTTGGGTTCCATGTGGTGGTAAGGCCCCAGTTAATACGCTGCCGGCCTACACGCAGGTTCCATGCAGGCCTGCGGTAATCAACATACAGCCGTTCAATATTTGTATGCAATACAAGTGATGGGTTTTGGATCCATGTTTTTTGCAGATCAAATTTTTCATTGTCGTTTCTCAGGAGCGATGCAAAGCCGGGTGTAAGCTTCACTTCTTCTCCCCAATACAACCTGTTACGCAATTCGGCAGCGGCCACAAAGGTTTCTGATGGCTTCCATTTTATGTTTAACCGGTTATGGATCAGGTTACCCGACACATTTTGCCCGAACGTTTTATCAAAACTGAGTGTCTGCAAATTTTTTATATACCCGCTGATGAGCAGCTTTTTGGGCAGCGCTGTACTGTCCTGCGCATAACTGCAGAAAACATACAGCAACATACCTAAAAAACACAAACAGTTTTTCATTGTTACACAGTTGCTTCTTCATGTTCGGTTGAAACAGCAGCCGTATCTTTTACGATGCGGCCATCAACCAGTGTAATTACCCTCCTTGCCCGGTCTATCACCCGCTGGTCGTGTGTAGAAAAAAGAAACGTAATATTTTCATCCTTATTCAGTTTTGCCATGATATCCAAAAGATTGGAGGCAGATTTTGAATCGAGGTTGGCAGTGGGCTCATCTGCCAGCACAAATTGCGGCTTGGATGCCAGCGCTCTTGCAACCGCTACCCTTTGCTGCTGACCACCGGAAAGTTTAGCGGGCCGTTCATTCAGCTTTTCTTCCATATCTATCTGCTTAAATAAGGTTTGTACTCTTTGTTCGCGTTCTTCTTTATTCATTTTCTGGAGTTGCATAATAAACTCTACATTTTCTTTCGCGGTTAATACAGGTATCAGATTGAACGACTGAAATACAAAGCCGATGTTTTTTAACCTGAAGTTGATGAGTTCATTGGCAGAGAGTTTGGTAATATCCATACCATTTATAATGATAGACCCTTCATCAGGTTTATCCAATCCGCCTATCAGGTTCAGCAAAGTGGTTTTGCCCGAACCGGATGGACCAACAAGGGCCGTAAACTCGCCCCGTTCCAGATGCAGGTGTACATTGTTAACCGCATATACCGGAATAGTTTTGGGGTTATACACCTTACTGATATTGTGTGCATCTATTACTGTTTTCATAACCCTGATTTAATAGGTTAGTTTTTTGTATTGTGTTACCTATTTTGGTTTCAATAAGAGAAGAAAAAGAGTAAAAAAAGAACTTTCAGTGGCGCTTCTTTTCTTCTGTTTCTCTTTTATTGAAATATTTTTTAAATCACCTTATCTTTTTAATGCTTCCACCGGCTGTAAACGCAAGGCTTTTACCGCAGGAAATATGCAGGATACGATAGCGGTACCCGCTACAATCAGCATTACACCTGTTAATTTGTCGAAAGGAAATTCCGGGTAAACCATTAAACCAAAGCCAAAACTGTTCATCATTTCGCGCCCGGAGCCTGAAAAATCAAGGCCATGCTTATTAAAATATCCTGTAACCAACCATGCCATCAATACGCCAAGCGGTGTGCCCGCCAGTGTTAAAAAAAAAGTTTCGAGTAATACCAGGAAAAATATTTTGATGCGGTTAGTACCCAGTGCCACCATCATGCCAATTTCTCTGGTTCTCTCTAATATGGCCATCAGCATGGTGTTAATGATGCCGAACGACAGGGCCAGCATGATAATGACCATGAGTATATACGAATACTGCTCCGTGGTTTTTTCGAGCAGGTCTGTTTCGGGCGAGATCTCACGCCAGTTCTCAACTTTGCAACCGGGAAATTTTGTTTTTAACTGCGCCTGAACGGGTTTGATATCTGCATCATTATGCAACAGCACGCCAATTTCCTGGAAGCTGTTGCCAGTGGTTAGTAACTCATTCATGTCTGTCATGGTAATGTATACATTCCTTTCATCCAGCGGTGCATTATCACTTTGATAAATGGCGATCACTTTAAAAGCGCCTGATACAATATTGCCTGAGGTATCGGTAAAAGTGAGTACCAGCCTTGATCCTGTTTTCAGTTTCATTTTATTGGCTAATTTTTTCCCGATCATCACTTCATTTTTCTTTGTTGTATCAAACAGTTTACCTGCTATCACCTTATTCTTCAGTTGCGATGCCTTGTACTCGATCTCAGGAATTACACCATTGATTTGCACGCCAGAACTTCCTGTTGTGGTGGCAAGCATGCCATTGCTAATGCTTCTGGGTGTTACCAGTTTTACGCCAGGTATTGCTGCAATGGCTTTTACAATAGCATTGCCGTTAATGATGATGAATCTGGGATCATCATCTTTTTTAAACACTGTATCGTGCAGTTGCATGTGACCGATCTCTGCGTCAATTACCGTACGCACACGGCTTTTGATCATTCCTTTATACAGGGCGAGTACGGCGATACCGGCAAATAATCCGATGGCTATCGACAATATGATGACGATGCTCCGCATTTTATTGCGCCATATATTCCGCCATGCCATGCTGATTATCATATGCAGCGTTTAGTGTTTCATTGCAGTAACAGGGTTTAACCGTATCACTTTATAAATAGGATATAACGATAACAGCAGCCCGATCAACAGCACAATAATGCCCTGACCGATAAAAATGGATGAATCAGTAGAAGTTGGAAAAACAGCTTCAAACCCGAACCGTTCAAATGCTTCGGCTGATTCCCTGCCCATTTTCAGTGGATATTTGGATAAATAATATACCACCGGTATACCGGCTATCACCCCTATAATACAACCCATCAAAACCGTTAGTACCGATTCGTAAAGCAATAGCAGGCTTAGTTTGGTTTTCTTCATTCCTATGGCAACAAGCATTCCCAGTTCAAATTTCCGTTCTACCATCATCATCAGCAGTGTGCCAAAAATGCCAAAACAAATTAGCAGGTATAATATGGCCCGTATATATTTTGTACTGTTGGTATCTGTTTCGATATGCTGCCTGATGTCGGGGATAATTTCTTCCCATGTCATTACTTCGTACGCCGGCCCCAATGCGGCACGAACCAATGCTGCTGTTGGTTGCAGGTTTTTTGTATCCTGTAACAACAGAACATAACTGGTGATCATCCCGTAGGCATTAAAGAAATCCTGCGCAAGGGTAAGTGGCATAAATACGGCTATATCATTTAATTCCGGCGTGCCAAATTTTACAATTCCCTTAATACGGTATTTGCCTGCCGCAGTGGCGCCATGATAGCCCTGCCCTATCAATACCATGGTATCGTTTACGGTAAGTTTTAAACGTTCGGCAAGGCCTTGCGAAACCAATAACGCTGTATCATTTTTAGCAAGGTAGGTACCAAGTACTAATTTGTTTTGCAGCAGCATGATCTTGTCTTCTTTCTGCGGATCAATGCCGGTAACCAGGCAGCCTTTTGTTACATCCTGCGCAGAGGCCAGTGCAAAAGATTCGAGTCTTGGAGAAAAACTATTGACATTTTTATTTTGCAGGATTTTCTGCCCGGTTTCAGCCGAATCGGCAAAACTGTTTTCCAGTATCTGTTCATCCCAATATCCCTGTTTGTGTACCTGCACATAACCGGTATGAAAGCTCACCACGTTTTTGATCAGGTTATCGAAAACGCCATTCTGCAGGCTTTGTGCTAAAATTGATAAGAGTGTGGCAAAAAAAATGGCCGTCATCGTAATGATCGTGCGGTTTCTGTTCCGCCAGAGGTTTTTCCAGGCCAGTTTAATTAACCACATGGTATTGTTCTGTATTAAAAATTCCTTGCGCAACTTTGTGTCCTTGCGGTTAGGATAGGCTTTACCGCGAAGACGCGAAGGCACAAAGGATCGCGAGGAGGGGGAAGTCGGTTATATTAATTTAAAAAAGAACTAACTGATTTTCTTCATTCTTTCTGCTGTAAAAAATCCATCGTCTATTGGCTTATCGTATTTGAGCTGTTGATAGATCATTTCCGTTTTTTGATTTTTTTTATCAACCGGGATCATTTCAAAGCGGGTAGGAATCAGCCTTCCATCCATCATCTGTACATCTGTTCCGTTCATGATATTAACCAGTTTACCATCATCATCATAAAAGCGGCTGTGCAGTTCCAGAAAATCGTTTTTATCAATACATACCACTACTTTGCTCCATACCACGGCTGTCTGCGGCCGGGGAATCATCCGGATAATATAACAGGGCCTTTTATCAATAATGGTATCGCCTATAAAAGTATGATCATAGTCTTCGGTAATGGATGATTCTTTTACCAGGTCGTCATTGGTAAAGTCTGTACCCATCCAGCTTTGGCTCATCATGGAAGGGGGCAGTTTGATGGTTCTCTCCAAAGCCGGCATCCAGTTCCAGACTTCTTTTTTTCTTTTCAAGAAGGCAATGCCTTTGTCTCTTGCGGGTGATTGGATAAGGATGAGCGACAGGCTATTGCCCTTCATCCATACTTTACATTGCATTTCTCTTGACCAGGTGGGGCGTACTGTTCTGATAATTATTTCGCCCTGCATAGTAATGCCGCGCATTTTATCATCTGCCTTCTTAACAATATCTTTTGCCTGCTGTGCAAAAACACAGGAACTGGTTAGCAGTAAGATGATAGTAACAAAAAGTTTCATACTCACTGATTAAGTACAACAAAATAATCGATACCCTCCTCACTCACTTCATCATTCAATATTCATAATTCAATATTCCATAGTGTTGTGTTAAACCTAACCTGAGAGTGGTCAGTGGTGAGTAAATTAACTGTGATTACCATAATTGCTTACTATTAACGATTCACTACTGACTACTCACTACTCACTACTCACCACTCACTACTCACCACTCACCATTCACCATTCACATGGCACTAGTTCTTCCCTTCCTTTGCCTGCTTTTTTAATTCATCCGCTTTCTGCCGTTCTAATTTTTTGAAATAGCCCCTGAATAAAAAATTATGTTTCAATGCCTCCATATTCTGGTTAAAGCCATCGGTGCCTTTTTCTATATTGCTAAGGCTTTTATTTAATTTCTGAACAATGGATGAATCTTTGAGAATAGCATTGGCAGGGCCTTTGCCGGCATTAACATCCTGTTTGATACCTGCTACCACACTATTTATTTCGTTAGACAGTGAATCAACACTATCACCAACAGATTTTATTTTAATGATGGCTTCGTTCAGGTTTTTAGCAAAGGAAGTATCGCGCAGAATAGCGCCTACTGAGCCTTTCCCGTTTTTTACATCTATTACAATATCGTTCAGGTTATTTACCATTTTACCTGCATTAGCAGTTGCCGTACGGATATTGCCAACAGATGTTCTGAAATTTGCCGGTATCGATTTATCATTCAGCAATTCCCAAAGCGCCTTGCTGGTATTGATCTTTTGTACCGTTATTTTTAAATTGGCAGCTATAACGGCCACATCATTGTTGGTTTGACTGAGTGTTTGCAGCATTTCGTCCGTGTCTACCGATCTTCTCGCCAAAAGAATATCGCCTTCTTCTGCAAACGGAGCCATGCGCCGGCGCGGAAGAATGTTTACTACTTTATTTCCCACCAGTCCTTCAGTGCCAATAGACACCACTGCATTTTTTCGGATGATGGTCATCATTCTTTTTTCTACTGTCAGGGTTACCTCAATAGTGGTATCATTCATGATCCTGATCTCTTTTACCGTACCTGCCTGTATACCGGCATAACGCACATTGTTACCCACCACAAGACCCTGGGCATTTTCGAATCTTGCCTTGAGCATATAAGTATCACCAAACAGGCTCATGTTTCTTCCAATCATGTATAATATGACCACCAGGAACAGCAGTCCTGCCAATACAAATAGTCCCAGCTTAACATTATCAATAGTCTTCTTTTCCATATAATTAGTTATTCAGCGTGTAGTACAATTAAACACATCATTCAAATCCTCTCTCTTGTTCTTCCTATGTCCCTATGTGTTTCAAAAAAAATCTGCAATAGCGAATAGTCACATTTTAAAAAACGCATTAACACAAATTGGTTTCCATAGCATAACATTTTATTTATTCAAAAAACTGTTTCACTTTAGGGTCCATACTTTTTTCCAGTTCCCGGTACGTATTGTTGGCATAACATTTTCCATCATACAGTATTACCACCCTGTCGCTGGCCATATGCACACAGTTCATATCGTGCGAAATGATCAGTGAGGTGGTATTATATTTCTGCTGTATCATCTTCATCAGCCTGATAATTTCTTTACTGGTTATCGAGTCGAGCCCTGTTGTGGGTTCATCATACAAAATAATATCCGGTTTTAAGATCAGTGTTCGTGCAAGGGCTATCCGTTTACGCATACCGCCCGATAATTCAACCGGCATCATATCAATGGTATGTGCAAGACCCACATCTTCCAGTGCATCCAGCACCATTTCATTTACCTCTTTCTGCGTAACCTGGATCCAGTGGCGGCGAAGGGGGAACTCAAGGTTTTCCCTTACTGTCATTGAATCGTAGAGCGCATTACTCTGAAACAGAAAGCCCACTCTCGCTCTTATCCTATCAAGGTCTTCTTCGCTCATGCCTGTAATATCTTCACCAAACAATTCAATATTCCCTTTATCTGGTTCCAGCAGACCTATCACACATTTGATCAATACCGATTTTCCTGATCCTGATTTTCCCAATACCACCACGCTTTCGCCTTTTTTCAGTTCAAGATCAAAATCGTCCAGCACATGATTGGTGCCGAATGATTTGTACAGGTGCCGGATCACCATAACCGGACCATCAGGCGCCGAAGTTTCGATATTGTTATCCTTTGTTTCTTCAATCATTTTGCTGCAATTAATTAAGTCCCAGCAAATCGGTGATCTGCACTGCCAGCAGGTCTATCACAAAAATCATAATAGATGAAAGCACTACGGCCGAATTAGCCGATCTGCCTACACCTTCTGTACCTTTTTTGCTGTTATATCCTTTGTAACATCCAATAATACCTACGGCAAAACCAAAAAAGAAACTCTTCACAAATGCCGGCAACACATCGCTGAAAGAAAGACTGTTTACGATCTGTGTCCAGAATAAATAAGAACTGGTAGTGCTGCGGATATTCATACCCAGATAAGAACCATACAATGAAACAGCATCTCCAAGTACCACTAAAATCGGCAGCATAAAAATGCAGGCAAATACCCTTGTAACCACGAGGTATTTAAAGGGATTGGTTCCGCTCACTTCCATAGCATCTATCTGTTCTGTTACTTTCATTGATCCAAGTTCGGCGCCAATACTGCTGCCTATTTTTCCGGCAAAGATCAATGCGGTAATTACAGGACCAATCTCCCTGATGATGGCAATACCCACAATGGCGGGCAATTGCGATTCTACGCCATAATCAACCATACTGGGGCGTAACTGCATGGTAATTACCAGGCCCATAATAAAAGCGGTAAGGCCTATGAGTGGCAGTGATTTATAACCTATTACAAAACACTGCCTGAAAAATTCGGTGATCTCGTATCGTGGCCGGAAGGATTGATGAAAAAAACGCCAGGCAAACCGGGACATGTCACCAACTTCAGTTAAAAATAATTTTGTGTTTGGCGTAAGTAGCATGGCTATTTTTTACAACTGAGACTTTAGAAGTACTGTAATAATTTTACTGCCCTATCAGCACAAACCGATGTTCCTACTGAGAACTTACCATATAAATATAAGCAAAACATCAGCAGTTTGAGCAGCCAATTCTTTACTTCAAAGATCATAATTTTTCCATGCCGCTATTATGAATACAATCAGCTTCTTTACTGACTATCATCAGTTTATATTTGGAAAAATGAGTGCTTATAAATTGTGTCCTGCTTAATTTTTTACCTCTTCACTATCCAAAACTACCAACCGCGCCTTTGCGCCTTTGCGTGAACAATTTGCTCGCCGAGTAGGCAAGCGGGGATTTCACCCGCAAGCCTCTCACAGAACCGTGCATG
>DAIOVU010000038.1:0-40621 GCA_036758845.1 Sediminibacterium sp.
CCGAAAGATTTTATTCTTTCTTTTCCATCGTTAAAAGAACCTCATGGCACAAGCAGGGGGCGCAAAGAAGGGCCTGATAACTCTGCGTTCATTGCGGTTCCCTGCGAGCCTTGCGGTACTGCTTTGATCCAACCTGTCGAAAACAATAAGCCCTTTAGTCTGCAACTGTTTCTAAGATTTTCTGCTTTCATTAGCTTAGGAAGAACAGGAGTGCCGCAAAGAATACGCAGGAGGCACGAGAGTATGCAAAGTTTTTGACGGTTACTTATACGTTTTAAAAAGATCCCAACTGCGGTAATACACTCCAAAAAGGCTCGTTACAAATATTTTACTGCCACACCTGTTAATTGAGGTAATAGCTGATCTTTCCAATCCTTCATTTTGAAGTTCTTTGATATTCATTGTTGAACTAGAAAGTGTGAGTTGCCAAATCTGGTCTTGGTAAAAGGCAAATACGTCCTCCCCAATTTGTTGAAATGATAAATACCCCCAAAGAGGATTATTTGTTCGATAAAATACATTCCAACTCTCCCCTTTGTCAGAAGACGTATAGATGGTGCCATATACATCTACTGCAAAGAGGTTTCCATTCAGTTTGAAAATTGCAGAAATTGAATTCAAAGAAGCGCCGAAAGCCTTTACGTTACCGGATGTATCAACGCGATAAGTATCGGCACCGTATGCAATAAATATTTTATCTTCGGCAACAGTCAGTGAACTAAAGAACGATCCAAACAATGAAGAAATAACAGGAGTAAACCTGATCATTTGAATAGTATCAACCGAAAGCCTGATCGAATTACTTGCACCGGCATCAATTGAACTGTTTATTCTGGCCAGATAGGCAAACTGTTGTTGTTGAGATGAGATAGAACGTAAACACGGAAGCAGCACATATTTGCCTTTAACAATTGCCTGCGGTGATACAGTTCTGCTATATGGCGCTACAAATTCAATAAACCCTGTATCAAAAAGAGAAGGGCCGATAAAAGCCATTTTACCATGAAGTTGTAAATCGGTAGAAGCTGTAATAAGAACCTGTGTTCTGTTAGCAGTGATCAGTAAATCCGGTGATATAGCAGGTTTGTTGCCAATTGTAAAATCTCCAAAACCAAAAATATATCCGCCCTTAAAATTTAATGTGTTTGAATTGTAAGTAGCTACTACACCCTTATTCACAAATGCGATCGTACTATCATCAAATACGGCCGAATTTAATACCACCCTGGAACTGTAATGCAAGTCTTTTAACTCCGTCCAGGCGGTCTTTTTTTCCACTTCAACCACTCTTTCCTGTATGACCGTTTTTTTGCAACCAGAGTTTGTAACAACAAACACAGATAGTAGTAAAACAAGGACAATTAAGTGGCTTTTCATATGGATCGTTATATACTAAAGATACCTTATATATCACAATTTCATTAAACCCCAGGGTTAAGGAATTACTATTAACTTTTCCTTATCACCTCCTGGTGCATGTGTTGCAGGAAACGGTACATTTCTTCCATGTCTTTCACATGATCTACTATCAGCAGGAACATGCGGCCGGTTTGTTTGAGCCTTGCTTTATTGGTACCCGTTTGTAAATAGGCCAGTACTTTTTTAAATAAGCCGGATTCAAAATAAGGAGAGTCGGGGCGGTTAATGAAATAGCAACGCAGGGTGTCTTCTTTCAACGTCATCTTCTCAAACCCAAGATCAACACCCATCCAGCGGCAACGAACCGTGGTGAAAAGGTCTTCTACTTTGGCTGGAATTGGCCCAAACCTGTCGAGCATCCCGTTATGAAATTCTATCAGGCTTTCTTCCGAATCGCAATTATCCAAACTGGTATATAACGATAAGCGTTCGGTAATACTTTCTACATAACTATCCGGTAATAATATTTCAAGATCAGTATCAATGGTACAATCACTCACAAAATCATCCTGCTTGCTGATCTCTTCTTTAAACAGGTCCTGGAACGAATTCCGTTTTAACTCGCGAATGGCTTCTTCCAGTATTTTCTGGTACATCTCAAACCCGATCTCTGCCATAAATCCGGTTTGCTCCCCGCCCAATAAATTTCCTGCACCACGGATATCCAGATCGCGCATTGCAATCTGAAAACCGCTGCCCAACTCACTAAACTGTTCCAGTGTTTGCAAACGTTTTCTCGAATCAACAGGCAAGGTACTCATAGGGGGTGCAAGCAGGTAACAGAATGCTTTTTTATTACTCCGCCCTACCCTTCCGCGTAACTGGTGCAGATCGCTCAAACCAAAATGGTGTGCATTATTTACAATGATCGTATTCACGTTTGGAATATCCACGCCGCTTTCTACAATATTGGTGCAAACAAGCACATCATATTTCCTGTCGATAAAATCTAATATTCTTTCTTCCAGGTCATGCCCTTCCAGTTGCCCATGCGCAAAGCCTACGCTGAGGTCGGGACAAAGTCCCTGTATCAACGCACACATTTCTGCCAGCCCGTGTATACGGTTATGAATAAAGAAAACCTGTCCGCCACGTTCTGTTTCGTAATAGATCGCATCACGGATAAAATCATCATTAAATACCTGTACTTCTGTTTGAATGGGCTGCCTGTTTGGAGGCGGGGTGTTAATGATGCTCAGATCTCTCGCTCCCATTAAACTGAACTGCAGTGTTCTTGGTATGGGTGTTGCGGTAAGTGTTAAGCAGTCAACATTTGTTTTTAATGTTTTCAGTTTCTCTTTATGCCCTACACCAAATTTCTGTTCCTCATCAATCACCATCAATCCAAGGTTTTTGAATTTAACTTCTTTACCAAGCAGACCGTGTGTGCCTATGATGATATCGATCTTCCCTTCTTCCAATTTTTTCAGGGTTTCTTTTTTCTCTTTGGATGATTTGAAGCGATTGAGATAATCAACCGTAACAGGAAATTCTTTTAACCTTTCCTGAAAAGTTTTATAGTGCTGAAACGCGAGAATGGTGGTAGGAACCAATACGGCGGCCTGTTTGCCATCGAGACAGGTTTTGAATGCTGCGCGAACGGCCACTTCTGTTTTACCAAAACCAACATCTCCGCAAACCAGCCTGTCCATGGGGCTTTCGCTCTCCATATCTTTTTTTACATCGGCTGTTGCTTTACTTTGATCGGGGGTGTCTTCGTAAATAAAAGAGGCTTCCAGTTCGGTTTGCATATAATTATCCGGTGCATGTGCAAACCCATGTTGCGCCTTTCTTTGCGCGTATAATTTGATCAGATCAAAAGCGATCTCTTTTACTTTGGCCTTTGTTTTTTCTTTCAGCTTATTCCATACATCCGAACCCAGCTTATTGATCTTGGGAACCGTACCTTCTTTGCCTGTGTACTTCGAAATTTTATGCAGCGAATTAATGTTCACATACAGGATATCGCTGTCTTTATAAATAATCCTGACAGCTTCCTGCACCCTGCCATTGGCTTCTATCTTCTGCAAGCCGCTGTAAGTACCTACACCATGGTCGATATGCGTAACAAAATCGCCGGGCTGCAGATCGCGCAGTGTTTTTAGCGTAAGGGCCTTGTTCTTGTTATAGGCCTGCTTAACCTTGTATTTGTGGTAACGCTGAAATATCTGGTGATCGGTATAACAGACCACTTTCAGGTCTTCATCAATAAATCCTTCATGAATGCCTGTGGCAACCGGAACAAATTGGATCTCTGTTTGCAGGTCGGCAAAAATGCTGTTCAGTCTTTCTAATTGCCTTGCCTGTTCTGCAAAAATATAGATGCCATAACCGGCTGCTTCATGCGCTTTCAGATCACTGATCAATAAATCGAAGCGGCGGTTAAAGCTGGGTTGTGATTTTGTTTTGAATTCGATCTCAAAGCTTGCCAGGTTGGGTTTGTAGCCCAACTCAACCATATGCCTTGATTGCAATTGTTGTTCTACTGTATCTGCCTTTACAAAATCGTTCCAGGTAATTTCTTTTACGATTTTCGTGCCATCTTCTTCATCGCTGTTGTGCATACGAAAACCTGTATCGAGCAAACTGATAAAGCCATGCAGGTCTTCTTCCTGGCCTTTGATCTTTTCTTTGATCACGTCCCAGTCTTTCAGCCAAACAACCGTATTCTCCGATACAAATTCAAGCAATGAAATTTTTTCATCACTTTCAAACTGTGTTTCAATATTGGGTATAATGTTTACCTGCAATAATTTTCTTTCACTCAACTGCGTTTCGGGATCGAATATGCGGATGCTGTCTACTTCATTGCCGAATAGTTCAACCCGGTAAGGCTTCTCGTTTCCGAAAGAGTAAATATCCAGTATGCCCCCACGAAGCGCAAACTGGCCGGGTTCGTACACAAAATCAGTGCGGTCAAATCCATACATCACAAACAATTCCATTAAACTGTTCAGGTTAATGGTATCATTTGTTTTAATGCTGATGATATTGCTGCTGAGTGTTTGCGGTAACACTACTTTTTCGAAAAGCGCTTCAGGATAGGTAACGATAATTTTGCGGTTACCGCCCGCAGACAGTTTGGTAAGGGCCTCCGTGCGCAGCATCACATGTGAGCTGTTGAGCAGCCTGAAATTTTTCCGGTTTTTAAACGACGAAGGGAAATAAAACAGGTCGAGGGCGTTGGTAAGATTTTCTAATGTGTTATGAAAATAAGCCGCTTCCTCTGCATCATTCAGTACCACCAGGTGGTTCAATTGCTGGCAATTGGGGTGCATGAACACCGAGCTTACCACAAACTCTGAACTGCTGCCCTGTAAATTTTTAAGAAAGATCCGTTGGGTTTCGGCAAAAGATAGCCTGTCCGCCAACTGAAAAAGGCGGGGTGAATTTTGATACTGCTCCAGCAACGCATTCAAATTCATAACCACAAAATCCGTTTCCTTTTTGAGAAAGGAGGGCAAAGATAACATGCAGGATTTAATTATGTGAAAGGTTTTGATGTGAGGCGTGAAGCGTGAGTGGTCAGTGGTCAGTGGTGAGTGGTAAACCCCCAATTCTTTATTGCCCATTCACAATTCACAATTCACAATTGCCTACGGCCTACTCACTACTCACCACTCACCTAATAAGCCGCCCCGGAACTAACCGTAAGATTAACCGTTGTTAGCTTGCCTTCTTCCACCGTAAATAAAGCGATGTTATTATTGGCATCGAAGAGGTTTGCATAAAACAGCTTATCCTGCTTAATAAACACCGAGTAAGAGCCAACAGGAAGTGCAACGGTAAAAGCGCCGGTGCTGTCTGTTTCAACAGAAGCAACCAGCTTTGTATTGATAGCCGTATATGTTGGAGAGGTACCTAACTGGCGCACCTGGCTGATATTAGTGGGCTCGTAAATGAAAACAGTTGTTAAAATTCCTTTGGGAACCACAGGGTCTGCCCCTTTCATGGGCATTTGATTACCGGTTAACCCGGTTATCCGCCCTGTAAAACCCTGTGTTATTGTTGAAGAATGGGCTTTTTTTGCCGATGAACAGGCCAGAAAGAGCAGACTGGTGGTAAAAACAACAAAAAGAATCTGTTTCATACATCACTTTGAACGATGAAAGTATCTAATTTAGTGAATATTCCGCCTGATTTTTTACCCGAAACAGGTTGCAAGTAAACTCTTAAAGGTTATGATGAAAAAGTTATTACTGCCCATTATATGGGTATGCGGATTTGCCGGCGTTATATCGGCGCAGGAATTTACCAATACCCGCATTTTAAACCAGGCTGCCATTGGGTACAGGATCTCCGGCAATGCCAATTATGCCAAAGCCCTGGCATTGGCAAAAAAGAACGGATGGGAACTGACCATTAGTTCCCGCGGAAGAAAGGGTGTATTGGTGGGTGTTGACAATTTTGGTTTTCCAAAATATTACATGACCAACAATAACACCATTGCAGCAGCCACTACAAGGGCTAATCAGTTATGGCCTGGTGGTTCATCCGGGTTAAACCTTTCCGGCAGTTCTGCAAACATGAAAAACAAACTGGGTATCTGGGATGGGGGCGCTGTTCTTGGAACACATGTAGAACTCACGGGTCGTGTTACACAAAAAGATAATCCTGCCGCTACCAGTGACCATAGCACACACGTAACCGGAACCATGATTGCATTGGGTGTAAATCCAAGTGCAAAAGGTATGGCATTCGGGCTTCAGGGTATGATCGCTTACGATTTTACAAGTGATATAACTGAGATTGCTTCGGAAGCGCCGAACCTTCTTTTATCCAATCACTCCTATTCTATCGTATCCGGATGGAGTTATAATAGTTCACAAAGCCGTTGGGAGTTTTTGGGTAACCCTAATGATACTGAAGATTATAAGTTTGGTTATTATAGCGACGACTCACAGGCATTGGATTCTATTGCATACAATGCACCTTTTTACCTGATTGTTAAATCGGCCGGCAATAACCGTAACGAAAATGGCCCGGCAGTTGGACAGCCTTATTTTCGCAGAAATGCAAGTGGCCAGATGGCAGATGCAGGCACCCGCCCGGCAGGTATCAGCAGTAACGACAGTTATGATATTATTTCGTGGGACTGCGGTGCTAAAAATATTTTAACCGTAGGGGCTGTGTCGGGCATTGCCTCAGGTTATAGCAGAAAAGAAGATGTAGTGATGACCTCTTTCAGCAGTTGGGGGCCAACCGATGATGGCCGGATCAAACCGGATGTAGTTGCCGACGGAGTGAATTTATTATCGCCCATTAATACAACCAATACCAGTTATGCCACTTATAGCGGTACTTCTATGTCGGCACCAAATGCAACAGGATCTTTATTGCTTTTACAGGAATATTATTCAAAATTAAAAGGCACTACTTCTTTTTTACGTTCTGCCACTTTAAAAGGATTGGCTATACATACCGCCGATGAAGCCGGACTCACGCCCGGGCCTGATTACCAGTTTGGATGGGGATTACTGAATGTGCAAAAAGCAGCCGACGTAATTACAGCAGCTATTCCATCCAATAATGCATCAACCAGCCAGCACCTGATTTATGAGAACACCCTTACGCAGGGCCAAACCTTTACCACCAGTGTAATTGCATCGGGTAAAGGACCTTTAACTGCCACTATTTGCTGGACAGATGTTAAAGGCGCTGTTGACAAAATAAACGTACTGAACAACCGCACCAAAAATCTGGTGAATGATCTGGACATTCGCATTACAAAAGGCAGTGGCAGTTCGCAAACAACATATTATCCATGGACGCTGAATGTAAATGCCCCTTCACTTGCTGCAGTGCCCGGTGATAACATCACCGATAATGTGGAGAAGATTGATATGGACACCACTGTTCCGGGCCAGACATATACCATCACCGTAACGCATAAAGGAACACTGGCAAAAGGTTCCCAGGCTTATTCATTACTGGTAAGTGGTGTTGGCGGAACTGCTTATTGCGCGTCTGCATCTGGTGGCGGTGGAGCAAGAATAGACAGTGTAAGTTTCAAAACCATTCATGTGGGTAATAGCGCAGGCTCAAAAAACTATACAGATAATACAAAGTATATAGCAGATATCGAAGCTTCGCAAACCATACCCATCAGCATCAAAGTGGGTACTGCAGGTGCCACCACAAACAGCAGGATCGTTAAAGTATTTATCGACTTTAATAATAACGGTGTGTTTGATGCATCAGAACTGGTAGCAACAAGCACCGCGCTTAGTGCTGCTGCACAATTCTATAACACCAATATCACCACGCCTTCCGGTCTTACAATAGGTAATATTTACCTGATGCGGATTGTAGTGCAGGAAACAGCCATAGCTTCTGATGTGCTTGCCTGTGGCACCTATGGCCAGGGCGAAACACAGGATTACAGGGTAAGGGTGGTGAATCCATCCAATGATGTAATGATCAGTGAAATTGTTTCTCCATCAGCTTCTGATTGCGGATCGGGTGCACAATACCTTACTGTAAAGATTAAGAATACCGGCAGTATCGATCAATCCAATATTCCGTTAACAGCTACTGTAGCCACCGGCTCTGCCACATTAGCCAATTTTGCTTTCACCTATCCCGGACCTATCATTGCACAGTCGGAGGTTACTTATACTTTTCAGTCTCCATTCGCTACAACAGGAGGAACAACGTATACTATCACTGCTGCTGCTAATCTTTTAGCAGATCAGAACCCATCCAACAATTCGTTGGTGTCTGCTTTTAATACGCTGGCCAAACCTGCAGCCGTATCGGCTGTTGGAAACATCTGCGGAACATCGAACGTAACACTGAAAGTTAATACACCGGATCTTTCTAATTATTTCTGGTATTCAACACCTACTACCAATCTGCCTTTCAATGTTGGATCAACAGTAAATACGACCACGATACCTGGTGATAAGACTTATTATGTAGCCAAAGAAGCTAAAACCGGTATTGGGCCGGCAAATAAAACGGTATTCCCTTCAGGTGGATATAATATTTACGGGGGTAATTATGTTAAGATCAACAATACAGTTCCAATTGTGATAGAAACCGCCCGTTTATATATCGCTTATCCCGGCCAGGTCAAATTTACTCTCGCGAATATTATTACAGAAGATGTAACGGCGGGCAGCTACACTTATTCTCCATTGTATACTACGATACTCGATGTATATGCAACAAGGCCTAACCCAACGCCTGTTTCTTCACCTTCGGGGCTTCCCGGTAACCTTGTAGCAGATACCGGTGCTATTTATTACCTGAATATCCCTGTAACAACAACAGGCGATCATGTATTGATCATTGAATGTTTGAAAAGCCAGGGCAGATCAGACAGCGCTGCTATTTTCCGGAATAACGGTATCGCCGGTACAACCACTTACCCAATGGCAGTACCCAATATCATGTCCATAACCGGCAACAGTGCCCATACAGGTACAGCCCAGGAATCGCAGTACTATTATTTCTTTTACGACATGAAAATAAATACCGGCGCATGCGTTAGCGACAGGGTAGCTGTTGTGGCAACTAACAGCCCAACCCCGGTTATTACCCAACAGGCCGACTCATTGGTAAGCAGCATTGCCACTGGCAACCTTTGGTACCTTAACGACACCATTATTATTAATGCCAATAAGCAAAGCTATAAACCAACCAAATCGGGCGTCTATAAATCGGTTGTTACCGATGCGTTTGGTTGCCAGCAAACCTCTAATGCAATAACATTTGCTGTAACAGCTATTGCAGATGTGCTGGCCCGCGAAATCAAACTGACTGTTTCTCCTAACCCTAACAATGGTGTGTTTAATCTTTCTTTTGAAGTAACTACCAAAGCAGATCTGTCGATAGATATTCTGAGTGCATCCGGGCAAAGGGTTTATAACAGCAGTTATTCAAATTTCTCGGGCAAATTCTCTAAGCAGATACGTGTGGATGCCATTAGTTCTGAGTTCTATATTTTGACTATCAGGCATAACAAAAAAACATACGTTCAGAAGCTGGTGATACAGCGATAAAGTGATAGGTATTTTCATAAAAAAAGCAACGGATTTCCGTTGCTTTTTTTATGCCGGCTATGCCATATAGTACTTTGAATTTACATGACCGGATCAAACTGTAGGTTCCGCTAAAAAATTCACGCAAAGGCGCAACGGCGCGATGTTTTTATCTAAAAGTTGCTCCCATTTTTTCAACCAAAAAAATGGGTATTTTGATACAGTTTTTATTAGTATTTCATATTTAAGTACCTTGTAAAAAAATTGCCCCCATGATAGAACCCTGGCGCACCGGCAAGGTGATAAAAATTGAAAATGCAACTCCTTTAACAAGACGATTCTGGATACAGGTACCGGAAATTGAATCGTTCGATTTTAAATCCGGACAGTTTGTAACACTTGACCTCCCTATTCACGAGCAAAAGAATAAAAGATGGAGAAGTTATTCCATCGCTTCTGCCCCCGACGGAACAAATGTGTTTGAGCTGGTGATTGTTTTTCTGGAAGGTGGCTTAGGCACCACATACCTTTTTAATAAAGTATCTGTAGGCAGCGAATTAACACTGCGTGGCCCGCAAGGTAAGTTTACTTTACCCGAGCCTATTACTGAAGATCTTTATTTTATCTGCACAGGAACAGGTATCGCGCCTTTCCACTCTATGTCGCACTTTATTCATACGCATAAACTGCCGCATCAGGAAGTGCACCTCATTTTCGGTTGCCGCAAATTAGAAGACGGTTTATATGTGGATGAATTAAGAGAACTGGAGAAGCTTGAACCCGGTTTCCATTTCCATCCTTGCTATTCAAGGGAAACAGAAGTACCCGATGGTGCACACAAAGGTTATGTACACCCTGTATATGAAGCACTAACCGATCATGGCAAGAAGCCTGCAAAATTCTTTCTATGCGGTTGGAAGAATATGATTGATGAAGCCAAAGAACGCATTGTAGCAATGGGCTATGATAAGAAAGCGATTCATCTGGAATTGTACGGATAGAGAAGGCTTTGGAATTGGGAAATTTTGGAATTGGGAAATTGGGAAATTGAAAAAACTAAGCCGCAATTCGTAGATTGTTTCAAAATAATCTACGAATTTGTGGCTTAAATATTAGTCTCAATTTCCTAATTCTAAACTTCCAAAATATTCATCTGTAGTTTACAAAAACCTCCAGGCATTGCGCAAAATGCTCAGGAGGCTTTTTTTTGCGAGACAGTGATATAATAATCAAAAATAGACTCGCGCTTAAGGAGGGAAGTCCTTACAATATGCATATCCCTTTCAGTCAGCAATTGCTCATATTCGTGAATATCAAGCTGAACAGGATGCAACATATCTCCAGGAATCAGCTGAAAGATTTTCTTCAAATAATTATGTCTGTGTGCATCGGTAGAGATAACAAGATACCCATTGGGTTTTAGAGCAGTTACAAGTTTATCGTAACAAAGCGGAAGGTTATTCACATGATTGATCGCATTCAAGCAGAATATCACATCATATTTATCCGTTTCCTCCAGGCCTTCGATCGGCAACTTCCTAAAGGTGGTCCAGGAAACATTTTCAGGCTGAAAATGAGGAAGTAATTCATATTTATCCAGTAAACTATCAATAGCATCTACACGATTCTCCTCAAGAACAAGGAAAATACCTGAAGGTCCGCAACCGGCATCCAGTATCGTACTATTGCCCGGAAGCGGCAGGAATCCAGACTGTTTTTCTAAAAGATCCTGCCAGTAGCGCTTCTTCCAGTCAAGATAAACAGAGGTATCCTTCTTTCGAAAATATCGTTGCCACCATATAAATTCAAGCTTCTGCGCCAGCTTCCATTTCCAACTCATGTAGGTACTTTAAAGATTTTAATATGCTTACATCACCTGCTCCAACACAAGATCCTTGATCTTGCTCATCAACACTCTCTCCTGCACCATGCTATCCCGGTAACGGATGGTTACTGTCTGGTCTTCTTTGGTTTGATGGTCGATGGTTACGCAGAATGGTGTACCAATGGCATCCTGCCTTCTGTATCGTTTACCGATCGCATCTTTTTCTTCGTAAAAACACTTAAAATAGGGTTTGCATTCATCCATCAGCTCACGCGCAATCTCGGGCAATCCATCTTTTTTGGTAAGTGGAAGAATAGCGAGTTTTACAGGTGCGATCTTTGCCGGAAGATGTAATACCACACGACTATCAGTAGAGCCATCTTCTTTCACGATCTTTTCTTCTTCGTATGCATTAGACATGATCAGCAAAAACATCCTGTCCAACCCAATAGAAGTTTCAACCACATAAGGAACATAATTCTGGTTGATCTCTGTATCAAAATACTGAAGTTTCTTTTTGCTGTACAACTGGTGTTGCGTAAGATCGAAATCACTTCTTGAGTGAATACCTTCTACTTCTTTAAAACCAAATGGAAATTCAAACTCAATATCGCAGGCTTCTTTGGCGTAGTGTGCCAGTTTTACGTGATCGTGGTAACGGTATTTTTCAGGGGCAATGCCCAGGCTCAGATGCCATTGCAAACGCGCTTCTTTCCAGTATTGGTACCACTCTCCTTCTGTGCCGGGGCGAACAAAGAACTGCATTTCCATCTGTTCAAATTCGCGCATGCGGAAAATGAATTGTCTTGCCACGATCTCGTTACGGAAAGCTTTACCTGTTTGTGCAATACCAAAAGGAATTTTCATTCTCGCGGTTTTCTGCACATTCAAAAAATTCACAAAAATACCCTGGGCTGTTTCGGGGCGCAGGTAAATAGTGTCTGCATCTTCCGCAACAGAACCCAATTGGGTAGAGAACATCAGGTTAAACTGGCGTATATCCGTCCAGTTAGCTGTACCACTTACACTGCAATTTATTTTCTGATCAATGATCAGTTGTTTTAATCCGGCAAAATCTTCAGCCGCCAGCAAACTGTCCATGGTTGCCAGTAAGGCATCGGCCCCCTGTTCATCGCCTTTCTCTCTCAGTTGATCAGCTTTCGCTTCCAGCAAATGATCTACCCGGTATCTTTTTTTGCTGTCGCGGTTATCGATCATCGGGTCGCTGAAATTATCTACGTGGCCGCTCGCTTTCCATGTGGTAGGGTGCATAAAAATGGCCGCATCAATACCCACAATATTCTCATGAAGCTGGGTCATGCTTTTCCACCAGTAATCGCGGATATTCTTTTTTAATTCGCTGCCATACGGACCATAATCGTACACAGCGCTAAGGCCATCATAGATCTCACTACTTGGAAACACAAAGCCGTATTCTTTGGCATGCGAAATAATTGCCTGGAACTGATTGTCTTGTTGTATGCTCATAACGGCGGCAAAAATATGTAATTAGATCTGGTCTGCGAAACAAAGAGAGGATTGGCGGGGGAAGTTCCGGCGCCAGGCATAAGCGTTTATTTTAATATTGAATAATGAACACAGAATAATGAATGATGAAGTAAAAAGCAATCAGCATTCTACATTCATCATTCCGTGTTCATTATTCACTACCCCCTTCCTCTTTTTTGGGTTCCACAACACTCACGGAGGTGTTGGTTAAAACGGGGTCTTCCTGTACCTGCAGGGAAGCCTTGTTTTCCAGCTCAATTTCCTGCACCCATACGGCATAATCCCGCGGGTAAATGTTTCTTCCTTTTCGGATGGCATAAACATGGGTAAAAAAGGCGCCAAAATAAAGGATCATGGCAGAATAATATACCCAGAGCAGGATAATGATCACGGAGCCTGCTGCGCCATAGGTACTGCTGATCCTGGTTTTACCCAGATAATACCCAATACCGGATTGTCCGAGCATGAATAAAATAGCAGTGGTAACCGAACCAACCATTACATCGTGCCATTTAATACGGGCGTCGGGCAGTACTTTAAAGATGCTGGCAAATAATAGGCTGATGGTAATAAAAGTGATAAAGAGATTGATTACATGGGCAAAGAAAATGGCCATATCGGGGAAGAATTTTAATAACTGTTGCCCCAGCAGGTCCAGCACAGAATTAACAATCAGTGAAACCAGCAGGATAAAGCTGAGGCTTACCATCATTGAAAAACTAAGCAGCCTGTTTAATATCAGTTTGAGCCAGCCTTTTTTAGGCTTGGCTTTTAAACGCCATATAAAATTGATCGAATCCTGTATTTCGGCAAACACGCCTGTTGCTGCAATCAGAAGAGCAATAACCCCTACAACTGAAGCCCAGCTTATATCCTTTGAAACAGTGGCATTGCGGATGATCTGTTCAATTTGCAGAGCTGCTGACCGCCCTATTAAGTCGTTCATTTGTTGAAAAATAGCGCCTTCAATAGCGGCACGGCCATAAAAAATATCGCAAAGACTAATGACCACTATTAATATTGGTGCAATGGCAAATACCGTGTAAAAGGCAAGTGCGGCACTCATCTGAAGTGCCTTATTGTTCAGAAAGTTGGTTAAGGATTCTTTTATGATCGACCACATACCTACAATATGTCTTTTCATAAAACACCTGTTTAGATTATTCTAACAATTATTGCAACTTATCATTCTGCATGTGACGGTCTGCATCGCGTATGTTTTTTTTCTCAAAGTTTTTCTCCAATGCGCTGGTTAAATCTACGCCGGTTTGGTTAGCCAGGCAAATCAAAACCCATAATACATCGGCCATTTCATCGGCTATTTCTTTGCCTTTATCTGATTCTTTAAAAGATTGTTCCCCATAGGTACGCACCATTAGCCGACTCAGCTCACCTACTTCTTCCATCAAAATGCCAAGATTCGTTAATTCATTAAAATAACGAACACCCACGGTTTTTATCCATGTATCTACTTGCTGCTGTGCCTCTTGGATAGTCATAATAAGTTTGTTTTAGAATTGCTGTATTCGCATACTAAATGCGTTAATCCGTAAATCCGCTAATTCGTTAATTGATTTTTAACCCACCTCCCGCCTGAACCAATTTTATCTTCATAACCGTCGCAATCGATTCTGCCCGCTGTTTGGCTTTTTCGGCATTTTCGCCTGCATATAATGCATCAACTGTTTGAGTAAAAATTTGCAGCCACCTGTCAAAATGTTCATTCCTGAAAGCTGATAAACTATGGATATGTTCATGTACGCCAAGAATATTGCCCCTGTAAGATGACTTGTCGAAAAGAACCGTTTCCCAAAAATCAGTGATCTTCGGAACATGCTTTTCCAGATCCAGCGGCACTACTTCTGTAAAGAAAAAACCAATCAATTCGTCTGTAAAAGCTTTTTTATAAAATGAACCCATCATGGCTTCTATATCAGCTCTTGTTGCAATATCCTTCATGTGTTCAGTGATTGATTGAGTGAATGAATGACAATCCGTTAATCCGCCAATCCGCAATCCGTTAATTCTGTTACTCCCTGTTTTTCGAATCCATCACAATTGTTACCGGCCCATTGTTCAGCAACGCCACTTGCATATCGGCTCCGAAAATTCCTGTTTGAATTTTTTTACCCAGATCCTGCTCCAGTTGCTGTATCATTTTTTCATACATGGGTATGGCAAAATCAGGTTTTGATGCTTTGATATACGATGGCCGGTTGCCTTTTTTGGTACTGGCATGCAGGGTAAACTGGCTCACTAATAATATATCGCCATTCATTTCTTTGATGCCACAGTTCATCACTCCGTTTTCATCGTTAAAGACCCGCAGGTTCACGATCTTGTTGCTGAGCCAGGTAACATCCTCATCAGTATCTGCATCTTCAATGCCTAATAGTACCAGCATTCCGGCCCGAATAGCGCCGGTTATGCTGCCTTCTACCGTTACTGAAGCTTCAGTAACTCTTTGTATAACAATTCTCATAACTGCTTACTTGTTTTTTACGAACTTTAACATGATGAAGATAGACATTACACAGGAAATTATGTTCCAATCCGCCCGCAGCGGCGGCAAAGGCGGGCAAAATGTGAACAAGGTAGAAACCATGGTGGAGGGTCGTTGGAATGTAGTTGCTTCTGCCCTGTTCACAGAGGAACAAAAAAGCCTCATCAGTCAAAAACTTCAGAACAAAATTACCGATGATGGTAACCTGCTGGTAAAATCGCAAACAGAAAGATCGCAGTTGGGTAATAAACAACAGGTAATCAGAAAAATGAACCAACTGGTTGCTGCAGCATTGGTAAAACAGAAAGTAAGAAGGCCCACCAAACCTACCAAAGCATCAAAGGAAAAAAGAATAGAAAGTAAGAAACGAAATACTTTTACCAAAGAGCACCGCAAAAAAATTAACAGGAACGATTATTTATGAAAAAATCGATCGCACTTACCTGCATGCCGACTATCCTGATTATGATGGGTTTATTACTAACTCCTCAAACCGGATCTTCGCAAAAAAAATTATCACTCTCTTTTCACCACCGGGTGGGCAATGAAACATTAGTATTGGACAACAGTTATACAAATATTTTAGGCGAGAACATCGTTGTGAGAAAGTTCAAATACTATCTGTCCAATTTCTCAATCACAGATCAATCAGGTAATAATCACTTCTTACCTGTAGATTATTTTTTGGTTGATGAAGCTGATTCTGCATCAAAGAATATCAGCTTAAACGTTCCTACTTTGGAAATAAAGTCGATCAATTTCCTGCTGGGCGTAGACAGTATCCGTAATGTATCAGGCATACAAACCGGTGCGCTTGATCCTTTGTTGGGTATGTTCTGGACATGGAACAGCGGCTATATTATGGCAAAGCTGGAAGGAACATCTGATTCATCGCATATTGCCGGACAGGCTTTCACTTATCATATTGGTGGTTTTAAAGGAGAAACAAATACAAACAGGTATATCACATTAACACTCCCGCAAAAAAATAAACCGCAAAACAACATACATATTACAACTGATATCAATCATTGGTTTAAAAGCAAGTCTGAAATAAGGATAGCCCAAACACCTGTATGCCATACTCCCGGTGCATTGGCCGTGAAGATTGCTGATAATTACAGTACCATGTTTTCTGTTAATGCCGACCAATGATATGAAGGAAAGAAAAAAAATATTCATCTTACTGCTCATCCTTGCTACCGGCATTAGCTGGATGGGCATCAATAATAAGTACGGCAAACCCAAACCCGTACCATTTATTGTGCCCAAAGGCTGGCCACAACCGGTGTATGATTTTTCAAAGAACCCGCTTACAGAAGAAGGTATTGCATTAGGCAGAAAATTATTTTACGATGGAAGGTTGAGTAAAGACGGTAATTTCTCCTGCGGCGCCTGCCACCAGCAGTTTGGCGCTTTCGATAGTTATGATCATAGCCTGAGTCATGGTTACAATAATTCATTAACCACCCGCAATGCACCCGGGCTGTTTAACCTGGCATGGCAAAAAGAATTTATGTGGGATGGCGGTATCAATCATCTTGACCTGCAGCCATTGGCGCCCATTACCAATGAAAATGAGATGGCTGAAACCATAGAAAATGTGATCGCTAAATTAAACGCAGATCAAGAATACCGGCAAATGTTCAAAGCTGCTTTTGGCGATGAGCTGATCAATACCCAGCGAATGGGTAAAGCCATCAGTCAGTTTGAGCTGCAATTGGTAAGCAGTAACAGTAAATACGATAAGGTGATGCGTGGAGAAGCCGCTTTTATTTTACCTGAACAATTGGGCTACGATATTTTTAAGAAGAAATGCGTATCCTGCCATGCCGAACCCTTGTTTACAGATTTTTCGTACCGCAATACCGGCCTGCCCGTTGACAAGGCATTGAACGACCCGGGGCGCATGAAGATCACCGGCAAAGCTGAAGATTCTTTAAAATTCAAAGTTCCCAGCCTGCGAAATGTGGGAATGACCTTCCCTTATGGGCATGATGGCCGTTTTTTTTCGCTGATGAGCGTTTTTGAGCATTACCGTAAAAACATGGTGGTTGGTCCTGTTACCGATACGTTACTGCGCAATAAACTGGCCCTGTCTAATTTTGAGATTGGCCAGTTAACGGCATTTCTGCATACATTAACAGACACTGCTTTCCTGAAAGATCCGCGTTTTGCGCAGCCGGGCTATGAAATCCTAAGTAAACCACCGGCAGATATTCACCAGTAAGCGGCACATTTGTTACTTTTAGACGCTGGAAAGCAAGAAACAAGAAGCAAGAAGCAAGAAGCAAGAAATAAGAAGCAAGAAACAAGAAGCAAGAAACAAAGAACCAAAGACTAAAGCCAAAGACTAAAGACCAAAGATCAAAGACCAAAGACTAAAGACCAAAGACTAAAGACCAAAGACCAAAGACCACCCCCTGAACACAGATATATCATAACCCAATAAACCAGGCACTTGAGCGGTATTAAGAAATTAGCAGGACAAACAATGTGGTACGGCGTAAGCTCTATTGCTGCCAGGTTTATTAATTATTTACTTACACCTTACCTCACTTTCAAATTCACAGAGTCGCAGTATGGGGAGATGTCTATTGTGTATTCTTTTATCCCGTTCATGAACGTGGTATTTACCTACGGGATGGAAACAGCATTTTTCCGGTTTGCCAATACAGGTGATAAAAGAAAAGTATTTAACACTACCAGCTTATCATTAATTTTTTCTACCATCATTCTAACCGCTGTATTGGTTCTTCTGCAACATCCTTTAAGTGAAATATTGCAGGTAACAGCACATCCCGAATACATCAGTTTGTCTGCCGCACTCATTGCACTGGATGCACTATGTATTATCCCCTTTGCCAAACTAAGACAGGATGGAAGGCCAATAAAATTTGCTTTTGTAAAAGTGGGGGGTATCCTGATAAATATTGTCAGCATCTATTTCTTTCTCAGTATATGCCCACGTTTATTAGCGCAGAACCCTACACATTGGATAGGCCGTTACTTTGATCCTAACTGGGTTGTAGGGTATGTATTATTGGCCAATGTAATACAGAACGCCATTACCCTTTTATTACTCAGTAAAGAAATGCTTGGATTTGAATGGAAGTTTGATTTTACACTATGGAAAGAAATAATGAAGTATGGGCTTCCTTTAATTCTAGCCGGTTTTGCAGGCATGATCAATGAAACATTCGACCGTATTATGCTTGGATGGTGGGCGCCTGTAAGTAATGTAGACGCAGCCAAAGCTGAAGTAGGTATTTATGCTGCCTGTTATAAATTATCAATTCTAATTTCATTGGCAGTACAGGCTTTTCGTATGGGCGCAGAGCCTTTCTTTTTTAAACAGGCACAACAGGAGAATGCACCAAAAATATATGCCCGTGTAATGAAGTTCTTTGTTATCACACTTTGCTTCATGTTCTTACTGGTAGCCATGTATCTTGATATATGGAAGCTTTTTATCCGCAACCCTAAAATGTGGGTGGGCCTGAAAGTTGTACCCATACTGTTGCTGGCAAATATGTTCCTTGGCATTTATTACAACCTGAGCGTCTGGTATAAATTAGGAAACAAAACAATTGCAGGGGCCTATATAACACTGATAGGCGCTGCCATCACTTTACTGATTAACTGGCTCTTTATTCCATATTTCAGTTATATGGCCTGCGCATGGGCAACCTTTGCCTGTTACGGCAGTATGATGGTAGTAAGTTATCTATGGGGACAAAAAACATATCGCATTCCTTACGCCACCAAAAAACTGGTTGCTTATATGGTGATAGTGCTGCTGCTTTTCTTTATACATAAAGCTGCTACTTACTTTTTGGATATTAATTGGTTCAGCATTGGTTTTGCAACAATTCTGCTTGCACTTTTTGCAAGGTTCATTCTTTTGATCGAGAAAAAAGAATTTCAAAAACTACCGGTAATCGGCAAATACATTCGTTAGCAATGTTTGAGCCACTCAGAAATTATATCGAAAAATTTACACCACTTAGTAATGAAGACTGGCAATTATTGCTTCCATATTTAACCAAACGCATTGTAAAAAAGAATACCATTTTTGCCAAAGAAGGGAAAATATGTAAAGAGATCGGCTTTGTGGTGGAAGGTAATATGCGTCATTATTATACCAAAAACGGTGAAGAAAAGACCACTTACTTTTATTTCGAGAACAGTTTTGTGGCAGATTATATCAGTTGCATTACCGGCAAACCGGGATTACTCAATATTGAAGCAATGACAGAAACAACACTGATCGTTTTTCAGTATACTGCCTTAAAAGAGATTTATAACCAAAGCCATGCCTGGGAAAGATTCGGAAGACTGATTGCTGAATACCTTGCCGCAGGATTGGAAGAAAGAATGACCGGGCTGCTGATGCTTAGTCCGGAAGAACGCTACCACCAACTCTTACAAAGCAATAAACATAAAATACCCGAACGTGTTCCGCAACAGTATATTGCCAATTACCTCGGTATCACACCGGTTAGCCTTAGCCGCATACGCAACCGGGTAGCTAAAAAATAACTTCATTCATTTTCTTATCTTTTGTTAAGCAATCAGTCCCTTAGTGATGGAGAACTTTGTATCCTTAATGTGTTGTGCTATTGGACTCTTTTATGTACTGATGTGTTTTACTTTTAAAAGTATTTAATAATACGGGTATTCCTTATTTCAAATCTTTTTTAAAACACATAAGTATATAGGGAAAACAAAAAAGAAACATAGGTTTTGAGCTATATGTCCTGTTTTCTAACCTATGTAACTATGTGTTTAATAACTCAACACATTATCCTCAATCAAACAAAATGAAAAAAATATTACAGGCCGAAGAAATTGCCCAGTTAGCTATTGCCGTTGCTGGATTATATATGCAGCCACTGAATTTTAGCTGGCGGGTATGGATCCTGCTTTTTCTATCGCCCGATATCAGCATGCTTGGCTACTTAATCAACACAAAAGCCGGCGCCTTTTCTTACAATCTCTTTCATCACAAATTAACAGCCACACTTATTATGATTGCAGGATATGCAATGCACAATAACATAGCCTTGTTTACAGGCATTCTGCTGTTTGCACATAGTTGTTTTGACCGTGTTCTGGGCTACGGGTTAAAATATTCAGACGATTTTAAACACACGCATCTTGGAATGATTGGCAATAAGAAAGGGAATGAATAGTTTTACTGCCTTAATAATCAACTATGGCAGAAGATCTCTCCATTATAAAAGGCGATAAACAAACACAATATCAATCGCTCATCCCACAGATAAAAGCATTGATAGAAGGCGAACCTGACCTTATTGCCAACCTTGCCAATATTGCCGGAGCATTAAAAGAGCAGTTTGGCTGGTTCTGGGTAGGATTTTATTTAGTGAAAGATGAACAATTGGTTTTAGGACCTTTTCAGGGCCCGGTAGCCTGTACACGCATTAACAAGGGCCGTGGTGTGTGCGGCACCAGTTGGGCAAATGCTGCAACACTCATCGTACCTGATGTAGAAAAATTTCCCGGGCATATTGCCTGCAGCAGTTTATCAAAATCAGAGATCGTTGTGCCTATGATCAAAGATGGAATGGTTTGGGGGGTGCTGGATGTGGACAGTGAATTCCTTGATTCATTTGATGAGCCCGACAAAAAATATCTTGAAATAATTACAGGGTTGCTTCCGTAATCACATTCAGATAAACATGGTTTTATTTTTTGAAATAAGCATCAAGCCCTGTTTCTACATTGGTCATATCTATCAAAACCGGGGCATTTAATCCATCAAAAACAAGCAGCCCTGAAGGGTCGTTCAGCGAGTTCAGATCAATGAGCACACTACCTCCTTTCAACTTTTTAAAATGCAGGTACCGCAGATCTCTGGCTTCAATTATTTTTATGGCAGGATAATATTTATGTAACACGATACGTGAATATCTCATCTGGTAGAAATTTTCATGCACCGAACTTTTATATACACCTGTATCTGTTATTGCTTTTATGCGCAGATCCTGCAAAGAATCGGGATGATAAAATACAGCGCACGGTTTATCAACAAGTAAGGTATCGTTAAAACTGCCTGGAGGCTTTGTTAAAGCAATACCGGGTTTTGTTTTACCGGCGTTTTGATCAGGTTGCCCTACAGGACCCGAACAGGCCTGAATGTGCAGCAAAATCACTGCTATAGCCAATTGCGGAAGTTTCATTTTAACGGATATTTAAAACAGTTCGCTCTAAGTTAATAAAATAGCAAAGCCCCGCAAAGGGGCCTTGCCATTATGTAACCCAAATTCAAGATATGCTTTTTCCATATTACCAGTTCCACAACCTGGTAATATTAAATCCAATCACAAATTTTCCGCCCGCCCCTTTTGAACCGTCTGAAGCTGTATAGTCAAACGGACTGTTTGCATTATACAGGTTATTACGCTGCGGATTCAGCAAAGAATAATTGCCGAGGAAGAACTGGAATGAGTGATTACTTGTATTGAACTCAAACCCTAAAGATAAATTGGGGTTAGGGTTATGGGTGTTATGCCTTGTAATAGGCTGATCATAGTTAAATATAACCGATGTAACATCGCTTAGTTTATACCTGCCTGAAAGTGAAAAAGCCAGGTGATCAAAACCCATTTCTTTAAATACCTCCTGCCCGGTACTATCATTCTTGGTAAAATATCCATTTACTGAATTCTGGTGAGAAAGACTAATAGCAGCCTGTAAAGACAGCTTATCATTTACCTTTCTGGCAAAAATAAGTTGGTTAAAAGTTAGTATCCTTTGCGTTTGATATTTAAATAAGCTTTTATCCGGGTCTTTCCTGCTATCATACGCAATGTTGCCATAATAAGTTATGCTAAGCGGATATTTTCCCGGAGTTTGTGTAACAATACCATATTTGATACTGGCATCCCATAGTTTATTGCTCTTGGTAATACCAATACCTATATTCAAATGGTTAATAGGGGCATAGCTTGCGCCAAGCCTGATATTGGAAGGTGCAAAGAGGCCCCAGAAATCATCATAGCCTTTTTCCACTGTTCCAAATCTGTGCATGATGTCCAGCTCAAAGGTTCCTTTCCTGGAAACCATTACTGTCTGGTTGTCGATAATCCACACACCGGGGAATGTGTTTTTTACCGGCTTAGGTTTTGGGCGTTCAACTATTACCTCAACCTTAACTGTACTGTCCTGTGCCGTAACTGCCGACTGGCAGATAAACAGGCAGATAAACAGCACAGAGAACCGGCCAAATCCTCTGATAGGTATATTTATTGTTGGTTTCATTTCATAATTATTTAAAATGACTTAATTGTTAGGTGCCCCATTTCTTATCCAGTCGTAAATTTTCTGCCTGTCTGTTGCTGATGGGATATATTCTTTCATCTCGCCATTGATCTTCTGATAAATAATGCTCTGTTTTGGTATAACGGTATTTACAAATCCTCCATTAACAATTTCCTGATAAGATCCTCCCAGCTTCATATAAGGCTTGTGTGAGCCGGATACATGACATCCAGACAATGCACACTTAGTATCAACCAATGGTGCAATATCATTTTTAAAACTTACCTGTTCTGGCGGACCATCCGGATCAACAACAGCGTCTGGCAGAATGATATCTCTGTAGCAACCTGTTAAACCGGTAACCATGATAAGGAGGAAACCGATGTATATAATTAGATGTTTCATCGTAATACTGTTTTAGGTTACTTATTATTGAAATTCATGTTACACTCAATATCTACCTTATCGGAAATACTGGTACTGGTAATTCCAAAATCTCTGCAGTTAAACTGGAATTTAAGTTGCAGGCCAAATACTTCATAGGCAGCACTGCTTCCAAACTGCACTTTTGCTTTTGGAACATATTTTAAGCGGCCAACAATTGATTTGGTTATAGGTGCAGCCAGCGTACCCTTCCATGTAAGATTAAGTGTAACAATGTAATCATTGCTCAGATCATCAAATTTCACTTCAGTTGTTTTGATCCTGGCAAGATTGGTTACTGTAAGGTTCTGGGTACCGGCTACAATTGGAACAGTTCCCAATGTGGTGATATTACATCCACCATCCCTGCCGGGTTCGCCTGTGTTTGACTGATTGATCTGAACATAACCGTTGAAATAAATTTTCGCTGGTTCATTTTCATAAAATGCCCAGGAAGAATCTTTCAGAGGTTGTGCTGCAGTAACATAGTTGAGCATTTTTGCATCGGTTACTTCATGCATACCAAATTGATTGAACCTGCCGGTCAGCAATCCTGCTGCTCCTACGTAGTTGGTAGACCACAAAACATTTGAATGCGCTTTATCAAGTTTCCATTCGCCCGCGTTTCCCACAGTCATATTTCCTGGAACATGAACATTGGTTCCGTGCGTGATAATGGGTGTTTTTGAAGCCGCAGCCGGTAAAGGCAATACAGACTCATGGGTGCAACTTGAAATGTAGCCATAGCCACTGAACAGGATCATCGCAATCAGTAATGCATGGTTTTTTAGAGGTTTCATAAATAATATTTTTAATGATAAAAACTAAACTTAACGGGGTAAAAGTATCCTGAGACCTTGCGGAGTAGTATGATTTACATCACTACAATGAATGATTTATATCATGTAATGCAAAAGCCTTCTTTGTGTCGTATTAACACTATATCAATCAAGGCGTTAGAGTGACGGAACCGGTGATTTATGCAGTGCTTTAGCCGTTTATCGAAGAAAAATTATGCAGAATGTCGACTTAAAAATCGCCTGTAGAGATAAGTCAGCCCGCAAAAGAACAATAATGCTGAAACATGCAGAAGGAAACTGATGGCGTATATTTTCATATCATTTTGCAAAACGGTTTTATCAGCAGCGATGCCGGTTTCCCTGATAAAAAAATCCTTTGCCAGGAGACAGAAAAAAATCAGGCTATGCAAAAAACTAACTATCCGTTTATGATTTAATGCAGGGATCCAGAATAACAATGAACTTAACCCAAATATGGTTAAATAAGGATGAAGAATCCGTTCTGATATATGTGTGATGGAATAATCAGGATATACATTTTTTAATAGTAGCCCCAGGTAAAGTGTGCCGGCAAATGCATAAGTATATGGCAAAAACAGCACTAATTTATTTTGACTAATGTTCTTCCTTTTTTGACTGCCTGCTATACTAATCACTAACAGGTACAGTAACGGGTAGCCCGAAAAAAATACCAGCATTTCCAGCTTTTGCAGATAGGCGAAAAAACTATTGTCCATAGCATTTACAATTTACCAAATATGCTTCAACTAATTCAAAAACGTTTGTCTGAGAATCGCCGCGTCTTTGCCGGAGAAAATGCACGCATAGGAGGCGCGGGTTGTAGAGATGCATTAAGCAGAGAGATGATTGCCTTTGATGTTGATCTTTGGCAGAAAGAACACTACTTTAACTCTTTTAACCTCTTTAACCTCTTTAACCTCTTTAACCCTTATCCTTTCAATAGAAAATATAGTTTAGTTAAAATGGTTAAAGAAGTTAAAATAGTACTCAGGTTGTCATGTAAAAAGCTATTAAAAAATAATTCCTTACCTTTGCAGCATTCATATACTCTCTCTACAGACTGATCACTCTTCCGTGACAAAGTTTATCAAGTCAATTACGGGCAGGTTATATACCATCTGAGCTAATTCAGGTGATCATTTATTTAAATTATATACATTTTGTTATTCGAACAATTACACCTTATTGAGCCCATCTTGAAGGCGCTCAACACTGAAGGTTACACAACACCCACACCTATCCAGGAACAATCTATCCCTATTCTTTTACAGGGCAGAGATCTGTTAGGCTGTGCACAAACCGGAACCGGTAAAACAGCAGCCTTTGCTATTCCGATTCTGCAGATTTTGCATGAAGCAAAAAAAGCAGGCAGCACCAATAAAGGCATTAAAGCATTGATCTTAACACCTACCAGGGAACTGGCTATACAGATTGACGAAAGTTTTGCAGCATACGGCAGACACCTGAACCTGAAACACCTGGTTATTTTTGGTGGTGTATCACAACAACCGCAAACCAATGCATTACGCAATGGCGTAGATATATTAATTGCTACACCCGGCCGTTTATTAGACCTTGTTGAGCAACGTTATATCAATCTTTCTCAATTAGAAATACTGGTTTTAGATGAGGCAGACCGTATGCTGGATATGGGCTTTATTCACGATGTTAAAAAGATCATTACCAAAGTACCGGCTAAAAGACAAACGCTTTTCTTCTCGGCTACCATGCCGGCAGAAATTGCCAAGCTGTCAAGCACTATCTTAAGCAACCCTGCTAAAGTAGAAGTTACGCCTGTATCATCTACCGCAGAAACCATTCAGCAGGCCATGTATTTTGTTGAAAAAGAAAACAAAAAACATTTGCTGATCCATTTGCTGAAAGACATGTCTATTAAAACAGCGCTGGTATTTACCCGCACCAAACATGGAGCAGATAAAGTGGTAAAAGATTTGTCAAGGGCAGGCATCAGCGCAGAAGCCATTCATGGTAATAAATCACAGAATGCGCGTCAGCGGGCTTTAAGCAATTTCAAAACCGGAAATACCCGGGTATTGGTGGCTACCGATATTGCCGCAAGGGGTATTGATGTAGATAACCTCTCGCACGTGATCAATTTTGAACTGCCTAATGTTCCGGAAACCTATGTGCACCGTATTGGGCGTACCGGACGTGCCGGAGCCAGCGGTATCGCTTATTCGTTCTGCGATGCAGAAGAGAAAGAGTTCTTACGTGATATCCAGAAACTGATCACTGTTTCCGTACCCGTAGTAACAGATCATCCTTATGCCATGAGCAATACATCGCTCACTACCTATAAATCATTACCACAAAGACCTGTTCAGAGACACCGTCAGAACAGCGACAGAAGGCCGTCTTACAGAGGTGGAGATTCGCGCAGGTATTCGGGCAACCAGTCGTCCAACCGCGGTTAATAAATAAATTACGACAAACCACTTCGCTCTGTGAAACTGTTAATCAGAACGAAGTGGTTTTTTATTGCCCATACCTCAGTACAACAAATTTCTCCATCGCGGAACCGGATGAAATTATCTCCTTAAAAAAAGCTAATTTCATTGTCAAATTCAGCATATGAAAAAGGTACTACAAAGCGGTTTGGTGGCAGGCATTGTTTTATCAATCCTTTCTTATGGTGGATTATTCCTCGCTGTTAGCATTAAATTCTTTGACTCATTTTTTATCGGTTACCTGAGCAATGTTTTTATCTCAGACAGGTCCCGCGATATTTTCTTTTATACCCACGCATTACTGATCAGTTTTGCTCTTGCCTGGTTTTGGGACCGGTCTAAAAAATTATTTCATGGGCATTTCATTATCCGCGGCCTTGAATTTGGCGCTGTATATACTATTGCGGGGCTTCTTCCTATTTTGTGGATGACGTATAGCCAGATCGATGTATCTGAAATTATGGTGCTCTCCTGGCTTGGATTTGGGCTTTTCCAGTCGTGTATGGCCGGAATCATTTTTGCGAAGATGAATCCCTGACCCCGGATTATCCTATCGGTTTCAGATGCAATTTAAACTCAACACTCAACTGGTCTTTTGCTTTAATAATACCGCCCAGTTTACTTGGCGGTACCAGGTTAAAATCAGAAAAATTGATCACCCTGTCGCCTTTCAGATGCAGCATCTGGGCATTTTCTGCTGTGAACAGGTAATTGATTTCAAAACGCTTGGTTACACCCGCCAGGCCAATGTCTACAACCCCGGTTATTTTGGAAGGATTCCTCAGATCTGGAAAGCTATTGATAGAGATAAACCGAATTGTTAAGTGCGGATGCTCTTTTGCCCGAAGTGTTTTCCGCAGGTCGTTGGTCATCATTTTATTATGACAGTCGAAAGCAAGTATATCCAGGTTTAGTTTACCATTCATCGGCAATACCTGCCCTTTTTGAGATTGTCTGATACAGGTCATAGTATCCGGTTGCAGATAATTGGTGATCTCGCATTGAAAAGTATTGATATTGGTACTGCCATTTACCGTAAGGCTGCTGCCCGGCATAACCACCCAGGTTGCTGCATTATCCGGGCTGTTAAACGCAGGTAAAACAAAAAGCAGCAAAATGTACAACCAGTTTTTTTTCATGAAACCTTCCCGTGTTTATCAGTACCCAAAAAAACAATAGCCGAATGAAATTAATCCATCCGGCTATTATACACCATAAAAAAACCCAATTTTTTAGAATCCTACAACGGCCTCTATCACATATCCATTGAATTTACCTGTAGAACGGTAATCTGTAGCAGGGAAATCAAGGTATTTCTGATTAACAAGTTCTGCTTTCAGCAATACATTTTTAGTCATAAACCAACCAGCGGCAAATGAGGTTCTTCTTACTCTTACATCGTTTGCAAATCCAGCCAATCTTGCTGTAACATTATTGTAACGGGCGCCTATGAACAGGTTTTCAGTTTTGCCAAACCTGTACACACCTTCAACAGCTACCTGAGATGCTTTTCTGTCATCTATTTCATTTTTGGTTCTGCCTTTAGCACCTTCGTAAGTACCAAAAAATTCAAATCCGTAAAGTTTTACAAAAGCATTCAGCATGGTAGCATTCATTTTTTTGCTGAAGCCGGGGTTAAACCTTCCAGAGAAAGCAACACCTGTAGAAGCAGGTAAAGCACCTGGTGCACCTTTCTCTATTACGTTCTGATAGTTAGAACCGGTACGGTCGCCGCCAAACAAAGTTAAACCACTTCCTGCGTTACTGCTATTACTGTAGTAGCTGGCAGATAAACGGATCCTTACATTCTCATCAATTTTTTTATCGTAAGCGCCTTTGAAATAAATAGAAGGATTTCTTGATACATTAACATCTGCGGTAGTAGCTAAGGCTGAGTCGATATTACCTTTGATCATACCATTAGTCATACCAATCATACCCATCCATCCATTTTTCTGGAAATAAATCTCGCCTCCGATCTCTGTAGCAAATTCATCCATAATGTAGTTGTCCATAAAGGGATTGTACAGTGTTTGACCACCATCAGATCTGCGGAAGTGCTGGTCACCATAGTTCACTTCAAAGTGACCGATTTTAACTGTGGCGATTTTCATGATATCGCTCCAGAACTGGCCTTTAAAAGGAACTTTATCAAACTGGATATAACCGCCTTTCACCCATGTTTCATTGTGGTGACGTGATGATAAGTAACTGGTAACATTTAACTTAACACCATCGGCCAGTTGAACATCCATGTAGAGGTTAGCCTGTGAAGTCATAAATCCATTAGCCAGCGGATACAGACGGTTAACACCTGTACCGGTATTGTTTAATGCACCCGGATTTTCGTGTTTCAGATTCTGGAATTGTTGGGTAAAGCCGGCACCCCATCTTACTTTCAACCCTTCAAAAGGAACTGTATCAGCTTTTGAAGTTTCAAACTGGTTGATACCGGTTTTATCGTAAGGACGGAAATTGGAAATTTTGGGTTGTTGAGCAAACAGGGCAACAGGTAAAAGCCCAAGTAAAATAAAACCAATGTTTCTGTGTAACCTGTTAAATTGAATTTTCATAAAAATAGTTTGGGTTAACAAATAGTACTACGTTGTTGTTGTGAAATTTTATTTAGAAAGATTTAAGTCAAATTTTAGTGTTATATCATTACCGGTTTTAATGGTACCAAGCATAAAGCTGGGTGGTACTACATTAAAATCTTTCATGCTGATCTTCTTTGCCCCTACCACAGTAACACTCTTATCAGCATTTACTTTACAGGTAGCAGTTACTTCTGCATCAACTGTTGCGCCTGCAATAGATAATTTACCAGTAGATTTTACAGTAAACTCAGATCCGCCGGCCGGAGAAACTGTTGCGCTTGAGGCAACATAAGAGATTGAAGCATACTTCTCTGTTTTTAATGCTTTGTAGGCATTTTTATCCATAGCACCATGGCCGCTTTTCAGGGCTTCGGCACGGGTAGCGAAAGACAAACCGCTTACGCCTGTTAATGCACCTGCGTTATTAAAAGTAAAATTAGCTTCGCAGGTACCCTGGGCAGATTTCATATCCCAGTCGTGCAATGTAGAAGTTCCGCTTACAGTTAAATTAACATTCCTGTTGCTATACTTTTGGGCAAATGCGCCAATAAAACAGAGTAATCCGAGACTTAAGAAAAATGCTTTTTGTAAGGATGGTTTATTCATGGTTTTCATAAAAAAAATATTTAAAGGTTCATTAAGCGTGATCTCGATTATTTGTTCTTCAATTTCACAACACAAAACTACTCCCGCCAATCAGGCCGGGAACTGATTAATCTCAAATTGAAATATGATTAATATCATGATTTGGTAATTATCCGGAAATTAAATCGCCTTATTGAAAAAATTATATGCCAGATAATCAATCACTTATGGCTTTATTTGTGATGTTTTTTGCACGAAAAAAAGCGTTTTTTTGCATGTATGGTATCGTAATGAATATGTCTTTTTTTTAGCCATATACTTATCAAGCAGTGCTCAAGAATTAATTGTTTTGTTTTAGCAGGATAAATAACTAAAAAGCGCCCCTGTTTATTATCTTAACCCATAAAAAAGGAAAAACTTTACCGTTTTTCAAAAACCCCTATTTTTGCGCCCCTGAGCGGATGTGGCGAAATTGGCAGACGCACTAGACTTAGGATCTAGCGCCGCGAGGCGTGTGGGTTCGACCCCCTCCATCCGCACTGATTGAGTATAACTCATTGTTAAGAGGTTCATTTTGTGAACCTCTTCTTTTTTAAGTGATATCCGAAACGTTTTAGCAAGAAAGCCTCTAATGCAATAAATACCCCCCTTTCAGGCAGCAATTTTGAAAGATCTGATTTTTTTGTGTTTTTGGGGAGTGTCATTTGGCAGCTTCAACATAGTCTACTATTTTAGTATACATAATTATCCGATAATCTGCACCACTTGCAAGCATTACCAGCACCTGACCTTTAATAAGAACCTGCTGTACCCGCACATAGCCAATGAGGAACAGCATCGTTTTGAATTGTTGCTGGCGCATTGGGACATTGTTACAGAAGGAATAAAACTTTTACCATAACAATACAGGGCGTTTACTCTAATTTTATGTACGATTTAGAACTCCTGGCAATGAAAAACATTTTCAACCCATGTGCAGGAATTATTTGAAACCATTGATATTACTGGCTTTCCAGGGTATCATACTGTCGGCAGGATACGCGCAGTCTGCCGGCATTGCCAGTCTTGACGCTACAACTGAAGATTCCGTTATAGCATTACCATTCCTCATAACGGAAAGAAATTTTACTGCAGGCCTGCAAAAAATCCCCTCCGTACCCTCTGCCGAAAAAGAACTGTGGGTGGCTAAAGAAAAAAATAACCTCAGCGCCGAAGTAAAAGCGTTATTGGGTGTAAGTGATGCCTATATCTCATTTGGACATAACAGGAAAGCCTTTATACAACTGCGCCGCCTGTTAAAAATGAAACATCAGTCGGGCGATGAAAATGCGGTAGCACACCTCTATTACAATATGGCTGTTGTAATGGCAAGAATAAAAAATTACCCTGTTGCCCTCTCTTGTTTTTACAAAGCGGGTAATATGGTTCCCCAGTTTGCATTTAAAAAGAAACACGGACGGATGCGGGCTGTTGACAGTTCCTTCAGATTACGCGAACAAGGGCCGGTTCCGAATGAAGATAGTGCTGATACAGAGGAACCAGAGGCCTTCAGTGATTCGATGATCGATGCATCATTGCTGGCGCTTGATACCCTTCAGATCCCCGACCGGATAAAAGACAGTTCCGCCACTGTTGTAAGCAGCGAATCTGTTATTGATGCATTTGCCGACAATAAGAAAGGAAGCGCTTTCGCAGTAGCTATCCATATCAAACAACCGGTGGCCGGGAAGAAAAAAGCTTTTTTCAAACTGGGGCAGGTTGGGCACATGTACATTACCCTGATCAAATTCAATGAAGACAAAACAGTGGTATCAAGAACATTTGGATTTTATCCGCAAAAGGGGTCACTATTCCCGGTAAATCCTTTGTTCCCTTCTATTCAGGCAACCTTAAAAAATGATGCCGTACGAAACTGGGATGAAATGATCGGCAGGTTTGTAACACAGAAGAACTTTACCCGGATACTGTCGTTTATTGATGAGAGTCTCGATAAGGATTATCACTTAAGCAAATTCAATTGTACAGATTTTGCATTAGGTGTAGCAGGATTGGCAGATATCCGGATTGAGGAAACCAGCGGCACCTGGCCATTGGGAAGAGGAAACAACCCCGGATGCGCTGGCCAAAGTGTTTTATCAGGCAAGTTTAAAAACCTTGAAACCAATTCGCTGAGAGGACTGTTTGCCTGCACCAACAACCTGTTTGCCAGCGAAAAATAAAGATCTTGCCTACACAAACCAGCCTCTTTAAATGAACAATTCCTACTATAAGGAACTGCTCATTTAAAGAGGCTGCAACTTAAATTTAATGTGTTGTGCTCCTATTAAACACATAGTTACATAGGTCAGGAAACAGGGCATATAGTTTAAAAGCTATGTTTCTTTTTTGTTTTTCCTATGTACCTATGTGTTTCAAAAGTGATCTGAAATAAAGAATAGCCGCATTATAATATAATTTTAGAAGTAAAATGCATTAATGCATATTGATTTCATAGGAGCACAACACGTTAAAATTTTAAAAAACAGGTCGCGTTATTTGGCACCTTTCCCTTTGGTTAACTGAAATACACGTGACAGGTTAAACCCAAAACGTATTTCTCCTTTAGACCAATCGTTAACAGTTTCAGTAATAAACGCCCGTTCATTCATACCCGCTGCATTAGATACATGCAGTTGAAATACGTGTCCGCCGGTCTCAATATCTACCCCGATAGAAAGAGGATGATAATTAATACCATTCTCAATGCCATTCACTACATAAAAATAATCCCAGGTAAAAGCCATACGCTTAGAAACTTTTGCGCGGCCGCCAAATCCAACAGCGTATATGTCATTTGACTGCGACTGTATAGGTGCAAGATTATTGTGTACCAATGTTGGTGAAACCTGGATTGAAATTCCTTCACTGAATTTTCTTCCGAGGATCGTCTGAAAATAATAAGCCAGTCTGGAGGAAAAATAATTCTTCGCAGTAGGATCTGCCCACGGAAGGGTATTCAACGTAACACCACCCACCAACGCCACCGTAAACGGAAAACTTCCGGGCCCGGTTGATTGCATAATAGGGGCAAATTTGATGTACCCATCCAGCTCTTTTTTAAAGGTGCTTCTGCCCACACCAAACATAAGGTTACGTCGCACGCCAAAATCAAAACCAAGGCGCATACTGGCCTGGTCAAGGCCGAAGAAATTATCTGCGCCCTGGCTCAATAAACCAAAGCGGTGCAGTATCCTGAAGTCCATCGTGCCGGGAGCAAGAAACTCCATCGAATGACCATTAATTACCCTCGGCGATTTAAAAGCATACTTCACAAATTCTTTCTTCGGCTTATCCTCACCAACAAGTTTTAACAGGTCATCATCCTGCGCTGCCACACGGGTAGCCTGTACAAACATTGCACAGAATATGAGTAATAAAAATTTACAGGTTTTCATGTAATTACGTTCTTGATTAAAAAAATTATTTCAACGGGTCCAATAAACAATCAACCGTAATCTTTGCGGTTTTGGCTACTTTGTCTGCCACTAATTGCGGAATATCAATGCCAAAATCGCTCAAGGTTAACTGGAAGTTTGATTGTACCTGGATCTTTCCGCCTTTTACAGAAAGTTTTCCATCTGCTTCAACATCTTTGGTTATACCATGCAATGTCATCTTTCCTTTTACTTTTACAGGGTACACGCCTTCTTTACCATAGTTTACAGAAGTTGCATTTGCAATAGCACCTTTAAAATCTGTTTTGGGAAATTTGTTACTCTCTACGTAGTTCTCATTAAAGTGTTCCTGCATCAGGGCTCTTTCAAATTCGAAAGCTTTCATCAGAACGGCAAACTGTATGTTACCTGTTTTGGTATCCAGCACACAGGTAACTGTTTTATTCACACCATCAATATTCTCAGGCGATTTGGGAGTAGTTGCGTCAAACACAATTTTCCCGGCCTTGGTAAAAAATTTATCCTGTGCAGAAACACTTTTCAGGACGAGCAAAGAGAAAAGAAAAATCAATACTTTTTTCATAATAGATAATTTATTTGTTGGGAGATTTTGTTACTACACATCTGTTCAGGATTACATCAGATCCCAAACCCATGTCGTCTGCTGTGTAACCGGTGCATATACCTTTTACTGAAAGCCGGGCGCCAATAGTGAACGATGCAGGATCTGTTGCATTTTTTGAGGCCATACTGCATCTCACGGATGACATAGATGTTGAATCGCCCATGATCAGCGTATACAATCCCGCCTGATCTTTATCCAGTGATTTGATCGTACCATTGATCAACAACACTTTGCCCAGGTACTTTGCATTGGCCTCTTTCTCATCGGCCTGAAAGCCAGCAATGAGTTCAATTGCAGAAAGTTCATAAGCAGGTTTCAGGTCTGCCGTATCGCTGCTCCGCCTGTTAAACTCATGATAAGCATAATAGCCGGCTGCCAGTAACAATACAAGCAACAACGGCAGGTATCGGAATATTTTTCTTTTAAACATAGATCGTAATTAATAGTTAATTGTTGAGCGCCCCTCCATCGATCCATTTCTTAATGGTTGCCAATTGACAACTGTTCATTTTTGCCCCCCCTTTTGGCATAGCCGAAAAACCGGCAGCAAAGCTGATGCTTCCATATAATTTCCCGTTTGTGGCAATTGCTTTATCTGCGGCATACGTACCCATTACAATTCCACCCGAAGCCGCGGCGGCATTATGGCAACCGTAACATTGGTTTTGAAGTAAGGGCACTACTTTCTGGAGATAAGAAACCGTACCTACAGAATCAGCACAGGGCGCTGAAATACCAACCGGGTAAAGCAGGTCCGCTTTATCATAATAACAGGCGTAAAACGAAACAGACAGAAAACTCAAAAACAGTATGATCTTTATTTTTTTCATTGCTTGTTGCTTTTTAATTGTTAGGAGTTCCGGCATCAATCCATTTTTTAATCTGCACAATTTCACAGTCAGGCATTTTCACTCCGCCTTTAGGCATCGCAGAAATACCATTGCTCCATGTTACAGATCCATATAATTTTCCGCTTACTGCCGCAGCTTTAATTCCTGCATAAGAAGATAAATCAACATTACCACCTAAGGAAGCTGCATTGTGGCAACCCACACATTTGTTATCCATTAATGGTTTGATGGCTGTAGCAAATTTGAAATTGGTTGTATCGCATTGGTCGCATACATTATTTACAGCACCCTGGCTGATCCATTTCTGAATTTTTGCAATCTGCGTTGACGAAAGTGCAGTCATGGGCGGTGGAGGCATACGCTCATCACCGCTTTTGAGTAATTGTGTGTACAGTTTGCTGCTTGAAGGCCTGCCTGGAGAGACGATCTTCAGTGTTCCAATATAACTGCTCAGGTTAAGACCTTCTGCATGAGTAGTGGCATCATGACAGCCACTCATGGCACAACTGGAATTTAATAAAGGCTGTATCTCATTCGCGAAATACACGGTGTCGGGGCTGCAGGTTTTACCTGAGCTTCCGGGATTAGGTACTTCCAACACCGGTACCACACCGGGTGGAAAAGGGAGTTCATGTTTACAGGCTAAAAACAAAACCGCGCATAATCCGGCAATTCCGCCTGCTTTTAAAATTGTTTTTTTCATCGGGACTTATTTAAGGTTTAACATAGACTCCGCAACATACAGGCAACGCACACAGCAATATTTTTATACTGCGCAGCAGCCGGCATTGATCAAACACAGGTCTGAGACTGTTTTGATTAACAGGAAAACAAAAGTCTAAGCGGACATCCGGGGGGGACGTAGCAGGGTGCCTGTGTAAACAGGACGTACATTAAAATTGTCTCTGATAGTAAACGTTTTTAATTCAGCATTGATTCGTTTAGGAACGGCTGAACAAACATTGGGGGGGGCTGTAGAAACAAGAGGCGTTTGATGAAGAATATGCATGAAAGGCAGTTCTTTATCCTGATTGTCATCGCCGTCAATCCCATCGTTTCCCAGATAATGCATAGTAATGAACCCCAGGAAAGAAGCATCGGTGTTCCATAGCTGGTGCTCCTGGTAGTGCTCAAATATTTTGGGAACTCTGAGAAGCTGGCATAACTCTGTATTACCCAATAAATGGATCAACAGTAATGATATCAGCAGGACATTCTTCATTGTGACAAATTTATGACAAAAAGGGTGTCATCAATGGAATTGGGTGTTTTTTAAACATTTTTTACGAAATAGGGTGTTTTTTTGAAAATTTTGTAGTGATTACCCGATAGTGCTTGTAACCGTGAGGAATTGCTGCGTATTTAACTAAAAAAAAGCAGTAAGGCTTTTTCAGGTTTTAAAATTCATCCGCCTATCTGTTTTTTGCCACTAATTTTCATTTCAACCTTCCGGGGTTTATCACAATCCCTTACCTTTGCAGCCCAAATTTTAAGATCAAAAAATCAATTATGGCATCTGTTACGAGAGAGAACATCGGTTTACTGAACGATAAACTGACCGTTCAATTGAGCAAAGAAGATTATTACAGTGGTTTTGAACAAAGTTTAAAGAAATATGCCAAAACGGCCAATATCCCCGGCTTCAGGAAAGGTATGGTGCCTGCAGGATTAGTGAAAAAAATGTATGGACAGGGTGTTTTCAGCGATGAGGTATTACGCAAAGTAGAAAGCGAGCTGAATGCTTATTTGAACCAGGAAAAACTGGAGATCTTTGCACAGCCTCTCCCATTGGATAACGATGCCCGTTCATTGGATATGAACAGCCCGGTTGATTATTCCTTCTCTTTTGAGGTAGGCCTGAAGCCTTCTTTTGAAATTGATCCGAAAAGCATAAAAGTTACGAGCTATACTGTAACTGTAACCGATGCCATGGTACAGGAAGAAGTAGAGCGCCTGCAAATACGCAATGGCAAGATGACCGAACCTGAATCCGTAACCGGCGATGATAACGTGCTGAACGTAAAATTCATTGAATCAGACGCAGAAGGCAATGAGGTTGAAGCTGGCGTTAGCAAAGACAATTCACTCCTTGTTAAATATTTTTCTGAAGGATACCGTAAGAACCTGTTAGGCAAAAAAAATAACGACAGTGTTGTTTTACAGCTTAGCAAAGCTTTTGATGACAAAGAAAAAGAAGCCATTCTTGCAGACCTTGGTTTAACAAATGAAGACGGTGATAAATATTTTAAATTACTGATCACCAAAGTGGGCCTGGTAGAAAGAGCCGAACTGAACGAAGCCTTCTTTCTGAGTGTTTACCCCAATAACACTGAGATCAAAACTGAAGAAGATTTCCGCAAAGAAGTAAAGGCAGAAATTGAATCACATTTTGCCCAGCAATCACGCAACCAGGTATACGATCAGATCTATCATCACCTGGTAGACCATACCAAAATGGACTTTCCTGAAAGTTTCTTAAAACGTTGGTTACAATCAGGCGGAGAAAAACCAAAAACTGCCGAAGAGGCAGAGCAGGACTATCCGGGTTTTGCCAGTCAGTTAAAATGGACCCTGGTTAGCAGCAAACTGATTGAAGAGAATAAGATCGAGGTATTGCCTGATGATATCCGCGATTTTGCCAAACAACAATTATTCAGCTACATGGGCGGCCAGTTGGGTGCTTTGGGCGATAACCAGCAATGGGTAGACGATTATGCCAACCGCATGATGCAGGACAGAAAGTTTGTAGAAGACAGCTACCACCGCATCAGCGCCGATAAGCTGTTCACTACACTGGAAGGACAGGTATCTGCTAAGGAAGAGCCGATCAGTGCAGAGGATTTTGCTAAGAAATTGCATCATCACCATCATTAACCCCCCAACCCTCTGAAGGGGGAGTTATAAAATAACTGCCGGACCTTTGGTCCGGCTTTTTGTTTGCAATAGCTGACAAACTAATTTATACTCCCCCTTCAGGGGGCCGGAGGGGTATGACTACTTGTCTGAATACCTGATTTGCACAGTATTTGACAATAGATTCATTCTTGAAATAGCAAATCACTTACCTTCAAAGCGAAAAATTATACGATATGAACCTTGGAAAAGAATTTGAACAATACGCGATAAAACACAGGGGTATCAGCAGTGCCACTTTGCATAATTACCAGCAGCAGGGATTTACCAACCTCACCCCCTATATTATTGAAGAAAGGCCTTTGAATGTAGCCAGCATGGACGTATTCAGCCGGTTGATGATGGACCGTATCATCTTCCTTGGCGAAGGCATTAATGATTATGTGGCCAATATTGTAACCGCCCAGTTATTGTTCCTCGAAAGCACAGACAGAACACGCGATATCCAGATGTATATCAATAGCCCGGGAGGCAGTGTTTATGCCGGATTAGGCATTTATGATACCATGCAGTTTATCAGTCCGGATGTTGCTACCATCTGTACGGGTATTGCAGCAAGTATGGGTCAGATCTTGTTATGTGCCGGTATCCAGAGCAAACGTACCGCTCTCAAGCATAGCCGCATTATGATGCACCAGCCCAGCGGGGCTATTGGCGGACAGGCAACTGATATTGAGATCACAGCACGTGAGATCAAAAAACTGAAGCAGGAACTGTATGCTATCACAGCCCATCACACAGGAAAAGATGTGGAAACCATCGCTAAAGACAGCGACCGTGATTTCTGGATGACGGCTACTGAAGCAAAGGAATATGGTTTGATAGATGAAGTGTTGTTTACCAACCCGAGAAAGGAAAAGAAAAGCTGATGTGTGTGAATGGTGAATGGTCAATGGTGAATGAATCATCACAGTTGACTTTTCAGATTCACCATTCACAATTCACAATTCACAATTCACAAAAAAAGAATTTAAAACGAATACGCTATGATCAACTCAAAATATATCGTGAATCCATACTTGATGGAAGATGAAGAAGAAAACGAACCTAAAGAAGAGAAGCAGGAACCGATGGGTAGTTTTATGATGAAGAAAATGGAAAAACTGTTCTTCGAGAAAAGGGCTGTGTACCTGTGGGGTGTGGTAGATGATAAGTCTGCCAAAGACATTGTTAGCAAACTTTTGTTGCTTGATGCAGATAAGCCGGGCGAAGAGATCAAATTTTATATCAACAGTCCGGGTGGCGTAGTAACCAGCGGCATGGTGATCTATGATACCATGAAACTGATCCAGAGTCCGGTAAGTACTATTTGTATGGGCCTGGCAGCAAGTATGGGATCTATTTTACTCAGTGCAGGCACCAAAGGCAAACGATATGTTTACCCGCATGGCGAGATCATGATACATCAGCCAAGCCTTGGCGGTTATTTCCAGGCTACCAGTGCCGATATTGAAATTCAGGCCAACCAGATCCGTAAAACAAAGGAACTGGGTGCCAAGATACTGGCAGATAACTGTGGAAAAACGGTTGATCAGATCATGAAAGACTTTGATCGCGATTACTGGATGGATGCCAAAGAGGCCGTGGAATACGGTATTGTAGACGCAGTTTTAACTAAAATTGGGGGCTAATCACCCATTTTAACCAGTATTTACACCTAAAATCACCTTTCAAAGCCCTATCTGCGGTAGCTTTGCAACACTTCATTGCAAAAAGCTGTCTAACAGGCAGGCTTTTAAAGTGGATCATAAACACCAACTATGGCAAAAGCATCTCAATTACATTGTTCTTTCTGTGGCCGCAACCGCGACGAGGTTAAGATCCTTATTGCCGGTCAGGATGGTCATATCTGCGAGAACTGTGTGGAACATGCCCAGGAGATCATTGCCCAGGAACTTACCACCAAACAGGAAGGAAGCAACAGCTCCAATAATTTTAAACTGAATGTGCGGCGCCCGGCAGAGATCAAAAAATTTCTTGATGAATATGTGATTGGACAGGATGATGCCAAAAGAGTATTGTCGGTAGCCGTTTATAATCACTACAAAAGGGTCAATAATAAACTGCAGCCCGATGATGTTGAGATCGAGAAGAGTAACATCATCATGGTTGGCGAAACCGGAACCGGTAAAACCTTATTGGCTAAAACCATTGCCCGCTTATTAAACGTGCCCTTTGCCATTGTAGATGCCACCGTATTTACAGAGGCAGGCTATGTAGGAGAAGATGTGGAAAGCATGCTTACCCGCTTACTGCAAAACTGCAATTACGATGTAACTGCGGCAGAAAGAGGTATTGTATATGTGGATGAACTGGATAAGATCGCGCGCAAAGGAGATAACCCTTCTATTACCCGCGATGTAAGCGGAGAAGGTGTGCAACAGGGATTACTGAAAATGCTGGAAGGTACTGAAGTACTGGTACCGCCCCAGGGTGGACGCAAACATCCGGAGCAGAAAATGATCAAGGTAGATACCAAGAATATCCTTTTTATATGTGGAGGAGCATTTGATGGTATTGATAAAGTAATCGCCCGCAGGGTTAATACCAACGCTATTGGCTTTAGTGTAAACAAAGAGGAACAGGAACACCAGCGAAAAAACCTGTTAGAATTCATTAATGCGCAGGACCTGAAAAGTTTTGGACTGATACCTGAACTACTGGGCAGGTTGCCGGTAATTACGCATTTAAACCCGTTAGATACAGAAACTTTGCGGAGTATTCTTACCGAACCAAAGAACTCACTCATTAAACAGTTTACCCGTCTGTTTGAACTGGAAGGTATTGAGCTGAAGATAGATGATGCCGTACTGGATTTTATGGTAAAGAAGGCGCTGGAATACAAACTGGGAGCAAGAGGCTTACGCAGTATCTGCGAAAGCATTTTAACAGATGCCATGTTTGAACTGCCCGGCACAGCCGTTAAACACCTGCACATCACACTCGATTACGCAGAGCAGATGTTCAGCAAAAGCAAACTCAGTATTTTAAAAGTAGCCTGATCTCCAACATAATCAGCCAATCATACTTAATCTGTGTTAATCAGAGATAGCGATGGGAATAACTTCTTATCGCTTTTTTATTGGCAGCAGTTAATATTGCATGCACAAACCATACGTTTCACCCCCAAAACTATTACTATGAACGAACTGATAGAAAGATTAATGAAAGAAGCCGGACTAAACCAGGAGCAGGCAACCAAGGCTATAGAAACGATTGCCGGTTTTGTAAAAGATAAATTTCCAATGCTGGGCGGGGCGGTAGACCAGATCTTTTCTGCCGGCAATAAGGAAGACTGAGGAATGTTGAATGTTGAATACTGAATATTGAATGTAGGATTAGGTAGAATAAACGCAGAACAGCATTCCTATTGATT